>NZ_CP021106.3:1304435-1956652 GCF_000355765.4 Nitrosospira lacus | reverse complement strand
CATACCGCCACCCATGGTTATCGGGTCCACGCCGGTAATGGTGAAGGGGTTGCCTTCGGTCATGCCCACCAGTGTGGTGCCAACGATCCCTACTGCAACAATGTCCTGATCGTAGGTTTGACGATAGGCGGTCGGCCATGCATAAGGCTTGAACGGCTCCGAGAAACAGACCTCATTGCCGAAGAAGCCGCACGCTATCCCGTTCGCCATGATGATGATGCCCTTCATGTTGGCCGGCGGCATGTTCCATGTCGCGGACGGCAATACTTCGCCCAGGGCGGCAACGGTATCGGAAATGGTGTCGTTGTACGTCGTGGTGCCCACCGACAAGGTGACGAGATAGTGATACTCGGTACCGGATGAAGTGGTGAGCGTGCGGTAGATCCGCTTGGTCATGCCGGTAGTGTTGTGTGGGGCCTTGCGCGTCCACGTTCCGCAAGCGCTATAAGTCTGAGTCGTCGACAGCAGCACCACCACATCATTGCCGCTGATACTCACTATCGGGAATGTGGCATTCAAGTCCGTCATGCCAGTTACCGCGGCAAATGTGATTTCTTCATGGGCACGCAGCCCGAACACACTATTTAATGTGATGGTCACGTACCCGGCGCTCGGTGTGTCCTTGATTGCGCCGGTCACGGCGCCTGAGTTCGGCGGCGCGGCATCCATCGCGGACAGCGCCCAGGTGTCATCGATCTTTCCGGTCGTCGTGGGGGAGACCGGCGACGGCGCGGACTCTTCTCCCCAGAGGGTTACGAACGTGTAAACGTAGACGCGCGACACCGTTGTGCCGCTCACCCCGCCGGAAGGCGTCACGGTCGGCTGGGTAACGGGGGGACTCACGCCCAGCACATAGCATCCGGAAGGATAAGGCCCCACTCCCGTGGTAGCCGTGTCGTAATCCGATGCTCTAGGCTCGCCGTCGCCCGTGTAGTAGAAACGCCGCTCAGTGTTCCCGGCAACAGGGGAACGCGCCACGTCGACATCCTTATCCCACACCAGCCACTTCTCGTTGCCGTCCTTCTCCATGCGGAATATGGACTCTATATCATTGCCGATGATAGGCGAAAATACATGCAGCGGGCCGTTCCGTGGGCGCAGATCGCCGGATGTTAGGTTGCAGTTTGTCGCGACCTGCGCCTGATTCGGCGCAAGCAGCTGCCTTGCCAGTCTCGGCACAAGCCCGGAGAACGCGGCGATTCTGAACGTGGCCATTATCCTAAATCCGATGATGGGACGACATGGCGTGCAATCCACCCGGTGGCGGCGAGCTCACCCAGGAGACGGGGATCAGGGCGGCAGAAAGAATCTTTACGGACCATGGCGCAACGCTGGAAAATTAACGGAGAAAAACTGGAAAACGAGCGCTCAGCCAATGGATTCGGGATCCATGCCACCCGATGATTTGGGCGATTTTTTCCCTTCGCATATGGCTCGTTCCTCCGTCCGTCTTTTTACCAGTCCCGGCAGTACTTTTCTGCCTGGTCCGTACTTGAATGCCTCGATGCGCTTGCAGGCCTCCGCATATTGCCCGCCGTTGATCAGATCTATCAGATTGGGCGGCTTCCCCGGCTGCGCCTTCTTGCAGAATGTGCCGACACCAATATTGTAGGCCAGCGACACGTATGCCTCATACTCATGCTGATACAGCGGCGCGGTAACGCACTTCTTGACCCCGGCCGCGTAGACGCCCTCGACTTCGTCGAGCAATCGCACCAGAGAGCGCGTGGGCGTGGTCCTGTCACCCATCTTGACACCGGTGGTCGTTCCAAAGCCGATAGTGGGCACATCGCCGGGTGCGGGTATATAAGCCTCCTCCTTGTAGTCTTCATGCAAGGCGATTCCGACGAGGGTCGACGCCGCCAGCACCATTACCGTGATTGTGGAGCGGACATGCGCGGGGGACGTCCTATTCATTTAGCATGCTCCTGGAGGCAGTCGAGCTTCGCCTTTATGGTCGCCTTTAAATCGCCGGCATCGAGATTCGCGCAGGGCGAGACGTCGGATGCGGATGGCGCCACCGGCCTGGGTTTCAGCTTGCGCCCCTCGGCCCGGCTCTCCGGTGATTCGGGATTTACCTCGGGATTTTTCCCGGGATTTGGCATCGGGGGGGTTGGCTGTTCAGCAGCTCGTTCATCTATTTGCGCGGGCGTGAATATGCTGCAGGATGCCAGAAACAGGACAGCGGCGAGATATCTCATTGTTTTCTCCCGCGTGGCCACTGCTCGATGATTCTATCGAGTTTTTCGTTGAATTCCCTCATCGTTTCCCGCTGCTCGACTCTTACGGATTTGATCTCCTCACTGAGGCGCTCATTGGTTCTCTCCTGATACAGTTCCCCGCGTTTCAAACTGGCGATGTCATTCTGCACCGCGTTGTAAGTCGCCACGCCCGATGCGAGCAGACTGGCTATTGCGATAATCCCGCCGAAGGACAGCGTGGAAGTGGATGGGCCGCGCCGCCGCTCTGTTTTGTGATCGCTGTCAGGGTCCTGGTCCGCCATGTCAGAACAGGCTCCACAGGACAACAATCACAATCCCCATCGCGGCGGCAAGCAGAATCACGCCCGTCCACTTCGAAGCCCGCAGTTTGTCGAGAAATCTGTCTGCACCCGCATCGGCCGCCGCACTTTGCTTCTCGATTTCTTCCTTGATGCGCTTGCGCTGGAACTGGGTCATCATGAACCTCCAATAAAAAAAGCCGCTTATGCGGCCTTGTTGAACATTATTCAAAGAGCGCCATTAATCCCTGCTGCCCGGGGTAGCGGGCAGCGCGGGCGCCTGCGCTGCGGCGGCAACCCAGAGATCCACTATCCACCGGAAACCCGCGATGGTTTCCAGGGGAGTGTTTGCTGCATTGTCGTACTCGATGTGCCCACTCACGCCATCCCACTGCACCGCACGAATTTCCGGTGGCAGCGCGGACAAATCAACGTGCCGGAATAACCCATCCACTCCGACAACACCATCGTCCCGAATTATCGTTACTCGCATGTCTTGCTCCCTTGCAGCAGCGCCTGCCGTGCCGCCGCGGATAAGGCCTCTTGCACCCATTGCGCCTGCGCGCCCTGCTTCAGCATTTCATTGCGGAATGATTCGGTGGCCGCCACCCCCTTGCGTGATTCGTTGGCCGTATTGATCATCAGAGCGGGCATCCAGGCAATGGCGCAGCCCCAGTTGCCGGTTTCCTCCCCGGTATTCATATCGACACCGCGCACCTGCACATACCAGGGGCAGCGGTAAAGAACGGGTTTTCCTGCTTCCATCTTGATCTCCTCGCACTTTGCCCCGAGTGGACATTCGGCAATCCGGGTCTCCATCAGTCTTTACCCGCCAGAATCACGTCGATATACTGCACCGCGAGGTTAATGGCGGTACCCGTGAATGCGTGATTATGGGAACCACCGCCACCTGTAAAATTTGTATACGCTGAAGCACTTATGCTATTTCCATCTACTGGGTTATAATCGGGTATAACGCTGCCGGTTCCAGATCCTATGTAATATGAATGCTGGTGAGCTGGTATCTGAGCCTCAGTCAGTGTAGTTGCGCTGTTCGAACCGGTAACAGCCTGCAAGGCGAAAGCTGTGGTAAAGGCCACCGATCCGCCCGATCCGCCCCCGGTCCCGCCGACAATCCGCATTGCCTTGTTGTGGTGCGTGCTTATCTGGGTCCAGCCAACAGGTGCCACAGCCTGAAAAAATACCATGATAGTGCCGGATGGAATCAGCGTAGCCGCGGCCGCCCCCAGCGTCGCGCGTGCCGCCGCCGCATCCGCATCATCCAGCAAGGTTCTGGCAAATGCGCTCAGGCTCGTCAGGGCGGCGGCGCCCGCACCGGAGAAATACGGCAGCGTATCGGCGGATGATGCAAGCGCGCCCAGGGCAATGAGGTTGGTATTGGATAATGATTCGTCCAGCGCCGCGCGGGTGATGCCCGCCACAAAATAATCGCCCGCCCCCCAGGTTCTGGCCGTGGTGCCGTCCAGTCCGCGCCCGCCAGCGGCGATGGTGAGGCTGTCCATGCCGCGGGCTTCGATTTTCACGATTTCATGGTTACCGGAAGCGTCCTTGAAGGTCCCGTAGAAATAATCATCCGCACCGAGTACCGGAAAAAGAATCCCTTTGCCAGCCTCTACCGTGAAGCTCAAGCCGGTCGTTCCATCCGGAGCGGAACCGACTTTCGCCTTGCCGAAATTTGAAAACTTGAGTCCCATTTCCACCTCTCACATACTTATTTTCTGGCCATGATCGTGGTGCGCAGCGGAGCACGCGTGTAGCTCCTGGCCACGCGCATGCCCGCCGCCGCTACGCTGATGCTGAATTGCCGCTCATGGTGAGTGGCGAGTTGCGCGTTGGTGTAGGGTTTCTTTGGCGACAGCATAAGCTGTGCCAAGGCACCATGAACAATGGATTCCCGGAATTCATTGAACAGCATATCGTCGATTTCCACGCTGCCTGCGGATGGCTTCAGCGCTACCACCATTGTCAGCATTCCGGCCGCATCGGGGATTGGCACCAGCGTGGCCGACGCTGCCCCGCCCAGAACATAGAGTGGCGTGCCGGATTGATTGCGCCAGTTCCCGACGGTCATGCCGGATTCTCCCGCACGAGTCTCGATTTCCTCTCCGTCCAGCACTGCATTGGTAATGCAATGCACGGCGGCGCCCGCCGGTGGAAGGAAGGCATATTCCGATGTACCGGCCATTACCGGGATATCGGGATGATTGAACCGCCAGGCCAGCGATTGTTCGCAAAACACGATGGCTGATCGACGCAAAGCGTTATCAGCCATCGCGAATGGGCAACCGGGCAGACCCGGCATAATCAGGTCATAAAAATCACTCCACGGCCTCATGTTGCGACGCCCGACATAAAGAGTTGCATGAACATGGCCGCACGCCCGGCGTTGACGTACTCGTCGTCAGTCATCTCGGCTCTCGCCGTGATGTAATCCGCCAGGATTTGCAGATATTCGGCGGGCAGCGGGAAGGCGTCGGCGAGCAGATTCCCGCCATCGGGCGGATTATCAAATCGGCCTGCGAACAAATCGGGGCGCCGCATGAAGATTTGCAGGATTCCCTGGTTGGCAAACGACAATAAAATGAGGTCCGGATACCGGTCCTTACCTGCATCATTAAGCGGAACTCGCGCGAGATCGACGGCAGACTGATAGGTGAAGGCCATCATCCACCTCATTCAACCTGATGGTGTCTGGCAAACAGGTCGATGAGCTTGTGCCGGATAATATTTTCATTCTGCCGCTGGTCCAATCGTTCGTTGTAGTTGCGCGCGGCATACTCGACCATGGCTTTTTTGTCCATGGCATGAAAATCGACCACCGGCAATGGCTCCTCCACCGGTTTCTCTTCCTGTGCCAGCCCGATTGGCTCGTCCACTCCGGGCGCTGGGAGTATTTCTTGCTTTTCCCGCGCCCAGGTATCGGAAAACACCAGGAGCCTCTCGGCGACTTCGGCGGTCACGCTCCGGATTTGCTCCGGTTCCCAGCGCAACCCGACGCCGCTGATGCTGTCCGTTTTAATGCAGGTGCCTACGTATTTCACTTGAGGCATGTCAGGCTCCATAAAAAAAAGCGATCCAGAGATCGCCCCATTACTGCTGTTTCCTATAAAAACGGCCTTCAGCGCCGTGTGATTACCAGGTACTTGCGGGTGGCCGGCAAATCGTCCACCGCGCCAATATTGGGCGGATTATAAAACTGCTTTCCATAAAAATCCTTGCCCCCCACGTAAGTTCCTCTCCTTTTGACGGTTACGGTCTGCGGGCGGTAAAGCACGTCGACTTCAGCGTTGCCGTCAAGATTGGTGTAATTTGTTGTCTTGGCATACGCGAGAATGGGGGTGGAACCAGCGGACTGTATGAGATTGTTCGTTGCCACATTCTTGGTGCCGAGAAGCTCTATGGCTCTCTGATGCGCTATGATCGTATTTTGCCTTGCATTGACCGTCGCACCCGATGTGCAGCCTATCCCTATCGTATTGCCACCCCGCCCCATCACGATATTGCTGTCGATATCCGCGCTGCTTGTGGCACCCAGGATATAGATGCCCTTATCGCCGGTAAGCTTGTTCCTGCGGATCTTGAGGCCGGTCACAAAATTCGCCGATAGCGATCCCGCCCCTTCCGCATTGCCAATCAATTCGCAGTCTTCAATAACAATGCTGCTCGCAGGAATCAGGACGCCTGTTCCAAGCACCATGGGCTGCTTCTGGGAATTATTGGAATGATCAAGCAGACAGCGGCGCCAGTAGGAATTAGACCTGCAATAATGATGCGCGATGCAATCGCCCAGACCTCCGGCGGTGTTATTGATTCTTCTGACTACGATATCCTCGCCAGTCACGCTGCCGGCATGACACAGCCCATCGCCGGCGCAATCCTCGATCAGGATATTGTTATATCTTACGCCCGATCCCTGAATCCAGATTGCAGCCAGATCGTATGCATATATATGATGTACGTATAGATTCTTTAACTGGACAGCAGTTACATAATCCGCCTTCTGATCGGCGGTTCCGGTGGAATGCCCTTCGTAAATTCCATAATTCTGGCAGTTGTAAACCTCGAAACCATCCACCAGGACATTATAGCGATCCTGCATGTTAATGCCTATGGCATTTCCGTTGCCATTGACCCTTGCCGCGCCTTGAGTGCCGGTGATGCGCTCACCTGTCTGGGCACGGTAAACACCCATGATGATCGGCGCCGCGGCGCTTGCACCATTCCTGCTGCATCCGATGGTTCCGGTAAAGGTGGTGCCCTGTTTCTGCAAGAGAACATCGCTGCTGCCCGCGCCTGCAGCGGACCACGCGCTGCTCCAGGCATTGAACGGAGAGGCAAGACTACCCGTGCCATTCGTTGCTGCCGTGGGATCTACACAGTATGTAGCCATTATTCAGTATGGTTCGGTAATTGAGGGAAATATGCCCGCCAGTGACCTGAATCGGTTTCCTGATTCGATTTCCCGAAAAATTGAGCAGGCGGAGGAACTCCGGCAAATCTTGCGGGAGCTCCTTGCAGAAATTATATGGTCGTCATTTATCGGAAAATGCCTCCTGCGATGAACCCCCCGAGAAACCGGTTATTCCCGCTACGGATTCGCCACGGTTGCAGATTACTTCATGGCAGCCGATAGCTCATCCACCGCCCCGATATTGGGAGGGTTGCTAAATTCGCTACCGTAGTAATCCGTTCCTCCAAGATAAATACCGGCCCCCTTCACCGCGGGTGTTTGCGGGAGATAGAACAGATTAAGCGCGGGGTCGCCCTCAAGATTGGTATAATTATTCGCCTTGGAATATGCGATAACGGGCGTGCTGCCGGTAGAGTAGACGATGTTATTTTTCGCCATGTTGTTAATCCCGGTAAGCTCTATGCCCCTTTGATGACCGATAATGGTGTTATGCCGTGCATTGACCGTTGCACCCAATGTGCAACCGATCCCGATGGTATTTCCACCCTGTCCGATAATGATATTGCTGTCAATATCGGCTACGCTGGTGGCTCCCAGAACATAGGCCCCCTTGTTCCCGGTGAATTTATTCCTGCGGATCGTAACCCCGGTCACAAAATTCACCGAGACCAGCCCCGCCCCTTCCGCGTTGCCAATAAATTCGCTATCCTCAACAACAATGCCGCTCGCAGGAATCAGGACGCCTGTTCCAAGCACCATGGGCTGCTTCTGGGAATTATTGGAATGATCAAGCAGGCATCTGCGCCATACGGAATTGGATCTGCAATATTGATGCGATATGCAATCACCCAGGCCTTGGGCTGTATCGTTGATTCTTCGGATGGTTATGTCTTCGCCGGTAACGCTGCCAGCGTGGCATATGCCATCGCCAGCACAATCCTCGATTAGAATATTATTGTACTTGACGCCCGAACCCTGCATCCAGATTGCCGCCAGATCATATGCATATATATGATGCACGTATAAATTCTTCAACTGCACAGCGGTCACATAGTCGGCCTTCTGATCCACGGTCCCGGCGGAATGCCCTTCGTAAACCCCATAATTCTGGCAGTTGTAAATCTCGAAACCATCTATCAGTACGTTAAAGCAGTTTTGCATGTTGATGCCAATGCTGCCGCCATTGCCATTGATCTTTGCTGCTCCTCTCACCCCCATGACACGCTCTCCGGTAATGGCGTTGTAAACGCCAATAATAATTGGAGCGTCAGCGCTTGCACCATTTTTGCTGCATCCGACGGTGCCGGTAAAAGTCGTGCCCTGTTTCTGTAAAAGTACATCGCTGCTGCCAGCCCCTGCCGCCGTCCACGCGCTGCTCCAGGTATTGAAGGGTAAGCCGAAAACGCCCGTGCCATTGCATGGAGCAGTCGGATCTACGTAATATGTGGCCATAATTTTTATTCCTGTAAAAAGTTTAACAACCAATAATAAGAATGCCGCCCTGGACTGAGTTACATACAGACGGGCACTCTGTCAGTCTCCCAGAAAATGCAGAGCCCGGTAGTACTCCAGCACCAGGCTATCCCCGCCGCTCGCCCTCTGCCCGATGAGTTCGACAGTATTGGTTACGGAGAAATCGACTGTTGCTACTGCTGGAAAACTTGCCCCGGCGGTGAAATAACCGGAATTTGCAGAGTACGGAAGAATCTGCGAATTCAGGGAATTCCGGTTTATCATTACCCACAATGGGGCCTCCGCCATGGCAGTCGTGCGCGTGACGTTAAACAGAACGGTCCCGCCTATGGCAATCTTCAAAAACTTGTTGTTCGCGCTGCTGGTGAATGTCCAGAGCGGTTCAATCTGCAGGATACTGTTAACGCCCAGCGTTCCGGCTGGAATGGGAAATGATGCAAGGACCTCATCGATACCGGCCGAAGCGCAGGGTGCCGCAACCGCCGAACTGGACAATACTTCGATCGAGCGCGAGATTATCGGGTAGGTATCGCCGGCGTCCCCCACCAGTCCGCCGGTGTTGCCAAACGAATCCCTGGTTAACCATACGTCATGGGCTGCCTCCACCCAGGAGTCCGGATATGCCAGCAGTCTTTCTGCGTCTTCAATGGTCATATTCCGCATTTGACCCGGTTCCCAGCTCATCAGCGACCCGGGTATGGAATCCACCTTACGAACCGTTCCGATATACCTTACCAGTGGCATTTCACCCCCCTCAGAAGAACCAGGCAGAGTCTTTCTGCAGGGACGCCACCTGGTATTGTTTGCGATGATCCGACTTACTTGACCCCTGCCGCATCACCCTTGACGATTGCGGTCACCCTGCCCGCAGTGAATGTCGCCGCCGCCGCCGAAAGCGTGATAGTCAGAAATACCGGCTTCTCGAACTTGACCGGCTGAAATGCCAGCGAAGTGCGCCCAGCCGCATTGAGAAAGGTTTTTCCGGTGGCACCAAAATAATCGTCGACGGCTGCAGGCCCGTCCGCCGCGTTGAGCGGTGCATAGCCAACCTTGCAGGCGATAGTTGGTGAAACGTTCGTATCGAGATCGTCATTGACGATGTCAACGTCAGTCACATCCGTGCCTGCCGGGATGATGACGGGACGGTAGATGTCGCCGGCGGCGCCGGCGGTCGGTGTCACCGAGCCATAAACGACGGTCGTATTGCCATATCCGCCCATATGGCGTGATTTGCTGTACAAATCCGGTGCATTGAAAGTAGCCATGGTAAAGAACTCCTTGAGGATGAATGGATGTGAAGGCAGCGGAGCGTTGAAAAAAAACCGCTCATGCGCCGGGGATTAGAGGGAGATAACGGAATCGACTGCAATCACACCGAAGTCGGTCGGTATCTTTGCGCCGCTACCGTCATTGATCGACAGACGCACTTTGCCCTTGCCACATACCCGCTCACCCATGACTTCCAGATTGCTCTCAAAGTTGTACCAGTGTTCCTTCCAGCCGAACTGCATGCCGCTGATCCCTGTTTTGCCGTAAGCCACCCCAAGTGCCTGCGCGCCCAGCAAAAGGCCCCGCTCGACGGCATAACCGGCGCTTAGGGAGGGGTTGATGGCCTGATCGGTTTCCGCCGCGGTTGCCGCATTGGCGGCGGTGACAATCTTTGTGCTTTCGCCAGGCAGAAAGCGAATGGCGCGCTCGTTTTTTATCACCAGAATACCGTTCCACATGCCGGCTTCGCCGGCGAACAGCGGATGGCGGGTATCCAGATAGGCGGCGCGATTCACGGCATTCTGCTGAAATGCCCGCAGGGAGCCTTCGGTCAGCAATATCGAGTACTGGTTCGGTGTGGCGAGGAATACCCACATTTTTGATGTCTGTGCCGCCCGGTCGCCGGCAAGCTTCACTGACTGCAGGGGCTGGTCCATGTCGTCCAATCGCTTGCGCAGATTATCCAGATGCATCAGCTTGAGTTGATCGGTGGAAACGATGGAACCCAATTGCTGTCCACCCGAGGTAAGGTTGGCGCCGTTCACCACGAAATGCCGGTTATACGTCGGTGCCTTGACCGGATTAACCATTACCGCAGCGAAATTGGCGCTGCTCTGGAGCGGTATCGTCCAATCCGTGCCGGTCTGCGATCCGCGCGCACCCGCCAGATGCACCAGCGACTCCTGCGTATCAAGGCGCGGGAAATAGCCCGACAGCTGTGCCAGCGCGATTTCGCGCAGGTTATGCTTGGTGCGCTGCTGCGACATGCTGCCGCCCGCATCAATCACCTTGCTTGCCAGGTCGATCTTGATATCCATCGAGGAAAATGACAGCGTGTCGCCCTTGCCTTCGCGATTGACATCCCCCATCAACGGTTCTCCGCTGACGGTGTCGACCAGATCGAGCGTAACGATATCCCCGGCATTTTTCATCAGGTTGTCGATCCTGACGATCGGCATGCCCGGTTGGGTCTGCCCGGCGATCTTTTCCATCGCGGCGGATGGTTCCACCGGCCCGGCCAGGTTCTCCATCGCCGATGCGCCTTTCAGCGTATTGGCAAACAGTGCGGCGCTATAATGTTTCACCGCGATCGAGCTGCCGCTTGCTACATTGGTTTCAGCCATTTCATGTCCTTAGTCAAGTTCGGATCTCAAGGCCGCGGCCTGTTGCGAGGGCATCTTCATCAATCGCCTGGCCAGTTCATGCGGGCTCAGGTTCTCGAGTTGCTCACGCTCGGAAGCGGGGTTTGCGCCTCCTTGAATATCCGATAGGGTTGTGGGTTTTCTGGCCGGTGCGCGCTCAAGCCTGGCTTTCGCTTCGGCTTTTGCCTGCTCGGGG
Source organism: Nitrosospira lacus (assembly GCF_000355765.4). Taxonomy (NCBI): domain Bacteria; kingdom Pseudomonadati; phylum Pseudomonadota; class Betaproteobacteria; order Nitrosomonadales; family Nitrosomonadaceae; genus Nitrosospira; species Nitrosospira lacus. The sequence continues at coordinate 1,945,421 of NZ_CP021106.3, read as the reverse complement.
CCGGTCTGTTTTTTTGGCAATGAAGCTTCTGGCATGATCGCCCTGACACGCCGGACAACTTCCTCAAACCTTTCGGAATAGGGCTTTGCAACCCACTTGCCGCTGGTTCTGAGAATCTCGTCCTGCTTGATGGCTTCATCCCACGCTTGCGGATCGTTGCTTTCCCAATGCACCAGATCAGAGTTATTGTCTTTGGCTTCGGCTACCTGCTCTTCAGTGCGGAGCTGTTTCACGCGGTCGGATTCCTCCTTTTCGCGTTTCAGTTCCTCAAGTGTTTTTTCGAGCTTTTCGCCTTGCCTGCGGCTTCCCTCAAGAACAGCGCTAACCACCTGGTGCAGCTCGGGCATGTCTTCCCTGATACGCTCCAGGTGCGCGTCAATGGCTTTATCTGCCAGGGCAATACTGACACCCGTTGCACTCTCCTTTTGTTGCAGAAGCGCCTCCAGTTTTTCAGCCGCTTTACTGCTTTCCAGCCGTGCGGCCTGTAACTGTTCGCGTAGCGCCGAGTTCTCCACCCGTAGTTCCTTGTGCTTCTCGTAAGGAATGACTCCTTTGCCGCTCTTGTTCAGAACGACGGGCATATCCTCCCCCCCGGCCGTTGGCGCGGCACCGTTGGAATCATGGTGCGCACCCAGCTTCTCCTCCTGCCCGGGTTCCTCTTTTGCCCTGGTTTCTTCCTCATCCTTCCGATTGCCTGGAATTTCCGCGAGGCGGTCCGGGTCGTTCTCCAGCATCTCGACCTGTTCCGGCGTCAGATTTGCGATTTGTTCATCCGTAAGCTGATCCACTTCCATTGCCGTTTTCTCCTACTGCTTAACCCAGTGAGCGGGCCGCCCGGGTATGAGCGGGTTTATAAAACTCCGGTATCGCCGTGAGCGCGCTTGCGTTATCCGGAAGTCCGGATAATCGAATCCGGGAACAAAAAAGCCGCTCGAAAGCGGCTGGGTATAACGCGGGGCGTGGTATGCAAAACGCATTGCGTCGCATGAAGCTCACAAGCTGGCTTCTGCTGTAGCCTGCTGCTCTCCGCCTGTACCTCCCGCTTTACGCAACTGATCCGCCAGCTCATGCCGGTTCGGCACATCGGACAGTTCCAGCATGGCCGGATACAGTACAGCCTGGTATGCGGGCGGCGCCGCTTGTACGATCTGTGTGAAAGCCTGCAGCTGCTGCGCCCTGAAACTCGGGGTGGCGGGTATGTCTTCCAGCACGACCCTGACCTGGGCGGTCTCGATATCGTTCTCGATCATGGGGCCGGAGTGCGTCATGACTTCACGATTGAAATAGATGGTCTTCTGTTTGTTGCCCTGCTTCACTGCGGTGGTCATTTGCTTCCCCAGCAAGTCGTGTTTAATGAACGCAAGCAGTTGCTGTCCCACCAGCCGCCGGGCATAGCGAAAATTATCATTGGGCTCCGCCAGCACCGTGGAACCCTGTTCCACCAGACTGTTGATGGCAACGCCGCTCGCGGCCTGCGTCGATGCGCCAAGCATCGCCCGGTACACGCCGCTCACCGCTTCGATCCTGTGCTTGCGCTCCTCCACCAGCTGAAACACCTGTGCGGCCAGCGCATGCTCGCGTGTCACCTTGAATCCTGCGGCATTCCTGCGCTGGGCATTCAGAACGGTCATCGACCGCAGGCTGCTGATGTTATGCGCGACCTCCTGGTATGTATTCTGGCTCAAATCGAGCGCATCGTTATCCACCTCGACTTTTACCGAATTCAGCACTTCGTACAGCAGGATATCCAGATCGAGAATCTGGTCCTGCGGCCCTCGCATATCGCGGATCAATCCGTACGGTACCCGGCTGCGGTCCTTGCGAAAGCACCAGAACGGAACATAGGGAAAATCCCGATGCGGCAGCGGGCTGGGTACATCCATCAATTTATGCGGTCCCAGCCAGATTGCCACGCGCATTCTCGGCAGCAGGGATTTCTGCACGTATACCAGGCCCCCGCTCAGCGCGGCCTCATGGTATGGATTGTCTTCGCGGAACTCAATCGCCTTGCCGTCCGGCAATAGCAGAACGTACGCCTCCTCGAAATGCCGGTACCACAGCTCGGATAAACGCACCATGCCCGAGTTGCGATTTAGGTAGTCCTCCTGGCCATGTCCCCACGTCTGGCCCCATGCCTGCTCGATTTCGTAGGCCCTGGCCATGCGCGTATCGGCGCCTTCGTACACGTCCAGATTGTTCCAGCCGTTCCAGCTATTGCCGATAAGGGCCTGCTGTTCCGGAAATATTCTCGCCGCCTGCGCACGGTCAACCCACTTGTCGCGCCGCACATAGCGCGCATCCGACAGATCCGGCTCCTTCGACGTCCAATCCCACCAGATTTCGTTGCGATGTATCTCCCGCACCCGGTACGGATACCTGAGTGGATCAAATTCACGCGAGACCTCGACCCATCCGATTCCTGCCCGGATCATGCTGGAATATGCGTCGGACATTGCCCTGTCCGCCCTGGATTCCGCTTCGACCTCCTTGATTTTGGCGGAGAGCCCCTCGGCTATCTCGGCCTGCCGCTCGTCGTCGGATGTAATCTTGTAATCCGTGCGGCTGCGCGCTTCGATCCCCAGCACGGCATTGATGGTCGGCTTGATCAGATTCGAATCCTGCGGCGGAATGCCGGCATCTTTGAGGCGCTGTATCACCTCGACACTGGTCTGAGCGCCGTCGTAATAGTCGCAATCCGTATCCGAATCCAGACGCCATTTCGGCTGATTGCGAATCTCCCGGCAGATGCCGCTGTATGCCTCGACCGATATGTCCGCCGCTATATCCGCCGCATCCGGGATCATGCGCGCCAGCCTTTCATGCTGATGCCGCGCGCGCTACCGGCTGGCCTGTCGTCTTCGGTGGACACGGCAAAGTAGCGGAATGCGTCCGCGGCATGGCTATGGTGATCGTGCAGCGGCCTGCCACTGAGCTGCCTTGTGGCCGGATCGACATCGAACCGGTAATGCCGCAGGCTCTGCAGTCCTTCCGCACACTTCGCTTCATCGAAATAGCAACGGTTGAATATCGTTCTGGCGGCATTGATACCGTCGGAAATCGAAAGATTCGGCACTATCCTCACCTTGCGCCCGGCTGCGAACATGATTTCCTCCACGCTTCGGCCCGTGGCCAGCGTTTTGGCCCTGGCGTCGTGCGGCAGCCAATCCGTGCCATATAAATATCCCTTGTCTTGCAGCACATTGATGTAGTGTTGTATTGGCATCTGATTGTTGCTGTAATAATCGATTAATCTGAGTTCGCTGCCGACAGTTTGCGCAAACCATATGCTGGTGTTATCCGCCCAGCCCAGATCGAAGAACGTATGCACCGGTTTTGCGGCATCGTAAGGTACGCTCCTGACGCGGCCTTCTTCCTGGGCCAGCCTCAGTTCCCTGGCGTAAATCGCACCGTCGAGCGTAAGACGGCAATGACCCTCCCAGACATTCAGGTACGCGTCGGGATCCCTCGTTTTCAAGTCATCCTTCTCGCGCAGCAACGTATCCGGAAACCACGGGTTGTCATTCCAGTTGACCTTTACAACGACGGCTCCCGCCGGCGGATTGACAACAAACCGCTGATGCGTTTCGTCGGTCTCCAGCTCCGGGTTATAGGTCACCCAGATTTCCGAACCCTCCTTGCGGATGGTCGGAACAAGCGTATCCCAGCTTGGCTTGCTTACCGCTTGGGCTTCCTCCACCCATACCCGGTCAATGCCCTCGAACGACTTTATCCGCGTAATGTTGTTGCGCAGCCCGGCAAACAAGAATTCGGAGCCATTTCTACCCAGAATGATGTTGTTCTGCACTTCGTAAAATGATTCTAGGCCGATTTCGGCAATCTGGGATTGCAATAGGTGATGCACCGACTCGGCAATCGAATTCTGGAACTCGCGCGCACACAGTATGCGCAGCGGCGTGGCCGCAGCCTGTATCAGCAATGCCCTTGCAACGCTCCATGACTTTGCGCCGCCACGGCCGCCATATAAAATCTTGTATCTCGCCGTTTCGAACAGAAATCGAAGTTTTTCAGGAAATTCCGCCCTGTGCGCGGTCATGCCGCTATTGAATATTCGAAAATCATGAGACAGATATCCGGCTACTTGCCGGAAGTGAGCGTTGCGACAAAGGCCACTTCGACCCTGTGCACAATCGACTTGCCCGCATCGCCGTCTTCCCGCGTGCTCAACGATTTGTCGCCGTATTTCCTGGGAGCGAGCCTTGCCGCGTACCACTTGCGCGCATCGATACGCAGTTGGGAACGCGCGATTACCTCGCGGTTCATCACTTCTTTTCCCTTCTCGTCGGTATAAGTATCTTTTGACCCGTCGTCGGAAATTTCTATGATTTCTTCCGCATAAGCGTCCACGCAAAGCTCCTTCGCACGCAGGTATTGCTGCATGAGCGCCGCATCGCTCGCCAGCCAGTTCCATAAGACCCGCTGGCTGATACCGGTCTCCACACACATCGCGCGCGCAGATTTTCCCAGCGAAATACCGGTGCAGATCGCATCCACCAGTTCACGGGTTTTTATCGTCGGGGCGCCCCGCTTGCCGGGAGCCGCCGCACTCGCCGGTTCCCTCGTTTTCTTCTGGAGCCTGTGTTCATTCATGATCTGTTTCTTTTAGCGGCAGGCTATTGCAGCCCTTTACCGCCGCAAGCAATTTAATCTCGCATGCCCACCGTTCCTCTATTTCGACGCGCAGCGCACGATTGATAGTCAAGGCATCGTCCTTTGCGGATACGCGATCAACCGCGTAGGCCGATTTGCATTCCGCCGGTGTTTCCACTTGACATAAAACGGGAACCGGCTTTTCGATCAGTTGTGTCTGAATGACGGGCTTGCCGGCGCAACCGCTCAACATTAATGCAAGCATTGGCAGCGCCGCCAGGCTAGTGTGATAAGTCATGGCGATGGCGGCTTTGCACATACTGTATTTGCTCCATACTTATCACCTCGCATTGTTTGCCAGGCGCCGCTGCCGCAACTGGCGGCAGCGAGCGTATTTTCTTTGCATTGCCTGTATGTGTTGCCGCGGCTGTTGCCGCGCTCCTCATTGCCTTGATCGCGTCTTTTTCTCTTTTAGCGGCGGCTACTGTCAGCGTCTCCAGCGCCATGCGCACAGACTGAATATCAGTAGCGCACTTATCATTCGCTGCCGATAGCATTGCATTGTTGGTATTAAGCCGCTGTATCTGCGAAGCCATCCGCCAGTCGCTCAGTGCAAAACCGCCACCGAACGCAAGTGCGGCAAGAATGGCAATCACTATTGCTGTAACCGCTGGACTGATCATTTACATTACCCATGAAAAACCCCGCTTGGGGGAGGAAATAAAAAAACCCGCGCATGGCGGGCAGATAAGGAAAGCTACATGAGGCAGTTTCTGTTTACGAGACAAAAAAATACCCGCATAAGCGGGTTTGGGAGCTACATAAAACACCCGCCGGGAGCAGGGGCAAAAAAAAGCCCGTTTTTGAACGGGCGGACAATAAAAAACTCGCCTGAAGCGAGTTATGATCATATTGTGAGTGGGCGTAAAAATCCACTATATGGAAGCGTATTATATAGCGTTACCGGCATTTGTCAAGCTATTTGTTTCCACGATTTACGGTATCAATCCCTTTCTGTTCAAAAATTGATTTTCCCGCTATCAATGCTATAAATAACTTCATGTGAACAGGCTGAGTTATAATTTCTTCGAGATTGCCTCATGACTTTGAAATTCCTGGGTATTTCCAATACTTGAGCAGTCCCGTGATCAAATATTTCGCCAAATATCTGGGGGTCGCCCTACTGGGCGCGGTCTATTGGGGGTATTCGGGCCACACAGCGGCGCAGGAAGCGAGCAGCACGGATGTGGACATGGGCGCCTTTCCGGCGGATACGCAGCAGGGCATGGCTCAGAACAGTCCGTTCATTTCTCCGGGAACGCTCCTGAATCACAACCCACCCACTTCCAATCGCGCCCCTGGCGGCCCCAATCGCAGCGCTCAGCCCGGCACTCCGTTAATATTATTGCCACTGCCAGCCAATAGCATGTCGGGATTCAACAGTTCGTACGGAACGCAATTTCCCGGCAGTTACCTGCCGGGCGGCACACCTCTCCATCGATACAACGGTTATGTGGTTTGCGATCCGCCCGATCTCGGCAAAGGAGCAGCAGCCGGGGCGGGCACGGGCGCAACCGCCCAGCGCATAGTCAAGATTACGTCGACAAGATCACCCTCCGCCCCCAGTCATCCGCAACCATGCCCCGTTTACACGGTAAATGGCGAATTCCAGCAGCCAAAGGGCTATACCACCACCCCGCCGCCAATTCAAAACACACCAGGAGGCCGTCAATGATTCCCGCTACGGCGATAATCGCGGAAATAATAAAAAATCTTCGCTCCACCTGTATTGTCGCCTGCATGGCAGGCCTTCTTATTTTGCCCGGCTGCGCCAGCTTTCAGATCACAATACCGGATTCCGATCCCATCAAACCCAAGGGCCATACCGAGGGGTATTTGAAGAAGACCATGCATGCCTACTTCTGGGGACTGGTGCTTGATCCGCAGGTACTGTCGGCGGAATGCGATGGCCAGGGCATCAACGACGTTATCGTCTACCGCTCATTGGCGCATGACCTGGCAGGAGTGATTACCCTGGGTTTCTGGATGCCAACGGAGGTGTATTACCGCTGCAAGGCGCCCCCGACAAGGCCGGGTGTGCTCCCATCGCCATCCAAGCGATCGAAATCACGGCAGCTTTCCTGAGAAGAATCATTAAATGAGAAGGAATAAAGGAGGGAACAGGTCATGCCCAACGGACAAGGACGCAGTTTCTTCAGGCCGCAGGCACTCGAGACGGGGCGACATCAATCTTACGAGCAGGCGCTTGAGGGAGAATACGCCTTTAGCATAGACCGGGGCGGCAAGCCGCCCTTCGAAACCTACAACGACGCAACCAGGGAGTTGCAGGGCATCATCCAGACCTGTGTTCAGGATGGCGTTTCGCTGCGGGCGCATGGCAGTCTCTGGTCGCTGAGCACGGTTGCTGTCACGGATGGCCGCCTGATCGATACCGCGGCCCTGCGGCTGGCGTTCGAGGTGCCCCAAGCACTGACGCACCCGGCATACGGAGGTGATGCCGCCAAGCTGCGCTTCGTCGAATGTGGCAACTCGGTTGCCGCGCTGAACGACTATCTCTTTGCGGCCGGTTTGTCGGTCAAGGGCTGCGGCTCCAATAACGGCCAGACCATTGCCGGTGCGCTCTCAACGGGCACGCACGGGGGCGCCTACAGGTTTGGCGCCATGCAGGAGATGGTCGTCGGCCTGCATCTCATCACCGGGCCGGACAAGCATGTCTACCTGGAACGGAAATCCTTCCCTGTCATGCAACCCGCATTTGCCGAAAGCATAGGCGCGGATTTTATACAGGACGACACCTTGTTCAATGCCGCGCTGGTAAGTTTTGGCTCCTTCGGAATCATACACGGCATCATGATCGAGACGCGCGAGCTGTTCCTCCTCAATGCCGTGCGCTTCCGGCATCCCTACGATGCCACACTCAAAGCGGCGATTGCCGCTTGCGACCCCACACGCGTTGCCCTGCCGGCGGAAGCCAATGCCGTGCCCAGGGACAAGCCCTATCATTTCGAGATCTTCTTCAACCCCAACGAAGGCACGCCCCCGGACGAAGCCATCGTTCTTATCATGTATGAGGGGATTTACGACCCGAACCACTATACCCCGCCGGCATGGAATGCCGGTGAGGCTGGCTTGGGTGCATCGGGACTGGATATCATGGGAGCGGTGGTGGGCAGGATACCCAGCCCGCTCAACAAGGTGGCCGTGCCGTTTCTGAACAGCCAGGTGAATCAGGAGTTCGCTCCCTATTTCAAGCAGGCGCTCATCCGCGATCTCTTCCGCGGCGAGAAAACGCTGGGAAAGACACTGGCCTGCGGCGTCGGCATGCCGGTGGCGCGCGCGGTCGAGGCAATGGAAATCGCTTTCAAGGCATACAAGAATTCAGACGCGGTTTTGCCGGTCATTCTCTCGCACCGTTTCGTCAAAGGCACCCAGGCACTGCTTGGATTTACCCGTTTCGACACCACCGCCATCATGGAGCTGGACGCGGTCAATACGCCAGAAACCCGCGCGTTCTACAACCAGGTCTGGAACGATCTGGACGCGGCGGGTATTCCGTTTACGCTGCATTGGGGCAAGTACAATTCCTTCCTTACGCCGGATCGCGTGCGCAACCGCTACGGCAATGCCGCCGTCGATCAGTGGATCGCCAGCCGCGAAACCCTCATGGAAAGCGCGGCGGTGCGGCAGATCTTCAACAATGCCTTTATGTCCGGCGTGGGATTGGCAAGCTGAAGACGCTCAATCCCGCTTCACGGCAATCCAGGAAGTGACATCACCCGCCTTCGCGCGGCCATTATCATGGGGGACCGTACGTACCACGGAACCCGTCAGCGTGGGACGCTGATTGATGCCATTAGACCACATCGGAGTGAAAAAACCCACATAATCATAAACCTGTCCATAAGAATCCTTGGTATCGCCGATCCCCCGGAATCTTACCGTGCAAGGCAAAACGAAAGTCGTCCAGCCCGATAACCGGAATTGATAAGTGTCACCAAAGGACAGCTGCCCCGCAAACACTTCCGGAGCGAATTCTTCGATGATAAGTTCGCCCCTGCCGAACTCAAGCGCATTGAATTCCTTCGAAACGTCGGGCTCGTTGATAAAACTTCTGTACGTCCAGCTTCCCAGTACTGAATGTGGAGGCAAAATACAGTTTTGCATAGTCATGATTCGAACCTCTTGATTTTATTGACGAAATTCATCGGCATTTTTTATGGCCGGTGAGGCTGGAGGCGTGGCGCCCCTGTATATATGCATTTATCATTCCGGAAGAACCCCGGGCAAACGATGAATGCAAGGTAAAATGTTGCAGCCCATGGTGTTAACAAATCCCGGGCCCCGGCGCAGGCTGCAATGGCGGCGGGGGCGGATAGGGAATCAGGAACGGCGGCTGCGGCGGAAACGGTGGCGCAGGGGGAAAGGGAATCAGGGCCGGCTCCTCGAACGGCTGGCATGGCTGTCCCGGCTGACCTGGTTGATTGGGCTGACCCGTCTGACCCGGCTGATTTGGCTGGCCTGTCTGGCCCGGTTGATTGGGCTGACCCGTCTGACCCGGCTGATTTGGCTGGCCTGTCTGGCCCGGTTGATTGGGTTGACCCGTCTGACCCGGTTGATTGGGTTGGCCTGTCTGACCCGGTTGATTGGGCTGGCCCGGCTGATTTGGCTGAGCGCTCATGGTCACGTCGAGAGCCGCCAGGACAGCCGCGATGGGGTTGGCCAAACCATAAGGATCTTTCGGGTCACCCGCAAAATAAAGGCCGACGGCCTCGCTGGCACCATTGAGTATTACAGAGCCGGAGTCGCCATTGTCGCCAAACTTTGCGTTCCGGTTTGAATCAGGCTTTATCCCGATCTGATTGGTGAGCTGAACCTGGCCGATACCATGCCCGAAATCAAGATTCACGCTGAGTTCATCCGTGTCAACGATGCCATAGGTAACCCCCGTGGTCCGGCCACGCTTGCGTACGGACTCACCAAGGGTTGCCTTATTGGTTCCCGCTATCCTGCCGATATCGAGGATTTCCCAGTCTATCTGACGGGCCGAAAGCTCTGCCACTGCGCAGTCAACCTGATCGCCGAATATCCCCCGTTTTACGACGCCTATTTCGGACTGGGGACAGGTGCCACCATCAATCCGGGAAGGCTGCACAATCGCATCGCCGGGGGTCCATGTCTTATCGATGCACAGCACATGAAAATTACTCAGGATCATGGGCTTGCCGGTCGCATTATCCGTAACCAGGGCGCCCAGGGTTCCTCCCCAGGTCATCCTGTCCACCACCCGGCACGGACCAATGCTCATCCCACCCTTTAAAACAGGATACTCTTTCGTGTCCGCCGCCAGCACGAGATCAAGGGCATCCACGGCCAGAGGGTGCAATACGAACCTGCGCTCGATCACATCGGTTGGGAATCCCTCGATTGCCTGGGGAATTGCATCCGCGGGCGATACATCCCGTTTCTTCTCGACAAGAACACGAATCGCCAGGGTGCTCGTGGGTCGCCCCCCTATTTCCTTGAAGCCGATGTCCACTCCCGTGACTCCGGGGCGATTCAGCAGGCTTTTTTCCACAGCTGTCTTAGCCTGTTTTAGCTTTGGATCAATCTCCGCCATAGCAATCTCTCCTGTGTCGGCCGGGGAAACTATTTTCCAGGCCTTGTATTATCAATAATGACCACGTTGCCCATCGCTAAACCATGCTATGCGGGCGAGTTTCCCGATGCAAGACGGCGTCCGATAGTGAGAAGAAGGTGCTCAGTCTCTGCGGCGTGCGTATTGGCAACCGCCGGATCCTCAAGCCTCTCGTAAAGCCCGGCGGGCGCTCCCTCCCCCGCATCAGGTATCTTCCCCATCCATTTGCCCTGCCAGAAATTGCTTCCAAAAATGCAATGAACCACTTTCCAGCTTTCGATCCTGTCATCCACCCACCCATAAAACTTCCAATAAACCGGATTAACCTGCATCGAATAAAAATCCGGGAGGTAGTTGTACCGAGGATCGTCCCATTCGACCGGTATCGTCTCAACCTCAGGGCCGGGCTCTGGGCGCCGGGCACCTGGAACCGCCGACCACCTCCGCTTCACTGTGTCATGTACCGTAGTGTGGATAAGCGCGCCCAGCATGCCGAGGCTTATATCCTTCAAAAACCCGGGATCGGTGAACATGTTCTCCCAGGGCTTGAGGTACTTCTGGAAGGTAAGCTCAGTCTTGGATCGCGTCATGAATTGGATGACCACCGGGAACTCTCCCGGATCAAACCACGGCGCCGGAACGGGGAAGTCTGGATCGTCCGGAGAGGGGATCTCCAGCCAGCCTTCTATACGCCGATAGTTCGGATCGCCCGCCCGTGCAAGGATCTTGTTTGCATATTGGATGGTCTGACGGTGCATATAGAGATAATCCTCGCCAGAGCCATTGTCCACGAATGGCTCCCCATTCTCATCCAGGGCTGGCCGGGGCGGCTCCCATCCCGCCTTGCGCAACTCATCCTGCAGGTCTTTTGGATAATTTACCCAGTTGTCACGTATCTCATGCCAGAGATAGTAATGCATTCGACATGCCCGGGCAGCCATCGCATCGACAAGTTGTTCAGGAACGGGAGGGGTCACTGTATCTTTCCTCAATTTCAAAAACGTTTCTCGGAAAATGCTCGTGGACTATTCCGGGATTAATGACAACAGTGAACCCCTTCCAGGGATGGGTAGCCGCCATAGCCGCGTGCCGCCTCCAGGGACGGATAACCGCCGTAGCCGCGTGCCGCCTCCAGCGAGGGGTAGCCGCCGTAGCCGCGTGCCGCCTCCAGCGAGGGGTAGCCGCCATAGCCACGTGCTGCTTCCAGCGATGGATAGCCGCCGTAGCCACGTGCCGCTTCCAGGGATGGATAGCCGCCGTAGCCGCGTGCCGCCTCCAGCGAGGGGTAGCCGCCGTAGCCGCGTGCCGCTTCCAGGGACGGGTAGCCGCCGTAGCCACGTGCTGCTTCCAGGGACGGGTAGCCGCCATAGCCGCGTGCCGCTTCCAGGGACGGGTAGCCGCCATAGCCGCGTGCCGCCTCCAGCGATGGATAGCCGCCATAGCCGCGTGCCGCCTCCAGCGATGGATAGCCGCCGTAGCCGCGTGCCGCTTCCAGGGATGGATAGCCGCCGTAGCCACGTGCTGCTTCCAGCGATGGGTAGCCGCCGTAGCCGCGTGCCGCCTCCAGCGATGGATAGCCGCCATAGCCCCGTGCCGCTTCCAGGGACGGGTAGCCGCCATAGCCCCGTGCCGCTTGGGGGTTGCCTTCCATCTGTGGGTAGCCGTTCATAAGAATCTCCTTTATTTATAAGTTACCGTTGGTAAAAAATTCCCTTTATTACCGTTCTCGAAGCCTTTCTCAGTTCGCTGCGAGAATCAGCGTAAAGCCCTTTCTGCCTACCATGCCTCCATCGAAAACGATGGCATGAATGGGTTATTGTGAAAAACGCCGGTCTGGGCAATCAGATTTGCGACCTGCTGCGACTCTGCCATGGGAGACACCACATGCTCCGGACCCTCGTGTAATGCGTGCGGGGCAACCATCTCCGCGTGGCCCGGCATCTTCCCTATCCACGTTCCTTTCCAGAAATTATTCCCGTACACGCCATTGGCAATCTTCCAGCCCTCAACCCGATCATCAATCCAGCCATGCAGCTTCCAGAATATCGGGTTGACGTGACTCGAATACGTGTCGCCCAGAAAATCGTACCGTGGGTCATCCCATTCCACGCCAATCACCTCACCTCTTGTTGGATCGATATCCCCAGTGGCCTGCAGAGGATCAGGACGAACGGTGCCGGTAGAAGCCGCCCATCTCATATGCATGGCGTTATGAATCGTCATCTCTATTAGCACGCCGAGTTTGCCGAGGGTTACACTACGGAGAAACACGGGATCAGTGAATGCTTTTTGCCAGAATCGAAAGCGCTTCTCATAAAACATATTCGATTTGATCCGCTCAAGATTCGCGAACGGCGCCTGTCCCTGTCCGCCTGGATCAAACCAGGCTGGCGGCACGGGATAGCTTGCATCACCCGGCGGTGGCACCTCCAACCAACCCTGTACACGCGGATAGCCAGGATCTCCCACTTGCTTCAGGGTAGCGTTGACATCCCCAATCATTTGCCGGTGCATGTAAAGAAAATCTTCGCCGGAATCGTTTTCCAGATTCGGATTACCGCCTTCATCCAGAACGGGCCGGGGGGGTCTCCAGCCCAATTCATCGATCTTCTGCTGGATGTCGCGGGGATATTGGTGCCAGTTGTTCCGCACTTCGTGCCAAAGCCAATGGTGCATACGGTGCTCGCGGCTCGCCATCATCTCGGTTACTTCTTTTGGAAGCGGATGGTCGTTACGACCCGCGGCGCAAGCTGGACATCCCCCGGTGTGTGGATCATGCTGATGCCCCCCCGGATGAATATGATCGGAAGCCGCAGGGTACGGCTGAGCATCAGGAGTGGCAGCGCCTGCAGGGTGCGAATGGAGATCCATGCCAGCGGGATTCACGGCCTTCCCTTCGGATTCATGGTAATGTCATAAACATGTTGGTTCGTCATCGCTGATCGTCCGTTTGCTGAAATCCTGAAGCGCATCCTCCCGGCAATGTCGCTACCGTCCGCTATACTGGGAGTGATAATAGAAATCCAGCCGGACTTCTTCTGTTCGGTAACGTACAGTAGAAAAATTTTCTTGATCGGGTGAGTGGCAGGCCCAAAACCTGCTTCTCATGATGAGAGAGCCCCTTACGGGTGAGCTCTGGAGATCCACCCCATGGCGAGTCAGAAGGAAAACCGCGTGCTACTCCCCCGCCGTGTCAGGCTTAATAGAGAGAGTTCCGGCACGTTGCAGGACGGGAACAGGACGGACTTCGAGTGGATATTTTTGATTAATTTTATGTAAAACATACCCATGTCTGGCAGAAATCGATCTGGAACGAGAAAAGCGCGACCTCAGGCAGAGTTCGAGAAGCTAATCGGCATATGCGCGAAAAACTATCTTAACTATCCCAACGTTATGGGAGTGGGAGGTGGTTTGAAGTTTGTCAAAAACCGCCAGCTTGACGAAAAACTTTGTATCCACTTTTACGTTAGCCGGAAAATTAAAAGTTCCGAGCTGCTGCGTGGAACCCTGCCAAAGTTTGTTTTCAACCGATTTGACGACGGTTCAAAAGACTATACTAAAAAAATTCTTACCGACGTCATTTCGTTGAAGGGACTGCGATTTGCATGCAAGGCAGGTGCGACTGTCAGCGTTATCGGGGAATCGGGGGCACTGACTTTGATATTTCAAAATAAGGCTTCAGATCAACTTGGATATTATTATGCGATCACTTGTGCGCATGTAGCGGGAGATGTCCGCCGCACCCCTCCAGTCAATCCGGCAATGAAAAGCACTTGTTGCAATAACAATTCGAATTTCGCAACCACCATTGCCAACAGTACGCAAGAAAATCAACATTTGGCATACGATATCGCCCTGGCTCAAATCACGGATTCATGTACTCCTCAGCCAGAACTGGAAATAAAAGGAGCCTCAACAAAAATAAAGCGCTTTCTTCCCTCGGGGATGATTCGAACGTCCATGACTTTAAATTGCGCTTTCCCGGCATCAAATATCATTTCGGCAAAGGTAGCGGGATTCCGCATCACCTTGCCGATAACGGTTGATCAAGTAACGTACCAGGTGGAGAATCTGTTTATGATAGACAGAACTCCAAAACAAGGGGATTCCGGAGGTCTGCTTTATAATGGTTCGGACGCCGTTGGCATACTTGTGGCAATGGCCGACAACTTCGGGTATTTCCAGCCGCTGGGCGAGGCGTTTGAGCATATTAAAGGAATTTTTGGCAAACCTGTCCAGGTATTCCAAGCCTGAATCCAGCGATTGAGCGCTTACCTCCTGCATCGGCACTATGATTGACAAAGACTTTTTGATCGCTTGGCTTTTACATGACGGGACTGATGGCACGCTATCCCGGACAGCCGCCGAATTTTGGTCAATTTCTTACTCGCAAGGAGAAAATAATGAAGAAACCGCTTTCAATCATGGTTACAACAATGTTGGCTTGCCTGACACTCGGCTGTGCAACGATAGTGACGGAAAAAGCCGAGCTTGGATCAAAACCCAGCGGAGTCCGTATCTATCCTCCCAAAGTGTACCTATTGGTCGATACTACGGCCAATGCGTCGACTTTGGTCTACGCTCCGGATTATCAGCGGGCCTATGATGTGAAACCCCTGACTATTTTAGCCAAACAGGATTTCAAGATTGAAACTGATGAAGGCCAACTCAAAAGTTTGGTGTCCAACCAGGATACAACCGCCATTCTTACTTTTTTTCAAAGCGCTGGAGACCTGGCCGCCAAGGCGGCGGGAGTCGCTGTTTCAGCCTCGACCATTAACGGAACTTTCGGGTTGGAATCAGGAATTTATCTTTTGGGTGACGATGGAATATTTCAAAAAGTTGCCGTAAAGAAATAAACCCCGGATAAACACGAATGAGTGGACGCCTTTTCGCACTGGATGGCCTCCAGGTCACCTGTCCCGACTCTTCACTGATCCACCCTCCAATTCATTTTATGCGCGGTTGACGCATAAGAAAATGCGGCTGGACTACTGCATGGGCGTAAGCCGTACCACGCGCGGATCGTCGGCAAACTCCAGCAGCAGGCGCCGCACGCGCTCCTGCCAAGCTTCGGCGAAGGCGGCACGCTGGGAATCATCGGCGCTATCCTGCAGAATGGCGGCTAAGCGCATCCCTTGGGCCGGATCGTTCGGCACCAGCGAAACATCCAGGCTCACCGCCACGCTCGCGCCGGTATCGAGGCGTTTGAAGGTGATGGCGTCGCCTTCGCGATGATCGGCAAAACTGAGCAACCCCTTGCGCCGGAAGCGTCCCTGAATGCCCTGAAAGCCGTTATCGGCAGCCGCGCCGGTGAGCAAAGTCAGGACTTGCGCCATGACGCCGGTGGTGCCTTCATTCTCCGGCGCGGGCATATGCACGGCAATGGCCCCGCGCTCGGCAGGTTCGCCCGGATAAAGCGCCGCCAGCGCCGCGCGTCCCATCAGGAATGCGCCCGCGACGGTGGGGCAGGAATGACCGGCCAGGCGCACCACATCTTCATAGTGGTATTCAAGCACGCCGTCACGCGCGGCGCCCAGTGTGGCGGCAAACGGATCATGGGTAAGCACCACCGGCGCCTGCTCATAGAAATCGGGAAAATTCATGCGGATCTCCTCTTCGGGTTGGGTAAATGGGGGCTGGGGCTGGAGCTGGAGCCGCCGCTTATGCATCATCGGCATCGTCATCCACGCCGGTAATGGCAACGCAAGGATGGGACTGTAATTGCGGGAAAAACGTACGTTCCTCATAACGCACGTGCGCACTGACAAGGTCCGCGAAGCGACGCAGACGCACAACGGGTTCAAGTGTGCACGGGCCGGCGGCAAGCATCCGCAGTTCGGCATGCTCGGCGAGAACGCGTGTCACCGCCTGGGGATCGAGCGCATCCCGCGCGGCTCGTATCAACCGTTCCTCCTTCTGGAAATGAGCGGCCATCAGTGTATGCCAATGAGCCTCGATGGAAGCCACCGCGGCGGCTATTGCAGCGGAACGGGCCGTCCCGTCGTTCTCGTTTTCATTGGCTGCGCGCCGTGCGGTACGCGCCATTACCAGCGAAGTATGGTGTTCGCGCGACAACGAAAGCAAAGCGCCAACCCGAGGCATTCAATAAATACCGGTGAAATGAATCAGCATGAAATGGTTCACGGATTGGATGACTCATTGCCTCATGGTTTTCAGCGCCTGCGCCCATTTGTGCAACTCATTCAGCAACGTCGCACCCGAATTCTTGTGATGATCGCCCGGCAGAAAATTTTCGTTGTCATCAAGGTGGCTGGAGACATTCTGCACCGTGACAGCTTCCACCATCGGCATTATTTTCAACGTGGTCAGAGTGAGCTTTTCTATCAGAGCGGAACGCATGCCGCCAGAGACTCCCCCATAACTGACAATCCCGGCCGGCTTGTAGTTCCATTCCCTGTAGACGTAATTCAGCGCATTCAAAAGAGAGGGCGGCGGTCCGAAGTTGTATTCCGGCGTCACAAAAACATAGGCATCGGCCGCATTGACGCTGGCGGCCCATTTCTTGGTATGTGCGTGCTGGTAATTCTGGCGAATGGGATGCTCCGGTTCATCGTATACGGGAAGATTGAATTCGGCGAGGTCGACCAGTACGGCTTCAAACTTGCCATCGTGCAGTGCAAGTTCGTGAAACCAGTGGGCGATGGGAGGGCCGACGCGGCCCGGCCGCGTGCTGCAAATGATGGTATGAAGTTTAAGAGCCATGGTTTTTCCTTATCAAACTAAATCCGGCGGTTGAAGGGGTGATTGATCGGGCTTATGGCACAAGGGAATTCACTATTCGCTTCGCCTCCTTCTCCGCCTGAGGGGTGCCCCTTCCCTCCGAAGGCACCATGAACTGCGGCGGGTGGCGCTGGCAAACACGAAGGCTTATTCAGAGATTTCCCAAGGGATAACGGCGCGGTGCGTGCTGGATGGTCACCCATTGGTCGGTGGTGAATGCGGCTACCGCCCAGATGCCGTTAAAGCGGCCGATGCCGGAGTTCTTCTCCCCACCGAACGGATTGTAGGGCAAATCGTTTACCGGCTGGTCATTGACATGCGCCATGCCTGTTTCAAGCTGCTGAGCGAAGCGCAGGCCACGTTCGACATCGCGTGTGAAAACGGCTGCAGCAAGCCCAAGTTCCGTATCATTGGCAATCTTGAGCGCCTCGCTTTCGCCTTGCGCACGGATGAAGGGCGCGATCGGCCCGAACGATTCCGTTTGCGCCAGGGGCATCTGGTTTGTCACGTCGGCGAACACATGCGGAGGCAGAACAAGGCCCTGCGCTTCGCCACCTGCGACTTGGCGCGCACCGGCCGAAACCGCCTCCTGGATTCGGCGGCGCAGGCCATTCAACTGAGCCTCATTGATGATGGGGCCGATCATCGTGTCCGGTGCATTCGGATCGCCACGCTTCAATTTGTTTACCCGGTCGACAAAGCGTTCGAGAAAGGCATCATGAATGCCATCGTCAATAATGAAGCGGTTGACACTCATACAGGTCTGACCCTGATGCAGGAATTTGCCAAATACAGCCGCCTCCACCGCCTGTTCCAGATCGGCGTCGTCCAGCACCACGAAGGGGCCGTTACCGCCCAGTTCCAGTTCGAGCCGCTTCAGGGTGGGTCCTTCGGCAGCCAGTTTGGCTATATTGCGGCCAACCGGCGTTGAACCGGTAAATGAAATCACGCGGGGAATGGGATGGGTGACAAAAGCATCGCCAATTTCGCTGCCTGCACCGACTATCACACTGAGAACACCAGGCGGGAGACCGGCCTCCTCCAGAATCTTCGCCAGCAGCAGCCCGCCGGTCACGGGCGTGTCGCTCGCGGGTTTGAGGACAACGGCATTGCCAACCGCGAGCGCAGG
Source organism: Nitrosospira lacus (assembly GCF_000355765.4). NCBI lineage: Bacteria > Pseudomonadati > Pseudomonadota > Betaproteobacteria > Nitrosomonadales > Nitrosomonadaceae > Nitrosospira > Nitrosospira lacus. The sequence continues at coordinate 1,927,284 of NZ_CP021106.3, read as the reverse complement.
CGCCACGGAACGAACGGAAAGCTGCATCGGCCAATTCCACGGGCTGATAACACTCACGACACCGACCGGCTTGCGATACATGCGGCTCTCCTTGCCCGGGATATCAGCCGGAATAATACGGCCCTCCACCAGATAGGGCAGGGTAGCCCCCTCCAGCAGCACGGCATGCACGGTTCCCCACTCCATGCCGGCCTTGATGCGCGTGCTGCCTGCTTCCTGAATCAGCCACGCGATGATTTCCTCTTGGCGCGCTTCCATCACCTGCGCCGCGCGGCGCATTACCGCTGCTCGCTCGCCCGGCAGTGCGGCTGCCCATTCAACCTGTGCCTTGGCGGCGCTGCGGTAAGCTTCGTCCATGTCATCGCGGCTGGCGTGGGGGATTTCGACGATAACTTCCCCGTTGTAGGGATTGAGATCGCGCAGAACCTTCGCACCTTTTCCGTGCCGCCACTTGCCATTTATCGGCAGTTGGTCAAACCCTATGTAATGCGGCAGGGATTTTTCGTTGCTATGTTCCATAGAAAACCTCCATCTTTCTTCAATCCAGCGCCACATTCAATCCGGCACTCATATGAAAAAGGCCAAGTCCGTTGCGGATGCCACTAACCCCGCAATACGATATCGAATTCCGCTACCATGAAATCGGGCTCCCCGGGCGCTGGCGGGTCCAGCTTCACGATCAGCGCCTCTGGATTGGTCGCACTCTGAAGGAACGCGTCCGTCTTATGGTAGGGATCACCCTCGAAATACATCTGCGTAATCAGCTCGTCATGGCGGCCCCTGACATCGAAATGAATGTGCGCCGGCCGCATTCTGGTCGGCGTGACGGGATAGGGGGATGGTTTTATGGTCTTGAACTGGTAACGGCCATCGGTGCCAGTGATCACCGCGCCGAAACCCTCGAAATTGGGATCGAGCGGTGCTGGGTTCGTATCGTCGGGATGGGCATAACGCCCCACCGCATTGGCTTGCCAGATTTCGACGTCCGCCCCCGCAACCGGTTTGCCGGCGGGGTCGATCACGCGACCCTTGACTATGAGAAGCTGTCCTTTCGCGCGCCCCGAGCCACCGGGCACTCGCGTCAGATCTCCGCTGCGATTGGGCTTGCTCATAATGGGATAAAAAGGCCCAAGAATCTGGTCCTGCGTCCGGTTCAGAACCATTTGCGCAAAAGCAGAGCCGGCGGGGGGCAGTATCCCCGCGGCGAACAGCGCTGCTGATGCTTTCAGAATAGTGCGACGACCATACACTGGATTATCAGACTTCATATTGATGGCCTTCTTTCAGCAGGATAATTGGTTTGATCGTGACTCCCTTCTCGCTGTCTTCAGCCGCCTGATTAATCTGCTCCAGCGTATAGAACTTCACCAGTTTGTCGAACGGAAAACGTCCCTGGGTAAAAAGCTCGACCAGAGCGGGAATAAAGAGATCCGGCTTACTGTCGCCTTCGATGATCCCGATGATACGCTTGCCTGTTGTCATCACGCCATTTACATCGAAATTTGCCTCGGTACCCAAGGCTGGCGCCCCTACGATACCGCAGGTACCGCGTATGGCGAGTGCGTCGATCGCCTGGCGCAGGACCGCCGGGCGGCCGCTCGATTCGAGCGTAAAATCGGCGCCGCCGCCGGTTATTTCCCGTACAGCCTGAACCGGATCGGTCTCGCGGCTATTTATGGTATGAGTGGCCCCCAGTTCCCTGGCCAGTGCTAGCCGCGATGGCACCACATCCGCCGTGATGATGATCGCCGCCCCCGCCACGCGCGCCGCCATTACGGCGCTCAATCCCACCGCTCCGCCGCCGAACACCGCGAAACTACTGCCCGGGCTGACTTTAAGCGCATTCATCACGGCTCCCGCGCCGGTTTGAATACCGCAGCCAAGCGGACCGAGCAGTTCGAGCGGAGCATTCTTCGGTACTTTGATGACATTGCGCTCGTGAACGAGGGCAAAGGTGCCAAACGACGACTGGCCGAAGAAATGGTCGTGGATCGGCCCGTTCGCATCTCGGGTGGCCGTGCTGCCGTCTTCACGGGTGCCGCCGAAATTAAGCGCATAGAAGTTTTGGCAATAGGTCAGATCGCCGCGCAGGCAGGGTTTGCAGTGGCCGCACCACATATAGGTCAGCACAACGTGATCACCCACCGCCACTTTCTTTACGCCGCGGCCGATCTGCTCCACCACGCCCGAGCCTTCATGTCCGAGTACGATGGGCAGAGGCACCTCATAGAGCTGGTCGCGTGCCACCATGTCCGTGTGACACATGCCCGCCGCTACCACCTGCACCCGCACCTCGTCGGAACGCGGCTCATCCAGGCTGAGTTTTTCGACCTGAAAAGGCCCCCCTTTCTGGCGTATCGTCGCTGCTTTGATCTCTCTCATTCCTGGCCTCCGGTATGTGTTATCCGAGTGAATTCCCGAAGAACGGTCCCCGGATGGGTCCCGGCGCGGATCGACGAAACCCGATATCAACCCAGGTGAGCACAGCAGGAACGCGCTTCATCCCCCGCTGCCAACAGGCTGCTACAGCCGGATACCCGATTTCCCCGGAGCGAGGATTCCATTGGGGTCCAGCGCCTTTTTAAGAATCTTGTTGACGTTGCGCTGCACCGGGCCGTAGGTGTCAGCCACCTTGTCCATGAACGCGGTATTAACCCGGTAGATTCCGTACCCCTGCGCCGAAAACGTCGTCACCAGCTCGTCGAAACACTGGTAAGCCGCCTTCACCTGATCTGGGTTGGTCTTATCGTACAAGACATCGACAACATGATGCATGTCACGCATGCCGACAATGAATTCGCCGGAATAATCCAGTCCATATTTGCCAAGAATCTGCTTGGTCAGAGACATTTGCTTGAGCGTTTCGCTGCCACGCGCCTGGGAAACAGGTGCAAACCACATCGAGCCACCGCCGCCGCGCCAGTTGTACAAGGAAAATTCCTTAAGCGTCATATCCCCGCGCATGAGCGCGGCGCGATAGGCAAATGCGGGGTCGTCAGCCGCCTCTTTCTCGGTCAGGATCTTCGCCTTGCCGGATTTGCCGAACGCCTGTGTCACGATCTTCCAGTTCACGTCAATCTGTTCCTGTGTGCCGTAAAGCGCCGCATAAACATTCCAGATTCCCAGCTTGTGATCCTTGGTGATCTTGCGCACCGCCTCGTCCGTAATCGATCCGGGCCCGGTCACATAGTCGCTGCGCCGGGCCTTTACCGGTGCTTCGTACAATGCATGGGCGATGACGACGGCATTGGGAATCACGCCGTTGATGCGCAGCGGCCGGATGATTTCCACGATCTCCACGATGTCTTCTTCATGCTGGTACTGGATAACAAACGGCTTGAAAGCGGGCGGAGCAGGCATGAGCCAGAAGCCGAATTTGGTGACAATGCCATAGTTGGACTGGGTGAAAATTCCATCCAGATAGGGACCGTAACCCCACTTGAAAACCTGCCAGGTATTGGAGTTCGGCATCGAACCCATTCCGGTACGCAGCACTTCGCCATTCGCCAGCACCACCTCCATGCCGCAGGCATACATGAAATGCTCGCCATAGGGCGTATAGCCTACCCCCCGGTCCAGCGTATTGCCCACCGGCCCCGCGATCGCCGAGGGCGCCGGCATGGATAGCCATAAGCCCAGCTTGTGTTCGGCGATATGGTCGTAGAGCTGTTTGTAGGTGACCCCAGGCTCGACCAGGGCGTAGGCCAGATCCTTGTCGACTTCAAGAATGCGGTTCATGCGCTTGAGGTCGAGTACGATCTGGCCCCGCTCCGCCGGCGCCGCGGAACCGTAGCCCAGATTCTTGCCGGTTGAAATGGTCCAGACAGGCACCTTGTACTGGTTGCAGATACCCAAAATCTTCTGGATCTGTTCCACCGTTGTGGCCATCAGCACCGCGGAGGGGGCATGTTCGGAGTCCGGCACCGGCATCATGGTTTTGATGTAGGGTGCAAGCTGTTCCGCGCTCGTTAACACGGAAGTCTCGCCAAGAACACCCCGAAACGCCTTGATGGCGGCATCAAAAGTCTGTTCGGACACACCCTTGGGCAGTGCAATATATTTACCGGCCATCGCTTGCTCTCCAGGCTAAATGTCTATTACGAATGAGGTGAATCGCTCCGCCACGCGAGGGAGTTCCTCCCGGCTCTCCCCGGCCGACTGATGGACGAATGCGCGGCTGGAGCAGGACTCCCCAAGTGCGCCCGTTCCCAGCGCCGCGGCCATGACCGCATAGCCCACCGATTCCACCCACCCGGCGGAATATGGCTGTCTCTCTTCTTTTTTTACCGATGCAGCCGTTTCATGCGGCGATATCTGCTGCGAGGCAGGCATCCATCTTCCCGCTCTATTCCAGCCAAGCAATTCACACCCATTCGCGGGCGAAAGCCCGGAACAATGAAGCTCGACGGTGCCCGCTGCCGTGTCTGGTTCGTCGAGCCGGTAGGTCATAAATCCCGGAACGAATCCGTTTATTGCCGCGCGGTCGCTGTCAGCCTGCGCCTGCATGGAAAAAAAATTCTCGACGATGGAAAAGCTGCCCTTGTCGCGAACGAGGGCAATGAGTTGTGAGGCAAGAATACCGCCCGCGCTATGGCTTGGCGAGGCAGCGGCCCATACATGGCGAAGCCCCGGGATGCCCGGTGAACCGCCCCGCACGGTCGTATCATCATTGGAAGAAGCATGCGAGCCCAGCAGGATCAACCTGGCGCCGGCATTGCGTGCCAGTTCCGTGAAAACTGCCGCGCTGCCATCGTCCATCACGGCGATCCACCTGGTATCACGGGATTTTTCCAGCAACCCGCCCACCATCTCATAATCGTTGAGCAGCCCCCCTTTCAACTTTACTACCCGTAGTGCGGGGCCTGCCCCCGCCGCACGGTTGGCGTGGGCAGCATAGGCCGTGCGGATGCCTGCGGCGAACGCGGCGTCCATAGGTGTGTTCCCCAGCAATAATCCAAATCTTCCGGCCCTTCCGGGGGGAGGGCCTGCAAATGCCCCCGGAGGAATGCCTAGCGCCAGCAGCGTCCCGCCCGTCAGTACGCCCTTCATGAGATTACGTCTGTTAACGTCCATGGATAGCCCCCTGCCGCTGCCGGCGACCGCCGGCAATTCAATTCTTCGAGATATATTCAGCCAGTTTTGCCAATGACTGGTTATCGATTTCCGAAGGACGAAAGGCCGGCATCGCCCGGTTGCCGTTTCGCACTACGGCGTGGATGTAGGCTGCGGGAAGGGCGCGGCCGCGAATGACCGGTCCAACCTGGGCATCGTGGCAATATCCGCAAACTTTGGCATAGACTTCGGCCCCGTCTTTCCATGAAAAACCGGCACCCGGGGCCTCCGGGGGAGCGGCCCATGCGGCATTTGCCATCGTTCCCGAGGCGATCGTCATCACCAGCAGGAATCCGGACACTGCACCTCCTGCTTTTATTTTCCTCATTGCTCCTCCTGGAAATATCCGCACTTGAATATTCAGCCCATGCGGTTTCCCCGCTCGATCAGCGGGGCATAGTTCAACGGGATGGTGAGTTCGCTGAAACTATCTCAGAACGACCAGATTTTGTCTACTCATTTCATCGGCATTACTTATATGTGATTTTTATGTGATTTTTATGTGGAAGATTCATCACATCCATGCCATAATGAGAATCGTTCGTATTATTGGTTACATTAAGGTTGTCATTGTTATTCGACAATGAGAGAAGGGGACGCTAATTCTTACAAGTAACTGATTTAAATAATTAAAATATAAAAAACCTAAAAAGTTGAAGAGAGTAAATAATTTCCAGGGAAAACAATGTTGAAAAATTATAGCCACCATCTGAAATCAGCAAGCAATCACACCGCAATCCAGCTCAAGTCATTTGCCCGGGTCAAGCAAAAACGACATCGTCACTCATTGATAAAAGTGTTGAACAATGGATTGATTTGTTTCAGCGTGGGCATCGCCTTCGGGCTGCCCCAAGGGGTTCTTGCCGAACCCGCCCCCACCGCCGGGATTCCTGCCGGCAACACCATTCATGCATACGATATTTCCCCGGGTTCGCTGGAAACAGCGCTTAATAAGTTCGCGAAACAGTCGGGCGTCAATGTTTCATTCGATCTCGCCGAAGTAAAAGGAATGACAGCGCAGGAACTGAAAGGCAGTTTCACGGTACAGGCCGGATTGGATCGCCTGCTTGGGGGAACCGGTCTTGAGCCGGTGGCACAAGCCGGCGGATATGTCATCACAAACCCCGCCACGACGGTGAATCAGCCCGCGATACTGCCCTCTGTAAATGTAATTGCGCAAACCATAACAGGCCCGACGGATGGATATATGGCCACGAAAAGTTACAGTGCGACCAGGACCGATACGCCGCTGCGCGATGTCCCGCAATCGATCACCGTGGTGACACAGGAGTTGATCAAGGATCAAACCATACAAAATATGGGGGAAGTGGTGCGTTATGTGCCCGGTGTCGGCATATCCCAGGGTGAAGGAAACCGGGATGCCGTCATTTTCCGCGGCAACAATTCAACCGGGGATTTTTATGTCGATGGATTGCGCGATGATGTTCAGTACTTTCGCGATATCTACAACATCGACCGGGTCGAAGTCCTGAAGGGTTCCAATGGCATGATTTTCGGCCGCGGCGGCGCGGGCGGCGTGATCAATCGCGTCACCAAGGAAGCCGGCTGGACGCCCGTCACCGAAATTTCGGCGCAGTATGGATCATTCAGCCATAAACGGGTTACGGTTGATATCGGCCGGGCCATAAACGAGGTGGCCGCCTTTCGCCTCAACGCCATGTACGAACACTCGAACAGCTTCCGTAACGGCGTGGACATTGAACGAGGCGGTGTCAGTCCCACATTGACCCTCAAGCCCGGCGCGCAAACCAAAATTGTTGTGGGCGGGGAATATTTTACCGACAACCGCGTGGGTGATCGCGGCATACCCTCTTTTGGAGGCCGTCCCGCCGATACCCACCGCTCGACATTCTTCGGCGATCCGAACCGCAGCCCCAACAGTGTCAACGTCTGGGCATTGAACTCGCTGGTCGAGCACGCGTTCGACAACGGACTTACCGTCCGTAATCGCACGCGTTATGCCAGCTACGACAAATTTTATCAGAATGTATTTGCCAGCGGACAGGCAACAGCGTTGAGTGCTGCGGGAACAGTAAACGTACAGGCCTATAACGATGCGACTCAGCGCGACAATATTTTCAATCAGACTGATTTTTTGTATGCCCTGAATACCGGACCGATCAAGCATGAATTCATGGCCGGCGTGGAGTATGGCCGCCAGGTTACGGATAATTTTCGCAATAATGGCTATTTCAACAACAATTTTACGAATGCCGGCAGAACATCAAGCGTAGCTTTCTTCAATCCGATCAGCCTGACGCCTCTCACGTTCAGGCCCGATCCCACAGGCGCTGCCAGCGGCGGCTCCGCTACCGCCAATAATCATGGCGTTGTCGAAGTGGTGGGCGTGTACCTGCAGGATCAGATTACCCTCCATCCTCAGCTCAAAGCCGTCCTGGGCATACGCTACGATAACTTCGATTTGAGATTCCGCAACAACAATACGGGTCAACTGCTCCATACCAATGATGGATTGATTTCGCCCAGGGCGGGGCTGATCTATAAGCCCATAGAGATGGTGTCGATTTATGGCAACTACAGCCTGTCCTATGTGCCACGCGCCGGTGATCAGCTTACCTCGCTGACGCTCACCAACGCGGCGCTTAAACCGGAACAGTTCATGAATCTGGAGCTGGGCGCCAAGTGGGATATCCGTCCCGATCTCGCCCTTACCGCGGCGTTGTATCAACTGGAGCGCAACAATGTCATCGCTCCCGTTCCCAATGTTCCCACTCAAACCATGCTGGTCGACGGCCAGCGCGCCAGAGGCGCTGAAATCGGTTTGATGGGCCGCATCACCCCGCAATGGAGCGTCATGGGAGGCTACGCCTATACGGATGCCGAGATCACGCGCGCAATAACGGGTGCGCAAGCTGGCGCGGTCGTGGCGCAAGTCCCCAAGCATACCTTTTCGATGTGGAATCGCTATGATTTTGCGCCTTGGCTGGGTTTGGGGCTGGGGGTGATTCATCGCAGCAGCATGTACGCCGCGCTTGACAATACCGTGCTATTGCCGGGTTTCACGCGGCTGGATTCGGCGATGTTCCTGCGGCTCAACAAGACCTTGCGCGTCCAGGCAAATATCGAAAATATCGCCGACATCGAATATGTTGCATCCGCGCATAACAACAACAATATCCTGCCGGGCGCGCCGCGTATTTATCGTCTGACGGTCATCGCCAATTTTTAGGCTCATTCACAAAATGACTCGCACCGGCGCTGTTTCTCGCAGGATGAGCGAAGCGTAACGCGCGACCCATCAAAGAGACCCCACAGCAGACACTTCAGAAACCCTTGGGATTGCACTGAAAACAGCGAGACAACTGGGCGGGTTTCATGAGGTGGGGATTAACGGAAAGGTGGGGTTGCGCTACGCTCCACCCATCTTTCCGGCAAGCCCTCTGAAGCGTGCCGGAAATCCGCTACTTTCCTCCATGCTCCTCTATCAGCGCCAGCAGTTGTTTGAAATCGATCGGCTTTGTCATGTGAACATCGAATCCGGCCTCTTTTGCCAGCTTCTTATCATTTTCCTGGCCCCATCCTGTAGCCGCAAACAATCGCATGCTTGCCCCCCAGGGAGCCGATCGAATTTGGCGCGCCACTTCATAGCCATTGAGATGGGGCATGCCAATATCCAGCAATGCGATATCGGGCAGAAGCCTTGCCGCCTCCTCCAAGGCTGCGCGGCCATCGTGAACAACCGTCGTTTCATGCCCGCCACGCTGCAATAGCATGGAAATTGCAGTAGCCACCGACGTATTATCGTCTGCGACGAGAATCCGGTATGCTGCCGGAGATACATGAAATTCAGGATCCGCAACCAGCGGGGATGATTGCACCCCCGTTGAGGGAAGTGCCTGTGCTGCCGCGTCCGCCGGCTTTGCCAGCGGCAAGCCAATACGGAAAGTACTGCCTTGCCCGAGACCCCTGCTCTCGGCATGCGCCCAGCCACCGTGCAACGCGGCAATAGCGCGCACCAGGGCAAGCCCGATGCCCAGTCCGGCAGCGGTTCGATCATGGGTGTTTTTTCTTTGCGAGAACATGCCGAATATTTCCTCGGTATACGACGGCTCAATACCAATGCCGTTATCCGTAATGCTTACCACGACACCTTCGGCGATTGTGTCGACATCCAGGGAGATCCTGCCTCCGGGGTCGGTATATTTCACCGCATTGGCTAACAGGTTGGAGAAAATCTGGACAAGCCGCATCGGGTCGCCATAAACCACTATCGATAAAGGCGGTTTCGTTACCGACAACATGTGATTGGCCGCATCGATACGGGGTTGTATGACTTCCACAGCCGCGTCAATGATCGAAGCCAGCGTCACGCACTGCTTGTGAAGGGGCATCCGTCCCAGCGAGAGGCGTGAAATATCCAGGAGATCATCCAGGAGGATCTTCATGGCCTTGCATTGACGCTGCACGATCTGTGTGGCCTTTTCGCGCTCCCTGTCCCCCAGATCCGGCGACTCCATCAACATGGCCGAACTGTCGATCGCCGCCAGAGGATTGCGCAACTCATGCGAGAGCGTGGCGATAAACTCATCTTTGCGTCGATCCGCCTCCCGCAGCTGCTCGGTGATGCGCAGACGCTCGATAAAATCAGAGGCTTGCCGCGCATAGAGATCCAGCATGCTCAGCTCGTGTTCGGTCGGGATGCGAGGCAGGCGAAAGTGCGTGGTGAGCATGCCAAGCGGCTCACCATCGCGGCTGAACAAGGGCGTGGACTGGACAGCGCGATAGCCCGCCTTATCCGCGGCGGCGCGGTAAGCCGTATAGCGTTCGTCAGCCCGGACATCCTCGATTATCCATCGCTGCCGGCTGGCAAGCGCGCGGGAGCAGGCGGCATCGCCCTCCGCATCGACAGTGTCGAAATGATCAAGAAAATCCTGTTTGAAGCCATGGTGAGCGGCAATAGTCAATAACTTGTTTACCGGATCGTACAACTGGATAATTCCCATGTCGGCTCCGAGCAAAACAACAGCCGCTCCCAATATTTCTTCCAGCGCAGCCGGCAAATCGGGGGCATTAACCATGCGTGAACTGAGTTCATGAAGACGATTAAGAGAAGAAATCTCTGCTTCGAGCTGGTTCTGAGCATTTCGCAGGGCCTCCTCGACCTGCCTGCGCCCTCGAATTTGACGCCGCAGCGTTTTGTTGACGTATGACAGCGCCGTGGTGCGCTCGTCCACCCGCTTTTCGAGCAAGTCGCGCGCATTCATGCTCTTATTGATAGAGCAAATCACATGATAGGCTGCGGAGGCAAAGCGCGACAAACTGGTCATCAGGCGGACATCTTCCCCGTCAAACTCGCGCTCAAGGGAATGCTGGATCACCCAAACGCTGCCGACAGGTTTGTTCCCGTCATGGAATGGCAGCATCAAAGCCTCCGCTACCGATGGCTCCATATGCCTCAGTGGAGCGAAATAGCAGCCCGGGTCCAGGAACAGAATTGGCGAGTTTCTCTCCAGGACAATACTGCAAGGGCTCTCGGCATAAGCCATCCGGGCCCCTGCATTTCCCGCAAATGACCCGGCACAGACATGCCAGCGGAAGGCCGAACCATCGGATTCGAGAATGCTGACGCCGGAGGAGCCGGCATGGCAGAGCTCAAGGGCAATCTCCACCAGTTTCTGCAATAAATTGCATGGTTGATTCGCGAGCTCATGGGCCAGAGCCACAAGCGCGTGGTTTTCTGCCTCGAAATCTTCAGCACGAGATGGGCGCTTCAGCAACAAATCCGTTCCGAAGACTTGATGCGGAGGAAACCGGGATGAATTGGGCGGTGGTAGATCCATACGATCATTGTTAATCAATTTTCACCTCCTGGCCGAATGTCGTCCTTTTGGAAATGCTATTTTTTACAATGTCGCCCTTTTTGTGCTTTAGTCGATTTTCTTATATACCCAGACGGGGGGCCATTTCTGTGCGGAAACGCGCATACTGCCTTTATTACTTCATGATCAAGCGTGATTTTCCCAAAAACTTGCCTGAAGTGGATAAATTAATATATGATACGAATCATTCTTATTATCAATCACAAAAAATCGACAAAACGATCACATGTTATAACTCGACTTGATCCGGGGATGCCGTGTACCGACTTACTTGATCTCAGGTTGAGAACCGATTGCGTCACCCCATGCAGATTTATCCGTGACCGCCGAGTCTCTTCGACGCCAGCGGCATTCCAGCCAGCCAACCCGTCTTGGGCAAGCCCGCCTTTTTTATTTGACTTGTCAGGTCGGGAACCGCTCGAAAAAGAAGCTTCGCTTACCTCATGAAACATCACACCAAAACCCGTGGGAAACGCCCTCTCCTTTTGGAGATCGAGGCAGTCAATGCTTATATTTGATTCATGGCGCCGGAAATATTGGTCGTTTTTTTATTCACATCTGGAGGAGAAGAAATGAATATATTCGATCGAAGAAAAAGCCTTGCATGGCTATTGAGTGCCATTCTCGTCATTGCGGTTCCCGTCCATGCCGCCGGATACATGCAAACCAATCTGGTCGCGAGCACGGACGCCTATGGTGCAAGCATCGTCGATCCGAGCCTCATCAATGCCTGGGGGATTGCGATCCGTCCGGCAGGTCTGGGGGGGCATTTCTGGGTGGAAAGCAACGGTGGGGGAACAACAAACCAGTTCATCGGAGATGTGGGGGGCGTACCTCTTTTTGCAGACGATCTTCGGCTAGTCACGGTTCCGGGTCCCGTGACTGGAAATGCCGTTTCTCCCGGAACACCGACCGGCGTGGTCTTCAACCCCGGTGCACAATTCACCATCACCCAGGGATCCATCACCGAACCGGCAAAGTTTATTTTCGTGACGGATACCGGTACCATTTCGGCGTGGACGGAACGCAAGAATCCCGATGGCAGCTTCGATCGTCCGGCATTCGCCAAGCTCATGGTTGACCGGTCAGTGGCGGATGCTCATTATTTCGGTATCGCGATGGGTCCCGGCGGTGACCGTATTCATGTGGCGAATTTCGGGCCTCATGCCGGCATCCGGAGTTTTGACGGCACATTCACCGAGATCAGTGCGCCGGGCGCATTTGCAAACCCCTTCGCGGCTTCGGCAATCACCCAACCCGGCGAGTATGCGCCGTTCAATATCCAGGCGCTGAGCGGTCCGGACGGAACCAGCCTGTTTGTACCCTATGCAAAAACCCAGGAAAATTCCGCGAGGCCGGGAGAAATCCTTGGTGGCGAAGAAGTCAGTGGCGCGGGTTTTGGACGGCTTGCGCAGTTCGATGCGTCGGGCGCCCTGCTGCATACCTGGAATGATCGCGGCCTGCTGAATGCCCCCTGGGGAGTCGCCTTTGCGCCCGATGGCTTCGGCATCTACAGCGGCAAGCTACTGGTCGGCAATTTCGGCGATGGCACCATCGTGGCATTCGATCCGGCTACCCATGCGGCAATCGATTATCTGCGCGATGCGCAAGGCGATATCATATCCATCGACGGTCTGTGGGGACTCCAATTCGGCAATGGCGCAAGCCTCGGCAGGGCCGATGCACTCTATTTCGCGGCAGGACCGCACGACGAAACCGAAGGCCTTTTTGGCAGGCTTGTGGCAGCACCCGTCCCAGAACCTGAAACCTGGGCCCTGTTCGCCGCAGGGCTCGTGCTTCTCGGCTCGATTGCACGGCGGCGTAGACTCCAGTTCTGAGTCAATTTGTAAACACGGTCGCCGGTATCACGCAGTAACCCCGCCATCCCGTTAATTCACCCGTGCGATGCACCCGATACCGGCACAGTGATCAGGTTGACGCCCGACATAAGGTCAATTAGCATCGCTGTAAATGAAATTAATGCTACACATGATAATCTTGGGCATACTCCTCTGTGGCTGTACGACACAGGAGATTTCCCGGAATGTTTATGATGGTGTCAAGAATCGGAACGAAGCACTCAGATCGACACCGCTTGAGCTTCGCGGCCCGCCAGCGCCCAGTTATGACGATTACGAACGTGAGCGCCGTATTCTTTCGAAACCATAAAAAGAAAGGAGATTGGGTGAGCACTGTGCAGCCAACAAATGGAACCCCCGGATACGCGCCGCCATTAGGTCACCCAAACGGCGTCGAATCTGGATCCGGGGGTTACAATGCTCAAGGCGTCATATAAATCATCCATGACACGCCAAATCGGTCGGCTACCATACCGAAGCGTGGCGAATAGAAAGTTTTGGCCAACGGCATTTGCACCTGCCCACCCTCGGCCAGCGCTGCGAACAGACGATCGGCCTCGGCCTCGCTGGACACAGTGAGTGACAAGGAAAAACCCTGGAAGCTGGGCTTTCCCTGGCAGTGACCGTCGGAAGCCATCACCGTGGTATCGCCGATACGAAAGCTCGCATGCATCACCTTATTTTCGGAACCAGCCGGGGGCATGCAGGATTCACTGGATTTTCCGGCTTCGCTAGATTCAGCGGGTTCGGGAGGCGCGTCCTTGAATCGCATGAGCATCGTCACCTCGGCGCCGAGCGCGCCACGATAAAACTCCAGTGCTTCCTCGCAGCGGCCATCAAAGAATAGATAGGCTTGAACTTGCATGATGTCTCCTTTCAAGGTTGTAAGTAAAAACTTAAGGAACGTCCATTCAGCTGTAATGCAACTACTGCCTGCCAGCTACCTGCGCGCGCATGCGCTCCTCCGCATGCCTGAGCTCGGGCGTGAATTCGTCACCGAAGTCCTCCGCCTCGAATACCTGGCGAATCTCGATCTCTGACTCCCCTTCAAGAGGATTGGGACAACGCTTGACCCACTCGATCGCCTCTTCCTTCGACTTCACCTGGAACAGCCAATAACCGGCAATCAGCTCTTTCGTCTCGGTGAAGGGCCCGTCAATCACGGTGCGTTTATCTCCGGAGAACTTGACGCGTGCGCCCTTCGAGCTCGGCTGGAGCCCTTCGCCCGCAAGCAGCACACCCGCTTTCACCAGTTCCTCGTTGTATTTCCCCATATCCGTGAGCAGCTTCTTACTGGGCATGACGCCCGCCTCTGTGTTCTTGTCAGCTTTGATCATTACCATGAATCGCATTGTTTTATCTCCATTGATTTCGGGATTGGGACCATGCTCCGGACAGATTCGACCGGCCGGAGCCCGGCTTTAAGAGTAACCCTGACCATGGCCCGGTGCGGGGGCACCGCATCTCATGCACGTAACAGGGATTCTGATGGATAATCGATCGGCGGCCGGCAAAATCGACACACCGAGCGATTTTTTTTGCCAGCCATATCATGGGAGGGTCCAGCGTCTCGCGCTTTCCTGCTCCGCCTGGGGAGAGGAGGCCATCGGCCGGACGCATGCCTCGTAATTTGAGGAAAATCACTCTCGCTTCATTCTCCATGCGTCCCCATTTTTTCCAGATAATCGGCAAGATTATCAAAGGACTCGCTCCAGCCTTTCTCATGCGAATCACGGTTTTCGACTGATTTGAAGATTGCTTGACGGAAGGTCTGCGTTGTCTTGCCATCGTGTTCGGTGAAATTCACCGTCACCAGCGTTTCATGGCCGGGCTTTCCCTCTGCATCCTCCCAGGCATGGGTAAAGACAAGCCGCTCCGATTCCACGATCTCCCGATAGCGACCCTGAACCCAATAGTCCTTGCCCTCCGGGGAGCGCATGCAGACGCGCCAGGCACCGCCCGTCCGGATGTCCGACTCGTGGAAAGGCGTGGTAAAGCCGCGCGGACAGCACCAGTGCGCGAGACGCTCGGGCTGGGTCCAGGCCTTGAAGACCAGACTGCGAGGTGCATCGAAAATGCGAGTGATGACAAGTACCCGCTCCGCCGATTCCGCGGCGTGGTCATTTTTTTCGCTCATGTTCCTCTTCTTTATTTTGCACTCGATTAAATAATCGTCGAGGCGATCAAAACTCTCCCTCCCGAAGAGCCGGTGGCGCTTCCGGCCAGACAGTGCACCGTGCTACACGAATCGCATAATCGCATTGCAGGTCGAGCCGGATTTCCGGTGAAACGCCAAAATACTCGCCAAAGGCGCAGGGTGTTATCGGAGGGAATGGAACGTTTGCCATTCACGATCTCGCTGGTACGATTGGGCGGCGCATCAATATCTCGCGAAAGTGCATTAATACTTATACCCACTGCTGTCCCACAAAACCGCTAAAAAAGGCCTGAATATCCTTTGTTGATTTACAATGAGTTTCTCGACAACTCTTTGAAAGACAAAGGAATCCAAGCCATGGCGCATTGTAATACAGTCTTCTTGCAACTGCTTAAAATTGTTGGCAGACATGAATTTGAAGCGATCGCTTCTTTGCATCACCAAGGCCAGAGGTTGCGCAAGACCAGCCGCTGGGCACAGTTTGTTGCCATGGTATTTGCACAGTTGAGCGGGCGGCAGAGTTTGCGTGATATTGAAACCAACCTGCAAGCACAACGCCAGCACAGCTATCACTTGGGCAGCGCGCCCATTTCCCGGTCCAGTCTGGCACGCCTGAATAACCAGCAACCCGCTAGTTGTTACGAAGCGCTGTTTTACCGTCTGTATGAGCGCTGCCTCAAGCGGGCACCCAAGCACGGCTTCCGCTTTAAGAATCCGCTTTATGCGCTGGATGCTTCTCTCATTGATCTATCGCTCAAGCTTTTTCCCTGGTCGCATTACGCGTTGGGAAAAGGCGCCATGAAGTTACAGGTTGGACTGGATTTAAGAGGCAATCTGCCCGCATTTGCCACCCTCACGGAAAGCAGGAAGGCGGATAGCGAGTGCGCCAAACTGCTTGCCTTGCCCAAAGGCAGTATTGTGGTATGTGATCGCGGCTACAATGATTATTCCTGGTACAAGTTACTGACCGGGCAGGGGGTCTTTTACGTCACCCGACAACGGGGCAACGCCACTTATGAAGTTATTGAACGGTGTGCCGTTCCTGTTCATTCGAGCGTCATCAGTGATGCAGTCATTCGCTTCAATTCGTACCGCTCGTGCCAGAAGGAGCTGCCCAACGTGCGCCAAGTGGTCTACCAGGATGCGCAAACACAACGGGAATACATCTTTATCACCAACCATTTCAAGCTGTCCGCGCAAACCATTGCTGCCATTTATAAGCAGCGCTGGCAAGTGGAGTTGTTTTTTAAATGGATCAAGCAAAATCTCAAGATCAAATCGTTTTTGGGCACCAGCAAAAATGCCGTGATGACCCAAATCTGGATTGCCATGTGCGTCTATTTGCTGTTGGCATTCATCAAATTCAGTCATCAAGTGGCAATATCTCAGCAACAAATCCTGAGGCTGCTCGCACTTAACCTGTTTGCAAAACGGGACCTGATTAGGCTGATCAAGACTGAACCGCCGCCGGGTGATCATCAACCCATCCAGGGAGCTTTATGGTAATGACAAATTGTGGGACAGCAGTGACTTATACCCCATTGGCTACATAAATTCTTCCAGCAAAATCTCACCACGAGGAACAGAGTCGAGTAATCAGTCATCGCCAGCTGTTTTGTGCCTTCAGGAAAACTCACCACCCACTTACCACCATAAATCCTTTTCGGGAGAGGGCGCATAATCGCCCGCCTCCACCGTAGTCAGGTTGGAGCGGCGAGCATCGGCGAATTGTGCCATCCCTGCCCTGACTTGTTCATCCACCCATTGCACAAACTTCGGGTGCGGCGCAAAGCCGCTGCCCAGGTCATATTCAAGCCCGGAAAGAAATTTGTCTTCAGGACCCTGCCCCGTGGTTCGTGCGGGGATTACGATAGCGCTTCCCCCTTCCTTTCTTGCGTCCTCAACCATTGCACGAATTTTGTCCACCCATGGTGTGCGCTTGTCGGGCCAATCTTCGCGCCACGTCGCCACCTTGATTGCATGGAATTCCTTGCCTTCAGCCTTGCGCATCTGCTCTGCAACGTCTTCCAGCGCCCGGGTCCACAGCTCGTTCTGCCGATCACTGCCGGAACCGTGCGCAATCAGGATGACCGTATCACGCGCGGGATTCTTTGATAGTAAACGCGCCCGGTCCAGCAATGCGGCCGCGAACAGGGGACTGGCGCCAATACCGCCCACTGTCTGGATCGGCAGGCTGGTGCGAATACGGGGCGCCGGAACGGCGGCGGCCGCACCATGTCCATGACCTTGCCCGGCATGGGCATCGTAGGTGTCCTGTGCCACGCCCTCAATATCCAGTCCGGCCATACGTTCGACAGGCGTACGGAAGCTGTCCTCCATGGCAAATACGCGCACGATTACCGCAGTCTTTGCACCGCGCTGCTCCAGTTTGAGAAGTGCGCGTTCGATTGTCGGTTGATCGGCCATGGAAAATGCGAACTCGATTTTGTAACGCTTCATCAGGGGCCGCACCGCCTCGCGCATGGTCTCGTTCCAATTGAAATCGGAACCATGGGACAGGATGACAACACCCATATCTCCGCTGGCAGGCGGCTGGCTCCGGTTGGCTTCCCGTTGCATCCAGGTCGCCAGATTCCTGGTGACCAGGCCAGTGTTCTCACTGGAATTAATGCTGGCGCCGGTATCGGAACCGCTGTCTTCCAGGAGGTGGGCGCCGGGAGGAAGTAGTCGTTTAAGCCCCGTATTGAACGACATCATGCTGTCGAACCTTGGGCCGAAATGAAACGGCACCACGACAATCCTGCCTTTACCGCCGTTACGGTTCGCAGCTTCAGCCAGACCGTGTTTCAGCCTGATGGTGCGCTTTTCTGCATCTTCATCTTTCTTGTCGTAGCCAACCAATACACTGATCGACGGGAAATCAAAGCCGGCGGATGCTTTCTTCGCAATACGCTGCCAGTCCGCTTGCATTTTCTGCTCGCTATCATTATCAACCGCGCCATAGCCGACAACCACAACGCCGGTTTCTGCAGGCTCCTGAATAGTGCGAAATTTGTCGGTCAGATCCTCGACCGCGATAAAACTCTCGCCGTAAACACGCGCTTGGAATACAGGCACATCCAGCTTTTCCTTCTCCAATAACTGGCGGACAAGCAGATAACGCGGCGTAGCGGCAGAGATAAACAAGGGAATTACCACGATGCACTCCGCACCCTTTCTCAACAGCATATCCGCACCGTTCCGGAGGTATTTGCGCGTACGCTCATCAGTAACAAATACCAGCGATGCGTTGCGTCCCTTCGCAAATAACTGAAAGCTATCGATAATTTCTTCATTGCCAAGAAAGCCGCGATCCGCCGCCACCACCAGAAAACCGGTTCGCCTCTCCTGCCTGCCCAAGTTTTCATCCGCAAAACCAGGACTAATCAACACCGTGGCGAGCAAAGCCGCCAGGGTAAGGCGATAACAGCGCTTAAGTAATGGATATTTTTGCGTGCTGAAACCCGCCAAATAGATGAAGATAAAGTGATGCAAAGGATTACTGTGGGTCATGTTATTTAGCCAAATTAATGGTCGATTCCGCAGTTAGGATAATACTTGGAGAGTGGTAAGAACATAAGAAATCCGTCAGGGGCACCTCTATCCAAAGGTTCCATAGCTCAATGCAAGTTTGCCGGGGTGCCGGAAAACCGCGCGACCAATCCATCGGCATCAATACCCATCCTCCCGGCCATGTATAACGCCGCCTGGATATCGAAGCTGTCCGACGCGGGATGCAGGACAAGCAGATGGAAGTGATGGGCGATTGCAAACCGCGTAGCGGGATCAAGGGGGCGTCGCCGTCTGGAGGTAAGCCATGACAAGGCCGCTAATAGCAGACTGACCGAAGGCTTATCTTGTTCATCTTTGGAATTTTTCATATTCGGACCCATCCAGAAGCGTATTCGCCAATGAGTTAATTGAGCTGGAAGCCGAGCGGGCGGCTAAAAAAAAATCTTGCTTTCCGCAGGATTTCAATGCCATGGCTTGCGGATTACCGCAACGCTACGTTATAAACAATCTTAACGATAATGATAATTATTGTCAATTAGGCCGAATTATCCGGTCAAAATATCATAGAATTGCCACCGGCTTAATAACGGCACCTTATGCGATATTTAGTCCAGACCCGAATGCTAGGATGGGGCGATATGGGAGATTGCGCTGCAGCCTGCGGCAAATGTGCCGGAGTTGGCGTGAGATGTCCCGCGATCTGATCCGGGGGCTGGCAAAGGCAGGGCAGAAGCAGATGAATCCCTGCCGATTTACCAGGCAGTCATCCTGAATCAGGCGGAGGGAGAAAGTGGTACAAGCGGTTGGCCGCAGAACAATGCCAGCACGTGCTATATCAGACTCATGAGAGAATCAAGGCGGCCTAGAAATCCTGCAGCCTATTGCGCTGGCTTGAATCACGATAAATCAACCCCAGCGCAGGATCTCTCATGGTTGCCGATCGCCAGTGAACCAATGTGATTAATATCGTTTCAACGGTGAGGGTCCCTCTCCCGGGTGCTCGTTCGTGACGTCTTTATGGGGCCGAGACCCGGTTATGGACTTTGCTTCTTCGTGCGTCTCGTGTTTTTTAGTGGAGCGATCTTCTATTTTCTCCTCAGCCCTGTTGCCATGCGTCTCGTCGGCGACGATGCCGCCCTCCTCCGCCAGTTGATCAAGTGATTGAACAGATGACAGATCCGCTTTGCTTTTCTGAGTATTCTTCATGATCCCCCCAGCCCTAATCATCAATCTTGATAAGTTTGCCGTCTTCGCCAACTTCAATCTCAATTTTCTTGCCATCGGGTTTCTTTACCTTGGCTTCGTAAACCGTTATTGATTTACCATCTTTCTTCTCCGTTTCTTTCTCGATCTCTTCAATTTTTCCGCCACCCGCATGTTCGGTAATCGTCTTCTGAACAGCGGGGGGAACCTGAGACCATTGAACCTTCTCCTCTTTCCCGGCGAAACTCGAAGCAGAGTATGCCATGATGATAGGCAGGGCGATTAACAAGAATGCTTTTTTCATGGTGATCTCCTGAATGATTTTATATGCATATAAAAAGAATATGGAAATCAGGCTTCGTGCGCGCGCGGACAGGACGACAAAATATCGCTACGGCATTTGTTGAGCGCCGCCAATCGTCATGGCTGATATGGCAAGAAAGCATTTACATATCCCTGAACATGAAAAAATACGAGGATAAAAATTTATGTTAGCGGATCATGCACTTTTTTTATGTTCGGGGGCGCACATAAACGTGAAATAAATCAATCCCGAACACTAAATAATGGCGCTCCCCCATGGTATTCCATAGATGTAGGATTGCCAGCGGATCAGACTACTCCTTTAAAAGAGCTTCCTTGCGCTCCTTTATTTCCTCCCCTAATGCTTCGAGATCCATTCCGGCTTTCTGTGTTTTCGGAAATATTTCGTTCTGCTCTTCCTTAATATGATGATTGATATACTCACCGAGTACCGTCACCGTCGCATCGAACATGGGATCAGAAGCTTTCATCGATTGGATCTGGGTGATAAGATCCTTTGCGGATGCGTGCTCTATCATCGCTTCATTCATCAGCTTGTCCTCATCAATCGCTTCGCGGACGGCGGGATAGAAAATTTCCTCTTCCAGCTGGGCATGCACGGTGAGCTCCCCGCAAATTTTTGCTGCCAGCTCCTCCTTTCCCCTATTGTCATTCTTCTGGCACAACTTCTCGAAATCCTTGAACATTTTCTTTACCTTCGTATGATCCTCTGTCAATAATTTAATTGCGTCGTGGGAAGTTTCTCGCCGCGCAGTGGGGTGAGTGGTGGTTTTATGGTTTATAGTGCTACTTCTCGTTGTGGGCATGATTACCTCCGGGATGATGATGGGTTAAATGGTTTCCTCTCGGCATAAATTTCCTGCCTCCGAATCCATACCAGTCGAACTATGCATTCAGTTCTATCAAGGCTACCCCTCTGGAGAGGAAAGTTCTGTTCGATTGATCACATACCCACATTGGCCCATATCATGCTTATGTCATATTTATGCTATCGTTCCCGATCGGGCATGAATGCCACCATTTATTATCATTTCGACATATTTTTTCCCACTTTTATAGTTTGCGCAACGCCGCACGATTATCTGATTGACATTAATTTTTCTGGCCATGTCGCACCGAAGGTCCCAGGCTTTCAAATAATTCTCAAACATACTGTTAAGGATGGTACCGCTGTTCCGTGAGATGTCCGGTGTCTTAAAGCGCCAGCGTGGCATCGATTTTCTTTTACGGGGTCCGCACAAATCAGCACGCCTTGCTCTCCTTTGCCAACGCAATATTTTCGAATTGCCTGCAAAAGGCGATACCGGATTCCCACGAATAGCTTTGTGTATTAAAGGTGAGACAAGAGGGCTTTTGCTGTTTTGTCATGATTTCATGACTGATCCGGAAGGGAACAGCTGACGCATATTCGCGGTGGGGCGCTCAAATGAGCGCAGCGCCATCCGGTCTCCGGCTGGAGCCCGTATAGACGCGGTCGCGTGATTAAAGCTTCAGCAACATTTTACGATTTGCGGATATGCTCGGATTGCCATACTTTCCGTTGAAGAATTCGAGCACCGGCAGGGCACCGGAATCGGCATCGGTGTAGACCAAACCGAAGCTGTCCGCCAAAGCTCCCTCGACTTGTTTAGCCGGGGAGAAAAACAGGATATCGAATTGGTTGCCGCCTACCGTTCGAAACAATCGTTCGCGGCTGAAAACCTGAAATTCCCCGGGAAAGCCATACAAGATGGGCTCACCCGATAGCGCGGTTGCGCTCAGTTTAAAACCCGTAGTGGGTTCCTACCGGATTAAACTCGATACCACGCGCCCGCCCGGCCACGTCTCCGTTGCCTGATTCAGGTATGGTAAGGAATATCCACAAGTCAAGGCGCGGGAACGCCCTCCCCCATCCTACAGTGAAGCAATCAACTCCTTCAGGAGCTTGAAATCCACCGGCTTCGTCAGATGATGATCGAAGCCGGCATCCTCCGACTGCCGGCGATCTTCTTCCTGGCCCCAGCCAGTCAGGGCGATGATCTTGATATCGTTATACTGCGGTTGCTCGCGAATACGGCGCGCCACCTCATAACCATTCATGCCAGGCATGCCGATATCCATCAGGATGATATTTGGCCGGTAATCGGGGAGCACCGCGAGTGCCGCCAGGCCGCTGTTGACAACCCGGACATTGACACCTATTGACTCAAGCAACATGGAAAGAACTTCGGCTGCGTCATGATTATCATCGACCACCAGGATACGCAGGCCCTGCGGCGGGAGAGCCGCCTTCTCCGGTTCGGTGCTTTTTCCGCGAGAGGATCCCTCCGACAAAGGCAGGCGCACAATGAATTCACTGCCTCGATCCATTCCCTCGCTGATGGCCTCGATTGTACCGCCGTGCATTTGCAGAAGACGGTAAACGAGGTTAAGCCCGATACCCAGGCCCTCCTGCGCTCCGATACCGTTGCGGCGCTCCTGTGCAAACATGTCAAACAGGCGTGGCAGCATGCCGGCCAAGATCCCAATACCGTTGTCGCGCACGGATATAACGGCACTCTCGCCTTCCTGGCGGGCGGTCAGCCAGATCTGTCCACCCTGTTTGGTGTAACGCACCGCGTTGTTGAGCAGATTGGTAAACACCTGCTCCAGACGCACAACGTCAGCGAGAACAATTAAAGGCGCTTCAGGAATAAATACGCTCAATTTATGCCCCTTTTCATTAATCAGCGGCATGCTCGCCTCCACCGCGTTGCGCAGCACGGAAGCCAAGGCAATGGGCTCCGGCCGCAATTCAATTTTTCCGCTGGTGATGCGTGATATTTCCAGCAGATCGTCCACCAGCCGGATCATATAGTTGACTTGCCGGTTTATGACCGGCAGCAACCGCGGAAGCGCCGTAATGCCGTCTGGCCGCGCGATCAGCGCCAGCGCATTGGAAATGGGGGCAAGCGGATTGCGCAGCTCATGTGCCAGGGTAGCCAGGAACTCATCCTTGCGGCGGTCGGTTTCCCTCAGGGATGTTTCCGCATTGACGGTATCGGTGATGTCTATCGATATGCCGACGTGGCCGGCATACTCATCGGCGGCGGTAAACCATGGCAACGCGTAGGATTCCAACCAGCGCCATTCACCTTGCGCGGTCTTGATCCGTACCCGCCGCTGAAAACGCGAGCGCTCGCGCATCGCCTGCTCAAATGCCGCCATATAATCCGGCATGTCATCCGGGTGAATGATCGAATGCCATCCGCCATGCATCAGCGCACTCACCGGCACGCCTGTCATGTCCATGAAACGCTGGTTAAGATAAACCGCATCTCCTTGCGCATCCACCTGCCAGGTCAGCGCGGGAGATGCTTCCGCCATCGCGCGAAACCTTGCTTCGCTCTCGCGCAGGCTCTGCTCAATGCGCTTGCGCCGGGTTATGTCAATCACATATTCAACCGCCTCGTGCTCGTTGAGCTGTTTCGCGGCGAGCAAAGCCCACCAGCGTGATCCATCCTTGCGGAAAAACTCCTTCTCATAGGGTGTGGTGCGTCCCGTGGCTTTGAATTCCTCGATAGCGCGCAGCGAAACCGAAGTCCATTCCGGAGGCGTCATGGCGTCGCAGCGCAATCGTCCCGCCTTCTCATCCTCACGGCTGAAACCGCTCATCGTCAGGAATGCGTCATTGGCTTCGATAATCCGGCCTTCCGTATCCAGGAAAATAATGCCAACGGTATCGCTTTGAAGGGCGCCGCGAAAACGTTCCTCGCTCTCGCGCAATGCGTTCTCCGCGTTTTTTCTGTTTTGTACATGCGCGGTAACATCGATGCCGTGGCCCAGAATATACTGACAGGCGCCGTTCTCGTCTAAAAGAGGTACGTAACTGACATCGATAAACCGCTCCTCCGGCTGTCCGCCAGGCGAGCGCACCACTATCACCGGTTGCTCGAATCCCACGAATGGCTTGCCGGAAGCCATTACCTGCATCAGGCTATGCTGGATACCATCGTGGGCTGCCTCCGGGAGCGCTTCGAAGGCCGGCTGGCCGACCAGATCACGGTGCCCCACCAGTTGATAGAACGCCTCATTGGCAAACTCGAAGATGAATTCGGGTCCCTTGAGTACGTACAGGAATGACGGCGCATGACGGAATACCTCTTCCAGTAATTGAATCCGCTTCGCCTGCAACGCTTCCTCCAGACGAATACGCTCCGCTTCGAGGGCACGCGCACGGACCGATTCGGTCGTATCGTTTACCGTTACGAAAACCCCGCCCGGCATGCTCGCATCAGCACCGCCATGATTAGAAACATCAGCGCAAAGGTCGCCAGGAATGGGGCTGTATGTGAGCTTGAAGAATCTCTCTTCGAGTATCCCGTTGCGTTTAATGGTTAATGGATGATTATCGAAGATAAACGATTCGCGCCGCCGCATTACGCCTTCACACACCGGTGCGAGGAAATCCCATACCTCCGGCCAGAATTCACTGACTGGCTGACCGAGGCAGGCCGGATGCTCGGTACCCAGCCAGTCCCGGCAACGGTCATTGTAAATCTGTATGAGTTTCGGGCCCCAGAACAGCATGGCGGGCGACGGCAATAACAGAACGATATTGACCGCAAACTTGAGATTTGACGGCCATGTCTGGATGAGTCCCAGGCCCGATTCGGTCCAGTCATGGGCATGAATCAGCTCGCCCATTTCGCTGCCGCGCAGCCAGTCCGGGATTTCCGGCTTACTCATGAATATTCACTCCCGCGTTTCTGCTGAAGGTTCTTGGTGAGGGTTATGACACAGGAGATATATTTGCCGTAAATCGTTCTCATTTGTTATTCAGGCTAACACAATTTTACTTGGTATCTTTCATCGGTCAAGCGGAAAACCCTGGTTGCGATGCTTCATTGACCGGATTCTAAATAGGGTTATACTCCGAAAAACGGTTATTAAAGCTTGGCATTTACCACTATTTCGTGACAAGCATATGAAAGGACAGCAATGATAGACGATAGCGAAGAGAAACTACTGCACTCCGTTGCATTGCAAACCTCGAACACCATTCTCCTCGCGCGCCAGCGAGCCGAGAACGAACTCAGACAAGCCAAAAAATCGCTGGAAGAAAAAGCACGGCGGCTCGATCACTCGCTCTCGATCCTGCGCGCCACCATTGAATCCACCGCTGATGGAATCCTGGTTACCGATCAGGACGGACTGGTACTTCGCTTCAATGAACTGTATCTGCGGATGTGGCGAATACCCCGCGACATTACAAATTTAAGTGAACACAGGCAACTGCTGAAATTATGCTGTATGAATGCGAAGAACCCCCAATGGCTTTTGGAGAGAACAGAAGAGATCTATTCATCCTGGCCCGCGGATAGCTATGATGTGCTGGAACTCAACGATGGCAGGGTGTTTGAGCGGTTCTCCCAAATTCAATATATTGAGAATCAGAATATTGGCCGTGTCTGGAGCTTCAGGGACATCACGGCGCGCAGGCATGCTGAAGAAGCACTACGGGAAAGCGGGGAACGGCAACGTTTCATGGCCGAGTCGATGCCTTTGAAAATATTTACCGCCCGGGCAGACGGTGTTGTGGATTATTTTAATCAGCAATGGAGAGACTATACCGGACTTCCTCTTGAGCAGATGGAAAGCTGGGCCAACACAGAATTTGTCCATCCTGATGACGTGGATGAGAATACCAGCCGCTGGCGCCACTCTCTTGCCACAGGAGAACCTTTCCAGATGGAAATCCGCTTCCGTCAGGCCGACGGCGGCTACCGCTGGCATCTGACCCGGGCTCATGCCAAGCGCGATGCCTTGGGAAAAGTATCGATGTGGGTGTGTTCGAACACGGACATCGACAGCATAAAACGGGCGGACGAAGAAAAGAAACAGCTTCTTGAGAACGAACGGGCCGCAAGGAACGAAGCGGAGCGGGCCAACCGGATCAAGGATGAATTTCTCGCTACCCTGTCTCATGAGCTCAGGACACCGCTTAACGCAATCCTCGGATGGGCACAGCTTATCTCACAGGGAACAATGAAGCAGGAAGCCGTTCAGCGGGGGCTGGAGACCATAGAAAGAAACGCGCGTGTGCAAAACAAGCTTATTGAAGACCTTCTTGAAATGAGCAGCATAATCTCCGGGAAAATAAAATTGGATGTGCAGCGGCTAAACCTTGCCGGGATAGCCGAGGCGGCGTTGGAGTCAGTGGCTCCTGCGGCGGAGGCCAAACATATTCATCTGATAAAAAAGATCGACCCCGACGCCGGATTTATCTCGGGTGACCCTAACCGGCTCCAGCAGATAATCTGGAATCTTCTTTCCAATGCGGTCAAATTTACTCCCAGGGAGGGCAATATCGAGTTTATCGTCAGGCGAGAGTCTGCGCATCTGGAGATCACGGTAAAGGATTCGGGCATCGGAATAAAGCCTGAGTTCATGGCATACATTTTTGACCGCTTCCGGCAGGCCGACTCCTCGCTTACCCGGTACCACGGGGGCCTCGGCCTGGGACTTTCGATCGTGAAGCAGCTTGTAGCGCTTCATGGCGGAACGGTTCATGCGGAAAGCGCCGGTGAAGGATTGGGCGCGTCGTTTAGCGTGAGCCTGCCGCTTGCATCCATCAAGGACAGAAAAGATCAGCGCGCCCCCGCATCGGCAGCCACCGCGCCGGGCAGCCGATACGTCACGCTCGCGGGCGTAAAGATTCTGGTCATTGACGACGAACTGGATTCCCTTGAGCTCATCAATGAAGTGCTGACCGAATACGAAGCCGACGTAATCACCGCCGCCAATGCCGTGGAAGGATTGGAGCTTCTGAAAAGCAGGAGACCAGATGTCATGATAAGTGACATCGGCATGCCTGGAAAGGATGGGTACCAGCTCATCCGCGAGGTAAGAAATCTTCCTGCAGCTCACGGCGGAAATACACCCGCCATCGCCCTCACCGCTTTTGCCCGGGCCGAAGATCGGACCCGCGCGATGATTGCCGGGTACCAGATGCATCTTTCCAAGCCCGTCGAATCGCACGAACTGATTGCCACCATCGGGAGTCTGAGCAAATGGACGCGAAAGCCTCGGGTGGACTAGATGGAGAAACTTGAATTATCAGAAATCATGATGATGACCATACCCACCGAGCCCATCGGCAGCATTCCGAGACCTCCCGAATTGATCGAGGCATTCGCTGAGGGTAACCATATGGACCCCAAGTTGGAACCGCTCTACGATATCGCGATACGGGATACCATCCAAAGGTTCGAGGCGACCGGTTCGCCGGTCATTACCGATGGCGAGCAGCGGAAATACCATAATTTCGTCACTTATTGCGTGGACGGGCTCGAAAATACGACGCCCGATGGTTTCATCATTCCCTTCGACGCCGGCCATACCCGTCGCCTGCCGCAGCTCACCTCGGGGCCATTCCGTTACCGGATCTACGCGGATCGTTTTCTGGAAAAGGCCATGCGGCACACGCGCGTTCCCGTGAAGCAGGCGGTCATCTCACCTTCCGCACTAAGTCTCATATACCCCGCCACGGAGATACCCGGATACTCGCGCGCGGAATTTATCGACGATCTTCTTCACGAACACGAAATCGAGGTTCGCCGCTGTCTTGACAAGGGCGCGCACAAAGTACAAATCGATTTCACCGAGGGACGGCTGGCATTAAAGCTTGATCCCACGGGCAAGCTCCTCAACAGTTTTATCGATCTGAATAACCTGGCGCTTTCGCGTTTTTCCTCCGAAGAACTTGCGCGGATTGGAATCCACACATGCGCGGGCGGCGACCGGGATTCGACACACAGTGCCGATGTCGATTATGCCGAGTTGTTACCCAGCCTGTTTCAATTGAAAGCAGGAAATTTTTATATTGCGCTGGCGGCGGAGCGCGATTACGTGCGAGTGCTGAAGATCATCCGTGCCCATATGAAACCGGACCATCGGATTTTCATCGGCGTCGTCGATCCTATCGATCCGCACGTCGAAAACCCCGAACAGATACGCGACCGCATTATCGAGGCGGCTGAATATATTCCCATTGATCAGCTAGGCACCACCGATGACTGCGGGTTCTCCCCCTTCTGCGATGATACCTCCACAAGCCGCGACACAGCCTTCGAGAAGATACAGGCACGCGTGCTCGGCACCGCCCTCGCATCGAAAATGCTCGCCGGAAAACCGTGACAAAGTATTATCGATTGAAACGGTTTCCGCAGGTGCTGATAATCCACGCGAAAAATCCAAGCCGGGATGGCGAGCCTTTTTCAGCAGGAACGGGTTAGGTTGCCAATGGCGTGACCCCACAGATAACCAGCAAATCAGCTTTTCCCTTAAACTAAACACACATGCGCCGCTGGATTCCGATCGCAATACCCGCCTGCGTGAGCGCCATAATGATCGGTGCCGTGGGAGTGGGCGAATTATTGAGTGGCGCGGCGCCCACCTCTGTGGATTCCCTGTCGGGCACGGTATCATCCGATTTCCCGGTCGAGTCCGTGCAGATTCCCTCCGATGCCGGCTCCAGCGATGGCGATTCGGGTGTGCACGGCTGGCTGAGGCGCGGTGAACATGGCGGCGGCGTGGTATTACTGGTTCATTCGATCCGCAGCAATCGCGTCGAGATGCTGAGCCGGGCCAGGTTTCTGAATGCCCGGGGATACGGCGTTCTTCTCATCGATCTTCAGGCGCATGGCGAGACACCTGGCGAACGGATCACCTTTGGTGCGCGTGAATCAGAGAATGTAGAGGCTGCCGTGGCCTTTCTGCGGAAAAATTTCCCGTCTGAAAGGATTGCCGCCATTGGCGTTTCGCTGGGTGCGGCAGCTATCGTACTGGCAGGCCATCCGTTAAGGCTTGATGCCGTAGTGCTGGAATCGATGCACCCCACTATTAAAGAAGCTGTCGAAAACCGCTTGAGGCTCCACCTTGGCGAGGCGGGACGGGTGCTTTCCCCACTCCTGCTATGGCAGCTAACATTTCGTCTGAATGTTCCGCCCGAGGCGTTGAATCCCATTACCCGCATAGGCAACCTCAATGCACCCTTACTGCTGATTTCCGGCACCGACGACCGCCATACGACAGTCGCGGAAACCGGACGGTTGTTTGAGGCCGCCCGGCAGCCAAAAGAAATGTGGATAGTGCCGGGAGGCGGACACTTCAACATGCACGCCTATGCGGGCAAGGAATATGAAGGCCACATCCTGGATTTTCTTGAGCCTTATATGCACGAGAGGGGGGCAGATGGATGGATGGATCAAGACGCAACCCATCAGCGGGCACACTCAAACAACGGTATCTAACATCTGGTCAGCGCCTGAGCAATATCCTCGATGATATCGTCGATATGCTCTATGCCCACCGATATTCTGACCAAGCCCTCCGACACCCCCGAGGCCGTCAACTCATCGGGGCTCAATTGCCGATGGGTGGTTGATGCAGGATGGCAGGCGAGTGATTTTGCATCGCCGATATTGACCAGACGCAAGATCATCTTCAGCGCATCGATGAAGCGGCCGCCCGCGGCTGCTCCACCCTTGATCTCGAAGCTCAGTATCCCAGAGGCTTTTCCCTTGCTTAGCCTGATACACAGGTCGTGATATTTGCTGCGGGGCAATCCTGCATAATTGACCCGTTCCACTTTTGGATGGCCTTCCAGGTACTGCGCGACTTTCAGGGCGTTCTCACAGTGCCGCTCCATCCTCAAACCCAGCGTTTCCAGGCCTTGCAGTATCAAGAATGCGCTATGCGGTGATAGAGCCGCCCCGGTATTACGCAGCGGCACGACCCGGCAGCGGCCAATGAAGGCGGCATTTTCAAACGCTTCCGTATACACCACACCATGGTACGAGGGATCGGCTTCATTCAGGAGGGGAAAGCGTTCCTTGTGCTTCACCCAATCGAATTTCCCCGAATCCACGATCATTCCCCCCACCGTCGTGCCATGACCTCCGATATATTTCGTCAGCGAATGCACCACGACATCCGCGCCAAACCTGAAAGGCTGGCAAAGATAGGGGGTGGAAACCGTACTGTCGACAATCAGAGGCACCCCGTGCCTGTGGGCAATGTCCGCCAATTTTTCGATATCGACGATATTCCCCGCGGGATTTCCGATGGATTCACAAAAAACGGCCCGGGTATTGTTGTCGATATTCCGCTCGATGCCCTCATAGTCATCGTACGACACCATGCGCGATGTGATGCCTTGTCTCGGGAACGTATGGGCAAACAAATTGTAGGTGCCCCCATAAAGCTGACTGGTACTCACAATATTGTCGCCGGTGCTGGCGATACATTGGATCGCATAGGTGATTGCCGCCATGCCCGAGGCCACGGTCAGCGCACCGACCCCCTCCTCCATCTCCGCAATTCGCTGCTCCAGCACCGCGTTGGTGGGATTCATGATGCGCGTATAAATATTTCCCGGCACCTTTAGATCAAATAGATCGGCGCCATGTTGCGTGTTGTCGAACGTATAGGATGTTGTCTGATAAATGGGAACCGCCGCAGCTCTCGTCGTCGGTTCGGATTTGTATCCATGGTGCAGTGCCAGCGATTCCAGTTTCATACAACCCTCATGTTTAACTATGGCGCGAAAATACTACGAATTTGTCATTTCGGTTTGATCCGGGATCCGGCCCACCAGTGGTGAGCGCTGCGAACGCTACCGGATAGCAGGCTGCCATACCTACCATTTCTCGGCGTAAGGCCGAAGATCGAGTTCGAATGTCCAGGCTTGTTTGTTCTGCTGTGTGAGAAAGTAGACAGATTCCGCAATCCGGGAAGGTTCCATAAAGAATTCATCCGGCTTGTCAGGCATCAGCTGCCTGGTTCGCCGCAGATTCACGATCCCGTCGAGTATTACATAGCTGACATGAATATTCTCGGGCCAGAGATATCTTGCCAGAGACTGGACGAGTCCCCGTTGACCGGCCTTCGCGGATGCGAAGGGAACAAAATTGGCCCCACCCTTGATGGATGCGGTCGCACCGATGGCGATGATATGACCGGTTCCCGCAGCGCGCATATCGGGGAGCGCCTCCTTTACCGCGAGAAACAACCCCCTGCAATTAACTTCCCACGCGGACTGAAAATCCTCCAGCGTGGCATCGTCGATATTGGCGAAAGTGCCCGCACCCGCGTTGTACACAAGAACGTCAATCGGGCCAAGTTGCTGCCGGACTTGGGCAAAAACTTTGGGTGCGGCTTCCGGGTCCCGGACATCGTACCCGAATGGGCTGGAACCCTTGATAGTCGCCGCAATGTCATTCAATTTCTGTTGGTTACGCGCGCAAAGAGCTACCTGGTAACCATTGGCGGAAAACTGGCTTGCGATCGCGGTACCGTTCCCCGGACCCACCCCAGCAACCAAGCAAACTTTATTCATATTAGGAAACCCCTGAACAAGTCCTCCGCGGAGCGCGCTGCTATGGAATCGGGATGATCGCAGGCGTGGGATAAAGGCGGTGGAAATCGTAGCTTAGTCTACGGCACCAGGGAGCGCAACATGGCGGTACACGAGTTCACTGCAATTTGTGTAACCACGAACGCCCCCGGTCAAATCAGAGGCCGTTGGGCGTTTCTTAGAACGGGGTCAGGAAAGACACTCCGGCAACACCCACTGCTGAACCATTCCACAGGCGCTGCGCAAACCGGTTTCCTTGCATCTCGCTATCGTCGCCGAGTACGCGTGTGACCCTGTTCTTATGGAAGCTTGATAATTGCTTCCGGAATGGGATGACAGCGGACGTATCGTTCCCATACAGCGCCTGATGCAATGTTGGCAGCATGTGCCAGGGCGTGGTGGGCCTGGCGTGATGCGCATTGTGATAGCCGAAGTTGAGGGTAAGGAGATTCAGCCATGGATGCTGCACCGAAATCAGGTTGCTGAACGTATGGGATTGCTCATAGTCCCGGTCGCCCCTGTGCTTTATCAGCTCAGCTTCATCCGCCAGCGCCAGGGCGACGACGCCATAGTTATGCTGGAACGCATCCATGAAACGCAACACGGTCAAAAGGATGGTGTAAGCCAGCAGATAGCACAGACAGGCTATCGGCGAGTAGAGGAACAGCGCCAGAAACAGGCCGAAGCGGATTACTGCTACCCGCGTTACACGCCTGCGTTGATCCTTCTTTTCCTTGAGAACGAATGGGGCAAGGACAAGCACGCCATGCATGATCCATTCCACGGCGGGCACATACAGCCACTCCAATGCCTCCACAATTTTGCGCTGGACCGGATGCCTTGCAAGATAGCCTCTATAGTCGAGCGTGGTCACATCCGCATTATCCACATGGTGATGCATATGAGCCGTACGCAGATCCGCGTAGGTACTATAACAGCCGCCGGTAAGCCAGTTCAGCGCCCCCCCCATCATGGCATTGTGACGCGGCAATTTGAACAGGGTGTTGTGTCCGCAGTCGTGAATCAGATAGGCGGCGATCACCATGCCATGCGCCATGGCGAGCGTGCCGGCCGCCATTAGGACAGGATTCAGAGACAAAATGAGCCCGGCTCCACCAAAATAAGTCAGGTGGCAGTAAAACAGTGCTGAAATGTTTGGCAGCAGGCTGCCTTGATGGCGAAACCAGGTTTTCTCGATGCTGTTAATCATGGTCCCGGCGTCCTTTGCGAAGGTATTCCGATAATCCCGCAATATTGCGAGAACGATGTAATTATACATGTAAAATTACATGTAAAAAAGAGATATAATTATATCTTTTGTGATAACTTGGAATTACCAATCAGGATGAAGAATGAGCAAACCCGATAGCTCCGCGAACGCGAGACGGCGCCAGTTTATTCAGTTACTTAACAGCACGGATCAATACTGGATGGATGTTTTGGGAGACAAGCTCTTCCATGACTTGAACTACTACGATCTTTTTACGCAGATGTGGCTACGGCTGGACGGGGCTACGCGTGATACTTTTTATAAATCCGAGTTGCCTCAACTCATGCCAAACATCAGTCAACGCACCGCCATCAAGTATGTTCAGATTGCAATTGATCATGGCTTGCTCATCGAGCATACGGATCCGGAAGATCTCCGCTCCAGACAGATAACGATGTCCACTGGTCTCAAGCAAAAAATCGAACTTTTTCTGGATTATTCCATTTCAGTATTCGAAGTATTCCCCCTGCCGGCTTCCCGGCGGCACAATTCTTGAAATGGATGATGGCGATGTGTCTGGACTCAGGTACCGGCAGGCCGAGTTAGCATAGCGTAACCCGGCAGCCGGCAAGCACACATGACATGATTTACACGTAGGTATACCCCAGCGCGGCGATATCGCGCGTGGCTGCCTCATCCTCGGTCCAGGGGTCCATAATCGCCGCGGCGCCGGCAAGACCGGGATTCTGGCCGGGATTTGCCGCTTGCCATTCCGCCCAGATCCGGTCTATCTCCGCATGGTGCATCCAGAATACCGGGTCCGTGGGCGCGGTCGGTATGCCCCCCATTGATCCGCCAACCCAGACATGTCCCGAGTTATGAATGCCTTCGAGCGCAGACGCAAACGAATTGTAGGTGCCATTGCCCATTACCGCCGTTACGTCCGCCATGGTTGGCAAGGTTGCGAATGCGCCGATGTTGCGGGTTACCGTATGCGGCCCGTTCATCAGGTTCACGGTCGGGGTGAAACCAGCCAGCCATGAGGGGAACGATTGATCCTCGCTCGATTTCCAATAGGGGATGCACACAGTGGGATCCACCATTTTCAACAGCTCCTCCATGCGTATCAGGTAGATCCGATGCCACGGCAGAAAACGGGGATTCGAGTGCATTTGATGAATGGCGTTAGAATGGATATCCACCAGCGGCCCCAGGGCATTTACCGCGTTTATCTGGGTAAAGGCATTCAGGAACCGGTTTTGCTGATCGACGGTGAGTGAACGCTGATTCCTGCGCAAACATAATCCGTCGCCATTACCCTCGTCGCCATCACATGGCATGGGCGGCTTGTAGTCCTCCTTGCGCGGTTTGAAGCATATATGCTCATAGGGATGCGGAACATAGCGTGGCGGTTCCTTGGATGCATACTTTCCATAGATGCGCGAATCCGGATAGCGGGGATTGTCCGGCGGCGCCGTATGGTCATGCTCATGCCCGGCATCGCCTTCATAATCCGGGTTGAGATAAGGTTCGTCGTGTTTGCATGCTGTCATGGTAGCTCTCCTCGATATGATGGCTGGAAAGGAAGTAAAAACGCGCCGAGACTGTCCGGCATTGCAGGATTGATCGTGATTTCAGCTTAGTATCTTCGAAGGCATTGTCAAGAAAACGCATGCAGCCAATCGGCGGTGACCCTGCCGCCGCGGGAAATCGCAATAGAAACCGCTGCGGCAGGCGTGCCTGGGTAATCGGGAATCTGGGCGCCACGTTATGTCCGGGTTTCCCGCTGCATTCGATCCAATCAGCACAATTCACCCAGTGCCTTGACTTGATTTCCTGAAGATCTCTCCTATACTGATGCTTGTTGCGCCAATCCATGTTAATGTCATTTTATTTCAAAGGGAGATAATCAATGGCAAAGAAAAAAAATTCAGAAAATGTCACCACGCTGATCCTGGGTGAAGAAAACATACTGACAACCAGGGCGGCGGGTGAAGAAGTGCCGATGACCACACTTGCGATAGGCGAAGAGGACAAGAGCTTGAAGGAAAAAGACCAGTTTACGACCCTGGCGCTGGGTGAGGAAAGTCCGGCCACCAAGCCTCCGAAGGGAACCAAGGGCAAGCCGTTGCCGACAACGAAGCCAAAAGGTGAAGAGGGACCGACGCCCACGACCCTAGCGCTAGGCGAAGAAGGGCCTACCACCCTTCTCAAGGGAGAGGAGAATCCGACCACCAAGGCCAAAGGCGAAGAAGGCCCACAAACGACCTTCGCTCTCGGCGAGGAAGGTCCGTCCACACTCCTGAAAGGAGAAGAGAGTCCATCGACCGGGGAAAAGGGTGAGGGAATACCCGCCCCCACGACAAAACTGAAGGGCGAGGAAGGTCTCACGACACTGGTGATGGGAGAGGAAGGCAAGGGTTCCAAGGGGGGGCCTGGCGAAGGCAATCCATTCGGCGAATACTGATGCTGCTTATTTCGGGTGGAGAACAGGACCCCAATATTGCGCATTTGCTCGAGGTTGCGCGCAAGCGCAAGATATCCGTCACAAAAGTCCTGTTTGGACCCAGTACGCATCCATCAATACATTGGGATATCCGGGCCAACCGGTTGCTGCTTGATGGCATGCGGCTCGAACCGGATGCGGCGTTCCTGCGCTATGACGTGTTCAATCACATGGCGGATGCCCGCGAACAGACAGCTTTTCGTGCCCATGCCTGGTACGCCGCGATTGCAGGCTGGATTGCCTCGCGCACCGATATCCGCGCCTTCAACAGGGATGGGGAACCCAATGTCCTCAAGCCGGCCATTCTGCGCATGGCATTGGAGGCAGGCATGAACGTTCCGCGTTCGCTGGTATCGAATGACATTCAGAGAATTAATGAAGAAGCCGGCGACGACTTCGGGAAGTGGATCGGAAAGCCGGTCTGCGGAGGCGAATACACACAGGTATTGGGCGATCTGATAGGGAAAGTCGCGCAGCGCGGTGGCGCGGCGGCGGCGCCCGCCATTATCCAGGAGCGGCTGGTGTCACCCGACATCAGGGTATTCCGTATAGGCAAGGAATTTCTGGCATTCGGAATTGAATCAAAAGAAATCGATTACCGGGTGGATAGTGCATGCAGATTATGGATGATCGCGAGTCCATCAAAACGGCTGGCCCGGCAATTGAAACGATTAACCGATCGTATCGGTCTTGATTTCGCGGCGGCGGACTATAAAACGTGCGGTGACACCGGAAAATTGAAGTTTCTCGAAGTCAATACCGCGCCGATGTTTGTCGCATTCGACCGTGCCGGAAAAGGCGCGATAACGGATGCCATGCTGCGTTTTCTCCTGCATCGCAAAACGTCCGGTTCATGAAGCACCCGCGGTACCTCCAGCGAGGGGCTGGCGTAGCATAACCCTGCAGTCCTGGCATGGAAGCTGTGCAATAGACCCCGCCTCTTTCAGGAAGGCGACACTCCGGTACGGAAAGAAAGCACGCCATGGAACAAGAAGACGATCCGCTTTGGTACAAGGATGCCATCATCTACGAGTTGCACGTCAAGACGTTCTTCGACAGCAACGGCGATGGCATCGGAGATTTTCCGGGCCTGATCTCCAAGCTCGACTATCTGCAGGAACTGGGCGTCAACACACTCTGGCTGCTGCCGTTCTATCCATCGCCGGGGCGCGACGACGGCTATGATATCGCCGACTATCACAATATCCATCCCGCCGTCGGCGAAATGGCGGACTTTCACAAGTTTATCGGCGAAGCGCATCGCCGCGGCTTGCGCGTGATCACCGAGCTGGTCATCAACCACACATCCGATCAGCATCCCTGGTTCCAGGCGGCACGGCGTTCGCCGCCGGGTTCAAGCAAGCGGGACTTCTACGTCTGGAGCGATACCGATTCCAGATACAGCGGAACCCGCATCATCTTCAGCGACACGGAGAAATCCAACTGGACGTGGGACGAAGAAGCAAAGGCTTTTTACTGGCACCGCTTCTTCTCGCACCAGCCGGACCTGAATTTTGCCAACCCCGATGTATTCAAGGCGATCATGCATGTGATGAGATTCTGGCTCGATGCCGGAGTGGATGGCATGCGCCTGGATGCAATGCCCTATCTGTGCGAGCGTGAGGGTACCAGCAACGAGAACCTGCCGGAAACCCACACGATCATCAAACGCATGCGCGCGGAACTGGATAAACACTACCGCAATCGCATTTTCCTGGCGGAGGCGAACCAGTGGCCGGAAGATGTGCGCGAGTATTTCGGTGGGGGCGACGAATGCCACATGGCCTTCCATTTCCCGCTCATGCCGCGCATGTACATGGCCATCGCACAGGAGGACCGGCATCCGGTCGTGGAGATCATGGAGCAGACGCCGGACATCCCGGACAATTGCCAGTGGGGGGTGTTCCTGCGCAATCACGACGAACTGACCCTGGAGATGGTCACCGATCGCGAACGGGACTATCTCAACCAGACCTACGCGATCGACCCTGAGGCGCGCCTCAATCTGGGCATCTGCCGTCGGCTCGCGCCGCTGCTGGAGAACGACCGGCACCGCATTGAACTGATGAATCTGCTGCTCATGACCATGCCGGGCTCGCCGATTCTCTATTACGGCGACGAGATCGGCATGGGTGACAATTTCCTGCTCGGCGACCGCAATGGTGTCCGCACGCCCATGCAGTGGCGCGGGGGACTCAATGGCGGCTTTTCCACTGCTGATCCCAGCCGCCTGTTTCTACCCCCCATCATCGACTCCGTCTATGGCTTCGGCGCGGTGAATGTGGAGTCCCAGCAACGCAATGCCTCCTCGTTGCTCAGCTGGATGCGGCGATTGATTGCGATGCGCAAGGCGCAACGCGCCTTCGGCCGTGGCACGCTCGTTTTTCTGCGGCCGGGCAATCGCAAGATACTTGCTTATCTGCGCGAGTACGAGGATGAAATAATCTTGTGCGTGGCCAATCTGTCACGCGCGCCACAGGCGGTAGAACTGGATTTGAGCCCTTTCAAGGGTCAAGTACCGGTGGAATTGATGGGCCGCAGCAAGTTTCCCCCCATCGGCCAGCTGCCGTATGTGCTCACCTTGAGTGGCCATGGATTCTATGCCTTCCGTCTGGCCACGGATGTGGAGGCGCCGGCCTGGCACGAAGAGCGCCCGGTACCACCGGATCTGCCCGTGCTGATACTGGTAGACTTGGGATGGCATACCCTCTTTGGACACACCGAGGACCGTGAGGGCGTGAACCAGCTGATGGTGCGCCGTGCGCGGGATCAGCTGGAGCGGCAGATCATTCCGCGCTACTTCCGCTCCCAGCCATGGTTCCTGGATAAAGATGCGGCAACGGAGAAATTCGAGCTTGGCGAGATGAACGAGTGGGCCACGGAATCCGGCAGTTGGTTGCTGGCCACCGCGGTATTGACGCTCACCGGTGGTGAATCGCATCGCTACGCCATTCCACTCGCGCTGGCATGGGAAGACGAAGATGAAAGCCGTATCGGCGCGCTGCTGCACGCCACGCTGGCCAAGGTGCGGCGGCGCGCGCGCATGGGGATTCTGTTCGACGCGTTTTGGGACGATGCATTTTGCCGTACGGTGGTATCGAGCATGGAGCGTGGCTCGACCGTGCCGTTTGGCGGCGGGCAATTGCAGTTCCAGGCAACTCTCGCCTTTCCGGGCTTCACGGATCCAGCGAGTACAGCCACGGTGACGCGTACCGCATCCGAGCGCGGGCGCCTGGTGGTGAATCTCGGCAATCATCTGGTGTTGAAGAACTACCGTTGGCTGCTTGCGGGCGTGCACCCGGAGCTGGAGGTGTCGAGATTTCTCACGGAGACGGCAAAGTTTACCCACATGACCCAGCTGGCCGGCACGGTGGAGTACTCGGATAACGAGGGGCATCGCTCAACGCTCGCGATCCTGGAGCGCTATGGGGAAAACCAGGGTAATGCCTGGACTTATACGCTGAATTATCTGGAGCGCTTCTTGGACGAGTGTCTGGCACGGCCGGAGCATCCTCCGGACACGCGGCACGCCGCCTACATGGACCTGATCAGGACCTTGGGCCTGCGCACGGCGGAATTTCATCGGGCGCTGGCGCTGCCGGATGCCGCTGGTGCATTTGGCAGCGAGCCCGTCACGGCCGACGACGTTGACGGATGGGTGAGCAGTGCGCACATGCAACTGGGCGCGATGTACAAATTGCTGGAAGCGGAATTGCCGTCGCTGCCCGATGTAACACAGCCGGCGGGCAACAGTCTGGTGGCGGCCCGGCCCAGGCTCTCCCGGCGCATCATGCATGCGGCAAACGCGCACCCCGAGGCGGCCGGCGCCAAGGCACGCTATCACGGTGACTATCATCTCGGCCAGGTATGGCTGTCAAACAACGATTTTCTGATTACCCACTATGGTGGCGAGCCTGGACGGGACTGGGCGGAGCGCCGCTGGAAGCATACGCCGCTGCGGGATGTGGCGAGGATGCTGCTCTCATTTTCGGAGGCGTCAGCGGCGGCGCTGGACCATGTGGCGGCTGATTCAATTGAAATGGGCACCGCGCTGCGGCAGCAGGTGGAGAGCTGGCAGGCACTGGCAAACCGTGATTTCTTCAAGAGTTATCGCAGGGCAATGAAGGGGTACGCCCTGTTTCCTTCCGATGTACGGACTGCGGACGCACTGATCACGCTGTTCATGATAGAGAAGGCCGCCGCCGCCGTGAGCAACGCGCTCACGCAGCGTTCGAAAACGACCGGCGCCGCCATGCGGCGTCTGATCCAGCTCAGCCAGCGAAGAAAATAAGCAACGATGACAGATCCAGGCCCGCTTGCACGATCCCATGACATGCCTTATGGCGCGCGCATCACGGAACGGGGCGTACGCTTCCGTCTGTGGGCACCCGGCTGCGGCCGGGTAACGCTGTGGATCAATGCCGGGCAAGATGAGCAGGCGTTTTCGATGGACTCGTGCGGCGGCGGCTGGTTCGAATTCATTGCATCCCATGCCGGTGCGGGCACGCGCTATTGTTTCGAGGTGGGCGGCGGCCTGCGTGTTCCCGACCCAGCCTCGCGTTTCAACCCGGACGATGTGCATGGCGCGAGCGAGGTGATCGATCCTGCGGACTTCGAATGGCGGGATGCGGCATGGCGCGGGCGCCCATGGGAAGAAGCCGTGATCTATGAGTTGCACATCGGTACCTTTTCGCCCGGGGGAACCTTCGCGGGAGTGATGGAACGGCTCGACCATCTTGCGGAATTGGGCGTGACGGCGCTCGAACTGATGCCCGTGGCCGACTTTCCCGGAACGCGCAACTGGGGCTATGACGGCGTACTGCCCTACGCCCCGGATAGCCGCTACGGCCGCCCGGAAGACCTCAAGGCGTTGATTCAGGCCGCGCACGCAAAAGGCCTGATGGTGCTGCTGGACGTGGTGTACAACCACTTCGGGCCGGAGGGAAATTATCTCCATGTTTACGCGAAGGAATTCTTTACCGAGCGCCATCATACCCCTTGGGGTGCGGCGATCAATTTTGACGGCGCGCACAGCCGGTACGTGCGTGAATTTTTCATCCACAATGCACTGTACTGGCTGCACGAGTATCATTTCGATGGCCTGCGTCTGGATGCGGTGCATGCGATCGTCGACGACTCCGAGCTACACGTTCTCGCCGAACTGGCGGAGCGCGCGCACGCAAGCATTGATGGGAAACGCCAGGTGCACCTGATTCTGGAGAACGACGCCAACGTGGCGCGCTATCTCGGGCGCCACGCTTCTGGCGTCCAATATGCGGCCCAATGGAATGATGACATGCACCACGCCCTGCATGTCCTCGCAACCGGGGAGGCGGATGGATACTACATGGACTACGCCGATGAGCCGATCCGCCATCTCGGCCGCTGCCTGGCGGAAGGATTTGCTTACCAGGGAGAAGCGTCGGCCTATCGCGGCCATGCGCAGCGCGGCGAAGCGAGCGCGCATCTGCCTCCGCAAGCCTTCGTGTCCTTCCTGCAATGTCACGACCAGGTGGGCAACCGCGCTTTCGGGGAACGCATTGCGCATATTGCGCCGGCCGCCGCCGTGCGCGCCGGGGCCGCTGTCTATCTGCTGGCGCCGAGCATCCCCATGCTGTTCATGGGCGAGGAGTTCGCCGCGCAATCGCCGTTCCGGTTCTTTTGTGACTTTAGCGGCGAGCTGCGCGCAGCGGTGACGCAAGGCCGGCGGCGCGAATTTGCCCGATTCGCGCGCTTCGCCGATGCGGCGATGCAGGCCGCCATACCGGACCCGAATGAGATCCAGACTTTTCTTGCCTCAAAGCTCGACTGGGATTCGCTCGCCGACGGCACGCAGGCGGACTGGCTGGCGTATTACCGGAACCTCCTGAAGCTGCGCCGGGAAATCATAGTGCCGCGCCTGCGCGGCATGGGAGGATATTCCGCGAAGTTTGAAGTATTTGCGTCCGTCGGCTTGCGGGTCGAGTGGCATCTGGGAGATCGTTCGACGCTGCGGCTGCTGGCGAATTTCTCGGTAGAAAAGGTTCACGCAGCCGTTTCGGCCGGACAAACTGTGTTCGCCTCGTCAGCAGCGACGGCGCAAGGCGTGCTCGGTCCATGGTCAGTAGTCTGGACACTCGAACCTCCAGCTGGCGGGTGGCACGAATGAACAAAGCTGGCATCCGGCTTGTTCTGTCAGCCTGCGGAATATCGGGCCTACGAGGAGATGCATGAGCAATCCGCTTGATCAACTATGCGACCGGTATGGCGTCATGCCGTGGTACAGCGATATCTGGGGCAATGCCCATCATACCTCCGAAGCCGCAAAACGCGCCCTGCTCGGCGCCATGGGAATAACGGCGAACACCGCGGAAGAAGCCGCCTCGTCCTTGCATGCTTTCGAGCGGGGCAAGTGGGAACAGCCATTATCGGCGGTACAGGTGGTGCGTGAACCGGCGCAGCCGCACCGCATCGCCATCGCTCTGCCGGTGAGCGAGGACAGGCAGCCCTATCGCTGGTGCCTGCGCCGGGAATCCGGCATCGAAGATAGGGGTGAATTTATCCCGGCCACGCTGAATGACGTAGAGCGCGGCCATCTCGACGGCCAGGAATTCGCGCGGCGGATGCTGGCGCTGGATCTCGCCGTGGAGCCGGGCTATCACCGTTTCTCGATTGAGCGCGCGGATCGGCTTGGCCTCAGCGGCGAGATGCCCCTTATTGTCGCGCCCGCCACCTGCTACGAACCACCGGCAATTCACGGCGAAGGGCGGGTGTGGGGTTTCGCGGCCCAGCTCTACGGCATCCGCTCCGAGCGCAACTATGGTATCGGTGACTTCGGCGACTTGCGCCGCCTGATCGAATTTTGTGCCCAGGCCGGCGCAAGCACGCTGCTGCTCAATCCGCTGCATGCGCTCTTCCCGGATGCACCCGAGCATGCGAGTCCATACAGCCCGTCCAGTCGTGCCTGGTTCAACATCCTGTACCTGGACGTGGAAGCCATCGCCGATTTTGCCGAGTGCGAGGAAGGGCGCGCGATGGTGGCGGCACCTCGCTTCCAGGCTCGGCTGCGCGCGCTTCGCGCCACGGAGCAAGTGGATTATCGCGCTGCCGCGGAGGCGAAATCGAACGTTTGCGAGCACCTTTACCGATATTTCCGCACCCATCACTTGAGTCGCGACACTGGCCGGGCGCAGGCTTTTCGCGCCTTCCAGGCCGAACACGGCGACAGCCTGCGCAAACAGGCGCTATTCGAGGCGCTACAGGAGCATTTCCGCGTTCAGGACAGCACGGTGTGGGGCTGGCCCGCGTGGCCGGAAGCCTACCGTGAACCGCATGCGCCGGAGGTGGCGGCATTCTGCGATGACCATCTGGAGCGGGTTGAGTACTTCGAATACTTGCAATGGCAGGCTGCCGCGCAACTGGGGGCTATAGGCGCCTCTTCATCGGCGTTGGGGCTGGGTGTAGGCGTAATGTTCGATTTGGCGGTCGGCGTGGCGGAAGGTGGTGGCGCCACGTGGGCACGGCGCGAACTCTATGCATTGCGCGCCAGCACCGGCGCCCCGCCGGACGATTTCAACTCTCTTGGTCAGGACTGGGGACTGCCGCCGTGGATTCCCCATCAACTGACCGCCGCGGCCTACGCACCTTTCATTGAGCTGCTGCGGGCCAACATGCGTGATTCCGGGGCGCTGCGCGCAGACCACGTGATGGGTCTGTACCGCCTTTTCTGGGTTGCGCGCGGCCTGCCCGCTGCGGAAGGCGCCTACGTGCGTTATCCATTCGAAGATCTGCTGGGTATTCTCGCTTTGGAAAGCCAGCGCAATCGCTGCCTGGTGGTGGGCGAAGACCTGGGTACCGTTCCCGATGAAGTGCGCCAGGCTTTGCAGCCCATGAACGTGATGTCGACGCGGCTGCTGTATTTCGAGCGGCGCGACGACGGCCGGCTGAAGCCGCCACAAGAATATCCGGTGAATGCCGTAACAGCGGTTACGACGCACGATCTGCCAACGCTGGCGGGATTCTGGCAAGGGCTGGACATTGATCTGCGCCAGCAGAGGCATCTGTTTCCCGACGATGCGGCACGAAACCGGCAGATCGTCGAGCGTGCCGCGGATCGCGCGCAGATATTGGTGGCGCTGGAGAGCGAAGGCGTGCTGCCGGCTAGCGGTGGCCTGCATCAGGTCGGCTTCCCCGAGATGACGGCGGAGCTGGCGGCGGCTGTGTACACCTACCTGGCGCGGGCACCGTCCAAACTGCTGCTGGTGCAGATGGAAGATGGTTTCGGCGTGCGGGAGCAGCCGAATTTGCCGGGCACGGTGGAACCGGCCTACCCTAGTTGGCGGCTCAAGATGCCGCTCAATCTGGAGGAGTGGCAGGGCAGTGCCTTCCTGCAAGGGTTAACACTCGCCCTGCAGCGGGAGCGGCCGG
This sequence comes from Nitrosospira lacus, assembly GCF_000355765.4. Taxonomy (NCBI): domain Bacteria; kingdom Pseudomonadati; phylum Pseudomonadota; class Betaproteobacteria; order Nitrosomonadales; family Nitrosomonadaceae; genus Nitrosospira; species Nitrosospira lacus. The sequence continues at coordinate 1,883,755 of NZ_CP021106.3, read as the reverse complement.
TTTTGCATGCTACTCCATCCGGAGGAGACGTTGCGAACGGCGTGAAATCGTGGATACCCCGCGCGACATACCGGCTGCAATTGAATCGCGACTTCGACCTGAAGCAGGCAACGGAGCTGATTCCGTATCTGGATGAGATGGGGATCAGCCACTGCTATCTGTCACCACTGCTCGAGGCCCGCCCCGGCAGCCGCCACGGTTATGACATCACTGACCACAATAGCCTTAATCCGGAGATCACAAGCGCCGAAGACTTCGAACAATTTGTTGCCACTTTGAAACGGCACGGCATGGGTCAGATCATGGACGTGGTGCCCAATCACATGGGCATCATGGGTGCCGACAACAACTGGTGGCTGGATGTGCTGGAAAATGGTCCGGCATCCAGGTTCGCCAGCTATTTCGACATCGACTGGTATCTCATCGCCGGGGATCTGCCGGGCCGGGTCCTGCTGCCGGTACTCGGCGACCATTACGGCACGATTCTGGAAAATGGTGAGCTCAAGCTTGCATTCGATGCCGGGCAAGGCGCATTCAGTGTGTTCTACTATGAGCATCGTTTCCCCGTGGACCCTCGGGAATATCCACGCATTCTGGGCCGTGGCCTGGAACGCCTGCGAATGCGGCTGGGGGATGAGCATGCGGAGTTTTTGCAGCTCCAGTCCCTGATCACCGCCTTTAGCCACCTGCCGCCACGCGACGGTGCGGCTCCCGGCGCAGTCGAGGAGCGCGCCCGCGATAAGGAAATGCACAAGCGTCACCTGGCCTCGCTATCTGCAAGCAGTGCCGACATCGCGCACTTCATTCAGGAAAATGTGGCAGCTTTCAATGGCACGGCGCCGGATACCGTGAATTTTGATCCACTGCACGAATTGCTGGAGGCCCAGGCCTACCGCCTGGCTTTCTGGCGCGCGGCAGCGGATGAGATCAACTATCGCCGCTTCTTCGACATCAATGATCTGGCGGCGCTACGCATGGAAGATCCGGAGGTGTTCCAGCACACCCACCAGTTGGTGCGCAAGTGGCTGGCGCGCGGCGATGTAAACGGGCTCCGCATCGATCATCCGGACGGGCTGTACGCGCCGAAGGAATACTTTGAGCGCTTGCAGGCCATGGCGGCGGAGCTTTCCCCCCAAACGGCGGAGGAAGATCCCAAGCCACTGTATATGGTCGTGGAAAAGATTCTCGCGTCCCATGAGCATCTTCCGGACTCCTGGCCGATCCATGGCACCACGGGCTATGACTTCGTGGCGACGTGCGGCGGCCTGTTTGTCGACGGTACCGCCACCGATCATTTTACCCGGCTCTATCAGGGCTTCATCCGGGAAAAACCGGACCTGGACAAGATCATACGGGCAAACAAGCACCTGATCATGGAAACCTCACTGGCGGGCGAACTGCAGGTGCTGGCCACTCAACTGATGCGTATCGCGAAAGGCAGCCGCCGCACCTGCGACTTTACCTTCAACAGCCTGCGCGGCGCGCTGGCCGAGATCGTGGCGAGCTTCCCGGTCTACCGTACCTATATCGCCGATCGCGAGGCTTCGGCGGAAGACACCCGTTATGTGGATTGGGCGGTGGGAGTCGCGAAGAAACACAGCAAGGTGGCGGACACCAGCATTTTTGATTTTGTGCATGACGTGCTGCTGGCGCTGCATGCGCAGGGAAAGAGCGAGACGCAGCATGACGCAGTGCGCGCCTTTGCCATGAAGTTTCAGCAGTACACCAGCCCGGTGATGGCCAAGGCGGTGGAAGACACGACCTTCTACCAGTACAACCGGCTCGTGTCCCTGAACGAGGTCGGTGGCGAACCGCAGCGCTTCGGCGTGTCGCTCGCGGCATTCCACCGAGAGAATCAGGAACGTGCACGCCGCTGGCCGCACGCCATGCTGGCCACATCGACTCACGACAACAAGCGCTCAGAGGATGTGCGGGCGCGCATCAGCGTGCTCTCCGAGATACCGGACGCATGGAAGCGCGCGCTTTCCCGCTGGAGCCAACTCAACCGCGGAAACCGCCGCAAGTTGAATACCGGCGAATACGCGCCAAGCCGCAACGACGAGTATCTGCTTTACCAGACGCTGCTTGGCGTGTGGCCCGCCGGTCAGGCTCAGCCGGGTCCACCAGATTCGGCGGAACTGGCTCGGCTAGCCGAGCGCGTGGAAGCCTACATGCTCAAGGCCGGACGCGAGGCGAAGGTATACAGTTCGTGGATCAATCCCAACCCGGAATATGAGGAAGCGACGCGCGATTTCGTGCGCCGGCTGTTATCCCCTGAATCCGCCAATCTGTTCTTGCGTGATTTTTTGCCGTTCCAGGAGCGTATCGCACGCGTGGGCGCTTTCAACAGCCTGTCGCAACTGCTGCTCAAACTTACTTCGCCGGGTGTGCCGGACATCTATCAAGGCAATGAAGTATGGGACTTCAGCCTGGTCGATCCGGACAACCGCCGCCCCGTCGACTACGCGGGACGGCATGCGGCCCTGCAAGCGATCAAGATCCTCTATGCCAACGAGGGTGCCGCCACGTGCGCGCAGCGTCTGCTTGAGAATCTGCCGGACGGCCGGATCAAGCTCTATCTGACTTGGCGGATACTGGCATTCCGGCGCGAATGCGAAGCACTTTTCCGGGACGGCGGATACCTGCCCTTGAAAACGCATGGGGAACGCACTGAGCAGGTATGTGCCTTCGCCCGGCATCATGGCGACGAAACCCTGCTGGTCGTAGTGCCGCGTCTGCTTGGCGGACTCATGGGAGACCATGGCCGGATCCCGGCCGGCAAGCTCGTGTGGGGCAACACCTGGTTCGAATTGCCGCCGGAACGCATACATGAGAGTTGGACTAACACGTTGACGGACGAGACCTTCAGCTTGCAGGCGCTCGGGGAAGCGCATGGACTCGCGCTGGATCAACTCTTCGATACATTTCCCTATGCGTTATTGAGGGCACAGAAGACGGGGCCAACTCCTTTTTAGTGCAATCTACGGCGTGACATTCAAGATGGAATGAAAACTTGATGTTCCTCATTTACGGAGGAACCCTCACGATCATCCTAATGCGCTATTCCTGAAGAAACAAGGTGTTATCGAGCCTTTTTTATTTTTTTCCAATAAGGAGGGCTTGTGAGCCGATGCCAATGAGAGGTCAGGGTCTGAAATGATTTTCATGAATCGGTTATTTATGACTTCATGCTTCGGGCTCTCCAGATGAGGCAGGGCCTGAAGAAGTGAAGGGAAGTCTCCCCCTCATCACCTGGGGAGTGCGGGGGGAATACCGGTTTGCAATAAGGTGGCGAACGTCTCTGCGACAACGGGACGGCTGAAATAGTAGCCTTGGCCCTCGTCGCAATGCCGAGCCAGAAGAAATGCATACTGCTCTGGAGTTTCCACACCTTGCGCTATGACGCGCAGTTTGAGCTTTTTACTCATGCAGATTACGGCACTGACGATGTCGGCATCGTCGGAAGTGGTGGTCATCTGACGCACGAATGACCTGGCTATCTTCAGAGTACCGATCGGAGACCGCCGCAAATAACTTAAGCTCGAATAGCCGATGCCAAAGTCATCGATCGAAAGCTTTACACCCAAATTTGCGAGTGCATGCAGCACGGAATCGGTCAACTCCCGGTCCTGCATCAGTACACTTTCAGTCAGCTCGAGTTCCAGATAATGCGGCTTCAGGCCTGTTTCCTCAAGCGTCATGCGTACATTTTTCAGAAAATCCGGGGCGTTGAATTCGAGTGCAGAGATATTCACCGCGACGGTGATGGGCGGCAAACCAGCTTGTCGCCAAGTCCGGGCCTGGAGACAGGCTTCGCGCAGTACCCAGCGGCCAATTGGCAGGATCAGGCCGCAATCTTCAGCGATGGGTACAAACTGTGACGAAGGCACTAACCCCCATTGCGGATGCTGCCAACGAATGAGCGCCTCAACCCCGATAATCCGATTGCTGTGAACATTTATTTTCGGCTGGTAGTACAACACGAATTCCTGATGCTCCAGCGCAAGGCGCAGGCTAACTTCGATGGACTGACGATGGACAGCCCGCACACTCATTTCAGGCTCGAAGAATTTGTAATTGTTGCGACCGCCTTCTTTGGCATGGTACATAGCGCTATCCGCACTCTTGAGCAGGGTTTCCGCCTCCTGGCCATCATCGGGGTAAATACTGATGCCGATACTCACTGAAACGAAGAGCTCATGATGATCGATGAGATGTGGAGCAGCGAGTGCGGTGAGCATGTTTTGTGCAATGAGCGCCGCATCTTCTGCGTGCATGATATTCGACAGGAGTACCACGAATTCATCTCCCCCCTGGCGGCCGATGGTATCCGAGTGGCGCACGCAACCCCGGAGGCGCTGTGCCACCGACTGCAGCAACTGGTCGCCAACTCCGTGTCCCAGGGAATCATTGATTTTTTTAAATCGATCCAGATCCATGAATAGCACTGCAAATCGCCTGCCTTGACGGCGAGCCAACTCAATCGCCTGGTTAAGCCGGTCTTGCAGGAGCATTCGATTAGGCAAGCTGGTAAGACCATCGTGATGGGCCAAGTATTGCAGTTTGGTGGCAACCGTTTCGACTTGCTCCGCCAGCTTATGCGCTTCAATTACAGAGACTACCAACCTGGCGTTCGCTTGCTGCATCATCATCAGGTGGTCGTCGGACGCGGCCTGTCCCATATCGGTCTTGCGAATTACCTCCTCCCGCAAGGAGGCAGTCCCTTCGCGTAGATGGGCCGTATCTTCACGCAAATCAACAGCATTCTCACGAAGTTCCACGACCTCTTGCCGTTGTGTTTGTCCCGTATCTACTCCGTGAATCACACTCTCGCGCACGAAGGCTGTCTCTTCGCGCCGATGGGCAGTGTCTTCCCGCAAGTCAGCGGCATTCTCACGAAGTTCCACGGCATCTTTACGCCGCGTAACCAGCTTCTCGCGTTGGAGAAGGGTTGCCTTGTCGTCAACGACAGCACCTTCCCGGCGTGTAATGTCTTTTTCCCGGGAAGCTAGCAACTTGTCTTTGTGCTCGCTGGGTAGGTCCATTTGACCTGGGTTACCGGTCTCCGAATCATTGGTATCAGAAACGCCGTCATCGTCATTTCTGCTCATTATGGCCATCCCTTCCGTTACCCAGATCTTTTAGCTGGGTCGATCTTAGGATGGCCCGACATGATTCCGTCATACCCGGCCAAGGTCTGACCAATAACGATGCCTCCATCTGTAATGTCAAACAGTCGAATGTCCTTGCTGTGCTCACTGCCACGCACTTTTACCACCGAGAAGACGCGTTTGAGCTGGCCCCCGATTTCGGTATAGCGCTGCACGATGATTGCGTCAGCAAGAAAAGCACTCCCAAATGGGCTAAAGCGCAAATCAGTGAAACGGTCTTCCAGTTCAGAGGTCATTAAGATGGTCACGCCCATGCCGGTCAGCTTGGCGATCATCCTGTACAGCGAGCCACGGAAATCCTCGCTTAATTCGGGCGCCAATGCCAGTTCGAAGCCAGACAAAGAATCAATCACCAGGCGCTTTGCCTGCATTCGATCAATCATTTCGATCAAATCATGCAGGGTTTCATCAATCGACAAATCCAGGGAACGCGTGTCGATCACCCCAACCTGCCCAGTGTTCACCAGCGATGACAGCTTGGTGCTTAGCAGTTGGCTGGGGCTCTTTTCAAACGCCGCAATGACACCGGGTTCGCCCTTGTGCACGCCTTCGGCCAGAAATTCCGTCGCCAATATGGTTTTTCCGGAACCGGATGGCCCCACCACGAGCAGCGAATAGCCCACCGGCAAGCCGCCACCCAGCATTTCATCCAGGCCGGGTATCCCCATGGAAACACGTTCGTCGCGGGTGGGCAGCTTTTTTGCTGATTCAACCGCTTCGCCTTGCTCGATGATCACCCGCGGGAAAACCTCAATTCCGTGATCCGTGATACGAAACGTATGCAAACCTTGCGCCTGGGCTTGACCCCGTATCTTGACTACTTGCATCTTGCGCACCACTGAATTGCGATGCAAATTCTGTGAAAGCGACAGGATGCCATCCGCCACGGTAAAGACAGGACTTGATTCTGATTCCGGCGACAAGTATTCGCCGATCAGAAATGTTGTTGCCTGCCAGCTCGTCATTTGCATGCCCAATTGCTGGATGAACCGCTGTAATTCGAACACGCCCTGTTCCCCACGCTTTACTGACCTGACGACGGATCGAAACGAATCGACAAATACCAGGCTGGCGGCATAGCCTTTCACTTCCTCGTCGATGCGTGACAATACGCGGTCAAAACTTCCCTCCATGAGGTCTGCAGACAGGTTGACAAAGCGGATCGACTCATTGATTTTATTGATGTCAAAAAACGGAAATTGTTGTTGATAACGAAGCATCTTCAAAGCGGGTTCGCCCAGTACCGTGAAGAACAACGCTCGATTATCAGGATTTGCCAGGGAGAACATGATCTGATGAGCGAGCGTAGTTTTCCCGGTTCCCGGCGTGCCGGCAATCAGGTTGAAGGAAAATTCTGGCAGGCCGCCGCCCAACAGGTTGTCCAGACCGGGAACGCCCGTTGCCAGGCGGCGTATGCATAGTTTCTCATTCATTTTTGAACTCCGTGCCAGTGCTATTCGAAATATCAGTATCCCAAGCTAAACTTAAAATACGGGTGGTTAACTGCTCGCCAATCAATGACGCCAGGATGTCGGTAAAAGTGATCAGCAGCAGACGGTTTGCTTCACTGGCTTGCGCAGGCGCTTGTCCTTCAAGGCTCGCTTTGAGTCCTGCAAACCGGTGATCAATCTGTGGTGGGAATTGGCTAGCCGCGAGCCAGGGAAATTTTGACTGGCTCAGAAATAGGCTTCTCGCGTAAAGTGAATTGAAACCATCTTCACCGACGATTGAAATAATTTGGGTCGCCAGGCGCTCCCATGCGTAAATCGCGGCATCCGCAACTTTCCCGGTGGACTCTGCCAGGAGACTATTAATTATCTGGTGTCGTAACAATCCTAGCCTCCGTAAAAATAGTACTGCTAGTCTTCGGTGATGCGCTGTCATTAAATCGGAGACATGGTCGGCAATGATAACTGATGGCACGCTATCAGATCATTCTGTCAGGTTTCTGAATAGCTGTAGAATTTTACAGGGGGCATTGGGCAGAAAATCCAATGCGAGTGATATCCAAAGGACTTGGGATTACGACTACATGCCAACGCTAACCGCGATGAGTGGGTGAAGGCGGCAGGGCAAGGCATTTTTAAACAGAACTGCGATGGGTAGATAAAATCTCAAAGAAATGCCCCAATGGACACGCATAACCCGGGACCGCTCTATTGATGTGACACATTTACGAAGGAATCCTTACTTTCCCCATATTCATATCCGAGCGCGTGATTCGTGGCATTGCGAATGACATGGTTCTTGGAGAACCACCGAAAATCCCGGGGAGTCTTTGGCCCCGCCAGTTATTATTTCAAGGCCAGGTGGGCGTCAAGCAGCATCAATTTTTCTTTCCTGCCCATTTGTTTGATTTCATACTCGCGTATGCTGGCTTCTGAGCGCGTATCGTATTTTTCCTGGTACACAAGCGTCACTGGACGCCGGGCGCGGGTGTATCTGGCGGCAAGCACATCATTCGTATTGTGTTCGCCCACGCGTCGCGCTACATCCATGGCAATGCCAGTATATAAGCTGCTGTCTGAACAGCGCACCATGTATACGTTCCATGTATCCATTAAGCAAAGCACCCTGCCCCTCGGGGCTCGGGGTATTTAACCTCATTCGTGGGATAGGGGGCTATGGTTCTTCTCCCCCTCGTGGTTAAAACCGAGGATCTCCGCAACGGTATTCCGGAAGACGAGAACGCTTTGAAGAGTTTAGGCAGTCGCAAGTTGGTTCATCTATCTTGACATCCCTTGTTGAGGCCATGGTTTTACCGCCCATAAGCTTGCAACATGCGCAATTAATATTTAATAACAACATGATAACACAAAACACAACGCGCTGGGGTTGTCTGGCAAAACAGATTTTTCGGATAAAACTTGAAAGCCCATAAATATCGGCTGAGACACTTTAACAGTCGGTCAGCCCTGGCGCTGCAACAGCACTATCGACCGCGGCGCCACGGTCAGCGTGGCGCCAGCCTGAAGCGGTGGGGCATCTTCGGCCCAGCCTTGTGTGGTGTCGAGCACCCGGAGCCAGCTTGGTCCCCAGCGGGTCGCTGGCAGAATAAAATCCAGCGCTTCGTGGTGGGCATTGAAGATCAGATAGAAACTGTCGTCGGTAACCGGTTCGCCGCGCGCATTGGGATTGGGAATGGTTTCGCCATTGATGAAAATTCCCAGGCTTTTGGCGAGCCCCCCTCCCCATGGCTCTTCGCTCGCCTGTTCGCCGGTGTGACTAAACCAGGCGATATCGCTGCAATCCGCTCCATGGATGGCCCGGCTTTGGAACCAGCGGCGCCGGCGAAAGACTGGATGGGTATGACGGAAGGCAATGAGGCGTTGGGTGAATTCCAGTAAATCCTCATCGGTGTGCGCCCAGTCAAGCCAGGAGATCTCATTGTCCTGGCAATAGGCATTGTTGTTGCCCTGCTGGGTGCGGCCGATTTCATCCCCCGCGAGCAGCATGGGCACGCCTTGCGACAGCATCAGCGTGACCAGAAAATTGCGTTGCTGCCGTGCGCGCAGGGCAAGCACCTCGGTATCACCCGTCGGACCTTCTACGCCGCAGTTCCAGGAGCGGTTATCGTCGCTGCCGTCGCGGTTGTCTTCACCGTTGGCCTGATTGTGTTTGCAATTGTAAGACACCAGATCGCGCAGAGTGAAGCCGTCGTGCGCGGTGACGAAATTGATGCTGGCAAATGGAATGCGCGAGTTATCGGCGTAAAGATCCGGGCTTCCGGCGAAGCGATAGGCGAATTCGCTCAGGGTTTCTTCCTGGCCGCGCCAGAGATTGCGCAGGCAATCGCGATACTTGCCGTTCCACTCGGACCAACCCGACGGGAAATTGCCGACCTGGTAGCCGCCTTCGCCGAGATCCCAGGGTTCGGCGATCAGCTTGACCTGACTGATGACGGGATCCTGCTGGATGATGTCGAAGAAGGCGGACAACATTTCCACTTCGTGCAGTTCTCGCGCCAGGGTAGCGGCCAGATCAAAGCGAAAACCGTCCACGTGCATTTCCAGTACCCAGTAGCGCAGCGAATCCATGATCAGTTGCAGCACGTGCGGCTGGCGCATGTTGAGGCTGTTGCCGGTGCCGGTGTAGTCCATGTAGTAACGGCGATCCCCCGCCATCAACTGATAGTAGTAGGCATTGTCGATGCCCTTGAAGGACAGCACCGGCCCCAGGTGGTTGCCCTCGGCGGTGTGGTTGTAGACTACGTCAAGGATGACTTCCATGCCAGCCTGGTGCATCGTCTTGACCATCTGCCTGAATTCGGCGCTGGCGGCACCCGGACGTTTGTCCGCCGCGTAGCCGCCGTGCGGCGCGAAGTAGGAAATGGAATTGTACCCCCAGTAGTTGCGCAGCCCTTGGTCCACCAGGCGTTTATCCTGCACGAAATAGTGCACCGGCATCAGCTCGACAGCCGTGACGCCGAGCTGTCTCAGATACGCGATCACGGCCGGATGAGCAAGACCGGCGTAGGTGCCGCGCAATTCGGGCGGTATGTCCGGATGCTGCGCCGTGAAACCCTTGACGTGAAGTTCGTAGATGATGGTTTCATTCCATGGACGCCGCAGCTGGCGGTCTCCGGCCCAGTCAAAGAAGGGTTGCTGGACGGTGCACCTGGGCATGAAAGGTGCGCTGTCCGCACCATTTTGCGCACTTTCATCCCCGTTGAAAGGGTAAGGGAATACCGCCTCATCCCAGCGAATATCACCGTCAATGCCCTTGGCGTAGGGGTCGAGCAGGAGTTTGGCCGGATTGCAGCGATGGCCCTGTTCGGGTGCCCATGGCCCATGTACGCGGAAGCCATAGCGCTGCCCCGGTTCGATGCCGGGAAAGTAGCCGTGCCAGCAGCGGCCGGTGCTTTCAGGCAGATCGACCCGGGTTTCGCGGCCTTGTTCATCGAACAGGCACAGCTCAACACGCTCAGCCATATGCGAGAACAGCGAGAAGTTTGTTCCCGCGCCATCAAAGGTAGCGCCGAGCGGATAGGGATTTCCGGGCCAGACTTTCATCGGAAGCAATGGCCGTGCGGCAATATCCGGCGCCCCGCGAACTGGCAGAGCATATGAAGGAGAGGAACGATCGGCATGGATTGAGTAAAGGGATTCGAATTTTTTCTTTTGGCTTGTTTCACTCTAGCAGAAAACCGCAACGATATGGGCTATAACTAAACCAGCGTGCTGACCGGTGATTAAACCTGGATCTGAGGGTTGAGCGCTTATTTGAGAGTCTGCCACCATGATTTTTAAACAATTTTCATGCCACTGGATGCTCGCTTCCCGGCGAGTCCACCCTCGGGCAGGTTGCACTGTTCTGGGGGCGCATGGCTGCGTTGGGACGCCTTGTCCTGCCTCCCCGGACGGCGTGCTTCTTCCCATCCAAAGGCCGGATTCAGGTTAAGGAGGAAGAACGATATGTGGGAGAGAAGAGGCCGGAAAAAAGTCATGGCTTTTGTGATGGCGGGTGGCGAGGGTTCGCGCCTGCGGCCATTGACGACAGAGCGCTGCAAACCGGCGGTACCCTTCGGCAGCCGCTATCGCATCGTGGATTTTGTCCTCACCAATCTGGTGAACTCCGACATTCGTTCAATCTATCTTCTGGTGCAGTACAAACCGCAATCCCTCATCGAGCACATCCGCAAAGCATGGACAATTTCCACCCTGTTTTCCGAGCAGTTCGTAACGGTGGTGCCGCCGCAGATGATGACGGAACATACCCTGTTCGGTGGCACGGCGGATGCGGTGTATCAGAGCCTGAACCTGATGGACATGCACCGGCCGGACCTGGTGGCGGTATTCGGCGCGGACCACATCTACCGCATGGACGTCCGGCAGATGGTACGCTTTCACTGCGAGAACAACGCGGATATCAGCGTGGCTGCACTTCCCGTGCCACTGGAGCAGGCTTCGAACTTCGGCATTATCGAAGCGGATGCGTCGCAACGAATCAGGGATTTTCAGGAGAAACCGGAGCAACCGAAGCCCATGCCCAACGATTCGCAGCATGCTTATGCGTCCATGGGAAATTATCTGTTCAACGCGGACCTGCTGAGGACAGCGCTGGAGGAAGCGCACAAAGAGGGCGCGACTGATTTCGGCCATCATGTGCTCCCGCGCCTGTCCAGATCCCATCGGGTGTATGCCTACGATTTTTCAACCAACGTGGTGCCTGATACCAAGCCTTATGAGGAAAAAAGCTACTGGCGCGATGTGGGAACACTGGACACCTATTTCGAGGCACACCGGGACATGCTCGGCCTGAAGCCCCACTTTGATCTTTTTAACCCTCAGTGGCCGATTTTTTCCAGCCATTACCAGGGACCCACCTCCTGGGTGATGCAAGGCGAACTCGACAATGTTCTATTGGGCGCGGCGAATATCATAAGAAACGCGAAGATACGCAATTCGATCCTCCGGCGCGAAGTGATGGTTGAGCCGGGCGCGCAGATCGAAGACTGCATCATCATGGATTATGTGCGCATCGGGCGCGGAGCGAAGCTGCGCCACGTGATCGTTGACCGGCATAACGTGATTCCTCCCGGTGCCGAAATCGGTTTCGATCCCGAGCGCGACCGGGAGAAATATCACGTGACCGAGGGCGGATTGGTGGTCGTGCCCTTGGGCGACGTGCGTTACTACTCCCGCGAAGAGCGGAGGATGAATGCCGGCTATTCCGATTAGATGGGACGAGCCATTCCCGAATGGTCTTGGGCAATAAACGATCCGGCATCGACAGACTGGATGAGCGCGGCGTAACCCGGCCGGAAAGCTGCCCAGGAAAAAACAATCGCTTCCGGCTCACCCAGCCATGACAATTCACCACTTCCTTGCATATCCTGCAACCCCCGCAGAATCATCTGCTCAAGCATTCGTCCGAAGGCCTCGTTCGAAGGAAAAACCTCGATTCCCTCCGGTATCTCCATATTGCCGAGGGCGGTGTGATATGCGTGTTTTATGCCGGTCCGCCTGATCGTCTTCCCTTTCATGGTGATGGCCATCGACATGGTATAAGCATCGGTAATGGTTTTTCCAACCATCCACAGCGGAAACCCCGAGCGGGCCGCTTCCGCGGCAACGGTGCCGCTGTCGGCAATATTGTTCAGGACTATCCGGACGGCGCCATCGCCCTGGTTGTCAACCGCGGAGACCACATCAACCGGGGTAATAACACCGGTGTCGCCAAGTATCTTTGCGGCATAATCCCGCAATGGGATATCTCCCTTGGGAAAATGCGCGCCATTTCGCTGAAACTCGACAACGAGCTGCAGGCGATACGGTGTCTCTCTCTTTTTGACATCCTCATATTTCATCTTGGGCAACGAAGCGCCCAGAAAAGAGCGGGGCGACGCGCATCCCATCAATGCGGAGGAAACAATGACAGATGCCAGTATCACGCGGGGGCAGAGGTTCATGGTGACTCCGTACGGGTTCATGGTATATGACGCATGCTCCGGAAACTGGTGCTCGATGACTGTTTCATGATTAATTTTTTACCATTTTGTGTCATCAATGCCGGAATTGTTGAGCGTAGTGCATTATGCTTTAAGCTGCAACCTGCAGGATGCCGTCATCCCATGAAAATCATCCTGCCTCCATCGCAAACACTTATGGGAACCAATGAATGCGCCACGCGCTCCATATCTCATGAATACTGATACCACTTTCGATTGCGCGGCGTTTGGATTTGACAGCGCGCGAATCCGGGAAACACTATCGATACTGGGTCTGCAAGCGGAGCATGCCAAACTGGCGGAGCGTATACGGAGAGAAACCACAGGGGGAGAAGCCAAGGCGATGGTCCATTCCTGCTGCATCGCGCTGGCGCGGGATCGGGGCTTCGCGCTGATCGAGCGGAATATCGGTATCGAATGCTTCACGCAAACATGGACGCTGCATTTGCAATGCTACGGCCAGGATTTCGATACCCCGAAGTATTTTGGAGAACGGCTGGCCATCGCCGCCGCTTTCGTGCGCGCAAAAATTCCCCAAGGCCTTCTGCAGTTACAGCATAGCCTCACGCAGCAAACCCTGATAAACAATCTATCGGTCAAATTTGCCGATGATACGGCAACCTTGGGGCCCCTCATCGACTGCGTTGTGAAACTCACCTCCCTGAATGTATACCTGAGCGCGGAAGGTTACCATCTTCCGCAAATTGATGAACTGCGAAAGGCGCTTACCAAGTTGCGCAAGGAAACATCCCACTGGCACCAGGAAGCCTCGACCGACCAACTCACGGGCTTGATGCGATATAACACGCTCATGGAAGCCCTTGATCATCATATCGATATCGCGCACAGGGGTCACGATGGCCGGAGTGGCAAACCTTTATGCGTGGCGATGATCGATCTCGATTTCTTCAAGAAAATCAACGACACCTACGGACACGTGGTGGGCGACTTCGTACTCAAGCATGTGGCGGGCCGGCTACAGGCGGCGGTGCGGGACTTCGACATGATCGGCAGATTCGGAGGGGAGGAATTCGTTATTATCATGACGAACACTCCTCTGGAATTGGCGGAAGTCATCGCGGAGCGGGTACGCAAAGGGGTGATGGATACTCCCCTGCACTTGAAGGAATTCAGCATCCCGATAACAATCAGCGTGGGCGTTGCGATGTTGAGGTCAGGCGAACGCAAGGAGGCATTGATTGAGCGTGCGGACAAGGCAATGTATGAAGCGAAAAATGCGGGACGTAATCGGGTAATGCTCGCCAAGGATACCGGGGATTCAGGTACGCTTCCTGAATTGTAGCGGGAAAAACCGCCTATCCGGTTCCCCCATCCCGGCTCAAGCGTATCGTCCGGAGCGTGTCGGCTCTTTCGCAAGCGCTGCTGGAAGCGGAAACCAGCACAACCTGGTCGCCGGGTTCCGCCAGACCCTGCGCGACCAGCCACTCTCCGGCTTGAATCAGGCAAGCCTGCGGGCCGGTTCCAGTGCCGGTTCCAGTGTCGGATGCGGCGATGGAAAGAAGGGGCGAAACTCCGCGCACCAGTGCCAGGCTCCGATACAATCTCATGGAGCTCGCCACGACGACAAGCGGCGCCTGGGGACGAAAACGGGCAATAGCCAATGCTGCCGCCATGGTATGGGCGGGCACGACGATGGCTCGGGCGCCGAGGCGCGCCGCGAGCTGGCATGCAGCGAAGCTCAGGGCATTGTCCGGGTTGTCCGGTGAACTGGGAATATCCGTCGCCCGCATCCGGTCATATGCCATGCGCAAGCTGTATCCCTTCTCCGTCGCAGCAAGCACGCGGGCAAGAAATCGCACTGCGGCGACAGGAAATCGGCCGATGGCCGTCTCGGCGGAAAGCATCACGGCATCCGTTCCGTCGAGGACCGCGTTGGCCACGTCGGTGGCTTCCGCCCGCGTCGGATGCTCGCGCTCCACCATCGACTCGAGCATCTGCGTGGCGGTGATCACCGGGCGGCCGCGCGCATTGGCCGCCGCGATAATGCGCTTCTGCACCACCGGTATCTCGGCGAGATCGGTCTCGACCCCCAGATCCCCGCGCGCAACCATCACGCCGTCCGACGCTTCCACGATCGCATCGAGATCCGCGAGGGCCTGGCGCTTCTCTATCTTGGCCATCAGCAGCGGCCGTTCCCCCGCCCCGGAGGGCAGGCATGCCCGCACCCGCGCAAGATCGCCGGCCGATTGCACAAACGACACGCCGACCCATTCCACCTCCTGCGCCACCGCGAATGCAAGATGCTGCCGGTCGTCATCGGTAGGCACCATTTCGCTCAGGACCGATTCGGGAACATTGATCCCGGAGCCGGAGCGCACGGTGCCACCGATGATCACTTCACAATGCACGCCGGCGGCGGCCGTGATCCTCACGCACAGCTCGATCGAGCCATCGGCCAGGAACACCGACTCTCCCGCACGAAGCGCCGGGAGCAGTTCCGGATCCCGCACCGGCAAAAGGCGGCTGCGTTCTTCCGCATTACCCCCCACTTCCTTCACGAAGCTGTCCTCCGCAATCAGCGTGATCATCTCGCCTTCGGCCAGCTTGTAAAAATTATCCGGCAGGTCGCCAATGCGGAATTTCGGACCCGGCAGATCGATGAGTATGGCTACCGGCTGGCCGAGCATATTCGCGGCGTTGCGCACCCGCTCAATGCGCCTCGCGTGATCGGCATGACCCCCATGCGATGCGTTCACGCGCGCAACATCCATGCCGCACTCGATCAGTTGCTCGATAACGCCGGGAGGATCCGTCGCCGGGCCCAGCGTACATACGATCTTGGTTCGCTGCCAATTGTGGGGAATCATATCGCTGCTGTCTCTATATAATTCAGCGGATTTCAGCTATCGTTGCCTTTGCTGGCTCAACCAAGGAGACACCATGCCCAAACTGACCCATTACGTCAAGATGGCGGCTAACGAGTATCTGGAGGAAACGGGACGCACCGAACTGAATGCTCGCTGGATTGCCGAATTCTTTCAGGACTGCGGCGTGCAGGATGCCTACCCTCGGCAGGATCTGGTCGTTTTTGCGGAAATGGTGCAGAAAGAATTGACTAAGAATGAAGAGCAAGCCGCCAAAAAAACGCGTCTTCTACTGGACAAAACCCTGCGCGGAATAAAGTCCGCACGCAAGCTTTAAAAAAACCTGCTAGCCGGTTCCCGGAGCTCCCGGCGGGGACACCTGCTATTTTCACCGCGTTGGCGAAACCGGATCACGTGGCCGCATTTCGAATGGAAGGATGGATATCATCCGTCCTTTGGACGAACAGGAACGCGCAAGCGAAGCCTGTTCTCTTCATACCTGTAAGTGACATGTTACGCTTCGACAGGTGAAATTCACATATCGCCGCTCCGCCTATATCGGGAAACGGCTTGGCAGATCAGCGCATGGCTGATAATGCCTTATATCAGGCTGCGTGTAGTAGCCAGCAGGTAGCCGAACATGCATGAGGTGGCTACGCCAATCAGCCCAGGCAGGATAAAACTATTATCTATAAGATATTTGCCTGTATGGGTGGTACCCGAGAGATCAAACTGGATGGCTGCCAGGTCGCTTGGATAAGTGGGTAAAATAAAATAACCATAGCTCGCAGCCGCAAAAGCGATGATATATCCGGGTGCCACGCCCATCGATAGAGCCATCGGCACCATTGCGGTGATGGCAGCCGCCTGGGAATTCACCAGCCTGGAAACCACTAGCAGCGCGATTGCATATGTCCATGGCTGAGCCCTTACAAGGTCTGACAGTGCAATTTTCATATCCTGCAGGTTTGCTTCGAATACGGTGTTAGCCATCCAGGCAACACCGAATACTGCAACTACAGCGATCATGCCGGCACGAAAAACATCGTTTCGGGCAATGGCGGCAGAATCCGTTTTTGTAAATAGGATAATAAGAGCACCTGCCATCAGCATAAATATCTGAATGGTGATCACCATCGATAACGGTTTGCCATCCACGATGGGCCGGAGCGATTCGATTGCGCCGAGCATGGATACTGCCATTATCGCTCCTATGAATATGCTCATTGCGATCCATTGGCCGGGTAACAATCGTTTTTTTTCCGATGTAATGGCCTTGCCATACACGCGCTTCCGATTATCGGGATCAGCAACAAGCGCCTGGAACCGCTCATCCTCATCGAGTTCCTTACCCCGGAACCAGCTGAAAATACCGACGATCAATACGCCCGCTAACGTTGAGGGGACAGTAATCGATAGCACGGTAATGAAGTCGATTGACCTGCCTTCAATGGGAATAACGGCAAGAAGTGCCGCCAGCGAAACCATTGCCACCGATACCGGACTCGCGATAATGCCCATCTGGCTCGCGATGGCGGAGGCAGCCATTGGGCGCTCCGGCCGGATGCCGTTCTTGATTGCCACGTCATAAATGATGGGCAGCATCGTGTACACGACGTGCCCTGTGCCGCACACCATCGTTAATCCGCAAGTGGTACAGGGGGCCAGTACCGATATGAATCTTGGATTGCGCCGCAAGAGTTTCTCAATTCCCCACAGCACCACCTCCAACCCTCCCGAGGCCTGAAGCGTGGCCGACGCAGCCACGACTGCGATTATGGTGAGCATCACATCCACTGGCGGCTTCCCCGGCGGCAATTGAAAAACGAACACCAATATGACAAGGCCGATACCGCTTAACAAGCCAAGCGCGATCCCCCCTTTGCGAGCGCCATAAAACAGACAAACCAGAATGATCGCCAGCTCCGAAAGAAAATCCATGTTGCTCTCTTATTTTCCGAAAAAAATGGGCATGACCGCTTATCTTGAACCGGAGGTCACCCGCTAAGAACGCAGGCATATCGCACAGGCGCGGTAATCGTCAACCGAAAGAATGATGAAGTGGAAAAACAGGAAGAAGACAAATCGCGTTCAATGCGGATGATCATCTCCCGGTAACATCGCAGAATATCACCCGCCATATTCTCTCAAGCGTTTGCGTAAAGATTGAACGGAAAAAAACCGGCTGGTATTATGCCTCATAAATTATGGCAGAGCTTGAGCTGCCTCACCGCCCTCGATAAGCTCAGCGTGGACGAGACACCCCGGCCGGAGACTGCTGGCTCAACCGTGTTTGCGGCTCATCAGGCGCATGCTTTTTCAGTCATCCATATTTGACGATATTCTACCCTCTCGAACCCGCGTACCAACACGCAGAGCGGATACGTAATTCTACGTATGCGCCCTGACAGGCGGGCGATAAAATATCACTTATGAAGCTAAGGCAAAAAATCATCATATTCGCCACAGTGCCGCTGATTCTGGCGCTTTGCATAATTGCATACGCTGTGTATCACCACGCAACAGAACTGGCCAAAGCTCAGCAAGAGGTCATTCGACAGACTTACCTTGCCAGCAAGGAGATGGAACTGAGGAGCTATGTCATGCTGGCCAGACACTCGATCGCCCATATTTATGAATCCGGCCGCAAGGATGCCGCTGCGATGGATGATGCGAAAGCGATCCTGGCGAGGCTGGATTATGGGAGTGATGGGTATTTTTTCGTGTACGACCTCGAGGGAAAGCTGCTTGTGCATCCGCGAAGGCCGCACCTGATCGGGCTGAACCGGTGGGATTATAAAGATCTGAACGGCTTCCCGACCATCCAGCAATTGATCAGCCGTGCCCGCCAGGGCGGAGGCTTTGTAACCTATTCCACGGAAAAGCCATCCACCAGAAAACCCGCTGTTAAACTTACGCATGTCATTCCGCTGTCAGACTGGGGATGGGTTCTGGGCAGCGGCATTTATCTGGACGACGTCGATGAAGTGCTGACCAACGTCGAGGCACAGGTGTGGAGCAATAATTTCGACACGATGCGCTGGATTGGCGTCATTGCATTCCTTGGGGTGATCGTGGTGATTGCGTCCGGCCTGGTGCTCAATATCCGGGAGCGCCGGGCCGCGCAAGCGGAGGAACGCGCCAGAGTGGCGGGCGAGTTGCACGACGACATCTGCCAAAGGTTGATATCTGCCAGACTTCAAACTGAAACGGGAATTATCCAGTTGACGGGAATGCCCGAGCAGTTCACGCCGGCACAGAGCACGTTCGAGCGAATGGCGGCCGAACTGAATAATATCCTCGGAGACATCCGCAAAATTGCCCATGACCTTTATCCGGGTACGATTGGCTCTGGCCCCGGTCTGACAACGTCGCTACGTCAACTGGCTCATGATATGGAAAATATAGCGGCCTCCGTCGAATTCACCGCAGGGGGCGATACAGATGGCTTATCGGGTTCTGTTAATAAAGTCTTGTATCGTGTTGCCCAGGAAGCGCTGAAGAATGTCATGAAGCACGCGGCTGCCAGCCAGGCATCAATGCGGCTGGAAGGCGGCAAGCACCGGGTGACGCTCACCATCCGCGACAATGGCACAGGGTTTGATGCAGGCCGGATCGACAGCGATCCAAGGTTTGGCATGGGTTTGCGGAATATGAAAAAACGGCTGGGAGAGGTTGGTGGACACTTGCAGATCAACTCCACAAGCAGTGGCACAACGGTAATCGCCACCATTCCGCTATCCCTGTTACATTATTTTCTTCCAAGGCTGCCATGATATACGATCGACCCATTAACATCATGCTTGTGGATGATCACCCCATGATGCGTGACGCATTACGAGGCCGGCTGGAGACCAGGCCAACTTTCCGCGTGGTTGCCGAGGCGGCGGATGCGGAAGAAGCATTGCGCCACGCAAACGATATGGCAATAGATCTGGTAGTAACGGATATCGAAATGCCGGGTACCGACGGTATCGCATTGACCACAAAATTTCGTACCAAATTTCCAGCGATAGCCGTTCTGGTATTTACGCTACATCACGAGGAGGAATTTATACTCCGTGCAATCGAGGCTGGCGCACGAGGCTACGTGAATAAAAAAGAACCAGGGTCCATCATTATCAATGCGATCAATAAGATAATTAACGGTCAAACTGTTTTTCCACAGGTAGCGAAACCCGAGTCGCTTCTGACATTACGCGAAAAACAGGTATTTTGGCTTCTCGGCGACGTAAAGACGAATGAGGATATTGCCATAAAATTTGATATCGTTGAGCATACCGTAGCAGACTGCCGCTCCCGTATCCTGCAAAAACTCAGAACCGTGGTCCCGGTAGAAATGGCTGATAATCCAGCATTACTAATAATCTACGCAGTAAAATATAGAATGCGCTGTCATTATCCGGATTCATGATTCAAAGCGGGTGGTGGACTCCCTCGCTAACCTTTTTGCGCGTGCACGGACTCATCTTCGTATGGCTGCTTTCCCCGCCTGGCAGCATTAATTTACGGCATCCGCACGCTATTTCACGCATAAAAATCGGCCCCTCCCGCTATTCCAATTGAGGGCATTTGCGGCTCACGGCTTTAATATACGCATATGCGAAAAAAATCCCATCACAAGAATGGGATTATCGTGATTTGATCGGCTCAACCGGATCAAACGGCTTGCTTCTTAGAACGTGCCATAACATCCATCAAGGCAAGGCCAGCCAGCATCATGGCATAGGCTGCGGGTACAAATGTTACTGCGGGTATTTGTAGCATATGCTTTTTTATTGCTCGCAACGCTTGAAGTTGGATGCCCGGGGCAGAAAGCATGCACACTGCGCAGCCTTCCGTTTCCATATGCTGCTTTCCGCACGTTGGGTGAAAGGAGCAACAGGGCCACCTCCTATTCCTTCGCGCTTGTCACCGCCTTTGCCACCCCTTCCGCAAACCCGTGCTCCACGTCTTCAATTGATGTGATGCCGCCATAGACTCCGCCCCATGCAAAAGTTTTGTCGATATCGAACTCGGAAACTTTCGTGCGTTCGGGCAGCAGGAATACGGATGCTTTGGCATCGATATGAATTTGCCCAAGCCCAGCAAGCATGAATCTTGCGAAAGCATTGCCTTTTTCATATCTTGTCACCAAGATCGCGATCTCATACTCACGCTTGCCAGAGGAATCGGGATTCTGCAATTTTTGCATGTCGATCTTTCCCAGGATGTTCCGGGCTAATCGCTGTTTTTCATATTCATCGATAACAACGCCCTCGCCCGCTT
Source organism: Nitrosospira lacus (assembly GCF_000355765.4). Classification (NCBI taxonomy): domain Bacteria; kingdom Pseudomonadati; phylum Pseudomonadota; class Betaproteobacteria; order Nitrosomonadales; family Nitrosomonadaceae; genus Nitrosospira; species Nitrosospira lacus. The sequence goes on along the minus strand of NZ_CP021106.3, from coordinate 1,863,041 downwards.
CCACTTTCACATTGGCGGTATCGTTCGCATCCAGGCGCTGCTCCTTCGGCAACATTTCCCTGAATGCCGCTTTTGGCGATGTTGTCGCGCACCCCGAGAGCAATAATCCGGCACCTATTGCCGCTAGAACCCCAACCCTGAATACCTTGATTGAATAATACATTTTATTGAAATTCCCTCTTTTTGCCGTTAAAAATATGCATGAGACAACTGCCCTCATCTCTTCAATGGAGTGACTTGATCGACCCTGTCGTCCTTGTCGTATGAAACCTCGTACGCCATTTCGTCACCGCTAAAAACCGCCTCCGCGGGAGTACCGACAACCTCCCATAAACCCAGCGTTACCACATCGGCAGCACCATGAAATAGCGCCCTGCCAGCCTTTGTTCCCGTACTGTAACCCTGAATGAATTTGAAAATTTCATATTTCTTGCCATCCCTGGCCTCGGATACGGCAGGAGGGCCAAACTCACCAAGAATCATACTTCTCGACGTGCCTGCTCTGAACAACTCCACATTTTTCTTGTCCGGCTGTTTCGCCGCCATGAAGACCGAGCACCCTGAGCTTAAGACCAATACCGGTGCAAAAAGGAGCATTGCCAATAGTTTATATGTCATGATTTTTATTTTCTCGAGGTTTATTTTTTAATAAGAATGCCTATGACGATACGGTAATTTATATTGCTGCAGCTGGAAGCGACGATATTCGGGCTGGAGGTATGGTTTCCAGACGGCACGAACAGGCACCTATCCTATTTCTTCAGCAACTCGTTGGCTCCGGAGAAAATCCGTTTGGCAATATTCTCCAGGTCGGGAAGTTGCCCATCGCTGTAACTGACACATTTTTCATAGCCCGCTACGGTGAAACAGATATTCATGACGTTGACATCGAGCATGCGAAGTGCGGTCGTTTCGACCGTTTTGCCATCCTTCAGGAAGACCGAATACTGATTGGTATAATCACCAGGCAGGTCGAAAAAACGAATCTTGTAGAGCGCGTTTATCACGGCCAGCAAATCCGTGACCTCATAAGTGAAGGATAGGGTTTTGCCATCCTGTTCCAGTGTTGCGCTGCCGGAGCCGGACAAGCTGACCCGTTGAGCCGGAAGGGCGGCATTGCCAGGATGACGAATCAGACGGATACGCACCTCGTCGATACCATAGGTCAGTGGCGGACCACCCGGTCCAAGGCTGCGCTCTGCGGCTATGGACATTGTCATCCCAAGGCACGCGATAACGATCAGCAGAATGGCTGCGAGGAGTCCGTACGGTGTTCGTATGGAAGCAACACGCTTGAGCTTGAATCCTGCAACAAGTTTCTCATTCCCAAGCTCACCCATTTGATAAACCCCATGATCCGTATCGATTTTCGATATCACTTGCGTTCACCTCTTCTGGAAAAATGTTGCCAGCAATCTTAGCCGGACGAAAAATTGAAGATCCGGCGTCCGGACTCCGAACCGTTAGCCAATGGTGAAGCCGGAAGTGCGGCGCCGCGCAATCGCACCAAGAACGACCAGTCCCGCAAGCAGCATGGCGTAGGTTTGGGGTTCCGGCACGACCGCCACATAGCCGAGATCCTTGAGAATGCCCACCTCGATCGCGCTGTAGTCGCGCATCTGCGGTCCCACGTCCGCAGCGGGTGCCATCAGCGTCCCCCAAATGCCCGGCATCCTGTCGTCCAGATGGGAAACGCTACTGCCCGGGTTCCAAAAATCCGGCGTATAGAGCGTGACCAGAAACCCGCCATTTGCGGCCACGGCATTGGGCCCGTCAAAGAATAATCCCTCAGAACCGCCTCCGCCCCAATTGCCGACACTGCCGGTATCCCACGCCGCCTGATCCAGTGCGAAGGTATCCGGATTGATGATCGGGATATCGTTCTTGTCGACAATGAAGCTGGCAAAAGTGCTCCAGCTCCCCGCATCTTTCGTGCCGAATATGCTCGCTCCGGATTGCGTCATTGCCGGGTTGAAACCAAGGGTATGCGTAAATTCGTGGTACAGCGTACTGTAGAAGTCGTATGTGCCGGTATACCATCCCCACACGGGTGGCGTATTGAAATCAAGTTCCCAGTTTGCGCCAAAATTGACGGTTACCACTCCATCCGCATGGTCCCCGTTCAGATCCACTCCGGTTTGAAGTTTGGTCCGGACGACCTCCCCAAGGTTGAATCCCGCACTACCGGGGTTGGTGAGATAACTGCCCGCCGATGCCAGCATTCCGCTGTAGGGATCGTTTTGTGATTTTGCCGTCAGTATGATCGTGGCCGAGTTGCTGAAATGGCTGCCGAACATGCTGGAAAAGGTGCCGGCCGCTGTATCCAGAGCGGTCTGCCGGCTCGTTCCGTAGACGGGATCAAGGAACCCGGTTCCCGCGGGATCGTCATACTGGAACTGGAAGGTGATCCCGGCATGGGCGGCGGTCCCCAATGACAGGCAGCCTGCCAGCAGGCCGCCGTTTAGCGCAGCGTACACAACGCGCAAAATCTGATTCCGTTTCTGGTGTGTCATGAAAGTCTCCTTGGGCTAAGGTTCAAAGAACTGGTTTTGTGTCGACTTCACTTCCTGTTCAGGTTGAACTTTAGTCATGTTCACTTTCATTCGAATCCGTATAACTACGTCTAAAAGCTACGTAAAAGTACGTAATGCGCCATCTACCCGGTTGGCCCCTTCAATCCCGGCGACACCGGACAACCTCTCCACCATGCCGTGCCAAGCGTCGCAGAAGCGTTCCTGATAGGACATGACGGGCCTCATTCGGGCACGTCTGCCGTCAGTCGCATGCTCCGCCCGAGATAGCGCGCCGCTCTGGTAATGCCGGTAATTTTGATTAGCACGGACGGGCACCCCATACTCGGAGTGCCGTTTCGATGGACAGTGGTTCAAATGGCGCTTCTATGGCGGCGGAACTGCCTGTGCCGCGCGCACAAACACCTTCGAGATGCCAAATACCGGCATGGCAGCGTTGCAACGCTTTGGAATGGGGCGCCCGCATCCCGCGGGCGGAGTCACGCCTTTACTACAAAAGGGACTGCTTCGGCCCGCGTGGCGGCGCGCTGTTCCGCGTTGTTGCGGCTTGCTCTGCACCCCAAAACCGCGCACCCCATACTGTCCAACCGCCGAATTTAGGTTAAACCTTCCTCAGCCCAGTGCGATTGCATCATGCTTGCCTTTGAAATCATGCTTAATGGATAGTCATCCTCCAGTACTTCAGTGTGGACAAAATTATTGGCTTTCATTGACACAGGAGACTCACTCCAGATAGGGCACTACGTATTTCTACGGGTCGGCACGGCGTAGTTTTACCGTTGCGAGGGAATCGCATCTACCCAATACTTGCACTCACTCATGCAAAAAGCATCCGTTCGCCCGAAGCGATTTTTATAGCGGAAAATCAGGAGGGCCGAAGAGCTTGCGCTGGATTATCAATATCCGGCGATACACCGGGGAGAAATCATGGAGATTCACGAGTACTCATCTGCAGGCACGGGAATTCTGCTGAGCCCGCCGCCGCTGGACAAGCTGAAGAATGAGTCTGTTGGTAGAACAATTCTCGGCTTGCTGATCCTTGGCGGTATTGCAGGCTGGCCACTATATATTTTTATTGCAAGGCAGGAGATGACGGGATTGCTATTACTTGCGCTGATTTTTGTTCCCATATTCCTGCTCGAATGGTCTGCAGCGCAACGCAAGAAGCGTCAACACGGCTTTCTCAAGGGCTATCAGTTCCCTTCCCTTGTCAAAGACCGAGTCGGCAAACATTATCCTGACCTCACGGATGAGCAACTGTCGCTGGTCATGCTGGGACTCCGGCAGTATTTTATACTGTGCAATGCGGCTGGCCCTGCAATGGTATCGATGCCTTCGCAAGCTGTGGATGCTGCATGGCATGAATTCATCCTGCTCACGCGCGCCTACGAGGAATTTTGCAAGAACGGAATGGGTCGCTTTCTCCATCATACGCCGGCTGAGGCGCTGGCTCCCTCAGCGGGTACGCTCAAAGCCGGCAAGGGAAAAGCGTGGCTGCTGGCTTGCGAGTGGGAAGGAATCGATGAAAAAACACCTTTGCGATTGCCATTCCTGTTCGCCATTGATACGGCATTGGAAATTCCTGACGGATTCAAGCATGCGCTGGACAATAACTATGCGGATACAGCATCCGGTGAAGGGGGTGGCGAAAGTGGTTGCGGCGGATGCGGTGGATGCGGCGGCGGCTGAGCGCTGATACCGTCGCGAAGTTATCGGGCCATTTATCCGCTTTAACCCAATCCCGTTATCGAATCAGGCGCAATTGCTCGATAGCGTGATTCTATCGTACCTGTCCCATGCTCTCGCTACCCGGAAGTTCAGGAGCTGCATGACAGTGCCGAGCATCCCGGCTTGTTGCGCGCCCACTCAGGCCGCCGGTGCGCGAGCTCGTCATGTCCGGGCTGTTCGTCGTAGGGATGTTTCAATACCTCCATCAGGCGCGTAATGACTGATGCATTATCTTGCTCCAGCGCTTCGATGGCCTGCTGCGCCAGATAATTGCGCAGCACGTATTTGGGATTGGCACATCTCATGCGCTCCAGACGCACATCCGCAAACTCGGGCAAACTGGTGGCCTCCGCATCCAGGCGCGCCCGTGCAATGTAGCGGCGCAGCCAGCCGGCCAGCCTGGCCATCTGCGCGGACGCCGGTTCAGTATAGAACGCCCGGCGCAGCGGCGCAGCCAGTGCGGCGTCATCCATGGTATCCGCCGGGCTGTCACCCTGCACATCCACCGGAACCGCCATCAGCCCGCGAAAGAACAAAGTCATATCCGTTTCAACTTGCTGCAGCAGGTTGAAAAGGTCACTCACCAGCGCGTCGTCCTCTTCATGCGCCAGCGAAACCAGTCCCAGCTTGTCCGCCAGCATACCACGCCATGCGGTCTGGAATGTCTCGCCGAAGACCGCCAAGCCATACTCCAGCGCCGCGTGATCCTCGATCAGCGGAGCAAGGGCAGTGGCAAGACGGGTCAGGTTCCAGTGCGCGATCTCCGGCTGATTGCCGAAGCAATACCGCCGTCCCTGCGCATCCGTAGTGTTGGGTGTCCATTGAAAGTCAAAACCCTCCAGCCACCCGTAGGGCCCATAGTCGATCGTCAACCCCAGTATCGACATATTGTCGGTATTCATCACGCCATGGACAAAACCCACCCGCATCCAATGAGCAATCAGCGTTCCGGTACGGCGGCAGATTTCCTCGAACCAGCGCGCGTAGGTTGACGGTGAAGGCGCACCCAGTTCAGGAAAATGCTCGCGTATCACATAATCGGCCAGACGCCTGAGCGTGTCCAATTCATTGTGTGCCGCAAGGATCTCAAAATTGCCGAAGCGCACGAAAGAGGGAGCCACGCGGCAGACGATGGCCCCCGTCTCGGGGCGCGGATTGCCGTCATAAAACATGTCGCGCACCACTGTTTCGCCAGTGGCCGCCAGACTCAACGCCCGGGTAGTCGGTACCCTCAGGTAGTGCATGGCTTCGCTGCACAGGAATTCGCGTACCGATGAGCGCAGGACCGCGCGGCCATCCGCGGTACGCGAGTATGGCGTTTTGCCCGCTCCCTTGAGCTGCAGCTCCCGGCGCTTACCATCCGGGCCGCGTATCTCGCCCAGCGTGATGGCGCGGCCATCGCCGAGCTGCCCTGCCCAGTGACCGAACTGGTGCCCGCCATAGCGCGCCGCATACGGCTGCATGCCGGGCAGGACGCGATTGCCGCCGAGTACCTCGACTGCCGGGCCAACCGGCGAATCCGGGCGCGAAACGCCAAGCAGTTCACCCACCGGGTCTGCCCAGGCCAGAAGCCGTGGCGCCCGCACCGGGGTTGGATCAACCCGGGTATAGCAGGCATTGCGCACCGCGCGGGGAATATTGTGAATCTCCGGGTCGCCCGGCAATTCGCGCACGAAGCTGTTGTCGAATTGCATGTCGCACAGATCGGCAAGAGCCGGACTATCGTCGATGGCGGCTATGGCAGGCATGACAGCGGTATCGTGTGCCGTCACGCTATGGTCGGAATTGGCTTGACTCATAAATAGTATCCCTTAATACGATTTGAGCAGGATGGATAAGCGTAGCGTAACCCGTGGAGACCCGTGCACAACCTGGCACATCGATCATGAACGGGTGCGGGTTGACAGCCATGGCGCTTTATGCATATGTCATTACACCTGGATAATGCAGCACTGCGTTTCGCACACCATTTTCTCAAGATCCGATGATAATCTTTTTTGCAGGCGCAATGCACACCCGTTAGGGTCCCTGTCGAGCAAATGCCAATGTCACACTTGGGCGGCATCCTCAAACGTAATCGCATCACCTGCGCACCGGCGATAAGCGGGAAGGGGCATCTTCCATGAATATGACGACAGCTTCACTCCCGTCGAAATCGACGGCTCTCGTGACCAGCGGCCACTTCACTTCATTGCGGGGGTGGAGGCGGAGGATTGCCGGACGGCGGAGGTGGCGGAGTATTGCCGCCGTATGCCTGACCACGATAGTTGTCCACGATTTGGCCTGATACAGGGACACGATGACCCTTGGCATACATGCATTGGATATAGCCCATATCGTAGCGTTGCTGGGCGACATAGCCTGACGAGCGGGCGGTATTCGTTCCCATCAGCCCTCCTACCAGCAGGCCGCTGCCCGCGCCAATCGCCGCACCGGTTCCGCCCCCAAAAGCGGCACCCGCCGCCGCGCCAAGCCCTGTACCGATGGCGGCGGTTCCGGCTCCGCTGGAGACGGCTGCCTGATTGGGTGTCGTTCCCCCCACTTGTTCACTGGCATACTGCTTGCAGTAGGCGTCATCTCCCCGGAATTGATCGAAAGTCTTGCTGGACCCCGGCAGGACCATCATGCTGGGACCGCTGGGTATGCTCGCGCAAGCCGCCAGGAAAAACACCGGTAACAACGAAAAGCTTCCATAGTTTTTTAGCATGAACACTCCTTTATTGGGTAGGCTGAGGAGCCACCTGCAGCCAGCCATCGGGACATTTTTTCACATACGGGTAGTACCCTTCCGGGTTTCTGCAATAATGCCAGTAATTGGTTTGTGCCTGTGGCGGCGACGGTTGCACCGCTGCCTGCGGGGGTTGCTGCTGAATATACACGGGTGGCGCCTGCGGCATGGCAACCACCGGAGGATACCCGTAATAGGGGGAATAATAAGGCATTCCGAAACCGTAGCCACCATAACCATAGCCGCCATAATAACCCGGACCGAACCCATACCCGCCGAAACCGAAACCGGGATAGAAACCTCCCATGCCAACGAAACCTATTCCCCCATGGTGATGGTGCCCGCCGTGGTGGTGTCCGCCACCCCCATGATGCCCCCCGCCGTGGTGGCCTCCGCCGTGGTGACCTCCCCCATCCCGCGCCCAGGCTGAACCTGCGGAAAGCGGCCCAAGGATAAAGAGAGTGAACCACATCAATCTGATTGTCTTCACATGCGCTCCTGTTCTACAGCCGCGTGTCCGAAGCATGATTTCCACCTAAATCCGGTAGCTGGACGGACTCGCCCAAAAGGCAAGAACCAAATGATACAGAATTCCCTACGGGTCATAGTCCTGAACTGATATTAAGTTAATAGTCCTCGCCCATGCGCCGTGACTCGACCAACGGAAACTGGCAACTGCACATAAGACAAGCGCGGCGCCGGAAAATGCCCTGACCGCTGACATTCTCCTGTTTTTTTATGGCATCCAGGCGAATTCAGGAATCTTTGAGGGCCCGCCGGCGGCGTTTTGCCGAGCAAGCGATTGTCACAAGCGAGAATTAAAGGTTATGCTTGCTTTTACTGCCCTTTACCGCATCTCCTTATCGGGAACATAGATGGAATTCAAGGACTACTACAAAATAATGGGGGTTGCACGTGACGCGTCCCAGGACGACATCAAGCGCGCCTATAGAAAACTCGCACGCAAATATCATCCGGATGTGAGTAAGGAGAAAGACGCGGAAGCTCGCTTCAAGGACCTGGGTGAAGCCTACGAAGTGCTGAAAGACCCGGAAAAACGTACGGCCTACGATCAGCTCGGCTCCAACTGGAAAGCAAACCAGGAATTCCGCCCGCCACCCGACTGGAATACGGGTTTCGAGTTTTCCGGACAAAAATTTTCCGGCGGCGATGCATCGCAGTACAGCGATTTTTTCGAATCATTGTTCGGCCAGGGTTTTGGCGCCCGCTTCGGCGGCGGCCAGGGAACCGCCGGCAGGCATGGCGCTGCCGGGGCAGCATTCCATCGTCCAGGCGAGGATCATTATGCCAAGGTGCTGATCGACCTGGAGGACTCGTACACGGGTGCAACCCGCGCCATCACGCTGCAAGTGCCCGGGGTCGATGCGCACGGACATGTATCGACGCGCGAACACAGCCTCAACGTAAGGATTCCCAAGGGCATCCGCGCCCGGCAGCAAATTCGCCTCGCGGGACAAGGCGCCCCGGGTCATGGGCAGGGCAAGGCGGGAGACCTGTATCTGGAGATCGAATTCAGGCCCCATCCGCACTACCGCGTCGATGGAAGCGATGTGTATCTCGATCTGCCGGTGGCGCCATGGGAAGCCGCCTTGGGCGGGACAGTGAAAACACCCACCCCGGATGGAGTCGTCGAGCTAAAGATACCCGCCGATTCAGCCACCGGACGGAAGCTGCGATTGAAAGGCCGTGGCATTCCAGGCAAGACGCCGGGGGATTTTTTTGTAGTGCTTCAGATCGTGGTGCCGCCGGCGGCCAATGAGACCGCCAGGGAGTTCTACCACAACATGGCCGAGCAATTCAAATCTTTCAATCCGCGCGCCAGACTGGGAGTGAAAACATGACAGACGAGACACCGGACGAACTGAGCGGCACCCTCCTGGATGAGCAAAATCTGTTGACCATTGCCGAAATCAGCCGCATCTGTGCGGTGCAAACCGAATACATTGTCGAGCTGGTGGAAGAGGGCTTGATCGCCCCGGAAAAACCCCCGGAAGTCATTACCGGGAAAGATGAGCCCCATGCCTGGCGTTTCACCGGAACGCATATACGCCAGGCCAGGATAGCCTCGCACCTGCAAAGCGATCTCGGCGTCAACCTTCCCGGGGTCGCGCTGGCCCTGCAACTGCTGGATGAAGTCGAAACCCTGCGGGCACGGCTGGAGGCAATGGAAGCGATGAGCGGCCGTTGATATTGACGTAGGCCCGCGGAGCATGAGCAGCATCCATCATGCCGGGGGACGGTGAATGGTTTCACTGGAAGCCGGATACCAGGATTGGCCGGGCAACCCATATTCCGAGTCTTCCGGCGATTGAACCGCCGGTCTTACGCGCCCGCCAGACGATTCAACAGCCTTCTGGCCGTGCTAAAGGTTCGGCAAGCGCCGTTGGAAACAAATTCCATAACCGAGCGCGCAATCCTCTCCGGTGCATACCCGCCACAACCGCCTGCGGCCTCTCCACCTGCCACACCAATTCACATAATTCGAATAGGCGAAATTATTGAAGTCGGGCTCGAATGCCGCTGCGCTATCCGATGAAATACCTCCTTCATGATTAAATTTGAGCCTGTATTCCAGCATTTCTCCGGATTCGATGTTCCGAAACGCGATACTTGAATATTTGTCCCATAATTCCCCCCTCCGTAGCTGCCAATATTCTATACCAGCATACAGCGGGACTAAACACCCAGATTCTATTGGCACGTTTTATTGGGAGCACATCAAGCGTAAAAACAATACTTCTTGTTTTTTCCTATTCTCCAACTAAAAATAAAATAAGGTTAGGTTAACTGACTAATCGCAGTTTTAATATCGTTATCATAGGGCTTATTCGACGAGTTTCTTATAGGGCATATTTTACTAATCAAGATTTGAAGTTTTTTCTTGACTGGTCGTCAGTAGGTAGGATTATGTTTTTCGCTTTCTGTTACATACGTTCAAGTCAAATATCGAGTCTGACCCTGAGCTATTCTTGGGGAAATCGATTCGGGCCGGACGAATTTCACCATTGACCCTCTTAGTAAGCGAGGAACCGCCGGGCCAGAAAAACAAACTGTATTTCGCATTTCGCAGGTTGGCCGTGTCGTTCGTACCGTATTCTTGGCGAAATATACTAGTAAAGATGAACTTCAGCGGTTGTAAAGTAAAGAGTCAAGGAGGCTCAAACTTTTTATGCGTTGGATTATCTTACCCGAAGACGCAGATCCTGAGTTACAGTTAAACTACGCGCAGGTTCTCGCAATCCACGCCGCCCTGCTTCCGACCGGCGAAATCATCTATTTCGGCGGCGATGAGCACGATGAGCAACTTTGGCAAAGCGGGCACATCGACAATACTCGATTGTTCGACTGTTCGACCTTGCAGGTGGAAGCATACAACCCCCATTCGCCAACCAACGATGTCTTCTGTTGTGGCCACGCCATGCTGGCTGATGGACGGCTTCTTGTCGCCGGTGGAACAGAGATCTTTTTCCACCAGGATCCTACAATTCATCACGACCACATGCCTGGTCTGCGCAACGCGTGGATTTACGATCCGTTCACTCGGGTCTGGCACGAGGTTGCGGCGATGTCTGATCCAACTCCACAGTATGTTAACCCTGGGAATCCCGGCCCCGAGGGGGGACGCTGGTACCCGACTCTGCTAACTCTGGGCGATGGGTCGATCCTTGCCATGTCGGGTCATCCCAGCAGCCACGACATCCGGCACAACAATAACATACCTGAGCGGTTTATCCCCTCTTCGGGCTCTTGGGTTTCCCTCTCCGTTCCGCCTGTCGAATTCGAGGTAATTGACATACCTCGACTCTATCCCCGAGCGACGGTGCTGCCAAATGGCTGGGTATTTTGCACCACGCCTCTCGGAAGCATAGCCCAAAGCCAAGTCATTGATCCCAAGACCGGATCGAGACGATTTGCAGCTGCGGCTCCTCCAGAAGACACTGTCACCACAGATCCGGTGATGCCGAACGGCGTGTATTGGGGTAATTTCTTTACTCAGTGCGCGAGTTTGGTTCTGCTTCCGTTGGCGCCGCCCAACTATGTTCCGCGGGTGCTCATTTGCGGCGGTAATACGGCGTATATTATCGATTTGCAGCGGCTCATGGATGCTCACCCAGTGGCGGCTGGCGACCCGGCCACGATGGCGACCACCAACCCGAATCAGCAGCACATTTTCTATCGCGGCACGGACGCAGACATCCACCACATTTTCTGGGATGAGGCCACCAACCGGCTCTATCAGGACAGCTGGACGGAGCGGACCGGGGCACCCGCGGCGGCCGGCGACCCGGCCACGATGGTTACGCCCAACCAGCAACACGTCTTTTATCGTGACAACAATGGTGCCGTCCACCACATCTTCTACGATGAACCGACCAACCAGCTTTATCACGATGACTGGAGCAAGCGAACCGGTGCACTTGCGGCGGCCGGCGACCCGGCCACGATGGCAACGGCCATCGGTTAGCACCACGGTTTCAATTGCCAGTGACTGGACGAATTGCGCCACATTAGATGTAACCGAAAGGTATTTTAAGAAATAACGTTGCGTCATATTACAGGTTACTGAAAAGGAGATTGTGAAATGGTAAAAAGTGCCCGGCGTGAATATCTTGAAACCATGGACTCCGTTGCCGTTTCCCGGTAAGAATGAAGTCGGTGAATATTTTGAAGGTGCGAAATACCAAAATTCCTGTTTACTCTTGGTTGGCTGCGCTTCTGCTGCCGTTGCAAAGCCATGCTTTGGACTGCCCCGGCATCCCCGAGCAGGCGCACCAGAACTTACAGATTGAGGTTCGGGCCGCGGTGGGTAGGATTGGCTCTGCCAAGGGTGCCGAACTTGAAACGCTTACTCGCGACACTACCCGCGACCTTCTCGGTAAGCTGCCGCAAGCCGACAAGGTCTATCTTGAACAAATGATGTACGCGACCTATTGCTCGACATTGCGTGATGACCCTGCGCTCAACGAATCGCAGAAGAGCGCTCGCATCAAAGCCTATAACCTTGAGCTAAAGAAAACCCTGCAGGCAGTCCAGGGAAAAGACGGTTCGGGTCAGCGCGGCACCTCTTCCAAAGACGCCGCACGCGCCGCACTGGCGCGGATTCCGCTGCCGTATACGCCGGACGCTTTTATCAAGAGCGCAGGCGATGGAAACCTCTCCGCAGTAAGGTTGTTTCTGGCAGCAGGAATGAACCCCAATGCGAAAGATGAAGATTACGATACTGCTCTAATGTATGCTTCCGGAGGCGGCCACATCGAGATTGTCAAAGCCTTGCTGAAAGCGAAAGCTAATGTCAACGAACGGAACTACCAACCGGACGGCAGTACCGCTCTTTCCTGGGCCGCCTCGGCTGGCCGCAAGGATATACTCAGCATTTTGCTCGATCACGGATCTGATAACGCTGCGATCAACGATGCCTTTCTGAGCGCTGCGGAGAGCGGACAAGCGGCAGTGTTACGCATGTTGCTGAAACAGGGAGCGGACAAAGGCCTCTTCAATAAGGCGCTCATCCGTACCGCCGAATCGCAAATTGTCGTGAGTGAAGCGGATCTCAATGATGTGGTCCAGTTCCTGCTGGAACAAGGGGCAAACGTCGATGCCAGGGATGATGACGGCAAGACAGCCCTGATGAAAGCGGTGACCCACGGGCGTATCCTGATCATGCAGACCTTGCTGGATGCCGGCGCTGACATCAACGCGCAAGAAAAAGGAGGGTCGACGGCCCTGCGGATGGCCGCGTGGGATGATACGAAGGCCCCGATAGTGAAAATCCTGCTCGCACGGGGCGCGGACCCCAATCTTGCCGATAATGTGGGCCAGACGCCCCTAATCTTAGCATCGGCATCTCGCAATATCGACATAGTGCGCGCCTTGCTGGACAAGGGGGCCGATGCGAATGCCAGAGACGCCAAAGGATCAACAGCGCTCATGGGGGCGTCCAGGGCCGAGACAGATGCCGTTGAGCTTCTTCGTGCCCTGCTTGAGAAGCATGCTGACGTGAATGCCAAGGACAACAACGGGTTAACAGCGCTCATGTTGGCAGCCGCAAACGGCCCGGTGCAAAATGTAGGGACACTGCTTGACGCGGGAGCCGATCTGCACGCAAAGGATGCTGAGGGCAGTACCGCGCTCATGCTGGCGGTCTCATACGGTCGTGTCGAAATCGTTCAGACGTTACTTCGCAGGGGTGCCAAGGTTAAGGACGAGGATGCGAACGGCAAGACAGTGTTGAACTACGCGGAAGAAGATCTGAAAGGGCAAGAAAAAATGGATATGATGCGGATTCTGAAGAAGGCGGGGGCACAATGACCATCGCGCGCTGTGGATTATTTTTGTTCGCGGGTTCCGCTATGGGAATGCTGGCTGCCGCATTCAACGTGCTTGCGCTGGACTGCCCGGCACCACCGGTGGAGGCAAACAGGGACTGGGTGATGGCTGTGCGAGCCGAGGTTGCAAAGATCGGTCCGGTGACAGGTTCGCAACTGGAAACACGCATGAAATCAGCGACGACTGACTTATGGGAAAGCTTCCCGGAGCGGACAGGCTTTATCTCGAACAAATGATGTTTTCCGCCTACTGTTCTGCTTTGCGCGGCGACACGTCCATTTCCGAATCGGCCAGCAAGGCAAATCCTCGAATACAGTAGTGAACTGAATAAGAGCTTGGCGGCCGCCGCCCCGCCTGCGCAAGCGCGGTGAGTCCCCGGTTTCAGTGAGCCAGAAATCTCGCTGGGTATGATCAAGGGTCGGGGCCTTCCAAAAATAATCAATAAGCGTTAGTGAGGCGTTACCATAATATGGATAGGCACGAGTGGACGCCTGATCGAGCGCTGCTTACCGCCTCTTTTAATGAAACAATTGTTTTATTTTTTACAATTGGATTTTGCTCTTTGGGGATTCGAGAGAGCAAGAGAATTGGCCGCATTGGGACCGTAAATATCGGGGTTTTTTGTAGCTCTGGCTAGCACGAAATGGCTGAGCTCGTGTACCAAAACACCCGACGTTGAGGGAAACCCTGAATCGGGCGCGCACGACAGCATCGAGCGGGCACCGCCTCGTCGGCAGGGGACTTCACCAATTCCAGCGCCTCCCTGGCTGACAAGTCTCCAATACCTCCCTGACAACGGCGCAAACCTGCACGCTATTAATTATTCGGAAAACTCATCATGCGAAAACGCACGCCGTCACGAAAGCGCCGGGGATAGCGAGATGACCCCCGTAACCCTTCAGCAAGACCCGGTAACGTCTTACCGGCGGCCGGTCGATGAAGTACTGGCCGCGTTCGATACGGACGCGCAGCACGGCTTGAGCGAGGACGGCGCCCGGGCGCGGCTTGAAAAATATGGCAGGAACGAGCTGGCGGCGAAGAAGCCTCTCCCCGGATGGCGTAAATTTCTTGCCCAGTTTCAGAATGTACTGGTCATCATGCTGCTGGTCGCAACGGCAATCTCAGCCGGACTATGGTGGTATGAGCGCGATGCGGCATTGCCTTATGAAGCCATCGCCATCTTCGCGGTCGTGCTGCTCAACGCCATCATGGGATACATTCAGGAAGCGCGGGCGGAGGAAGCGGTGGCGGCATTGCGCCAGATGTCGGCGGCTCATGCCAGCGTCATCCGGAATGGGGCGCGCAGGAGTATTCCGGCGGCCGAACTCGTGCCCGGCGATATCATCCACATCGAACCCGGCGACACAATCCCCGCCGATGCGCGGCTGATTCATTCCGCCACGCTGCAAACCGCGGAGGCCGCCCTCACCGGCGAGAGCCTGCCGGTATCAAAGGATACGCTGCCGATTGCCGAAGAAGCCACACTCGGTGACCGCCACAATATGATCTTCAGCGGCACGGCCGCGACGTTTGGGCAGGGGCGCGGCGTGGTCGTGGCGACAGGCATGCAGACCCAGATGGGGCACATCGCCGGCATGCTGGAGGAAACACCGGCGGAGACCACGCCGCTGCAAAAGGAACTCGCCCGCGTCGGCAAATTGCTGGGAATAATCGTCATCGCGATTGCCGTGGTGATGATTGCCACGATCATCCTGGTGGAACATGTGACGGGATTTGCAGCCATTTTCGATGTGCTTATCCTGGGTGTGGCCCTGGCTGTAGCGGCAATACCCGAAGGCTTGCCGGCGGTGGTAACAGCCGTCCTCTCTCTTGGCGTGCAGCGCATGGCGCACAGGAACGCCATCGTGCGAAATCTCCCGGCGGTCGAAACGCTCGGCTCGGCGACTGTCATTGCTTCCGATAAAACCGGGACCCTGACAAAGAATGAAATGACGGTGCGTGCGGTCGTAACAGCGAGCGGACGCGTAAGTATCGGCGGCGAGGGGTATGCGCCGGAAGGAGAGGTGCGCCGCGAAGCAGGTCGCAACAAAGACGGCGCGATGACCGATAACGAGACAGCAATCATCGCCGGCCCGCTGCGGATCGAGCTGGAACGCGCGCTCGCTGTCGCCGACCGTGCCAACAATGCCGTACTGCAAAAGCATGACGGGCACTGGACAGTACAGGGTGATCCGACCGAAGGCGCGCTTATCGTCGCGGCGCGCAAGGCGGGACTGGAAGCGGAAGCGCTTAATGCCCGTTTCGAACGCGTCGGAGAAATCCCTTTCTCGTCCGAGCGCAAATTGATGACGACGCTTCATACCGATGCCCACAAGCAGGAGCATCTGCTCGTCTTCACCAAAGGCGCGCCGGACCTGTTGCTCGGGCGATGCACGCGCGAACTGGTGGGGGAAGAGACAAAACCTTTGACCGCGGATCGGCGTGTGGAAATTTTGCAAACGAACGAACAACTCGCGGGTGAAGCGTTGCGCACCCTCGGTGTCGCCTTCCGCTACCTGCCTGCTGACGCACCCGAAGCCGATGAAGTCGATGAACGGGTCGAGCAAGACCTGGTATTCGCCGGATTGATCGGCATGATCGACCCGCCGCGTGCCGAAGCCAGGGAAGCCGTGGCCCGCGCGCAGATGGCGGGAATCCGCCCGATAATGATCACGGGCGACCATCCCGTAACCGCCACTGTCATTGCCGCCCAGCTCGGAATATCCGGGAACAAGCGCGTGCTTAGCGGCACCGGAATCGAGAAATTGTCCGACGAAGCCCTGGATCAGGCGGTCAAGGAAGTGTCGGTCTATGCGCGCGTCAATCCCGAGCACAAGCTGCGGATCGTGAAAGCCTTGCAGCGCGGCGGCGCCATCGTGGCCATGACAGGCGACGGCGTAAATGACGCACCTGCGCTGAAAACCGCGGATATCGGCATAGCCATGGGCGTCACTGGAATGGATGTTTCCAAGGAAGCCGCCGACATGGTGCTCGCGGACGACAATTTCGCATCCATCGTCGCGGCGGTCGAAGAAGGCCGCTCCATTTTCTCGAATATCCGCAAGTTCTTGCGCTACCTGCTCTCGTCGAACATCGGCGAGGTGCTCACCATGTTCTTTGGTGTGCTGCTGGCAGATACTATCGGGCTCAAGGCTGAAGAGCAGGCCGTTGTACTGCCATTGCTGGCGACACAGCTCCTGTGGATAAACCTCGCCACGGATGGCGCCCCGGCGCTCGCGCTGGGCGTGGATCCGCCGGATGCGCAAGCGATGCGCAAGGCACCGCGGCCCCAAGGCGAAGGTGTGATTACGCACCAAATGTGGTCCGGCATTGTCTCCGTAGGCGTAGTAATGGCCGCAGGTACGCTGCTGGTGCTGGATGCCAGCTTGCCCGGCGGTCTCATAGAAGGCTCGGGCAGTGTGCGCTATGCCCAGACGATGGCATTCACGACCATCGTATTCTTTTCGCTCTTCACCGTTTTCAATGCGCGGTCCGACGATCAAAGCGCATTCGTTGGACTATTTTCGAATAAATGGCTTTGGGGCGCGGTTCTGCTCGCGCTCCTTCTACAAATTGCGGTGATTTACGTGCCTTTTCTGCAACAGGCATTTTCCACGGTAAGCCTGGGCCTGGAAGATTGGCTCCTTTGCACGCTGGTGGCAAGTTCGGTGCTATGGCTGAGCGAACTAAGAAAATTGATTACACGCATCAAAAGCCGGGACTGAGCGCACCCAGCGATGGATAGCCGGTTCTCGCCGACTCTCCGGCATCAGCGGTGAAGTCCTGCGGATGCGTTAATGCTGGCCGACCACCGGGCTCAGTAGAATCAGGAGCGATCCGGACGCAAAAACAGGCTACCCCGTCCCCAGTGGAGGAATAGCCTGTCGGACATGATGTTTGTTCAATCTACGACACGGCAAGCGGCAGGGAATCTGATCCTGAGAGATCAGACGCGTATCGATGTACTTATAGTCCATCCTCGGCGCTAGCCGTTTGAGTGCCGGACACAGCATGGTTTTCTTCGAGTTTCGAAGCCATCTGACGATGCAGGGCGGCCTCCCGGATGTTAGCCTTGACGGCCTTCTCGTAATGGCGTACCAGCGCCGCCGTATGCGATTGCAGGTCCTGGGCCCGCCTGCCATAGAGATAGCTTTTATCCTCGTAATGCTCAAGCAGTTCCTTTTGCTCTTCCATTTTTGCCTGCATCTGCGTAGCCGCATCTTCATAATGCTTCGCTACCGCTTCATGCTCGCTCCGGGTTGTGGCATTCTGGGCGGCTGCGCGAATCTCCGGGGTGTCAACGGACTGGGCCGCGGTCACGGAAGGGCTCAGCGAAGCCAGCAGGCATACTATCGATAACGCCGCAAAGATGTTTCCTGATTGTGTCTTCATGATAGTAATGAACCCATTTAGAATCAAAGTGGCTTCATCCTACCTCAGTCAACACTATGAGTATATTGGGGAAACCCTGGTTTTATGTTAAGGGAATCCCTTAGGGTCGGGGTGGCTCCCCCACCCTCCTCCATCGTCCGTTTATAGGACCCGAATCCATTATCCCGTTTCCGCATGATGTCATCGAATAACAGGGCCGTGCGTTTATGCATGGAAGGAATTCAATGACTGGGGACAGGATCGAGACAGGCTCACCTTCGCAAAACGCTTTGCGTGGAAAGACGGCTTACATGAAAAAGATCAGGTTACTATGGTTCGCATGCCTGCTGGCACTGGTTCCCATGAACCCGGCATGGAGTTTTGACGGCGGGGGTGATAATGGCGGAGGTGATGAGGGTGGGTCCGACGATGGAGGAGAAGACCCGGACGAAGGAGAAACCCACAATGGAGCGGATACTCCTGATGGACAGGATCATCATGGGAGTGGCCATCATCAAGACCACCGGGCGGGTCACTCTCATCATGACGGATGGGGGCCGGGTCCGGGCCTGGGGCTGCTGGGTTTCGGCCCCGGCTTTGGCGGATTTGGCGCAACCGGCTTCATGCAGCCTTTTTATCCGTTCCCTTATTACGCGTATCCGTCCGCGATGGCTCGGACCGCTCCGCCCGTTTACCTCCAGCAACAAAATGCCGGCCAGCCCGCTCCTGATTCACAAACCGGTTTTTGGCATTATTGCCGCGCACCGGAGGGCTACTACCCGGAGGTCAAGGATTGCCCCGATGGCTGGCAGCAGGTAGCACCCCAACCCGCTCCCCAGCCGCCGCCCGAGGTCATCCCCGAGGCAACTCTGCGGTTGCCGCAGGATAACCAGGGATAGTCTTGAGCCTGAATCCGGCAGCTGAGCTTTCACTTGTCAGTCAGCGCCCTGGCAACCGGCTCGCAGGATGACTCGCTCCTTTCTTTTTCTTTTCCCGGGGTTGAATTTCCCCAGCTTCTGGCGTAACCGGGCCTGACGCCTGATGTGGATATTCACCGCCGGCTCCAGCCGCAGCAACTCCTCGGCAAGCTCCAGGGCGGCCTCCAGCTCTTGCGTGACATGCTCATGGTATTTAGCCAGCGCTTCGACCCCCCGGGCGCGGCTGTTCTCCCTGAGATGCATCCAGATGGCGACGGCCCGCCCATCCTGCCGCTGATGCCGGTGCAGTTTAGCCAGAAATAAAAGTGCCGCTTCATCCAGTACACCCCAGGCGCCGGTGAGATGATCAATGGCGTGCTGGACATCGCCCCGGTCCGCATGGACCTGCGCGACTTTAAGCGCATTGACTGCCTCATGGCCGGGTTCGGTGTAAGTTCTGGCTACCATCGCCAGTAATGCCGCCAGCGACAAAACATCGCGCTGATTGTGCTCGGCGATGGCGTACAACGGTTCCACCCGGCCACCCCGCACGAAGTCCATCCACGCTTGAGGAATCAGGTGGCTGGGGAAGTCATCCTCGCGGATAAATCCCAGCAATCGCTGCTCCGCTGTTTGCAGGCGGCAATCCTCCCAGCCATGCCCGTAGGCACGGCGCGTCAAATGCAGCAGGTCGATATGACCCTTGCTTGCACCTGCGCCGGTGCTTTTACCGGCAGCGTTACCCGTAAAGGGATCGGTTTGCCGCGCCAGCCGGTAACGGGTAGCGAGCAACGGCACATCGAAGCTCTTGCCATTGTAGGAGACCAGGTGGGCAGCGGGCTCGATCCAGCCGGAAATGGTCTCCAGCAAAGCCGCCTCCCCCGCGAACCCGGTCAGTACCCATTGCCCGAGCTGCAGACAGTCCCCCTGAATTCGCGCCAGGCACACCATGAAAGGCAATGTACCGGTGCCGCCCGCAAGACCGGTGGTCTCGGTATCGAGGAACAGCAATCCGTCCAGCCGCGCATCGTGAGACATGCCCAGGGCGGCGAGCGAGATCCCGGTCAGGGCTGAAAACGCAATCCTGCCATGCCGGCTGGCAAGGGGGATGGCCTGATCAATCTGGATCAGCCCCGGCGCGATCACCTCCCCGCGCAAGTGTTTGGCAACCTCGGCATCGCCGCATTTTGTCCGGCTTGCCCGGTTAACCGCATTGCGGGAATCCCCGTTACCGCCGGACAGGCGCTGCAGGCGAACATTCAGCGGAATCAAAGGTATCCGCGAACTCTGAGGTTTGGCCGCTGGCTCAGGATCAGGGGTGGGATGCTTGCCCTTGAGCAAGGCCAGCCGCTCAGCCAGCGTCATGATGCTTCCATATCCAGCGTGCGGGCCTGGCCATTGGGCGAAAGCAGGCCCAGAACGGTCAGCGCGGCCTGCTTGGGCGCATGGCCCCGGCTCTCGTCGGAAGCGAGAATCGGGCCCACGCACGACGGGCAGCCGGACTGGCAGCCACAGTCCCGTATCAGCGCAATGGTCCGTGCCACGATCTCATGGCGCAGATCGAACAGCGGTGCGGAAAGCCCGATGCCACCCGCGAAATTGTCGTACAGGAATACCGTGGGCGTGAATTGCTGGTCATCGATCTCGACCGTTTCACCGGAAATAGTTTGCGGGTTGCCCCGTCCGTTCTGGCCGACGCTGGCAAACCAGATGCCTTCGCCATCACCCACCGCCCTGCCCAGGTCATGCCGTTCCGATAGCGTCAACAACGCCGCCACGTGATGCAGCGCGTAGGCCGCGCCGAGAAAGCCATCCAGCGCCTGCCAGCGGGCGGGAAAGGCGGCCTCCAATGCATCGGGGCTGACCTGCCACCATACCGCGGTGGTATGCATCTCGTGATCCGGCAGGTTGACCTTGCCGTAGCCCACATTCTCATGGCTGTAGTAGCGTATCTTCTTGTAGCCGGCGACCCGGCGCACCAGATGCACTTCACCGCGTCCGCACAGGCCATTTGACTGCCTGTCTTCTTCAAAGCAGTCCAGGATCTTGAGCCGGGTAAAGTCTATCGCGTCGGTGTAATAGTCGGCGCGGGTCTTCGTCACGAAGGCCTTGCGTCCTTCCCAGTCCAGCTTCTCGACTTGCCATGGACTTGCCTGGATCAGATAGATCGCACCTTCGTACAACGTCAACGCCGCGGTGGAATAATCGGCTTCAGCAATCACGTCCTGTTTCCCGTCCGTCACATCCACCACCACAAAATTTCCATCCGCCACCGAGCGCAGGCTGACGCTGTTGGCGGGGTAACTGTCCGCCATCCAGTGCCATCGCTGCCCTTCGTGGTGCAGCACGCCCTGCGCCTCGAGGTAGCTCAACATCTCGGCCAGCGGCTCCTTGCCAAAGCGTTCGTTGTCCTGAAACGGCAATTCAAACGCCGCGCAGCGAATGTGATCCATCAGGATCAGCAACTGCTCAGGGTCGATACAGCCGTGTTCGGGCGAGGCGGAAGTAAAGAATTCGGGATTGCGGACAATGTATTGATCCAGCGGATCGCTGGTGGCGATCAACACGCCCAGCGCAGGCCGGTTGCGCCGCCCCG
This sequence comes from Nitrosospira lacus, assembly GCF_000355765.4. Taxonomy (NCBI): domain Bacteria; kingdom Pseudomonadati; phylum Pseudomonadota; class Betaproteobacteria; order Nitrosomonadales; family Nitrosomonadaceae; genus Nitrosospira; species Nitrosospira lacus. The sequence goes on along the minus strand of NZ_CP021106.3, from coordinate 1,841,822 downwards.
CCCGGCCCAACCGCTGCCACGTGCCGGCAATGGTGCCCGGAAACCCATTGAGCAGGCATACGTCCAGCCCACCGATATCCACCCCCAGTTCCAGCGCATTCGTCGCCACCACGCAGTCGAGTTGCCCGCCACGCAACCGGGTTGCGGTGCCGCGCCGCTCGGTAGGCAGATAGCCGCCGCGATAAGCGGCAATGCGCGGCGCCTGCCGCGGATCGTTGTCAAATACATCCTTCAGGTACTTGGTCAGCACCTCCACCATCAAGCGGGTATTGGCGAACACGATGGTCTTGAGCCCGGCCTTGATCGCGCTGCGGGCGATCCGGGTGGTCTGCGATCGGGCCGAGGCGCGCAACCCCAGATCCGGGTTGATCATGGGCGGATTCCAGAACAATAGATGTTTCTCGCCCGCTGGCGCGCCCGACTGGTCTATCACGGCAACAGGCGCACCCAGCAATCCCCCGGCCAGCTGGCCGGGATTCGCAATCGTTGCCGAGCAAAAAATATAGACGGGCTTCACGCCATAGAACCTGCAGATGCGGTCCAGGCGGCGGATGACATTGGCAACATGTGAACCGAATACGCCCCGGTAGGTATGCATTTCGTCGATGACCACGAATTTCAGGTTCTCGAAGAACTGCGCCCATTTGGTGTGGTGGGGCAGGATGCCCTGATGCAGCATGTCGGGATTGGAGATGACGATATCCCCGTGCGTGCGCACCGCTTTGCGCGCGTCCCCCGGCGTATCCCCATCAAACGTATAAGCCCGCACGCCCAGGTTGCCCGCCTGATTGAGCTCCAGCAGCTCCGTGACCTGATCCTGCGCCAGGGCTTTGGTGGGAAAAAGATAAAGCGCCTTGGAGCGTTCCTGGATTGCCGCCTGGATCACCGGCAGGTTATAGCAAAGCGTCTTGCCGGAGGCCGTGGGCGTGACGATGACGACGTGCTCGCTCCGGGTGATGCGGTCCCACGCTTCGCGCTGATGGCTATAGAGCTGGGTAATGCCGCGCTGCATCAACCCGTCCGCGATGCGCGCATCGAGCCCGGCTGGAAACGCAGCATAGCTCGCGGCCCGTGCGGGGATCAGGAGTTCGCCCGTAATGCGCCGCGCGTGGCGCCGCTTGAGCGCCGGCAGCAGGCTATTCAAGTCACCCGGCTCTGCCCGGACAACATCGACTCCCCGGTCCAGCCCCACTAAATCGTTCAAGTTCACTCCTGCTGCGGGATTTATGGCTACGCCAGAATCAGGTTTGCGCACCCTCATTCTGCCTTGTGCGATCTTGCTCGATCCAGAACAATCGTTCTGGATTCTGGAATTTAACCAAAATGACGCGTACCGTCAACCAGATTTGCAACAGTCATTCCAGCTCTGACCGGCTAAAATTTGGACGAAAGGTCACACGAGATCGATTACGTGAACTTGCTAAAGATAATAAAACCAGGTCCGCAGACCGTGGTTGGATAAAGTCGGAAATGAACTCAATCGAGCGTGATCAGCAATCGAGTATTCGCAACCGCCAACTAAGGATCGGGCTCATGAACGTGGATGTGAGGCTACGGTGGCGTATGACCGCATTCGAATTTGCAAGATCGAGACCTGTAGACTACAACACAGGTACGATGGCTTTGCCCGCGCCAATAATGGGAGGCTGTTGTGGTAAGAAGTAGTGTTACTGAAGGCGAATCCAAGCAATGGAGGCGGTACTTTTATTGCCACCGGCCAAGCGCTATGAACACCTTATTGAGGTGGTTACAACGCTTGTGCACGCGGTAAGTTGGCTCCTGTGCTTCTTTTTGCCAAATCCGCCCAAACATTGCGGGCAAATCTAATATTTAACAATGATTAGAAATGCTCGCAATACCCAAAATAAACAAAGTCGTTCCTCAGAAAAATAAATGACTTCTTTGGAGACTGCTCAAACTCATTTATTGTCAGTGCATAGATACTCGATCCAAGCCCGGCTCCTTCATCACGACGCATCGTAGATATAACCTTGAAGGAATTTTCGGTTGACCCGTGGTCTATGACAATCGGTTTTGTTGCATATGAATTCTTGAGAACACCGGCCATCAAACCCGTTCTTCGCTCGACAGTGAACTGTTTTCCGACGTGTTCCTCTTCCTGGTATTTTCGCGAAGAAGACGGCGCGGTCGATGCGGTATCGATACGCTCCACTCTGCATTGGTAGTCAGGCGTAGCCTGTGCGTTTGCATTATTAAAATAAAATAGTGCGCACAATAACTGTATATAGGTGACTTGTAGTCTCATGTCTTCCCCGGGAAATGAGTATTGATGAATTACAGATTGATTGCTGGGCTTGGAGTGGCATCTGCCGCAATAGTCTGACCCTCGATTCGCCATTTCTTTGGCAAAATTAACATGATTGGTCCATTAATACTATCCCTAGCGATCTCGGTAATTGCATTCGCGGTCGATTCAGGGACAACGCCCGTGTGATCTGCGAACAACAGACCCCCTGCAACAACAACGGCCGCTGCATGCTGGGCCGGTCTTTGCCTCTTGACAAGACCACCCGCATCTTCGGCACCTTTTTCAATAACAGTGCCAATGCCTCGGCACCCGACCGGCACGCCTGCTACGGCCCTGCTGATGCACGAATTCTCTCATTCCTGCGATCGCGTTTTCGAACAACCGCGCGCCGAAGCCCGTGAAGCAGCCGCATTTACTTATTGGCGGACACGCTTTCCCGGAACGTCAGGCTGGACCAGAACGGAAACCAACGGAACAGGTTGCGGCCTGGATTAGCGCTATGGTTTGGATGCGATCTCTTGCTGGGATCGAAATGGGAAATGGCTCCAGATGGAGCTTATGTGCGCTGGCGAGCAGAACATAAATACATGAAGGTAGAGAATTGTTAACGGTTAAAGCGCATTGAATGACGTTTCATGGGATGTCAATCAACCAATCCAATTCCAAGGAGGTATCATGAACAGCATTATCTGGTGGGTGGGCTTCATTGTTATCATCATCGCCATATTAAGTTTCCTCGGCTTGCGCTAGGGCCACCCCCTATCCGCGTGAGGCAAATGTAGACCAGCTCCATTAAATTCCCGTGAAGCAGAGGAGGGTTTTTAACCCTCGTCGCAAGCGGTATCCTTTGTCGGCCGCAGAACCGGATCGATGCGTCTGCCCCGTCGCCTTGCGTACTTGGGCTTGTGCCAAGGCCCACAGCGAGTCTGGATTAAGGGGTAGTCAACACAAGGCCTCGGTTAGCATCGTAGCCCGTTGAAGGACGGTCTGACGCTGCATTCATTCTTTCCCGCAGGCGATTTTCCAGGCTATTTCACCCACAGATCCCGGAATAACCGGCATCATGGTGCCGGGAGCAGTCTCTGAATAGACCAGGTCACCCTCTCCTCTATGGCGTGAATACCAATAAAAGGCCAGCGTACGATATTGCCGGTTTTGGCAGTCATATTCGTCCAGCGATTTTGTTGACAATTGTTCTTTGCCATCCACGGATCTGGGGCTCTCGTAATCGATCGCGGACCACAGCCTCACTGCGGTCCCTTTTTTGCTGATGGCACTTTTATCGATGAAGGTTTTTACACCTTGCTCGATATCGTCACCAATCAGCTTCCAGTCAGCAGCGAAAGCACTGCCACTGAAAATTGCAAAGGTAAAGAATAAAATGACAGCTTGCATCATCACCTCCTGAAGCAATACACAATACTTGAAGGCCTTCATTTCGGGTTCTTCCGCTGACTCTTGAACTCACCCTGGCACACTCCCCATTAACAATAGCGTATGAAACCCGATCTTTCAAAACAATGCTGAGTGAAAACCATAAACGTGCATGTCACCGGGTGGCGCTTGCCATTCCGGACGGCGGACCTCATTTCATCCCAGGGAGATAAGGCATTGCCCCCATCTCCCAACTCCCCCAAACATTTCTCGATGATACGCGGGTTCCAGCTTGCGGACTTCTTCACGCTGGGCAACGCGGGCTGCGGTGTGGCTGCCGTGTTATTCGCCATGCTCTATATCGACACCCGGTCCACGACTCATTTCTACAGTTCAACTGGAATGATGGCGGGGGCTTTTGTATTTGACGTGCTCGATGGACGGATCGCGCGATGGCGGCATCAGCATTCGGCACTGGGACGGGAACTCGACTCTTTGGCGGACATCCTCTCTTTCGGCATCGCCCCCGCAGCTCTCGGTTTCGCCGCCGGACTGCGCGGCGGCTGGGATTGGGTGGCGCTGATTTACTTTGTATGCTGCGGGGTAAGCCGGCTGGCCCGATTCAATGTCACGGCGGAAAGTCTCTCGGCGGGAGCCGACAAGGTGGCCTACTTCGAGGGCACGCCGATTCCCACCAGTATTGTTCTCACCGCCGTGCTGGCGCTGTCCGCCTGGATGGGACGGCTTGGCGAGAATCTTTACTGGGGAGTGTGGACAATTGGGCCGTGGGAATTGCATCCCCTGGCTCTACTGTTCGTATTGTCCGGAAGCCTGATGATCAGTAAAACGCTGCGCATCCCCAAAATTTAACTGGATCCGCATTTGTCCGTATTGCCCCAAACTAGATTCGCAAAGCATAATCTGGCAGAGTCGACAACGCTGCTTTACACCGTTAGCGAAATAAAATTGACATAACCCCATTTGGTAGGCGGGGGAAATAGAGTACTCGAGAGTACTTCGACAGCATATCCCCGCAGGCGCGGGGGAAACTTCGGCATTAGCAATGCCATAATGCCTTCTGCGGGCCTATCCCCGCAGGCGCGGGGGAAACTCTTTAGGAACTATCACCGCCCCATTCGATACGGGCCTATCCCCGCAGGCGCGGGGGAAACCATGGACGGAGCCGCGCCCGACACCCGCATCGCGGCCTATCCCCGCAGGCGCGGGGGAAACAGGTGATGCGTTTCGCAGTGTGGATTAAGCTTGGGCCTATCCCCGCAGGCGCGGGGGAAACATCCCCGTCAACAGCCGATGCGTATCCTGCCGGGGCCTATCCCCGCAGGCGCGGGGGAAACTGATATGGCTATTTGCCCCAGTAGTCGTAACGGGGCCTATCCCCGCAGGCGCGGGGGAAACACGACATCGGTTAACCTGACCAAGACGAACCAGGGCCTATCCCCGCAGGCGCGGGGGAAACGATGTCGTTCTGTTCGGAGACATTACCACAGAGGGCCTATCCCCGCAGGCGCGGGGGAAACTCTCCGCCGCCCCTGCCGGACTCCCGCCTGACGGGCCTATCCCCGCAGGCGCGGGGGAAACTCATTGTGGAATCGCTCGATGACGTTGTGCGTGGGCCTATCCCCGCAGGCGCGGGGGAAACTAACTTCAACTCCCTGTACCGGCCGCCTTCTAAGGCCTATCCCCGCAGGCGCGGGGGAAACAGCGTACTGGCTTCATCCTACTCACCCGGGTGAGGCCTATCCCCGCAGGCGCGGGGGAAACCACCCAGGAGATATGTTCGCGCTGGCGGTCGAGGGCCTATCCCCGCAGGCGCGGGGGAAACAGCATTAGGGAATGGCTAGAGCCTATCGGGTGGGGCCTATCCCCGCAGGCGCGGGGGAAACGCTGTGAATATCCCCAACACATTCCCGGAGTGGGGCCTATCCCCGCAGGCGCGGGGGAAACGTATCCAGGCACAACGATAGCTGGCGGATTGGTGGCCTATCCCCGCAGGCGCGGGGGAAACCTAGCGGTTGGCTGATCCTTTGTATTAGCTGGGGGCCTATCCCCGCAGGCGCGGGGGAAACCCGTATTGCTGTCGGCCGCCAGCGCCTTTAGTGGGCCTATCCCCGCAGGCGCGGGGGAAACGGCAAGGTCAATTCTCGCGGCCTCTGTCTGAAGGGCCTATCCCCGCAGGCGCGGGGGAAACTCTGCCAAGTCGTGAATAACTCGCCTACCTCAGGGCCTATCCCCGCAGGCGCGGGGGAAACCGCCACTCTTACCTTTCACGCCTGCCATTTGAAGGCCTATCCCCGCAGGCGCGGGGGAAACAAAAAAGCCGCCTCAAAGGGCAGCTCTTATATGGGCCTATCCCCGCAGGCGCGGGGGAAACCAGCCATCCCAACGCAACCCATTCTGACGACTGGGCCTATCCCCGCAGGCGCGGGGGAAACGGTTAGAGATGCGTTACTCTCCATTGCCCCTACGGCCTATCCCCGCAGGCGCGGGGGAAACTTCTCAAAAGCCTTGGTGGACACTGGGCACATGGGCCTATCCCCGCAGGCGCGGGGGAAACTCCGCATTGATTGTCTTACCCGTTAGCGTCATGGGCCTATCCCCGCAGGCGCGGGGGAAACGAGAAGGCTTTGAGGTCAGCGGTCAACGAATACGGCCTATCCCCGCAGGCGCGGGGGAAACTACTAGCGGCGTCTTGCAGTGTGAGAACTAACGGGCCTATCCCCGCAGGCGCGGGGGAAACCCCGCCGCGTCAATTACCGCGGGATTGCGCAGGGGCCTATCCCCGCAGGCGCGGGGGAAACTCTCATAGACAATTTCTTGATCTGCAAGAGCAATCATTCAAAAGCATGCGATTTGTTAAAGATCGAATTACATCATGTGCTTTACTACCCAAAGACCATCAAGTTCTACCAGTTCACTTGGAGGGTTGCCCAGGTTTTTTATGCCAACACCGCCGATTTCATTTACATCTTTCCACACCATAACAATACTGCCCTGTGGCTCAGCCTTATACCAATCGGCAAGAATATCCCAAGCTCTCGCTCTTATTCCGGCATTCAAGTGGGGAGAAAGATAGACCGTAGGTGCAATCTCCAGCATTATTGAAGAAAGAAATCCGCGATATTTGTAGGCGACATCACGCGTTACTATCACTACCAGAGCCATTTGTTTCCTCAGTACGCAATACCTGCTTGATTTTGTCTATCATGGCGGGGATCACCCCCTGTTTTCTGAATATGGTGGATGCTTCACGCCTTACCAATCGATCAATTATTGTTTCGTCGCCTTCGCTGATCTTTTTTGCTGCCGAAAAAGCGATATGGAGGGTTATGGAATCGCGGAACAGATCGGCAATATCCAGCACAAATGCCTGACCGGAGTCTTCGTGAATAAACCCAAGCTGAGGAACAGCGGCTAACGACTGGACGGCAATGGCTGCCGCGGCTTGCACGGCAGTGGCAGCATGATTGATAGCTTGATTTGGCGTATCCGCCGCGCCCGGATCTCCGCGGTCGTAGTGGCGACCATTCCATTTAATGCCATATTTTTCCGCCATGAGACGATAAATCGTCTTCACCCGCGCACCTTCAATTCCACGCAAAGTGTCCAAATCACGATGCGGCAGCACCTCCCCCAGCCGCAGGGCATACATATGCCGCGCAACACTGATACGGCGGCGTGGACTACCCCACAACTCTGCTTGCCGCCGCGCTACATCGGAGCGGTCGGGCATCAACGGGGGTGCGGTGTAAGTGCGAACTCCGTCCACTCCGACTGCCGCCATTAAAGTACCGTGTCGTGCCAGCAGGCGCAATGCATCGTGGGTAACGCTGCTACCCGGCCCGAGCAGTATCATGGATATCGCTTGGTGGGGCACCTGAAGAATATGCGGCTCAACAGTGTGCTTGCCGGATAAAAAATTCAGGCAACCGTCCACTACGCAGAGTTCGCCACGTTCCAGCCAGATCAAGCCATGCCTGTCGGCATGTGGTATGCGTGCCGTTTCCAGCCCGAGCCGACCTTTCAGCACGATGCGGCAGGCTTGAGCAGCAGCATACCAAAACCAAACGTCCGATGCCTCCCGACGCCGCGAGCCAGTAAGCGGGTAAATGCATTGGAGCTGTCGACCCGCAATTGACCTTTAAAAACCACGTCCGGTCCCGTTATGAAGCGTACTCTTCGTTTTTCGTTATCCCCGGCACTTTCCTTGCGCAATACGCGTGTTAAACGAAACGCTTCCATTTGTGCTTGAATAATTTGCGCTGCACCTTCCGCCGCGAGCTGCTTCGCAAGCCAGTCCTGATAAATGGCAGCGCGCTGGGCAATGCCTCCATTCTCGGCCGCCGGAAGTATATCAACTGCATGTAAAAACGCATCGCGTTCACGACCATCTTTAGCGCGGATCACTGGACGCACCCGCACTTCAAAACCTAGTATCTGCCCTTCTTTCCACGTATCGGGAAACGGACGTGCATCCAGCTCATCCAATCCCAATGCACGCGCGACATCCGGCGCAGCCAAACTGGCATTCAGGCGCAACGTTTCCAACTTCGCCGAGGTATAGGCAAGCAACCCTTGCTTGGCGTCCATATGGCGGAAAGGCTTGGGAGCCTGCTCACCAAATACGGTGCTGAGCAAGCTGTGGAAGGCATAACCGTAGTCACCATCGGGCGACAGTACTTTGTAGCGAGCGGCCCAAGACGCGAGCGCCACAGAATCCGGTTGCAAACGTATCAATTTAAATGTCATGTTTGCGCACCTTGCAGCGTGAAACTGCCCTCACGGACAGGCCGCCAGCCGCCATGCACGCCGCTGGTCCAGTTGCGTTCGTCGCATAGGTCGATCAAACGATCTCCCGCAAGACGGCCTTCACCGTCGGGCCACTGCATGCGCAGAGATTGGGCGTTACCAATTTCAGGAATTTGAGCAGTTCGTAGCGCATGCAGCACATTGTCGGCCTCTTGCCAGCCGGAAAAAAGACGATGGCTTGGCAGACAGGATTTGCGGCCGATAAACAAAGGCCGTGCGGGATGATCCAGGGCAAGAGCCAAGTCGCTGAGTGTGGGAGCTTCATGCGCGGGTTCCAGGCGCAGAGCGACTAGGACATCGAGACTGGCATGATAGTCACGGTAGCGCAAATGTGGACCCTCATAGGTGCCTGCGCCTCCTCGACGTTCTTCTGGAATACCCCAAGTCGTCCAGCCCTTATCGTTTTTCCCCAGCTGGGCGGTTTGAAAATCCCTAAGGCGTTGTAGCGGCGTATTCAGTCGGGTCCCAACTATCAAGCGGCTCTGTAAGCGATCATGCAATACGCAATCTTCACGTCTCCAGCCGAGTGCATTGGCAAACAATCCGGTAACCATGGAAAGTGCCGGGAAGTCCCGAGTCACGCCAAAGTTGTCAATGGTTTCGCCGCCAAAAGCGCTAAGCGGCGATTCCAGCCGCAGCAAAAGATGACGGTGCATCTCAGCATGCTCCCTGCCGCACAATTTCGCTTGCCCACGCGCCTAGCCGGCTGAGGCTGGCACGTTCGGCACTTGGCACCTCAACCGTATCCAGCGCTAAAAAGCGCCGCGCTAAAGTAGCACCATACGCATCATCCATCGCCGTAATCTCTTGTGTCAGGCGAGCCACGGCGCGTTGCCGGATAGTACCGGGATTGTTTTTTTCTTCCAGCGGCAATGCATCGTGGAATGCACCCGCCAAGCTGCGCGGTTGCCAATCGCCCGCTTCCACCAACACAAACTTGGCCCAATCGAAGGGCGCAGTCGAACCGCGCTTGGCGCCGGGACTGACGGTAGCAATCAGATGCAGCAAATGTTGCACCATGCGCCCTGCCAGTTCGCGGCGTTCTACTGGAATACCATCGGCAAAACACTCTTTGGCGGCAATGCCTTCCAGATTTTCAATCAGCTGCGGCACGTCCACCACCACGTAGCCATAGTAAAGGCCGGAAGCGAGTTCGGTATCGAAAATACCGGCAGATCCCAAATCACCTGCTTCTCTAGATAAATCATCTACTACGGTGAAATAATCATTTTCCACCTGGGCTTGATGCACAGTAAAAGCATGGGAAACATAAATAGAGGCCTCGCGGCTGGCGAGAATATCCGATGTCACCATGCGGCCAAAGAGGGCAGATTCAAGTCCGCTGCCATGTTTGAGTGCTCTGATATTATTTTTCTCATTTTTCAGCGCGTTAATGACATCAGCCTTAATGGATTTCTCATCCGGGCCGGCTTGAGCCAATTGCGTACAGCGTGCTACCAGGTAATCGATTTCCGGTTTACCCATTAAGACCGCCTGTCCAGTTTTAAGAGCATCTTCACCTTTTTTGTCCTTGCCGCCCTTATCGAGTAAACCGCCATCACGCAGTGCTTCAGCGGCAGCTTGCGCCAGCGCAGCGGGAATGCCATTTTCCTCAATGCGCTTGCTGATAAGCTCCAGCGTCAAGCGCGAACGAATTGCCATAGGCACATCCAGGCGCGACAATGCAAACTGATCATCCGTCACGCGCCAATGGCGTTTCAAACATTGCGATGAAATGCGCGTGCGAACGGCATTGCCTAATGGCAAGCGTTTCGCCAGTCCGGCATCGTCACGGTTCAGCAAGGCAGCAGGATAAGTATGCAAGGTGTGAATCTGAATAAAGCGGGGTAGTGGCATGACCGGTCTCCAATGGTAAAATTAGTTGTTTTATTTTCTGGCTTCAGCAGTGAAAAATCGTCCGGCAATCCTGAGACGTGTGACTTCCGCTTTTTCTTCGTCGCGTTCCTGATTAAGAATCAGTCCACCCAGTTCGTGCCAGTTGGGCTCCACATTTTTGCTGGCGAGCAGTCGCAACAAGCGTGGCAATATTTGGCGGAAGGCATCCCCGCGGGACGTGAGAAGCTTGGTCACGCGGGATTCGGACACGTCTGCCCTGCTGAGTTGCTGCCCCAGACTCTGGCTGATGTCGTGCCCAGCTAGAGCCATGCCATGCGCGATCAACGACCAGCGTTGCCATGTTTCTACTTGCCATGTGTCCGGCTCAAGCCCGGCATAAATCAATGCTCGCGACAAGGCGGCGATTTGATGAGGCCGCAATTCGCCATCGGGGTCCAGCCGCGCCAGTGCAGCACGTTCCCCGTTATCAAGACCGTGCGCGTCACCCGAAAAACGGGAGGCCTGGGCAATAATGTGCGCCAAGCGCGAGATGGGCTGCTCCTTTCCGCCATTGAAAGCGATTTCGTCACTTACTGGTTTTTCGGGCTGCTGCCGTGGAACAGCATCAGACAGGCTCATGCGCATTCTCCTTGTTGGCGGTTAAATGACGATAATAATTCGCAAGAGTGGGAAGCGTTTTGTCACTACGCAAACCACCGTGAAGCCTGCTCAAGGCGGCCGATTGCGCGCGGTAGCGCTGTTCGCTACTTTGGGGGCCGGTAATAAAAGCATTTCTAAGTACAACCTCGGCACGATCCGCCATAGATAAGAGCCACTGCAAGCGCGCACCGCCAGGATCATCGGATTCGATTTCGGCATTAAGCTCGTCAAAGAAGCGGGCGTCCTCAGCTTGCTCAAATGATCTGATGAACTCATTGGCTTTATTTTTTGCGCTGTCCGAAAACCTGTCTTTTACAGCACCTTGATCAAATAGCGTAGCCATGGCGGTCCACAAGACACTACGTATTTTGCTAATCGCATCAATGCGTTCACCAGCAATTGTTGCGGAGAGGTCAGAAGGTTTCTGCATGAGCAGCATGCGAACCTTCGGGGAAACAGGAATACGGCGCTCATGGTAACCCTCGGTTTTTCCCTGACCGCGTGTGATGCCTTGAGCCAGCACCACTACGCCCTCCGTGCCATCGGTAACGTCAAGTATTTGTGCCGAGGGGCGTTGAAACTTGTTACCAAACACCAGTTCAGCAGCTAATTGGTAGTCGAACCCTTTCGAGGTAATGGTCAGTGCTTTGCCCGCGGCTGTGTCAACGGGCATCCAGGCATCGCCAGTAATACCTTTGCGCTCTTCGGCTTCTACGCGGGCGGCTTTGCTACCTTTTGCGATCGCACCAATCGATCTACTGCCGCCAAGCAAAATCAAACGAATGCGACGACAGATTTCAATATAAAAAGGATCAAGGGAGGAGAAAGCCAAGCTGTCGTCCCCAGTCCATGCTGGCAACCACAGGAGTTGGATGCCGTTTTGAACACGAAGGCCTATATGTTCGGCAATTTCGGCGCGATGGTTCAGCAATGCAGCAACATCTCTTTGCCAACGGCGTCCCCAATACCCCTTGGGAACCACACCGAGAGCAGGGCGGTTTGCAAAACCGCCGTTCATACGAGAAATTCCATAGTTGCCTGCCCCTAGAAATCCCTCCTGTGTTTGCAGGCTGATCAGCCCCATTAGCCAGTCATCTGGTTCAGCTTGTCTCATCCGGGCAGCTTTCAGATCGTGGTTTTTTGAAGTCACCAGCATGTCCAACTCATCGGGCGTGTATAAGATATTTTTCCAATCACTGGTCCTGCCGTCTGGGACCGGCGCTTGCATAAAAGCGGGTTTGTCATGCGGTGCAATCAAGCACCAAGGCGCGCCGTCAGGATGTTCAGGCGTTAGCGCCAGCAGGGCATCTCTCCATGCCTGTTCCGATGCAAAAGACTGGTCCTGCCCAGCGCGGTGCAAAGCCATGGCGGCGAGCTGCACCAGAAAGGCGTGCCACGGGTGGCGTTGGTGCGGGCGTAGCGCCGGAAAATCGCGCACTTCATCGTGCGCCAGCGCTACAAACAAGCGGGGTAAATTATATTTGATGGGTTGGCCGCCGCTAACGTCTCGCGCACGTATCAGCGGCTCACCAAGCAAAGAGTATTGAAGCGTCACGGCAGCCCTCCAGTATCGGCACATAGAGTATCGTTCATGCGTTCCAACCCAAGACGAGAATAGCTAAATCTCGCTTCACCCAAACGGAAGGTAAGGCTTGTTTTAGTCTGGTTAATGTCGCTTGACAAAACGTCAAGCGACAGATCTTTGGGCAGCAGATGATGACGAACCGGCAATTCCTTGATCGGTACGCCAAATGCACTGGGCAATTCAAGATTGAAATAAAGAATGCGGTCTTGCGCACCCAGCCGGGTGGCAATTTGTACATCTCTCGGGAATTCCTGCTCACCAAATACTTGCTCGACATCCAATGCGTGCAGATGTCCAACCGTTCTTTGTGCACTGGTTTCCCCTTCGATCTTTTGCCCCAGAACTTGCCAGCTTTCACCGTTTTTCACCTGAATGACCCTTAGCCTATCGGGATGCGTTGCACTTTCCACCAGGTAGCGATTGTCAGCCGGAATCAATACAACAGGTCGCTCAATAAGCAATTCTCGGGTGGCTTCCAGCACGCGTAAATCGGCATAGACTCCGCCGCCATTATGAAATCTACCCAAGCCATGACGCGATTTGGCAATTAACGGATTAAGGTCGTGCACCGCTGGCGTTAGAACCCATGCCTTTGCTGACTGGAATGCCTGGGGACGTTCGGATGCCGGACGAACATGGCGGTGCAGCCGTCCTATGCGCTGCAATAACACGTCCATTGGGCACAAGTCAGTAATCAATAGGTCCGCATCGATATCCAGGCTTTGCTCCAGTGTTTGCGTGCCTACCACGATAAGTGCTCCAGGCGGGCGTTGCTTTCCAAGCTGCGCTTCAATGGCCTTGTCCATGACAGGCCGGTCCTGCCGGCTGAAGCGGCTGTGGTGCAAAGTGACTACGCCATTGACGGTGAATAGCCAAGTCTTGTCTGGAATATTTTCCTCGATGGCAGCCAAGGTTGCGATGGCATCTATTACAGTATTGCGAATCACCAGAACCTTCGCACCAAGCCTGGCCGCATCTATCGCCATGTTCGCGATCCTGTCGGGTGCGCCGATAATGTCATACGCTGCCCAGGTCACCTTTTTGGTGCCCCCAGCCGCCTCAACCGCTTGCGTCTGACTGTAGTCGGAAATCGCCGGATAAGGAACGCCACACGCTGCTTCGAACGTCATGGACTTCGCTTGTGGGCTCTCCACATGGGGTGCAAGCGCCAGATAACGGTTTCGCGCACTGGAACCCAGCGTGGCGGAAAGCAACATTGCGTGACCGCCATTATTGAGATGGGCCTTGAGCAGGCGTTCTAGCAGCACTGTCATGTAAGGGTCGGATGCATGCACTTCATCCACCACCAGCAGGCTGCGTGCTAGCATGGCGTGACGCAAGTGGGCATGGCGCACCTGCAATGCGCCCAGCAGGGCCTGGTCAACGGTGCCAACGGCTATCGGCGCGGCAAGGAATCGCTTGGCGGATTCCGCCGCCCAGCGCCGGTGAGCTTCAGCATCGTCCGGATTGTCCGACCATAGCACATCAAAATTCGGTAAATAGGTGGCGTCCCCGCCATCGGCATTCACATAGCCGGGCAATGCGCGTACGGTAACTGGCGGATTTTCTATCCATAAATTCCTGACGACAGCTTGAGTGCGGTTGTAAATCTGCGACGCGGCAACACGGGTCGGCAGGGCAAAATAAAGGCTATCCACCAGCCCGGCACGGAATAAATGCACGAACCGCCATAATGCCGCCTCGGTTTTGCCACTGCCAGTTTCTGATTCAAGTATGACTAATGGACCCAGCCGGTCATTGCTCATGGCTGCTTGAATGGGCCGCGGTTCGGCAATGCCAAAGGTATCTGCAAAGCTGGGTGGATGATGCTTCAGCTTGTCGCGCCAATTGTCCGCATCCAGGCCAATGGCAGAAACAGCTTTACGGGCCCTTTCCCTGGCCGTAACAGCTCTATCCTCTTCTTTTTCAGAGTATGGAAAGAATTTCGTATCAGACCCCAACCAGTCGGCCAATTGAACCAGGCCCGCGAACAAGTGCCCAAAAGCGGGTGCATCCGGTAGCGACCTGCCACCGGGTTCAAAAGCTTGCGGAAAAAGCTCTACAACACGCTTACCCATTTCATTTAACACCAGAGCAGGATCGTAAGCCCCCCCTACTTTCTTCCAGATATTCTTGCTCCAATCCGCTGGTGTATCCTTGAGAGGACGGCCATGATGGCTGATACTAGCCACCAGCAATGGGGAACAAGCATCTCCCCAAGTATCCATCTGATCAACAGGCAAGAGTGTTGACAAGTGATCAAGCCGGTTAGATGGATCGAAAAGTTTGAAGGCTTCGATACCATGTCCCGCATGACAAGGCCATTCTTTAGGAATATCGTGTAGATTTTTCCATCGTTTGGCCTGAAATCCGCTATTCGCCTTGCCGACATCGTGCAGAAAAACCAGCACGGAAAGGCGCTCGATATCACGCTCATCTAGCAACGTTCCCGCTGCTTCCCGCATGGATCGACGAATAGATCGGCACGCGCACAGACATTCAAAAGTAGCTGCCACGTCGATCATGTGATCGATCAAGGGATGCCAGCCGATAACAGCATCAAATTCATTGCGCTGGAGTTTTCCAAAAGCATCTGACGGAAGTATTACCATTCGACTTTTATAGAAACGGTGTAGTAAATATCAAAACGGCTGCCACAGTAGCTCCTGTTCTACAGCACGAAAGTGAGCTACAAACGGCACACAAATGCGGCAAACAGGGTAATCCGGCGCTAGCAAATAGCTGTTCCGGCTTAGCTCGTCGAGCCGACACATAGCAGCATGTCAGCATTGAATACAGGGCAAACGCCATGGAACGCAACATCTACAGTATCAGATACTGCTGAGCTATGGAAATTTGTGATGTTGGATGACTATCTCTTACTTCCATCGCATGCCAGGACCTCACCGGGGGTTAACTCAAATCGGGCGGCCCCATTAAATATCCGGTCATAAAATTAATTTGGTCTATCATTAAGCTTGCGGCCCATAAGAAAATTCATGCCGTACGATTGCAATGAATTCGTTTGAGTAACTTCTCCGGTGACCAATCATGAAAACTTTCCATTTCTACGACCGGGGCTCCGATCGCCCCTGGATCAACCCCATGCTCACCAACGCGGTGATAGTCGGCCATACCACGGCCACCAGCACCAAACTCTGGATGCGCGCTTATCAGCCGAACAGCTATCGCATGGTGATCTGCCCCGAGCCCTTCTTGGGTCCCGATGAGGTCGCCACCGATTGGAACCCCGAAACGAAGATTAAGAAGGGAAAGGAAATCTTTTTACTGAAAAACATCCATAGCGGCGAGAAGCGCGAGATCGCCAATGCCGTGCTCACGGACAAGGCGGATCTGGTGTTCGGGCAAGACATCACGAAAGTCTGGGAAATCGATGGCTTGAAGCCCGGCCAGCGCTATTATTACGCGGCCTTTGCCCTGGACCTGGCGGCAAGAAAAACGCCGTGGGAAATCGTGCCGGATAATAAAGTCAACCGTTTCAGAACACAGAGCGGTTCGCAGGAGTCCATGACTTTCGGTCTCTTCAGCTGCCATATGCCATACAGGAAAAATTCGTTTGATCTCGTGAATATTCACATGTGGGACCGGTTCGGCGACGAACTTGAACAACGCAATGGCGAATTTATACTGGGTGTCGGCGATCAGGTCTATGTGGATGGCAATTCCAATGTCAGCATATGGGAGTGGCTGAAAAAAATCCGCAAGGAATTCATGCAGGAAGTGAAGCCGGAAGACCGCGTCGAAGTGATGCGCTCGTGGTACCGGGATATCTACCGGGGCTACTGGGGCCATCGCCAACTACGCAATGTATTCTCGCGCTTCCCTATTTATATGATGTGGGACGACCATGAAATCCTGGACGGCTGGGGCTCTTACGATGCCAAGGAAAGAAGAAACCTGCTGGACTCATGGTGGGACTGGGGCGACGATGACGAGAAACTCCTGCTCCTCAACCAGATGTATGAAGCCGCGAAACTTACCTATCACGAATATGAGCATTCGCATAACCCCGAGACTCCCGCGAACCAATTCGATTATGCCTTCACCTGGGGCACGGCGGCTTTTTATGTTCTCGACATGCGTGGGCAGCGCGACTATACCCGCGCGACCGACGATCGAATTCTCGGCCAGGCCCAGATGCAGCGTTTCAAGGATTGGCTTGGCTCCAAGACAGTCAAGAACGCGGAATCGATTTTTGTGGTTTCGCCTGTCCCCGTTGTGCATGCGATGAGCTTTGTTGTCAATTATCTCGATATTCTCGGCGTAGCCGACGATATGCGCGACGAATGGGAGCACGAGAGCAACTGGGTGGAGCGTGACGTGCTGCTGGATGCCGCCTTTGCCGCAGCGAAAGCCCAGGGAAAGTCACTTTATTTTCTGAGCGGCGACGTGCATATCGGCGCGGCGTTTCGCATGACCCACAAGAAGTATCCGGATACCCGCATTTATCAATTAACATCGAGCGCCATCACCTATGACCTGCCCTGGGCAAAAGCTTCCGCCCTTGCGCTGATTGTCAGGGATAAGGGACTCTTGCAGAGGGATGCGGAACATAGCGAACCCAATGTCGCGTTCCAATTGCTCATGGAACCTTGCAAGACCAACAATTTTGCGGTTATTAACGTGCAACGCAACGATCAGGGGCAGACCGAGGTGCGCTGGGATCTTTACGGTTCAGCGGAGCAACGCGCGACGGTCACCAAACTGGAGCGCCTGGTGCTGATTTAATCTGAATCCGGCAACGCCCGACCCACAAGTGCAGTAAGCGCAGGGCGACAATAAGCGAAGCGCATTGCGCCGCCTGATGAAAATCCGTTTAAAGAAAAACGAGTATTCGGAAGTCGGGCGGCCCCGCTCTTACATCCGCTGCGACAGCGGATACTTGCCGGTGAGCACCCAGGCTTCCGTGGGGAGGCGCAACGACGTGCTCAAGTATTCCATGCGGATGCCCATCTTGTCGGGTGCGGTAATGATGGCATTGGCGGTTTTGCCGCACTCCGAACTTATCAGCGCCTCGATGCCGATGCCTTGTTGCTTTAGTTTCTGTATCCTGCCCTCGATATCCGGTTCCCAGATGCCGAAGTAAAGAATCCGGCCTGCATTCTTTTCCGAAAATATCCCGTTGCCATTGGCTTGAATTAATTCCAGATAGGGCGATCGCGCCCTTGAATACGCGGCGGTCACCTTTATGCTCTCGGTTTGTTGGGTTTGCGGATTCTCGATGCACAATACGCTATCCGTGGGTTCGGTAAACTTTACGTTTAACACATTCGAATAATGCTCAACGGCTTCCGCGAAATCATGGACGAGTATTCCGATATGATAATAGGGAGAATCAAACATTTTGCACCTCGTTTTTAGTGGAAAAATTATTTTTCATTTTCTGGCAGGCGATAATGGACAGGGATCCAGGACGGGGACGATTGGCGGAACCCACCACCATCATGCCGCGACTATGGGTGGATGCAATAACCGGCATGCCACTGACTCCATGCGGTGATGCATCAGGGAAGCGGCCTGGGCGCCTGAGCGGGCGGGGGTGGGGTCGCGGCTGCCAGGCTCTTGCTCAGTTCGCGCCGGTATTCAAGAATTTGCTTCGCCTTGGCCGATTCGGAAATGGATTTGTCGCCACGCAGGGCGGAACAGTAAGCGGAAAACATCATCTGTTCGAGATAAAGCCTGTCCGCCCCGGGAAGCTTTCCCATCAGGTCATTGGTTGCTGATTTCACGCGCGTTTCCAGTTGCGAACCCGTTACCGGGCCGATCTTTGCAACCTCTGCCCGCACGGACGTCTCCCAATCCTTGTTCGCCTGCACCGGCGGCGCCGGGCAGTCCAGTGCAAAAACGTTGAACGCGGCGGCCAGCATCACCGTGGCGTAAACCGTACCCGAAATAAATCTGCAATGTGTCATTGTCATTTCGCTCCCGCCTTTTTCAAAATCCGGATCATGTCCGTTCTGGCCTGCTCCTTCAGATCCTCTTCCGCGTAATTCAACGTGGTCTTGCCGTTCGCATCCTCGTCGTTGACCTTGGCGCCCCTGCGAAGCAACGCCTGAACCGTCTCGATTTGCCCTTGCCGTACCGCCAGCATGAGCGCCGTTCTACCTTTTATGCTTTTAGCATTGATATCCGCGCCCGCATCAAGCAGTGCCCCCATGTTATCGACGTAGCCGCGCATGGCCGCCCACATCAGCGCTGTTGACCCATCGTTGTTCCGGATATTGACGTCGGCACGCTTCTCAAGCAGGGCGCGCAGGAGTTCAACGTCGCCTCTTTCTCCCGCTGCCCGCATGACAGCAGTTGATCCGGTATTGTCTCTGGCGTTTGGGTCGGCGCCTCTGTCCAGCAAGGCATGAATGGTATCGATGCCGCCTCTGAATTCCAGGGCGATGAGCAAGGCGGTTTTGCCGTCGTTGTTGGCAAGGCCGGGATCGGCACCCCGCGCGAGCAGCATATCCAGCATGGCCTTCCTTTCTCCTCCCTCCCGAGCGGCCATCATCAGCGCGGTCCATCCTCCTCCCAGCCAGCCGCGACATATGCATTTCGTGTTGATGCCGGCGCCGGCATCCAGCAGGGTCTGCACGAGCAGGACACGGCCCTCTCTCGCCGCGCTCAGCAGAGCTGTCCAGCCCTCATCATCCTTTGCATTGACGTCGGCGCCCTGTTCCAGCAGGAAGCGGATCGCGTCGCTCCGGTCTGCTTCACTTACGTTGACAATTGCCGACCCTGCTGCATCTTCGAGCGCCTCATTGACGAGATGCTTGTCTGCACCCTGCCTCAGCAACATTCGCAGCACTTCGGCGTGCCCACTCCCCGCAGCACTCATAAAGGCCTTGTTGAGCGCATCATGATCGGCTCCATGATCCAGCAAAATTGCCAGAACATCCCTGCGATCACTCGAGGCGGCCCAGGAAAGAGCGGTATAGCCCCCCTGATTCCGTTCGTTGACATTGGCCTTCGCTTTCAGCAAGGCATTGACAATCCCGGCATGGCCACTCCCGGCGGCATGCATCAGAGCGGTATTTCCATCTTCATCTTTCGTATTGGGGTCCATTCCCGCCACCAGGAATAGCT
This sequence comes from Nitrosospira lacus, assembly GCF_000355765.4. Classification (NCBI taxonomy): domain Bacteria; kingdom Pseudomonadati; phylum Pseudomonadota; class Betaproteobacteria; order Nitrosomonadales; family Nitrosomonadaceae; genus Nitrosospira; species Nitrosospira lacus. The sequence continues at coordinate 1,822,176 of NZ_CP021106.3, read as the reverse complement.
TTACCGCCTCGAGTTTGCCGTTGCCTGCGCTGTCGACAAAAGCGTCCGGCGTATACGGCAACGGAAGCCGCTCCAGTTCCGCCCGCGCCGCGTCCATGGCCGAAGCCCCGCGTTGACCGGAGCCCTGGGTGCCCTGCAGGGCTCTCTTGAGCTCGAGGTTATAGGCCCTGATGCGAGCGCTTTTCTGCGACTCGGTAAGAGCAGGATCGTCGCGCAGCGCCGAACAATAGGTGGCATACATCATCTGTTCAAGATAAACCCTGTCCGCCTGAGGGAGCTTGCCCAGCAGGTCACGCGTGGTGTTGCGGGTAAGCTTTTCCAGTTCCGCGCCCTCGGCGGAACCGATCCTGTCCACGGCAGCCCGCACCTCGACCTGCAAATCCTTTTGTGTCTGCTGGGGAATGCCCGGACAGTCCAGGGCTTGGCTTGCGCCAGGCACCAGCAGGATCGTGCACCAGAAAAGGCGTATTCCGCGCGCCGCGCGTGAGCGCCAGCCTCCCATCGGGCGGACCCGATCATTCCGCGATATACGCGGGACAGGCCACGGCTTCGAGCGCTCAGTCTCCGCAGGTGGCCGGCATCGATACCAGGCTGGCGTCAGCATGGCCTGGTGGATCTGATGAGCGCATTCACCGCTGCCATAGAATTTCGGGCGCTTCCAGGGGAACCGTTGCCTCCTCGTGGCGAGGTATGAGCCTGGCTGTATAGTCCGATGCCGGGCGATCCGCAGGTAAGCGCGCATGATAAGCGTAGCCCGTGGCTGCGGCCACGAGCTGATGCAGGCGCGCCATCTCCTGGCGTACCGGTGCGCCCCCCGGAATTCCGTCAGCATACAGCTCGACCCGCACCGCCTCCGGGTCGAGATCATTGAGATACATATGCACCAGGAACGCATGCTGTCCGCCTTCAGTCTCGACCGTCATTTCGCCGAAACGCAAGGCGGACCATTTTTTTGCCAGCGCTTGCTGCCAATCGGACACCCGCGCACCGGCCGCGCCGTTATCGGCGCTCCGTTTATGGTAAGCCGCCGCAGCTGGAAGATAGTGGGACTCCGTATATTCCCGCACCACGCGATTGGTTGAAAAACGAGGCGTCAACTGAGCCATGCTGTTGCGCATGCGCTTGACCCACGCGGTTGGAATGCCTTGGGTATCCCGGGCATAGAACTCAGGGATCACTTCATGTTCCAGCAGATCGTAAAGGGCCTCGGCTTCAACGGCGTCCCAGGCGGGATCATCCCCATGCTCCTTGCCATCGCCCAACGCCCATCCCACCTCCGGTGTGTAAGCTTCCGCCCACCACCCATCCAGCACCGACAGGTTGATACCTCCATTGACGAGCACTTTCATTCCGCTGGTTCCGCTCGCCTCCCATGGCCGCCGTGGCGTATTGATCCACACATCCACCCCCTGCACCAGTTGCTCGGTCAAGTGCATGTCGTAGTCGCCCAGAAAGATCACGGAGGCGCGCGCCCCGGTATGGCGAATGAAATAAATCCATTTGCGGATCAAATCCTTGCCAGCCTCGTCCGCCGGATGAGCCTTACCTGCCATGATAAGCTGCACCGGGCGCTGCGGATTATTCAACAGGCGCAGCAACCGCTCGGGATCGTGCAGCAGCAGATCCGGTCTTTTATAGGTTGCAAAACGGCGTGCAAACCCCAGGGTCAAGGCATCGGGGTCCAGCATGCCCTTCGCGGCCTCGATCGCCGCCGGCGGCGCCCCCGATGCAGTCAACTGCCGGGAGAGCCGCTGCCGGACAAACTCGACCAGAGTCTTGCTCGCGGCGCAGCGGAATTGCCACAGACCGACGTCGGGCACGGAGAAAATCTTCTGCTCCAGCATCTCGGTCGTTTCCACCCAGCGGCTTTTTCCGCAGGCCTGCGTCCAGAGATCGTCCGCGGCGGCAGAATCCCAGGTCGGCATATGGACGCCATTGGTCACGTGCCCGATGGGTACCTCATCAATCGGCCAGCGCCGGAAAAGTGATCCAAAGAGATGCCTGCTTACTTCCCCGTGCAAGCGGCTCACGCCATTCACCGCACCGCTCCCGCGAATTGCCAGGTAAGCCATGTTGAAAAACTCGGATGAATCATCTCGATTCTGACGGCCCAGCGCCAGCAAATGATGGCATGTGATGCCCAGCTCTTTTTCCGCATAATTACCCAGGTATTGTTCGATCAGGCCCGGGGAAAAACGGTCAAAACCGGCAGCTACCGCTGTGTGCGTGGTGAAAAGATTACCCGCGCGCGTGATGGACAATGCGGCCTCAAAACCATGACCCGTCTCCTTCATGCAATTTCGGGCACGCTCCAGCACTGCAAAAGCGGCATGGCCTTCATTCAAGTGACAGACTTCCGGCTTGATACCAAGCTCGGCGAGTAACTTCCATCCGCCTATCCCGAGCACCAGTTCCTGCATGAGGCGCAGTTCCGATCCCCCACCGTAAAGCTCGCTGGTGATGCCCCGGTGCGCGGGATAGTTGGCCGCGTCATTGCTATCCAGCAGAAACAGTCTTGTCCTGCCGACCTGCACCTGCCAGGCACGCAGCCAGACCGAATAGCCGGGCAGCTTGAATTCCAGCCGCAGCCACTCTCCGTTTGGGCGGCGCAACGGTGTGATGGGCAACTGGCCGGGATCATTATAGGGAAAAAGTGCCTGCTGGGCGCCGTCCTTGTCGATTACCTGGCGGAAATAACCCTGCTGGTAGAGCAGCCCCACGCCGATGACCGGGACACCCAATTCGCTGGCGGCCTTGAGCTGGTCACCCGCCACATTGCCCAGTCCGCCCGAATAAATGGGCAGCGCTTCGCTGAGCATGAATTCCATGCAAAAATACGCGACACAAGTCAGGGGTGATTGCGGATGCGTTTGCTGGAACCAGGCGGGCGCCGCCACCCCGTCGCTTCTGTCCTGCATCAGACCGGCCAGGTCCTTGCAGAAAACGGGATTGGCGAAATTACTCTGAAGTTTCTCCCTCGAGACCGTCTGCAGCACAACCCATGGATTATGCGTCAGGCCCCATAGTGCAGGATCCAGTTGTTTCCATATGTGGTCCGCGCTGTGATTCCAGGTTGTTCGCATATCCAGGGCCAGCTCCGCCAGGGAATCGTATCCCTCTACATCCCTCGTGGATGGGAGCCTGTAAAGCAGTTTGCGATCTGATGTCTGGTCAGCCAACTCCTGATCCTCCATTGTTTCCGGACGGAATCCCACGTGCCCGAGATATGGTTACCAATTGCGGAGCCCCCGTCAAGGACTCTCTGAGCAAGCCCGATGGGGGATTATGTTCGGAAGCGAACGGAACGCCGGCGCGAAGCAGCCCATAGTAATGTAATGGCGATTAGACCACCCTGTATTCCCGGGCAGGAAAACTGAATGAATCAGGAGCCGATAATGGAAAAAGAACCAGCGATCAGGTTAACCTGGCATGGTCATGAAACGGTTGAATCCATACCCGCGCTCCTCGATCAAGCCGGGCAGATAGAAGTTATCCTGCCGCTCAACTATAACCACACCTTGTTTCACAGGCTTCATCCTCATGCGCCCGCCGCCGAGCTGGAAGATATCGATGTTTCCGGTGGTCCGGAACTTCTGGCAAGGATCGCAACGATTAACGGCCTGGAGAAACTTGACGCGCTCGTGGGCATGCTGACCACCGCGCGGGCGGTGGTACGGATTGTCAGTCCGCCGAAAGTGGTCATCAAGCTTCCCGCCATGAATTCGGGAGCGTGATGAGAGCAGCCTCTATCCTTAAACCGGGAAAAAACTGCTGGCGAACCGAACGCGCCGACCGGATTGCCTTTCTCGTCGATGGAGCGCATTTCTTTCGCGCCTTCCGGGAATGGATGCCGCTCTATAAGAAGGAATGGAAAGTCCACCCACGCCTGCATTTTCATCATCGCTGCCATTGTCGTCAGGGGCTGGTCATTCTGGCGCCGGGAGGGGCGGCGGCGGAATACCCGGCTGCGAGCCCGGACTGATTGAACCGGCTCATGATTTACCGTTGAATCATTTTTTACTTACAGAAAAGAGGGAGGCTGAAATGATTGCACAAATAATAGACATGCCCAGGGAGATACTGGATGCGGGGAATACGCCCCTGGACGCGCCCGTTTTCCGGCTGGCGGCAGTGAATGAAATCATGCCACGCTTCGAATTCCGGATTTTCGGGCACGGTTTCAACAAGATGGAACAACGTATTCGCAAAGCCGCACCTTGCGAATCAATCAATGAAAGCAGGGAAATTTATATTCTCGGTAATGAAAACAGCGATCGCAATGTCAAAATTCGCGAGGGCAAACTGGAATTCAAACGCCTGATCGACCGCGTCAATGGACTGGAACGCTGGAAACCCACGGGATCAATGGCATTCCCCATCGAACGCGCGGCCATTCCCGACAGCCTTTTTCCGGTTTCCGCGCTGGAACGGGCCTTGCCCTTTCCCGACTCATTGACCGCGATGGTAACCGAGAAAGAATTTCTTCATCATGTCACCCAGGACAGCCTATGCGGCCACCGCCTTTATCGCGCCAACGTGTTCAAGCGCCGCTCCCGTTTCACCTTGCAGGATTGTCCGGTAGAGATAGACTGGATATTGGTCAACGGCGCGGCTATCGAATCCATCGCTATCGAATCCCCGTACGCTGAGCAGGTACTCACGGTGCAATCCGCTCTGGGGCTGGAGCAATTTGAAAACGTCGCCTATCCGCTGGCTGTCTCCCGTATCCTGGGAATCCGCCCCCTGCCGGATGCGAAGGGCTATGAATAAGGAAATTGAGCGCAAGTTTCTTGTTGAAGACAAAAACGCCGATAGCTGGCGCAACGCAATCTACAGCGAAATCCGCCAGGGCTACCTGAGCGTCGACAAACAACGCACGGTGCGCGTGCGTATCGCGGGGGATTCCGCTTACCTGACGATCAAGGGTATTACCGCAGGCGCCACGCGCGCCGAATACGAATACCCGATTCCTGTTGCCCACGCCCGGGAGATGCTGGATGATTTGTGCCTGCGGCCCCTGATCGAGAAGCGGAGGTACCGCGTCGGGTACGGCGGACTCGTATGGGAGGTGGATGAATTTTACGGTGACAATGCCGGCCTGATAGTGGCCGAGGTCGAGCTGAAAAGCGCACAGCAGGTATTTGACCGACCCCCCTGGGCGGGCGAGGAAGTGACCGACGATCCCCGCTATTACAACGCCAACCTGGTAAACCACCCGTATACAAAATGGAAAAGCAGATGAGATGGGAACGCTAACGCTCGCCACCTACAACATTCATGCCTGTGTCGGGGCAGATGACCGCTTCGAGCCTGAACGCACCGTGCAGGTGCTGAAGGAGCTGGATGCGGATGTCGTGGCGCTGCAGGAAGTGGAACATCATGAGGTTGACGGCCACGATCTGCTCGATTATCTAGCCGCGAAAACCGGGTTGACCGCCGTTGCCAGCCCTACTTTATTGCGCAGAACCCGGCACTATGGCAACGCCATACTGACAAGGCTTCCCATCCTGAGGGTGAACCGGGTCGACCTGACCCTGCCCGGACACGAGGCGCGCGGGGCGATCGATATCACCCTTGATGGAGATGGGCGCCGCGTGCAGGTAGTCGCGACCCATCTTGGGCTCATGCCCTGGGAGCGGCGTCAGCAGGTCCGCGAGCTGCTCAAGCTTTTCCACATCGGTTCCGCGAATATTTATGTGCTGATGGGTGACCTGAACGAATGGTTTCTCTGGGGACGGCCTCTGCGCTGGCTGCACGCACACTTCAAGCGCCCTCCCCACTGCGCAACCTTTCCCGCCCGCCTGCCTTTCATGGCGCTTGACCGCCTCTGGGTGCACCCGCGCAAACGGCTCGCGAGGGTGGAGGCTCATGCCAGCGACCTCGCGCGCGTGACATCCGATCACCTGCCCTTGAAAGGCATTATCGAAATGTAAGGGGTGTGCGCCAAGGCGCTTTTGTTTGTTCCTTCCTGTGCGCCCCGCAGCCCCTTTTCTCGATCAGGACTTCCCCCGGGCATGCAGCTCCGTTCCGCGGTTTTGGGGGATAAACGAACAAGAAGAGATTTGAGATTTTGCCTGGCAATCTTGGAAACATGCCACGATTAGGCATGTCTGCAGCATCATGCTTAAGGTTCACGATCCTCGTTGCGGAAAGTAGAGTGTTCGCCGATTCAGACGCAACGCAGCTGCTGTGCAGGCAAAACCAACGAAATCCCGGACATGAGGGAAAACCATGACCAGGCATGACCATCTCCATCCACGTGGCCATACGCAGCCGCATGCATCCAGGAATTTGACAGCTGCTTTTGCTGCCGGCATCGCCCTCAATCTTGGTTTCGTCGTCGTTGAAGCGATTTATGGCCTATTGGCCAACTCCATGGCTTTGATAGCCGATGCAGGACACAATCTCGGTGATGTGCTGGGGCTGGTGATAGCGTGGATTGCCATAGTGCTCGCACGGCGCGCGCCTTCTCAAAATTACACCTATGGCTTGCGGCGCGCCACGATTCTGGCTGCGCTCGTTAATGCGATGCTGCTCCTGGCAGCCGTCGGCGCGATTACGATTGAAGGTATACGGCGCCTGTCGGCACCGGGTGAAATCGCCAGCGTCACGGTCATCGTCGTGGCCGCGGCAGGCATCGTTGTCAATGGCGTTACAGCGTGGCTGCTTGCCCCCGGAAACAAGGATGACATTAATTTGCGGGGTGCCTTCTTGCACATGGTCTACGACGCACTGGTTTCACTCGGCGTAGTGATAACAGGCGGCGTAATGTTTCTCTCGGGCTGGACATGGCTTGATCCCGTTGCAAGCCTTGCCATCGCCGCCATTATCCTGGCGGGAACATGGGGTTTATTGCGTAATTCAGTGGGCATGTCGCTCGACGCGGTCCCGGCCGGGCTCAAGCTGGATGAGGTCAGTGCTTTTCTCGGGGAACAGCCCGGCGTGACAGCGATCCATGACTTGCACATCTGGTCGATGAGTACCACGGAGACAGTGCTGACCTGCCATTGTCTGATGCCAGGGGGCCATCCAGGCGATGAATTTCTGGCGCAGCTTGCGCATGAACTGCAGGAGCGCTTCAAAATTGACCACGCGACAATCCAGATCGAAATACATGAGCACATTCCATGTGCGCTCGAACCGGATCATGTGATTTGAGTATTCTCGTTTCCAGGCCGATAGATAGGCGCTATTATTTTGCAGGGATGAAGGAAATTAATAATAACTTCTTGCCCCTCACCTGCCGTCTGGATCGAACAGCCTACGCTAACAAATCCCCCCGAAGCATGTCCTGTCATGTGCCGGCGTTATATTTTTCCTGTACCGTAAAGCCACACCCGCCACAAGCCGGGGTCGGAAAATCCAGGATTTGCGCGGTTCCGAAAAAAAACGCGTAAACAGCCGGACTGCCAGTACATCTTAAAACTCAATATCTCAATTTCTTGGAGTCCCTACCAATGTTCAAGCAGAAAAAACTGAGTATCCTTGTTTCAGGAGCACTTATCGTCATGGCGGGAGCAGCGCAAGCTATCGCCGCGGATACCCATTTCGACAATTTCACCCCGCTGCCCGGCAATGTGGCGGCTGGTTTTCTCCCCGAAAATGCTCCGTTCCAGTTGTCTTCACCCAATTTCTCGCAGATCCGGATTGCTGATCGCACCACGCAGCTCGGCCTGGGCGAAGCCAACTCCGGTAATTGGGACATGATCACCGCCAACGAGACCGGTCCTGATGCCGGCCGCTACCTGTTCAGCCCCTTTGAAACTTCCGCTGCCGGTGTGCAGCGCACCGATTTGATGACGGGACTAACCAAAACCCTCGTTCAGCCCGGCACGCAAGGCTTCGTCTCCGGTGATGCCTCCCGCTGGACACCCTGGGGCAGTTACCTGACCGCGGAAGAATCCTGGGGTGCCGGCAGCACCAAGGGCCGCCTGTTCGAATTGACCAACCCGGTGACCGCCACCGGCACAGGTGACTCCAATTTCGTGAATCGCTCGATCCTGCCCCACGTATCGCATGAAGGCCTGGCTTTCGACAAGGACCACAGCCTGTACTTCATCGATGAATTTAATGGTGGCAGCGTATACAAATACGTCTCCGCCAACCCCAATGCGACCAATGGCGACGACTATTTCTCGGCGGGTCAGACCTTCGCCATGCTGGTCAATGGCGGCGGCAACGCCAATGCGGTGGGTTCCTTCACCTGGGCGCCGATAACCAATGCCACCGGTGGCGCGCTTGCGGGCGTATCCGTTCTGAATACGGATGGCAGTATCGATGGCCGCTTGACAGCCAACGCCGTGCAGGGAACCGATTACCAGCGTCCGGAGGACATGGAGATCAAAACCCTGGCGAATGGCGATGAAATGGTGTTTGTGACCACCACGACCACGCATGAAGTGTACTCCATCAACCTCGGCTCCAATGAGGTGAAGCTCTTCGCAGGCCGCGACACGCTCGATCGGGCTACCGGCCTGGCAGTGGGCACCTCGCTGACCAGCCCGGACAATCTTGCGGTCGATGCCGCCGGCAACGTCTACATCGTCGAGGATCAACCCGGGGGTGTCGCTGACATCTGGTTCGCCCAGGATACCAACAATGATGGCGTAGCCGAATCCATCGCACGCTGGGCTTCCATGTCCACCATAGGCGCGGAACCCACGGGCCTTTATTTCGACAAGTTCCATGCCAATATCGCCTACGTAAACATACAACACCCGGATAGCCTCGTGGACAGCACCATTCTGATCTCCGCTGTGCCTGAACCCGAAACCTACGCCATGATGCTGGCGGGTCTGGGCTTGATGGGTGCGGTGGCGCGTCGCAGAAAAACAACCGTCCGGTAATCCGGATTCAAGTCCAGTCCAATGCAAAACGGGAGCTTCGGCTCCCGTTTTGCATTGTGTTGCATGACACTCCTGACTCTCTGGATCTATGCCACTACGGCCGGGTTCTCCACACCCCGATGTCAGCAGCAGACTGACCCCTCCTGCTTGCGAGCAGTATCATTTGGCTTGGCGGGTGTGCAGCATGCACCGGATTCCGCGGCTTTGGGCTTGGGCGCGCAGCACGCGGCGGACCGGGCGGTCTTGGATTTCCCGGGTGTTTTTGGCGTATCCACGCCATAGATTTCCACCTCGCCAAGCGTGTGGTAGGTTTCCCAGGCTATGCCCTGCGGGTCGGTAATCCAGTATTTATCCGAACGCGCGTAGCAGCATTCCGTATGTGGCTGATCGAGTGCGGCGATCCCGGCCTCGGCCACGTTCTGGCGCAATTCTTCGAGCTCGTCATCCGAATCGACTTGCAATCCCAAATGATCAAGACCCACTGCTGTCCCACAAAACCGCTAAAAAAGGCCTGAATATCCTTTGTTGATTTACAATGAGTTTCTCGACAACTCTTTGAAAGACAAAGGAATCCAAGCCATGGCGCATTGTAATACAGTCTTCTTGCAACTGCTTAAAATTGTTGGCAGACATGAATTTGAAGCGATCGCTTCTTTGCATCACCAAGGCCAGAGGTTGCGCAAGACCAGCCGCTGGGCACAGTTTGTTGCCATGGTATTTGCACAGTTGAGCGGGCGGCAGAGTTTGCGTGATATTGAAACCAACCTGCAAGCACAACGCCAGCACAGCTATCACTTGGGCAGCGCGCCCATTTCCCGGTCCAGTCTGGCACGCCTGAATAACCAGCAACCCGCTAGTTGTTACGAAGCGCTGTTTTACCGTCTGTATGAGCGCTGCCTCAAGCGGGCACCCAAGCACGGCTTCCGCTTTAAGAATCCGCTTTATGCGCTGGATGCTTCTCTCATTGATCTATCGCTCAAGCTTTTTCCCTGGTCGCATTACGCGTTGGGAAAAGGCGCCATGAAGTTACAGGTTGGACTGGATTTAAGAGGCAATCTGCCCGCATTTGCCACCCTCACGGAAAGCAGGAAGGCGGATAGCGAGTGCGCCAAACTGCTTGCCTTGCCCAAAGGCAGTATTGTGGTATGTGATCGCGGCTACAATGATTATTCCTGGTACAAGTTACTGACCGGGCAGGGGGTCTTTTACGTCACCCGACAACGGGGCAACGCCACTTATGAAGTTATTGAACGGTGTGCCGTTCCTGTTCATTCGAGCGTCATCAGTGATGCAGTCATTCGCTTCAATTCGTACCGCTCGTGCCAGAAGGAGCTGCCCAACGTGCGCCAAGTGGTCTACCAGGATGCGCAAACACAACGGGAATACATCTTTATCACCAACCATTTCAAGCTGTCCGCGCAAACCATTGCTGCCATTTATAAGCAGCGCTGGCAAGTGGAGTTGTTTTTTAAATGGATCAAGCAAAATCTCAAGATCAAATCGTTTTTGGGCACCAGCAAAAATGCCGTGATGACCCAAATCTGGATTGCCATGTGCGTCTATTTGCTGTTGGCATTCATCAAATTCAGTCATCAAGTGGCAATATCTCAGCAACAAATCCTGAGGCTGCTCGCACTTAACCTGTTTGCAAAACGGGACCTGATTAGGCTGATCAAGACTGAACCGCCGCCGGGTGATCATCAACCCATCCAGGGAGCTTTATGGTAATGACAAATTGTGGGACAGCAGTGATCAAGACCTGTTTTTGCACCGCGGTTTGAAATCGCGAAATTGATCCGCGGCTCCTCGATCATCCATTTCGCATAGTCGGTTTTTGTGACGGTTGGCGGGATACCGAACACCGCGGAATAAAAGCGGATATTGACATCAAGATCATCGACGGCGATGTGAACGTGGAAGCGTTTCATGATTATCTCCTTATAGATTCAGGTTTTCGATTTCGGCGGACAACAGCCGCCCAGCGCGTTTTCGACTACGGTGAGACATGCCTCAGGCATTCCCTGGCAGCAGTTTTGCGTGAGGAAGGCCATGATCCCGGCCATGCGCTCGAAATCAGCGGCATAGTAGATGAATCGCCCTTCCTGGCGCGGCGAGATCAGGCCCGCGCGGTTGAGTTCCTTCAAATGAAACGAAAGTGTCGCCGGCGCGACTTTCAGCATTTCGCCAATCTGCCCTGCAGGCACGCCTTCCGGCCCCGCCTGAACCAGCAGGCGAAATATCGAAAGGCGTGTTTCCTGGGCGAGTGCGGCAAGGGCCGCGACAGCTTCCTTTATTTCCATGTTTCCAGTATTATAGAAATGTGAGATAAAGTCAAATATATTCTAAAAAGAGAAAAGAAAACCGGGATCGGTTTTTGGGATGGATTTCCGGGGCTCTCGAAAGTGGGAAGCGATGCGAAGGATTCTCGTCATCCTGTCTTCGGCCCATCCGGGGCAACTTCCGGCATCCCCTCCACAGCCGGTTGCATCCACAGGTCTGCGAGATGATGCATTACGTTGACCACCGCACAGATCGCGCCCACCTGAAAGTTCATCATCACACCAGCCGATTTGTTCGTTCCGTGCCCAAGCATTTGAGTGGGCGAATCTTTTTTATAAGCTGCTGCCGTCTTGAAGCAGATCCAGTCCTGAAGGAGATCAAAATGTTAGCAAAAATTTTAACGATCGCGACAATTGCCGCTGGCGGTATATTGTTATCGAAACAGCTCAGAAAATCCCGCGAATCAGGAAAAACGACAATCGAAGAATCCATCGAAGTGAATGTGCCCGTCAGCACTGCGTATAACCAATGGACCCAATTCGAGGATTTTCCCAGATTCATGAAAGGCGTGCGTGAAGTACGGCAGCTTGACGATACCCATTTACACTGGCGTGCCGAGGTAGCCGGCAAAGAGGAAGAATGGGATTCGGAAATTACCGAGCAAATCCCGGATAAGCGAATTGCCTGGCGCAGCACGAGCGGAGCTCAAAACGCCGGTGTCGTGACCTTCCACAAGATTTCCGATTCAACAACCCGGATCATGCTCCAAATGGACTACGCACCTAAGGGTTTCATCGAAAAGGCCGGGGATGCGGCAGGTGTTGTAGAGACAGAAACCCGGGGAGATCTGGAGGATTTCAAGAAATTCCTGGAAGAACGCGCGAGCGAAACCGGATCATGGCGTGGTTCGGTACCTCAGCACTAACGGCCGGACTTAAGGAATCGAAGCAGAAAAGGACTGGGCGAGGATAGCGCCAACGCCCAGTCCCGCCAGAGAAAAGCGGGGGCAATACCACGGCCGGTGATCATTCGTCTGGCGCAGGAGCCCGGCACATGAAGTTCTGGCAGAGCTGATGCGATGATTTCCTTTAACTTCATATCGGGTGGCCTTTACGAAACCAGACCCGAGGATGCATCCCGCAACAGCCCCCTGGCCTCCATTTCCATGCCTAATCTATCCATCGCCTGGGCATGGATGACATCCAGCGTATCATAAGCCTGGTTGCGGTAGGACACCGCCTTGAGCATGCCGCACGACATGGATTTGCGTATCTCGCGCAGCCCTATTTTCTCGCCGCAGTAGGCGCGGATGATCTGCTCGATGCTTCGGCGACTGTGGAGCCCCGTGCCAAAATTCGCCGCCAGATGGTGCGTCAGCAGCTCGAACCCGCTGGCTTCCCTGCCGAACTGGACCCGCACGTAGGCCATATGCACCGAAGGCAACACGCGCTCGCATAAGCTGAGTATCAGCGCCGCCTGGGCATGGCGGTCATGCACCGTCAGTTCGCCATTCCCGGCCATGCCCCCCGTCCTGCTGGCTTCGCGCATGTCATTGACGGACGATATTTTCACGATTGGCCTGTTACTGGTTTCATACGCCCATCTCAGGGCGCGCTCCGGGCTGCTGAATTTCATTTGTCATGCTCCTTGTGTTGATATGAAAGGCAACGCTTGCCGTATTTGCGGCCTTTTCCGCAGTACTTGATGGATTGTGAAATCACGTGGACCGTTTCCTCGTGCCGGCAGCCGTGGCACGACTGCGCTCGCCTGCGCGCGACCACATACTCCGGATTTCCATACTCCCAGCGCTCGAGACCTGGCGACTCGCAATCCGTACCGTTTTTATGCATCGCCACTTTCACCATTCCTGCCACCCTCCCTGGCCGGGTTTGTCATTCGATGTTGCGACGGAGCCCTGCATCACCTGTTTTGCCGCTTTCAGCCGCCTGCAGGTCGGCGCGATATCCTCCACACCCTCGATCGCGCACCACAGGGCGAGCCCATCTTCAATAAACCCCGCCCGGATAAATGCCGCGCCGATATCCTGCCAGCGGCATTCGCGATCGGCCTTCGACCAGGCCACGCCGCCGCCAACCCCGGCGGCGGAGCCGCCCAATGAGTAAGTGTCACGGCACGGCGCGGTCGGCACCATCAACCCGAGCCCGATATTCGGGTTGTTGCGCACGCCATGCACACCCAGATTCATGGTCTGGCTGTTTCCGGTGTTGTAGGCTGCCCCGCCCTGCCCTCCCGTTGCCGTGGCAACGGCGGTTTGCGTCTGGATCTGTTGCGAGTTCGACAAGGCGCCGGCGGCCGCCGCGGCCTGAGAAGCTGCCTGGGTGCCCAGACCCAGATCGATCCCGGGACCGGGCAGGACTTGCGCCCCGGCCTCGATATGAAAAAACACCATCATTGCCGTCAGGGCTGCCAGCCCGGCTTTCAACCAGGACTCCTTCATTGGATTTGTTTCTCGTAAATGGACTGCCGGAGATTCCATCATGTTATTTCCTTTTCTCTTGTTTTCGACGATATTCATTGATTCTGGGGTATTTTTAATGCTTTTCGATGCTTTTATATTCTTTATCATCTTATGTTTGACATGCTTTTTCCTTGCCCGCTTTCTGACTGGTCTCCTCATTCAGAAACACCACACTCGCCGTTTCCTCCAGTTTGTCACGCAACTGCCTGAATCCAAGCGCGGGCTTGTCCGCACCACCGCATAGCACCTGCGCGGCCAATTGCTCATTCCCGATCAGCACCGGCGGATCAGTCCTGAAACCTTTCTGGTTGTTATGCGCCGTCACCATGCCGATCAGGTTGGCTGGATACTCCGGATATTCGTTGCGCGAGCGAAATCCACGATAGCGATTCTCGAATTCCTTCGCCACGAATGGCCATTCATCCTCGCCTTTGGTCCCCAGCGCAATCCAGCCGCCCATATCCTGTATCACCCGATGGATCAGCGCATCGTCGAACACCACGTCGCAATATGTCCCGATACGGCGCACCGCCTGATCGACCTTGGCCCAGGCGCGTAGCGCGGAATCCTGCGTCGAGCCCTGCAGCATGCGGATAATGTCGGCGGGCTTGGGTGGGAACTGCCCCGCATCCGGATTCGCCAGATGACGATTGAAAGCATCCACGATCGCCGCCAAGTCATGTCCTTTGAGCGCGGTCCACCATACATCCAGGGCAAAGGTCGAAACACTGCGGCCATAAAAGCCCATCACGCCGACAATTCCGTCGTGGAATTTCTGGAAATCATTGGTTTGCATGCCGGTTTTCTCCCGATTTCGACCCTTCCGGACCGCTGACCCTCAATTCCGGGGGCAGCCAGTCTTTGGTTGCGGCCTTGTTGGATGCCTCAAGCAATTCCTGCCGGTTAGGCATCCGGCCCTGGTGCAATACCAGCTTTGCCGCCTCTTCGCGTTGCCGTTTCACTGTGCCGATAACGTAAGCAAAGTTCGCTTTGCCCTTGATGGCGGCGCTTCGTGCAGCCTCCACAAATTCCTCTTCCACCGCTCCCGCCTGCAGCAACGCCAGCAGCGTCGGATGATGCGGATTGCAAGCCTGCACGCCCTGCCGCGCCATGCTTTTGCAGCATGCACCCGCCACGCCCGGTGGCATCAGGGCTGCGGCGCCATTTTCATGGCATGCCTGGACGATGGGCTCAGGGGCAGGCAGCGGATCACCGCGCATCTCTTTGTCCGAGGGATAAATGGTTTGTGTATGGATGCTTTCCAGGCTTTTATGGAACTGGTGCTGGTGCTGGTGGGCTTCGCCGCCGGGTTCCCTTGCGGCAGCCCCGGAGGTTCTCTCAGAGGCCGGGTTTTCGGAACCCACGAATAACCCGGGGGGTTTTTGCGGAATCTCATTCCTGTTTTCATTTACGGACTCTTTCTCCTTGGAAGGACGCCCTCCCTTCCTGCCGTTGATTCTCGCAGCCTCTATCTTCGGCCGGGCTTTCGCGATTTCACGGTCTGCGCGAGCGTTATGGCGCAAGCCGTCGATTCCGGAAATGGGGAAAAATTGATCCGCGACTGCCTTGACGGCTTGTTGCTCCACCCGCGTCATTGCCCTGCAAACCCTGAAAAGTGCGGGAAGCTCTTTGGGCAACGGCTTTTCGACACTGAAATAGGTATCCAGCAACATCGTATAGGCACCGTGTTCAGCCAGGGAAAGATGCGCGGTGTCGCGCTGATAGTCGCCGCAGTAGCGTTCGTAATAATTCATTGGAATACCCTTGCTTGCTTCATCTCTTAGCTTTTAACGGGTTAAAACCCGCTTCTTTCCCGAAAACCGGATGGCTGGCCGGCTGTTTTTCGCCGTGAAATACCGATGGGAGGCATTATTACAAGTTCTACTTGTAGATGTCAAGTGATTCTTGTAATTAGACTGCAAGTGTTGCTTGTATCATTGCTATAAATTGTGGCAACACATTTCTTTGACGTACCGGTATTGCGCAAGCATGAATATTGCGAAGATTATTCGCGAGGGGCGTGAAAAACTCGACTTGAACCAATCTCAATTGGCCGAGCTGGTTGGCGTCTCTCCGCAGGCAGTCCAGCAATGGGAGTCCGGCGTGACGCAGCCCCGCGGAAAGCGGTTGAACAAAATTGCGGAAGTGCTCAAACTGCCGCCCGCGCTGATGCATTTCGGGATGCCCATGCCGCAACCGGGGCAGTTCGCGGAAACAATGCCGGCGCCATCCGAGACCGGTAAGGCAGCTTCGGGCAAATCTTCCCAAGCTGCCACCGAAGCGCCTGTTTCCGGCAGAGAAGCACTCATCAGGGAAGTTGCAAGGGCGATGCGGCACATGTCGGACGAAGATGCCTCCCGCCTACTGACGATAAGCAAGGCGCTTGCAGCCGCCGAACCGGGTGAAAAAACAGAAGAGGCGGTGATAGATCTGAAACCTTTACCCAAGCCGGATTTGGCGCCTCACCCACCTCCGGCATTTCCTGCGCGCCGGATGCCCTCGAGAGTCAAGGCTCGGGGAAAGACGGCAATCTGATAGAAGACAGCAATACAGGCATCAACAAAACCGACGGAAATTTGACCGGCGCGGGAGAAATTAGCCGAATGTATTGAAGAAGTGGATAAATCTGCGCAAGACATCTAAAATGAAAATGCATGATTACCGGCAACGGTGCATGGCGGTAATCTGCCAGAGGTTTAAAATGACCGGATGGGCGTCGGGCAAGGCGCAAGGAGGCGCAGGGTAATTCATATGCAACGACGAGCAACACCGCATGCGACAATCCAATCATTTTTGGGGGATGATATGAAATGGGGCATCGTTGCACTGCATGCTATTCTGATGGCCGGGGCGATGCATGACACGCATGCGGAAACGCCGCAACTCAGGGACCGGCAGACCGGAAAATATCTGGGCAATCTAAGCGCCAACCCGCATGATCCCAATTCCACCAGCAATCCTTACGGGCAATACGGAAGCCAATACAGCCCAGATTCGATCAACAATCCCTATGGCCGCTATGGCAGCCCATATGGCAGCGATAGCGCGAATAACCCCTACGCGACCAACCCTCCGGCAATAATCGACCCGCAGCGATGAAAACAGCGCACAAACCCTACGACAATCTGGAAATGCTGTTTGCTTTCCATGTTTCGGAAAAGGCACGTGCCCGGCAGGAGCAATATGTCCTGCAATTTCCCGAGCATTTGCGTGAATTGGAAAAACGCCATTACACGCTTGAGCGCGCGGTGAAAGAGGTGTTGGCGGAAGTCGCCGAAGTCGCCTTGCTCATCAAGGAGCTTGAATCTCTTCCTGCCTCGGGACAATAGCAGAACAATCTTGAACAGACCCATCAACTCGAATACCCATCCATCCGGAGCCCTATTATGAAATTCATCATCCTCGCCCTGCTCGGCACATTGATGCTTTCCTCATGCGTGATGGGAGGAAAAATGACGGGGTTGCGAGAGGGGCTCTCGAAAGAGGAAGTGATCAGAATCGCCGGCAACCCGGATGGCTACCAGCGCAGCGGCGAGTACGAAGTCCTGCTCTATATTGAGCGGCGCACCAGCGCCTGGTCCTTTTTCTCCGGCTCCATTCAGGACATTGTCGATTATTCGGTAATCCTGAAAGATGGCCAGGTGATCGAATATGGTCCCGGCAGGGCCCAGCAACGAGAGTCCGGAGAGATCCCCTACAGACGGGTTCCCTACCGGTAACGCTTCAATCCTCTTCCGCGCTCACCCCTCATGACGCTAATCTCGCGCCGTCATATACACAAATTTTCTTGACAATTACAAGTTTTACTTGTAATATTCGACCTATGCCGTACTTCATCACGGCATTCAAGGAACCACCCGCGAAACAGACGCGCAGCCCGAACCGGCATAGCCTCGATCCAGTAAGCCCCTTGTGGCATGGAAAGACAAGCGGCTGGCGACGGAGAAGCGCAAAGAAATGTCCAGGCCGTGCCTGGCGCGGAACTCGGCCCGATTTGAAAGGGTCAGGATAGCCCAAAACTTGTAATCAACATATTGAGGATTGGATCATGAGGCGCCGGGCTGAATCATGGATCGAACACCGCCCGGCGCCCCTTACCCTTACCGACACCGAAATACTCGACTGGCTGGGCGAATACTGCGACCAGGCCGTTTATAACCGCCCTACCCCGGAATATACCGGCGGCTTCACCTTGTATTGCAACGACATCAAGACCAGCGCGGCCACCCTGCGCGCCACGGTTTGCCTGGCGGCGGCGAAATGGAAGGAGGCTAACAAGTAGGATATTCGCCCGGTCCGACCGGTATTTCCAACCTCCCCTTACTTCCCGCGACAAATTTTTTGCCTTCTCCAGCTGTTCCGCCAGTCATTATCCCGAAGTAAAACTGTTGCGGATTGGGCTCCCCCTCGTTTTCGACGCAATAACTGGCGCGGAGTAAACTCAGCAAGATATTGATAACACTGGTATTATTTCTCACTCCGCAATGCGGGGCTGAGGGCGCAAGACGCTGTGACAACGCGAAGTGAAAACCACGGTCATCCTGCATTCGGATCGTGGCTGTCAGTTTACCAGTGACGAGTACCAGCGCTTCCTGCAGGGGCACAACCTGATTTGCAGCATGAGTGCAGCAGGCAGCTGTTCCGACAATGCAGCAGCGGGAAACTTCTTTGGCGTGCTCAAACGGGAGCGAATATATCGTCGGCAGTATCGAACCCGCGCTGAAGCGCCGCACAGATATCTTCGATTATATCGAACGATTCCATAACCCGAAAATGCAGGCAACTGGAAATGCGTCAGCAGTATGCTTTAGGCTTAACCAAACCGTCCGTGGAAATGGGGTAAAACCCAAGTGCAAGTCATCGCAATTTTACATACAGTGCGTGATCGCGAAAAGGCCTTGATAATACGCACAGACATACCGGCGACGGGTCAACGAAGAAACGCTTTAGTTTTCCTCAATGAGAACCAAAGAGCTTCCCAGTCTATTGCCCAATAAGGTTGTTTGCCACTGCTCTCCCGAAGTGCGGCGGGGGGTCAGCGTGGCTGACGACGAGCAGGTTGATGCCACTGGGAAGCTTTGCAATTGCCTCCTTGCTCACAATGTGCAACCCTTGCGACAGAACTTTCGCTCCTCTTTCACCCCTTAAGGCGGAGGTCGGCAGCACTCAAAAGCTAGCTGGAAGGAGGTAGAGAAGCGGGAAGATCAGAGGTGCTCATACCCCTTATTGATAACATATTTTATCAATAATAATTAACTGCCACCTATATCAATAATTCAACATACTCGTTCTAGATGCGAAGACTCGAACACGTTGCCAGAACCAGCAGCATGGGCGAATACCGTCAGTTTGCGGGAAAATTTCTCTCTGCGCTTTTATTTTCATAACGACTCCTGGAAAACAGTTTAATTTATCAAAACTGTCTACCGAAGTCATCAGATTCATAGCTTATAGGTACTTTCATTGTGTCCGCATTGCATTGCTCCGGCGCAAATTTGAAGGTGGACAAAATAGGCCAATCCTCTCCAATGTAGCTAATGCAGGTTTGTTACCTTATCCCACCACAAACTTCCTCACCGGTTACTGGATCGGAAGTACAGCTCGTAGACCGCCCGCCGCAGGCAGCGCCCCCCTTTGAATTACTGGTGCAGGAAGTTGACTCTCCGCCGCAAGCCGCCCCCAAGCGCCCGTTAGTAGTGGTGCAGCTCGTAGACCGCCCGCCGCAGGCGGCGCCCCCTTTTGGATTAGTAATGCAAGTCGTCGCGTCGTAATCACACTCTGCACCACCATCGGGAAAGGTTACACACCTACCTGCATGCGATTGATTTGGAATTCCGAGTGATGCAGCCAGAATAATTACAGCAATTAAATGTTGCACAAACTACCTCTTTTTGTTTTTAGCGTACTGACTTTTTGAATAATAGATTGAATCAACTCCTCGCAACATGGGATAGCATTAAACCTACTTCACATGGCCCCACCCCGCCCCTTTGCATGTGTGACAAGCGGAACTACTTACCCTTCCTGATTCCCCGCAATAAACACAACATGTCGGTTCGTAACGTACCCCTTCGTAATTTGTCATGATCGCCTTTTTATAAAATCACTATTGCGCCAGAAGTGAATCAATCCCTTCCCTTGGTTACTTACCCTTCCCACCGCTGGCGATACGAGCCAGGCAGATTTTGGGAAGCGAGAACATACCGAGCGCCTTGACCGGGCGCATCGCGCCAACGTATATCGAAGGCCTCACCTGTGCGGCATCTTTCGCTTTCCGATCGAGGAGTATATCGAACAGTTGCTACTAACGGCGATCCGGGAAGGTAGCGGTCGAAACCGCCCAACTTAAATTCGTATCGTTCATAAAAACGACGTGCCGGGATGTTGCTGGATTGGGTTTCCAACCGAACGTAGGCAGTCCAATTCTCTCGCCTATCGGGCAGCCTCGCCTTTATAGAAGGCGATCACGTAAGTCATAAAGAGTAATTTCATCCGGGTAGGTCTTCCGCTCGGCTTCTCGTCCCCTCACCCCACCTCTGCAAAGATGGTCTTCCAAGTGCACTACGTGGACGAGGAAACGGGTGAGATCGTGAACAAGCCCGTCAAACGTGCCGTAGCGCCTTCAGGCAGGCGGCTAGACCAAGCCGTGCGTCCAGGCTCCCCGATGCCATGTCTTCATAAATTTGCGCGGTATGGATACCCAGCAGCCAACATGAAAATATTGGACTTCAGACCACGAGATAAAACATAGGACGCACGGTATTACAATGCGTGTTGAGTACAGGGAATGGGAATTCTGTGGCTGGTTTACCCAGGATAAAATAGGTTATCAAGGGTAAAAGCTACATGCCACTACGCTGGTCCCGACCTTTGGAAGGTCGAGAATTAAATGCAAAAAATAATTCTTGTGCTATAAAAAGATCAGCTGCCCTTGGTGGTGCGTATGGTAGGTTTACCCTACGAACATAACTACATCATATTCTGGTAGCGACTCGAATAATTCTTCGGGCAGCCTAATGAAATCTTCCAGCTCGGGGTTATATGTCCAAACCGCCGGAATTTCTGAACGGCAGTAAGATATCCTTAACCTATTGATGGATCGATATAATTCACTGTATACCCAAAAACGGTCATTAAGAGATAATCGGCCTGATAGACATAAATACCGAGCAGACGAGGCTCTTGCAAAACTCGCTTGATGAGCAGAATTTGTTTCACGCATAGAGGCGTGAGAAGGGGTTGGGCGCAGCCATTGCTGGCATGATGGGAGTTATCGAGACAAACATCTACGCCCAAAATGAATACTACGCACCGCGGATGCAACGGTGGTCGGTGGTTCAGCAGGAGTTGATACCTAAGCTAAGATTGGAAGTTGGGCCGCTCATGCCGAGGTTGGAGAAGGTGATCCACAGGCTGGATGGGTCGGATCAAAGAATTTATCAAATCGGCCTGGTGTGGTGTAGTCGGCCACCATATGATCAAGGTGCCTTGGCGAGCGCGTTTGCAGCCAAAGCGGTATTGGGCTTGACGACGACAGAGGCGTTTACCGAACGGCTAAAGGTGGGCCGGGTGCTGCGACGGATATGCGGCTTTTCGATATGGAAGCGGATGCCCGCCCTCACGACCTTCTCGCGGGCCTTTGACGAATTTGCGCAGGCGCTGGTGACTCACGAGTGGGTGACCCACTGCTATGACCTGATGGACGCCGGCCTATTGCAGCGCGGAGATTCGGAGCCCAGCCGCAATTTGGGCATATGCCGCCATTGATCAACCCGCGCGAGGGCGAGAAAATCGAGTTTGACCCGGCGCAGAAGCAGCGCTACAAGGAACGTAACCAAAAACAGGACTGATCAACAGAAAATCGCCCTGAGCCTCAAGCCGCAGTAATCGCGCCCCCTCGCTCAGGGACTTTTGCAAGAAGCTCAGACCAGCCAGCAGGAGGAAATCATGGCGGCTCGATCAACACGTATCACATTTCGCAACCAGTCTGGACAGACTCTGCACCACATCGGCGATTCGCTCGATGGCGGCGAATGGACAGACCCTCTGACCCCGCCTCGGGAGATTCCTGCAGGAGCCACCGTGTCGTGGCAATCCGAATCCGACGGGATTAAAACGGGAACAGAGGGGCGTGTGCGCTATCGAGTAGGAAACGGCGGCAACGAACTCAACATCCACTGGGACAACCCTTACGCGGGCACCAACTTTTACGAACAGTCTATTTCAGGGCCGTTCGGCCTGTATTTCGAGGGCGGCAAGGGCAACAACACTGAAGCCATTTACGCGCTCATCCCAGACAAGCGAAGAGCCGTGGGGGGCTACTTGCCTTCGGTGCACGGTTTCGCGTTCTCCAACCATTGGCCCTCGATTCACATCACGTCCATCTCCTTGCCCGATCCATTCGGTGACATCGCAGTCGGCAATGCTTCCTGGGGGCTGTGCGGCGGGATGTCGTTTGCCTCGCGCGACTACTTCGAGGCGCGTCTGCGGGCTCCCCGTCAAAAGGTCAACCCCGCCGGCGAGGGTGATCCTCTCTTCGACTACATCGTTCGCCGTCTGGCGCAGAGCCTGAACGTCGGCGATGCCGCCGACTTCGTCAAGTACGCGGATCCTTTGTATCCCGACACCGATGACATCACGGCCGATGGCCGCAACTGGGTGATGGCGCATGTAACTTGGCCGGGCATCCGCAACGTCATCGACAGCGGCCATCCGTGCCCTATCGGCGTGGTGATCGGACGCCTTCCGGACGTCACACACGGGGGCCACCAGGTCTGCGCCTATGCGTACCAGTTGCAAGGCCAGGTTCTGACTGTGTGGGTCTACGACCCGAATTCGCCCCTGAATGACGACGTCACCATCCGTGTCGACATCTCGCGCACCGACCAAACCCTGTTCGATGTCCGCTCCAACATCAACGTGGGTCATTCGCCGATTTGTTTCTTCACGCAGAGCTACGAGCAGCGCGAGCCGCTTGTGCTGACCACCAGTCACTCTGATTGCCGTCTTGGCGCCGTTGCGCGAGAAGGCGAGCACATGGACTTGTTCTGGGTCGGGCCTGATGGTGCCGTCGGCAGCACGTGGTGGGACTCGAATCCGGGAGCGGGATGGGGAGACCATCCTAGCTTTCCCATCACGCCGCCCAACGCCGCTGCGCTCAACAGCGGGGTTGCGGTCGTTTCCCGCACAACGGAGCATCTTGATGTCTTCTACGTCGGCCCTGACGGCGCGATTGGCAGTACTTGGTGGGATTTGGCGCTCGGGATGAGTTGGGGTGATCACGCGCCGTTCTCAATCACTTCGCCAGGAGCGGCGAGAGCGGACTCACCGATCGCAGCCATCGCACGCGGCCCTAATCACCTCGATGTGTTCTGGATCGGACCCGACGGCGCGATTGCGAGCACGTGGTGGGATGCGGCACCCGGTATGAACTGGGGCAGTCATCAGCCGTTCCCCATCACGCCACCCAATGCCGCCGGGCCAGGTAGCGGCATCACGGTCGTCTCGCGCACCTCTGACCAGCTCGACGTGTTCTGGATCGGACCGGATGGCGCCATTGGGAGCACTTGGTGGAACGCAGGCGCCGGCCTGGGCTGGGGCGATCATCAGCCCTTCGCGATCACACAGCCGAACGCGGCCCGCCGCGGCTCGCCGGTCAGTGTCGTAGCTCGTGCGGGGAACCACATGGATGTCTTCTGGATCGGGCACGACGGAGGCATTGGAAGCACATGGTGGGATGCGGCCCCCGGAATGAGCTGGGCTGATCACCAACCCTTCCCAATCGCTCCTGCTGCTGCAGCCGGGCCGTCTTCCGGCCTAGTAGCTATCGGCAGAAAAGATGATCACCTCGATGTGTTCTGGATCGGACCGGATGGCGCCATTGGGAGCACTTGGTGGAACGCAGGTACCGGCCTGGGCTGGGGCGATCATCAGCCGTTTGCCATCACGCCGCCCCATGCCGCGGGCGACGGTGCGCGGCTCGCATGCATTGCCCGCCAGAGGGAGCACATGGATGTCTTTTGGGTCGGACCGGATGGCGCCATTGGGAGCACTTGGTGGCACGACGGCCCAGGCACGAACTGGGGGGACCATCAGCCCTTCGCCGTTACGTCGCCCGGCGCCGCACGATTGCTGACCACCAGTCACTCTGATTGCCGTCTTGGCGCCGTTGCGCGAGAAGGCGAGCACATGGACTTGTTCTGGGTCGGGCCTGATGGTGCCGTCGGCAGCACGTGGTGGGACTCGAATCCGGGAGCGGGATGGGGAGACCATCCTAGCTTTCCCATCACGCCGCCCAACGCCGCTGCGCTCAACAGCGGGGTTGCGGTCGTTTCCCGCACAACGGAGCATCTTGATGTCTTCTACGTCGGCCCTGACGGCGCGATTGGCAGTACTTGGTGGGATTTGGCGCTCGGGATGAGTTGGGGTGATCACGCGCCGTTCTCAATCACTTCGCCAGGAGCGGCGAGAGCGGACTCACCGATCGCAGCCATCGCACGCGGCCCTAATCACCTCGATGTGTTCTGGATCGGACCCGACGGCGCGATTGCGAGCACGTGGTGGGATGCGGCACCCGGTATGAACTGGGGCAGTCATCAGCCGTTCCCCATCACGCCACCCAATGCCGCCGGGCCAGGTAGCGGCATCACGGTCGTCTCGCGCACCTCTGACCAGCTCGACGTGTTCTGGATCGGACCGGATGGCGCCATTGGGAGCACTTGGTGGAACGCAGGCGCCGGCCTGGGCTGGGGCGATCATCAGCCCTTCGCGATCACACAGCCGAACGCGGCCCGCCGCGGCTCGCCGGTCAGTGTCGTAGCTCGTGCGGGGAACCACATGGATGTCTTCTGGATCGGGCACGACGGAGGCATTGGAAGCACATGGTGGGATGCGGCCCCCGGAATGAGCTGGGCTGATCACCAACCCTTCCCAATCGCTCCTGCTGCTGCAGCCGGGCCGTCTTCCGGCCTAGTAGCTATCGGCAGAAAAGATGATCACCTCGATGTGTTCTGGATCGGACCGGATGGCGCCATTGGGAGCACTTGGTGGAACGCAGGTACCGGCCTGGGCTGGGGCGATCATCAGCCGTTTGCCATCACGCCGCCCCATGCCGCGGGCGACGGTGCGCGGCTCGCATGCATTGCCCGCCAGAGGGAGCACATGGATGTCTTTTGGGTCGGACCGGATGGCGCCATTGGGAGCACTTGGTGGCACGACGGCCCAGGCACGAACTGGGGGGACCATCAGCCCTTCGCCGTTACGTCGCCCGGTGCCGCACGATGATTTCCAATTCCCGTTACAGCAGCCTTACATAGAGAAAGAAGATGCGAAGTTCATGCGGAGCCTCGACGGCCACTCGCCGCCGGCAGCGTTCCAGATCGCGGGATGAAGCGTGATCGAACAGGTTGTCTGGGAGATCCATCCGCCAGATCAGATCTCGCTTCGCCAATTCCTCCTGCATGCTGGCAAGACTGGGCCGCCCCGGGTTGCCACGCAACTTCAACAGTACCGCTGGAGCGCTATTCGACTTGTCGTCCAGTGATGACCCATCGCTTTCATGCTTGTCGGGTAGAAGCAATTCGTCCAGACGTTTGCGAATCACCGGCGCCAACCGCCGGTAGATATCGGCATGGAAACGTTCCTCATGTGCGCGAAGTGCCGCACGCACGATGCGTTCCACGTGGTCGGCCCGGGTGGTTCAATCGCCAGTTCATGGCATGGCGTTTCCAGCCGCTCGATCATCGGCTCTATCTCGCCGCCAGCTTCGCCGGCAACATGATCGCGCAACCATTCGGTCAGCATCTCCGCGTCCGCGACCGTAGCCTCCCGGAATCCAAACCTGACTCGAATCTCGGCGTGCAGGCGCTCTGCGGTGCGCCCGATAAGGAATGCTTCGCTATCCACTGGAACCGCAATATTGAGTTGTCGGCTCAGTGCGGCTATCCGCTGCTGCTCGATTTCGGATTCCTGCCGTGGAAACCGGCCGCGGTCACGGAAAAATGCGAGTAGGATCGCGAAGCCAAGCCGGCTTGCGCGGCGCTTAGTCATCACCAAGTCGTGATCACCCGGTATCAATATCCACTGCTCATCCGAGCTGTCGACCGCCTCCGCCATGCTGGCCGTCCATGGTCCAGGTTGATTCGGGCCAGCCGACCCGAGCAAGGGTTTCAATTAACGTAGTGCGCTTGACGCCGAAGTTGTGGCACACGGCCACCTTGGACATGCCGTCGCGTGGCACGCCGATAATAATATCCAGCTTCTCACCGACCATACCGGGAAGTCGCCCACACCGCAGTAAGGCGGGCTGAGAGCGTAATTTCAGCGCCCGGATTACGTATGACAAGTATTTTATGTCATGAATTAGTCCAGGCAATACCTATTCAGTAAAGTTTTTGGTGTTGCTAACGGGGCCAGCAAATCGAAACCGTCGACCTGATATTCAGTGGTCGGTATGGTAGTTCGTGAAATGGCGGCTGACAACACGACTGTTGGGTCTACCCCAGTTGGGAAAGCGGTATCACCCCACGCTGCAGGAGCGCGCCATTACAGAGGTGTTTGCCGAAGAACAATCGTGCCTTCGACCTGTTGCCACTCCCTTCGACGGCTATTTCGAGCAAACCAACCGGGTAGCTTCCACTTACCTGGTGAGCTATGACCGTAACCGCTACAGCGTGCCGGCAGAGCATGCCGGACAGCGGCTTATTGATTATTTTTGGAAGGACCCTTGATAATATCCAGCGAGATTTCTGGCTCACTGAAACTTGGAACTCATCGCGCTTGCGCAGGCGGGGCGGCGGCCGCCAAGCTCTTGTTTAGTTCACGACGGTATTCGAGGATTTGCCTTGCCTTGGCTGATTCGGAAATGGACGTGTCGCCGCGCAACAAAGCAGAAGAATAGGCGGAAAACATCATTTGTTCGAGATAAAGCCTGTCCGCTCCGGGAAGCTTTCCCATAAGTCAGTCGTCGCTGATTTCACGCGTGTTTCCAGTTGCGAACCTGTCACCGGGCCGATCTTTGCAACCTCGGCTCGCACAAACGTCTCCCAGTCCTTGTTTGCCTGCACCGGTGGCGCCGGGCAGTCGAGCGCAAAAACATTGAATGCGGCAGCCAGCATTCCCATAGCGGAACCCGCGAACAAAAATAACTCACAGCGCACGATGGTCATTGTGCCTCCGCCTTCTTCAGAATCCGCATCATATCCATTTTTTTTTGCCCTTTCAGATCTTCTTCCGCGTAGTTCAACACTGTCTTGCCATTTGCATCCTCGTCCTTAACTTTGGCTCCCCTGCGAAGTAACGCCTGAACCTCGTTGATTTGCCCTTGTTGTACCGCCAGCATGAGCGCTGTTCTGCCCTTGGCATCTTTGGCATGCAAATTGGCCCCCGCGTCAAGCAGCGCCTCCAAATTTTCGACATGACCGCTTGCGGCTGCTCCCATGAGCGCTGTTGACCCAACATTGTCTTTGGCATTCACGTCAGCATGCTTCTCAAGCAGGGCGTGAACGGATTCAGGGTCACCTCTCAAGAACGCGGCCCACATAAGCGCTGTTGATCCTTTGGCGTCTCTGGCGTTCGCGTCAGCGCCTCTATCCAGCAAGGCGCGCACTTTATCAATGCTGCCCAATGCTAACATCATTGCCGTCTGACCCCGATTGTTGGCAATGTTGGGGTTCGCTCCCCGCGCAAGCAGCATATCCACCATGGCATTCTTATTTTCCTCAGTCAATACCACACCGGTTGACACTACCTCAAAAGAGGCCATCATCAGGGCGGTGTACCCGCCATATTCGATACATGTGCATTTCGTGTTGATATCAGCGCCAGCATCCAGCAGAGTCTGCATGATCAAGAGACGCCCTAAATATGCCGTTTTCAGCAGGGCCGTCCAGCCGTCATCATCCTTCGCATCGACGTTTGCGCCTTGTTTCAGCAGGAAGTGGATTACATCATTCAGATCCGCTTCACTCGCGCCACTGTGCGAGTCGGCGGTACCGATGAGCACCTCATTGATGAGACCTTTGTCCGCTCCCTGTTTCAGCAACATGCGCAATACTTCCACATACCCGTTTTCCGCAGCGCTTAGAAAAGCTTTGTTGATTGAATCCTTATCGGCACCATAATCCAGCAAAACGCGTAGAACATCCCTGCGATCACTCTCGGCTGCCATAGAGAGAGCCGTCGCGCTCCCTTGATTCCTTTCATTGATTTTGGCCTTCGCCTTCAGCAAGATCTTGACGATCTCGATGTGGCCGCCTCCGGAAGCATACATTAGAGCAGTATCGTAATCTTCATCTTTCGCATTGGGGTTCATTCCTGCTGCCAGAAACAACCTTACTGCGGAGAGGTTTCCATCGCCTGCGCTCTTGATAAAAGCGTCCGGCGTATACGGCAGCGGAATCCGCGCCAGTGCGGCGCGTGCGGCGTCTTTGGAAGAGGTGCCGCGCTGACCCGAACCGTCTTTTCCCTGGACTGCCTGCAGGGTTTTCTTTAGCTCAAGGTTATAGGCTTTGATGCGAGCGCTCTTCTGCGATTCGTTGAGCGCAGGGTCATCACGCAATGTCGAGCAATAGGTCGCGTACATCATTTGTTCAAGATAGACCTTGTCGGCTTGCGGCAGCTTACCGAGAAGGTCGCGGGTAGTGTCGCGAGTAAGCGTTTCAAGTTCGGCACCCTTGGCAGAGCCAATCCTACCCACCGCGGCCCGAACCTCAATCTGTAAGTTCTGGTGCGCCTGCTCGGGGATGCCGGGGCAGTCCAAAGCATGGCTTTGCAACGGCAGCAGAAGCGCAGCCAACCAAGAGTAAACAGGAATTTTGGTATTTCGCACCTTCAAAATATTCACCGACTTCATTCTTACCGGGAAACGGCAACGGAGTCCATGGTTTCAAGATATTCACGTCGGGCACTTTTTACCATTTCACAATCTCCTTTTCAGTAACCTGTAATAGGGGTCAGCTCACGAATCGGAATTTAAAGCACGCTAACATTTTACAACTCATGAGAGCTCAGTCCTAGCTAGCCGCTGAGTGTCAGTGTCTATGGCCGAAAGGAACGGGTCATGGATATTATGGATATTATCTCTGCAGATGCGATCCTAAGATGAGATAAATCAAGTGACATAGCTATCTCCTTTTTTGAATGTGAGTTTGCTTCCGATGGGGCTTGAGGCCTATTTGGCCATCAATGCGCGGTCGATTTCAGCCGGCGCGGGTGCGGCGCGATTTATTCCGTGTCTTGCTATTTATAACAATGTAGTCTAGAAAATGATTATGCGCTCAGGAAACCGCGGATGGATCCCCCGATTCCGGGCAACGCGATCCACGGCTTATGCAGGGGTTCTCCAGCCCCATGCAAGCGATCCGGGGTGAAATATAACGGCATATCCGCACTACGCGAAGACAACCGCGCGACGCTTGCCAACAATCGGAGGAAATGACTATGACGACCCATTATGTAGCTGATGCCCGCGGTGATTGGCCCAAGCTGCCTCCGCTGAAGGATTGGGAGGACACCTGCACCACTTTCCACATGTGGATACAAATCGTCGGCAAAATCCGGTTGATGCTTTCGCCGGACATCAATCACTGCTGGGGTTCGACATTCTATGTCACCACGCGCGGCCTCACCACCTCGCCCATTCCCTATGGAGTGCTTACGTTTGCAATCGACTTCGATTTTATCGCCCACGTGCTGCGGATTACTACATCATCAGGTACCGAGCGGTCGTTCGCCCTGGAGCCCATGTCGGTCGCCAGCTTCTACCGCAAGACAATGCAGGCACTCAGCGAGTTGGGAATCGAAGTCAAGATTCTCGCCCGGCCGGTTGAGATCGAAGTGGCCATCCCGTTCGAGCATGATGATCAGCATGCGAGCTACGATGCGGAAGCCATCTTTCGTTTCTGGCATGCGCTCGTGCATGCCGATTGTATCTTCAAGGATTTCCGCGCCCGCTTCATGGGCAAGGTGAGCCCGGTGCATTTCTTCTGGGGAGGGCTTGATCTGGCCGTAACCCGGTTTTCCGGGCGAACCGCGCCGAAGCATCCCGGGGGCGCGCCCAACGTCGCTGTCCGGGTAACGCAAGACGCGTATTCGCATGAAGTGTCGAGCGCCGGGTTTTGGCCGGGAATGGGTTTAGGCGAGGCGGCTTTCTATGCTTATGCTTATCCCTCTCCTGCCGGTTTCGATAAGTATCCCGTTCAGCCGGAGGCAGTCGATTTCCATGACAAGCTCCATTTTTTTATCCTTCCGTACGAAGCTGTACGGACAGCCGAAAATCCGGCGCAGACCCTCCTTCTGTTTCTCCAGACTACTTACGACGCCGCCGCTACACTGGCGAATTGGGATCGCCCGGCACTGGAACGAAAAATTACCCCGACATGACAAAGGACGCTGTAGACCGGCTCCGCGTCCACTTGTATCGGCCGGATATATCGAATCATGGCTGAAAGGCGCTAAAAGAACGACAAGCGCGTATTAATATCCGGGCCTTCCATTTTAACGCCCGCCGCAAGTGCGACCCCCCTTCACAACCCGGCAATGCCAGCTCTCGTTTCCCGCTCCTATCGCGTCATGCCTGCCGCGTGACTGATTTGCTCCCGGCTTAGTCTAACGATACGGCCTAAATGCTTCCCCCGTTTTCTTGCAGCCCCGATTTCCCGCCCCGCCCTCCGGTGCCGGTTTCCCGGCCGAGCGCGCCTGTCGTCCTAGTACTTTAGTCCAATAAAAAAACCGCAGCTTGATGTACTTCGGTCCAATTGTGACGAAAAGCCAGGCAAGTCATAGTACCGCATCATCCACCGGTTCTTCCTCATGCCCGGAGCGGTTTAAAGGATTTTGCTGGCAAGGAGGTGGAAGTGATGAACCGTCATACAACAATATTTTATTTTAAGCATGAAATTATCAGGAGATCCAGAATGATAAGAAAACTCACAGCTATTATCGGCGTCCTGTTTATTGCGCCTGCCCAAGCCATACCCCTGGATACGGCCAGCTGGACCCATTGGACATCACCATCAAGCGGCAGCTTTACCCAGGGATCGAATACCATCAACGTCACCTACACTGGAAGTACCTTTGGGGTGGATTATGGTTCATACATCTATAATGTCCCGGCTTCGTTTACCAGTGCCGAGGTGACAAATACTCCGGAAACAAATGGAACGCTCCTGATGACCGGCGGCACCAGCGGAATAAATGGCTTTCATTTTTCCCAGGCAGTAGTTGACCCGATCATAAGTCTTTTTAGCGTGGGGCAAACAGGTGTACCCGTCTCGTTCAATTTCCTGGACAACGCGGCATTCACCATAGTAAGCCAGGGTGCGGGCAATTGGGGCGGGGGTTTGCTCACCCAGAACGGCAGTTCTGTCACCGGCTGGGAAGGTAATGGGCTGCTCAAGTTTATTGGAACCTACACCGATATCCTCTTTACAACGCCTGATTATGAGTATTTTTATGGTGCCACTGTCGGCGCGGTCGATGCAATTCCCCCGGCAAGTGTCATTCCTGAACCCGCCACTTATGCATTGATCCTGATAGGCATGGGATTGATGGGCTGGACGACGCGCCGGAGGAAGCAAGGCATCAATCTGGTGTAGAAGCTCATACCAGAATGGATGCCGGATGGGCACACGAATCAGCCTGTCTTATCTGCCCCTGAATAAATCCTTGGATTTGCCGGCGCCGGCGCCGGCGCCTCGGGAATTTATCCAGGGGTTTTTCTTTATTCTCATTTGTACGGATGCTGAGTAAAATACGAAGAAATCAGTCGAGGAGTAAAATTGCCAGGGGCGGCCGCCGATCAAGACACCGTTGTGCTCGTGCATGGCCTGTGGATGCGTGGCTGGGTAATGAGACTGATGGGAATTCGGCTGCGGCGGTGCGGCTTTCATCCTGTCTTTTTTTCCTACCCTTCCATGCGCAACTCGCTGTCACAGAACGCATTATTGCTATCAAACTTCGTGGCGGATATTGCCGCGCCGCGCATCCATCTTATTGGTCATAGCCTGGGTGGTCTTTTAGCGCTGCAGATGCTCGCGGAATATCCTCAGCCACGAGTGGGGCGCGTTATTCTGGCGGGGAGCCCTTATGGCGGCAGTTGCGTGGCAGCGAGGCTTGCACGAATCGCGCCGGGACGATACATTCTCGGACACAGCATGCCACAATGGTTAAGCCAGAAATTTCCTGGGTGGAATGGCCAATACGAACTCGGAGTGATCGCGGGCCGCAAGAGTATCGGGGGTGGCAGGTTGATATCCCGCTTGCCGCATCCCAACGACGGTGTGGTGGCGGTCGAGGAAACGAGGATGCCGGGCACCAGCGACGAAATAGTGCTTGATGTGAGTCATTCCGGGATGCTGCTATCCGCCGCATTGATCCGCCAGGCCTGTTCATTCTTGCGATCCGGCCATTTTTTACCCGATCCTCCTTTAAACCGGCAGCCTTAGGATCATGTCTTTGCGAATATGGCGTCCGCTGACGCTGAACCTTGCCATAGGCCTTGCCATTTTTTTGGGGGGTTGCGCCAATCTCGGCTATTACGCGCAAGCAGTGGATGGCCATCTTGATATCCGGCACCGCACCCGGCCCATCAGCGAGATTATCGCCGATCCCGGCACCGGGGAGGCATTGAAACGCTCCCTCACCACGGTGGCCAGGCTGCGCGAGTTTGCCATCCGCGAACTTGAACTCCCGGATAACCAGAGCTTCACGACTTATGCCGACATCGGGCGCCCGTACGCGATCTGGAATGTATCCGCCGCCCCCGAGCTATCGCTGGAACTTGAGAAATGGTGTTTCGTGGCGGCTGGCTGTGTCAGCTATCGCGGTTTCTTCTCAAAAATCGAGGCTGAACGCTTTGCGGAAGGACTCAGGACAAAGGGTTATGACGTAACGGTCGGCGGAGTCCGTGCCTACTCCACGCTAGGCTGGTTCAAGGAGCCCATACTCAATACGTTCCTTGGCTATTCCGATATTGAACTCGCCCAGTTGATATTTCACGAGCTTGCCCATCAGGTTGTGTATGTGCGTGATGACAGCACTTTCAATGAATCCTTTGCAACTGCGGTCGAACTGGAAGGCATAGGCCGGTGGCTGAACGATAATGGGACAGATGAACAGCAAGCCGCATTTGAGGCGGCCCAAAAAAGGAAAGCCGTTTCCGCCGAAATAATGCTCGAATACCGCAAAAGGCTGGAAGCGCTTTTTGCCTCCACCCTGAGTAATGCGGAAAAACGTACGGCCAAGGCAGGCATTTTTGCCGAGCTGCGCGAAAAACTCTCCGGGTTGCAGACCACCAAAACCGGGCCCGGCAACTATGACCGGTGGCTGGCGCAACATCTCAATAATGCGTATCTCGCGTCGATCTCCACCTATACACGCCTGGTACCTGCATTTCAGGCGCTTCTGGCGCGGGATGAGGGTAACCTTGGCAAGTTTTATGAGACGGTAAAAGAAATCAGTCATCTCCCGGAATCAGAACGGACTTCATTACTGCAGGCGGAGTGGCGCGGCCAGGCCACCGCCGATTCAGTCCCGTAAACTCCAGCCCCCCGAATCTTGTCAGGCACTCGTCATCAATGCCGGGTGCAGGAGTTCTATTTCGTAAATATGACGGCCTTGTTGCGGGGGTGAATAGGCGCTATAGCCAGAAACAACGGAAGGCTCCAGGTAACCGGTGATTTGTTCAAGATCCGACAGCCGCAACCCCTGCCGGACAAGATAAGCGATATAGCTATGCCGGATGGCTTCGGCGGTAATTTCCTGGGGATCGGGCAACCCCGAATCCACCGCCGCGCAAACCAGGGCGGCGGAAAGATCGATCCGCAATCCGGGATCATCCGGATTCCATGCGGGGAGGCCACCCGATTGCTCAAATGATGATTTAAGCGCCCCGCTCATGGGAATGGTTCTTGGCGTTCTCCCGGTAACCGAGAGGGTTGCCGCCTGCAGATCGATCTGGCCCGGCCGCAAGGCGGCGGCTTCGTCAACGCTCAGACCGCTGAGCAGAAGACTGATCAACTGCCTCGCCTTCAGATTTGAAGCTTTGAGCAGAATCCTCAGCTGATGACTGGAGAGCTCCCTGGCCGAAGGACCCCTCAGCGCATGTTCTGTTTTACTATCCAGCGAAATAGGCGGGGGCGAAGGATAATTAGCCAGTTCCCGGCCGGTGGAGGGATAGCTGTGTATCCCGAAAACCGCTATCGGCGATGGTTGTTCTTCCTTTCTCTGCGTTAAATACTCAAAAACCCATACACTGAAAAGACCCAGTAACAAGGAAACCGCTATGGCGATCAGCGCATCACGGCCATAATCCGGCCTCACCGGATCCCTGGACTCATAGGCCCGGCTAATGACCGTTACCTGCGGGTATTTTTCTTTTTGTCCCGTTTTGACCTGTACTAGTCGCTCCTGCGTTTCACGGTGGAGTTTCTCCAGGCTTTCCAGGTCGGTTTTCAATGCATCATGTTTTGCGAATTTCGTAGTGAAAGCCGATGCCTGGTGCTTGTGTTCATTCAGTTGACTGCGAATTTCCCGCGTGGTCTGCTGCGCAGCGGCATAAACCACTTCCGCATCGGCCAGGACCACGTCTCTGCCTTCCTGGTGCTTACTTTTGATTGTCGTTTCCAGTTCCTTGATTTGCTCCGGAATAAATTTAAATTCGGGATGCAGATTGATATATTCGCGGGTATATCTTTTATCCAGGTCCGCCAGCTTCTCGCGTAAATTTTGCAAGCGCAATTGGAGCTCGGTCACACTGCCCTTCTCGTCATTCGGGACGACAGTCTTCCCCCGGGCGATGGCCGATTTTATAGCGTCCACATTTGCCCTGGCCTTGACTTCCTCTTCGCTGGCCTTGTTGAGCGAGTCGGTCAAGCCTTTAAGGCGAGCCAACGCTTCATTTTCCTCCCGTCCGGTCGAGGAAATATCATGAGCTGTTCTGTAAGCCTCCAGTTCTGTCCGGGCAGACTCCATCTTATCGGCCAGGCCTTTCAATTCGTCCTCAAGAATTCGGGTCGTATCGCTCGTCAGTCGTTTGACTTCTTCATTCCGCGCGTCAAGGTACACATCTATCCACGTATTGATGAGAATGGGCAAGAACTTCGGATCGGAATCTTCCGCCTGGATTTCAACGAGATTGGTTTCGGAGACGGGTTCAACATGAAGCAGAGCCTGTATATCGGACGCCGTGAGGCGGAGCAGGGATTTATCGGCCGCCTTGAGCCGCGACAAGGTTTCAGCGATCAGTTCATGCCCCAGCAGGATCTGCCTTTGGATAGCAACATGCTGAACGTCCGGATCGCCGCTTTCCCGGTCAATAGCGGTCATTGCCGAAGTTAACAATGTCGCGCTGCTGCGGTAAATGGCGGGACGGCTGTAGTCGTAAACCAGGCCAATGGTGACGCTGATTAAAAAGACAATGCTGAAAATGCTGAATCTGCGCGATCGATACCAGGGCTTCGCATTCGTGCCAGCAGAATAGAAGTCCTGGGGTGTGCGCGCATTGGCTCTGTTTGTCATAACCCGCTCAAACATATGTACCTGATATCCGGAATCAATTTGATGACTCAATTAATCGATAATGATAAGCCAATCTATTCGCAGCAGGCGGCCCTGGATGGATTTTTTGTATTTATGCAATGCCAGATACCGGTATTCGCAAGAAGGCAAGGAAAAGTGCCGATCATTACCTATGCTGAATCAGGCGGTTTGTGAAACGAAGAGCATCTTCAGATTTTTGTCCATCCCCCGGCTGGGAAGACCCATGGCATCATCACTTTACAGCTCGAATGGATCACTCGCAATGAGATGCCATGCCAAAAGAAACTTCTGTGCGGTGCCACACAAACAGGAACCGTCAATGCGGCGACAATATGCCCATGATTTGAAAATAAACCGATTTTTCATATTCCTGTAAAGATTTTGCTTTAAGGTAGCCATCCGTGGGATCTCTTGATGCATGTGACTAACTTCTGGAATAGATCCCTCATGGAGCGTTATTTGATCATTTCCCCGAAAACCGTCCTCAATCGTTTCGCGCCCCTTGCAGCAAGCCTGGAAATTCATCCAGGAGATTTCTTGCATTTAAATAGCTTATATCCACCCTCAGTACGCCAACTCTTCTCTGGTGAAACCACCGCGGAATTGCACGCCATGATTTCCCCTTCTACTTTTCCTGCACTACTTATTAAGGAATCAAGAGAATGACATCACCCACCGATCAAGAAATACCCCGCATCACCGTTGTCTCGTTCGATTGCAGGTCGGCGGCCTTCAGGCAAAAAATGCTGACCCACTACCAGTCGAATGGCCGGAAGCCCGAAACGAATATTGAAGAAATAGTGGGAAAGAAAAGGAACGACGCAGTAATGCTGCTGAAGAAAATTGCCTGACTGGCAAACCTTGCATGGCATCATGCCAATTGCCATGCCGCCATCAGAAACAAGGGTCATTCCCGGTATCATCCCGACTGGGCGGTCGACCGCTCATTTGTTGGTCTGGTATCGTGAGGGGTAGAAAGTTTATGCCGCTTGATTCTCATCTCACTGGCTATGTTGCGCGAGGATCTCCGCGAAGAGGAGATCGGGAGCCGTGCAGGGGATGCCCCGGCCACGTTTCATTGATGTTCCATGCGGAGTGCCCGCATTCCTCCGCGTTGCGGTTTGCCCTGTACCTGCGGAAAACGCGCATTTCTTCCCCTTCAACCACCGGATTCAGGATTATGGCTATCATGATCCTGGAAGAAGCATGAGCCGCTATCCCTCCATATCCACCATGCCCGCAATTTTCGTCGGGCACGGCAACCCCATGAATGCGCTTTCCAGCAATGCCTATACCGTGGCATGGTCCGCTTTGGGTGCCGCGCTTCCCAGACCCAAAGCAATCCTTTGCATATCGGCGCACTGGTATGTACCGCAAACAGCCGTCACGGCAATGTCAAAACCGCGAACCATCCATGACTTCGGTGGATTTCCTCCGGAACTTTACCGGGCTCAATATCCTGCGCCTGGCTCCCCCATGCTTGCCGCTGAAGTGGCCGACCTGCTCATGCCGGCCGTAGTCACGATGGATACCGGCTGGGGTCTGGATCATGGAACCTGGTCCATCCTCATGCACCTTTTTCCGGATGCCGATATTCCAGTCGTTCAACTGAGTATCGATGAAACCCGGGAGGCAGTCTGGCATTACGATATCGCCCGGCGCCTCGCGCCATTGCGCGAGGCGGGAGTGCTTATTTTGGGCAGCGGAAATATCGTCCACAATCTCCACGCCTACTCATGGGGAAATCACAAGATTGAACCGTACGACTGGGCGCTTCGATTCGAAAATGTAGTACGAAAGACATTAAGCTCAGGTGACTCGGGTGATTTCGAGCCACTCATCGAATATGAAAAGCTGGGGGAAGATGCGAAATTGTCCGTTCCCACGCCGGATCATTATTTGCCGCTGCTCTATGTTCTGGCGCAGCGGCAAAAAGGTGAAGAAATAAGTTTTCCGGTAGATGGATTCGACGGCGGCTCAATTTCCATGCTGGCGGTAAGAGTCGGCTGATGAGGCGAGCAGCGGATTTTTAGGGTTTTTTTTGAACTTTAAGCTTAAATCCGGCGTTTGATCGCTCATCTGTCAGGCTAACACCCTGCTGGCAGGGATCCGGGTTGAATCGGCATGGCCTTCCAGGACCATTTTCACGTCAACTCGAAAATAAGCACCTCGGCTTCTTCCCCCCGATCGAGAACCAGATGGCTTTCGCCGGTGAGCTTTGCGGCATCACCCGCGCGGAGAGGGGTACCATTGAGCGATACCTTGCCACGGGCAACATGGACGTAAACAAAGAAATCTTTTTTGATCGCCCGCTCGACCCTTTCACCGGCATCCACCAGCGCGGCGAATAATTTCGCGTCCGCATGAATTTTTACGGAACCGTCAGCACCATCCGGTGACGCGATCAGACACAATGCACCCCGTTTTTTCGCATCGTCAAAATACTTTTCCTCATAACCGGGTGGAATACCCATGACATTCGGCATAAGCCAGATTTGCAAAAAGTGCGCCCGTTCGCTCGAAGAAGCGTTGAACTCGCTATGCTGCACACCCGTGCCCGCACTCATGCGTTGCACGCTCCCCGGACGAATGACGGAGCCGTTGCCCATGCTGTCCTTATGGGCGAGTGCTCCGTCCAGCACATAGCTGATGATCTCCATATCATGGTGACTGTGCGTGCCGAAACCCTGGCCCGCCTCGACCCGATCTTCATTGATGACGCGCAGCGCGCGAAACTGCGTATGCTTCGGGTCGTAGTAATCCGCGAAAGAAAAGCTGTGCCAGGAATCCAGCCAGCCGTGTTCGGCATGACCGCGCTCCTCGGCGCGACGTAGCTCCATCATGAACAGTCTCCATTAATCAAGTGAGTAAAAACAAGTAAAAAATTTGGGCGCGGTTATGACAGGCATTCGCCGGAAAACAGGAAAAAGCCCGGCGGGAGGCAAGTGGAGCGCGCCGATTCCTGGGCCGGCACCCATCGAATTATAAGCGGTAGATAATGTTGGGGCACCGCTGACAAAAGGGGAAGTCTTGGGGTGGCACTCTGCTTCTCGCTGATCCAATGCAACTTCAACTTCGTATTCGATAGTAACCAGCATGGGGCCGCGATCCTGGCCCGGTGTTTGTTTTGGATAAAAAGGCCTCACAACCCGGCAATAAAACCAGTCGGGAAGAGCAACTGTTTGACATTCACTTCATATGCCCCATCCTGCCGCTCTGGTAATCCACAATCGCCTGGCGAATCTCCTCGGCGCTGTTCATAACGAAAGGACCGCTCCCGACGATCGGCTCGTCAATCGGTTCGCCGCAGAGCAGCAATGCTGTCGTATCCTCGACGCTGTCGATACAGAGGCGGTCGCCTTCCCGCTCAAACAGAGCAATTTCCGCAGGCCCGATTGTTTCAGCGCCATCGACCCGCACCGAACCTTTGAGCACCGCCAGCATCGTAGTGTAGCCGCCGGGCACGGGAAGACAAATCCGCCGCTCGCCCGCCAAGCGGAGATCCCACACATGGATCGGTGTGAAAGTGCGGGCCGGCCCCTTGATTCCATCGAACTGGCCGGCAATGACGCGCACGCTCCCCTGACCATGAGGAAGGCTCAAAACAGGAATCTGGCTATTCAAGATGCTTTGGTAATGCGGCGGCGACATCTTGTCCCTGGCGGGCAGGTTGACCCACAGCTGTACCATTTCAAACATCCCGCCGCGGCGCGCAAACTCGCGGCCATGAAACTCTTCGTGAACGAGACCCGATGCGGCAGTCATCCATTGCACATCGCCCGGACCAATGCCGCCGCCGCCACCAGAACTGTCGCGATGTTCCACCTCACCGCTATAGACAATGGTCACTGTCTCGAATCCTCGATGCGGATGTTTGCCGACACCGAGGCGTTTTTCAGTGGGGGGAAATTCCATGGGACCGGCGTAGTCGAAGAGCAGGAAAGGGCTGATCACCGGCCCCAGGTTCGAATAACCAAGAAGTGTGCGCACGGGAAACCCGTCACCGACCCAGTGATGTTCTGTACTGCGCTGGATGCTCTGCAGCTTCTTGACCGAGGTCTCAGGTTTTATGGCCGGCATTTGCTACCTCCTCTCTAATTTTTTAACGCGTTGTTGAACGATTGAGGCTTACTACTGAAGCCAGGTCTTACCGAATGACGCGCTCATCATCGGGCTGCAACGCAGCCGGATTGCTCCATCGACCCGGCGACCTCTTAACCGCATCATCACGGTCACATATTCCAACTTTAATATAGTGTATGAATGTACTCTTCTCCGAGTTGATCCGTAACGACTCTTTCTCCGAAATCAGTGGTCGGTAAAACAGAATGATGCAATATCGACTTGATGATATCCTGGCATTTCTGCAGGCGATGGAAACCGGCAGCATCGGCGCCGCGGCCCAGCCCATGGGCTTATCGAAGTCCGTCATCAGCAAACGCATCACCGATCTGGGGGTTGTGTCGAAGGTCGAGCTGCTGCATCGCTCGCCACGCGAGTGACTCCGACAGACAAGGGAGTCGCGTTCTCTCAGCGTGCACGCTCAATTATGCAACAGCTTAACCGGGCGGCAGAAGAGTGCTCGAAGGAAGTCCGCCTTGCGAGCAGGAATTGAACCCGGCATGAATTTTTCCCATTACCTTGGCGTGAGGTCGCGCATTAAGCCCAAGTCCGGTGGTTGGACAGGATGAAGCCGCTTCAGATCAGGATATCCGAAAAGTGTAGCCGCGGGAATCGGTAACGTGGAAAAAAAAGTTGGCTGGCTTGCCCTGAAGGGGTTGGCTGGCTGAAAGGCCATGGGTAGGAGAACCCAGTGGCAACGGATAAACGTAGCATTGCGATCTCAATCCCACCGTTTGGGTGGTGGCTTCCAATCCCTGGATAGCTTGATTTCCATGAAATCTGCACTATGCTGGCAACACGTGAGTTCGACTCATTGCCATTATCACAAGATTTCTCTTATCAATAATGATAATGATTCTTATTATAATTATTGCTTGAGAAAAAAGCAAGGCTTTTCTGCGATCATTGTCACATGCACGTAACAATACCGTGTCAACGTTCCGATAATTATGAACAATGAGCATGAACCCGCCTCATATGGGTAGCAATACCTTGCCATCCAGACGTAGCAAAAAAGATCCTTATGCTGACTTGTTGCGCGAACTGGCCGCGTTGCATCAGGATCTGGTGGCAATGGAAAACGAATTCACCGGAATATTACAGAAGGTGGATGCGCGCCATCGAGCCAGTGCGGCCAATCTGATTCATTACCTGGGCTTGCGGCGGCGCGATGTGCGGCCCTTGCAGGAAAAGCTCGCGGCGGCCGGACTATCATCCATGGGGCGTGCGGAATCGCATGTCCTGAGCAACCTAAATTCCATTATCGTGCTGTTGCGACGCGCGATGGGCGAGCAGGCGCCGCAATCAACCCCTACCTTCGCCGGCCCCGCGGCAGCTGGCCCCGCCCTGCTGGAAACCAACGCCAATAATCTGCTTGGCAAGCCTCCCCCGCAGAGGCGCGTGCGTATTCTGGTCACGTTGCCGGGCGATGCCGCTGACAACTATGCATTGATCAAGGAAATGCTTCTGCAAGGTATGGACTGTGCCCGAATCAATTGCGCGCATGATGATGCCGCCGTCTGGACGCGCATGGTCAAGCAAATCAAACGCGCGCGACGCGAAACAGGACGCCACTGCCGCATCCTGATGGATTTGGGCGGCCCGAAAATACGTACCGGAGAAATTTCATCCGGTCCCGCGGTCCTAAGATGGCAGCCGAAACGCGATGCGTACGGTAAAGTGACGGCACCCGCACGCATTTGGATATATCCGGAGCAGGATGCATCTCCCTGCCCGGCGCATGCCCATGCCTGCTTCTCGGTCAAGGGAGACTGGCTGGAGCAGGCGACAGCG
Source organism: Nitrosospira lacus (assembly GCF_000355765.4). Lineage (NCBI taxonomy): Bacteria > Pseudomonadati > Pseudomonadota > Betaproteobacteria > Nitrosomonadales > Nitrosomonadaceae > Nitrosospira > Nitrosospira lacus. The sequence continues at coordinate 1,781,118 of NZ_CP021106.3, read as the reverse complement.
CGCGACAAGATCGAATTCACCGATGCTCGCGGCGCATTGCGTAATCTGCAATTGGTCGGGCAAGCCGGAACCGGTTACTGGGCGGAATCCACACAGAGTGCCTATATCAGGCCCGGCCTGAAACTATACTTGTTGCGCGTGCCCATCTCCGGGCATCCGCGCGGAACCGGTTATGCCGGTGAGGTAGGCATGCTGCCTCAGGCGCCTGAAACAATCCGGCTGCATCGCGGCGACAGCCTTATCATCACGCGTGACCCGATCCCCGGCCTTCCGGCCCGGTTCGATGAAAGCGGCCGGCTGTTGCGTGCGGCCAGCATTGCCTGCTCATTACCGGAGATCTTTGGGGCGGTTAAGCCCGGCGAACGTATCCTGATCGATGACGGCCGCATCGGCGGCGTGATCCGCGATATCACTGCCAGCGAAATCCTGGTTGAAATCACCCAGGCGCGAGATGGTGGAGAAAAACTGCTGGCCGATAAGGGGATCAATCTGCCGGACAGCCAGCTTGATCTGAATGGTCTGACGGCTCAGGACATCATGGATCTGGAATTCGTTGCACGTCACGCGGACATGGTCGGGCTTTCCTTTGTACGGCGACCTGCCGATATCGCGTTGTTGCAGCAGCATTTGAAACGTCTTGATGCCGATAAGCTGGGGATCGTGATCAAGATTGAGACACGTACCGCTTTCGAGCAACTGCCGGAACTGATGTTTACCCTGCTGCGCTCCCCGGTGGTGGGAGTCATGATCGCACGTGGCGATCTGGCGGTGGAGTGCGGCTATGAACGATTGGCGGAATTGCAGGAAGAAATTCTATGGTTGGCCGAGGCGGCACATCTTCCAGTAATCTGGGCCACCCAGGTGCTGGAAGGATTGGCCAAAACCGGCAAACCCAGCCGCGCCGAAGTCACTGACGCAGCCATGGGTGAGCGCGCTGAGTGTGTGATGCTCAACAAGGGACCGCACATTATTGAAGCGATCCAGATGCTGGACAATATCCTGCAACGCATGCAGGCGCACCAGTGGAAAAAGCGCTCATTGTTGCGGCGGCTGCATTGGTAACCCATAGCCATATTGCTATTGTCCTACCCTTCCAGCCAGCGTCATTCCATGGAGTTTTTTCGCATAACCACTGCTCTACGCACAAGAAAACTTGCTTTTCACTCATTATTAAATATAATAAGAATCATTCTCGTTATTAATTACAGGAAGCCATTGGCTGTGAATCGGACTGTCGTATTCCGCCGGTTGCAGATCAATTATCCGTATAGCCTCCAGACGAGCAACCCCGCTTGTCTTCATAAATTTCGCGTATGGACGAGGTACCTTTCAGATCATCAAGCCGGATATCTTGTCACATAACCTTGACTGGAATGTAATCAGACTGTCATGTCCCTTCCCTATGCTTGCTTCTATCAGATATGCACCAGCACGACAATATGTCACATTCCAGAACAATATTTTTTCCCCTACGCTTTACTTATGCACGGGAAGCAATCTGAATATCCTCCATGGAGCGTACTCAAGGAAAAAATAAAGGACAGGTCGTCATAAGACAGGTCGCCATCAAATCGCCAACGGCGAAACCGTTATGTGCTAACGCTGGAAGGCTTGGGCGGGTCCGGACCCGTTGGGCAGCTAATTCCGATTTGTGATTTGAATATGACTAATAAATCAATACGGAGATGGCCTTGCGATGTAATCTAATCAGCAATCTTTTCTTAATCAACCAGGAATAATTCGCCGGACATGAGTTTCTTCTCCTCACTTTCCCCTGACCACCTACAGCGCTACGCCCGCATTATCCAGGAAGGAATCGCCGTGCGCAGTCATTTCGACCTGTTGAAATGGCTGCAGGGCGAAATGCAGCACTACCTGCCCCATGAAATCATGCTTGCCGCCTGGGGCGATTTTGAATCCAGTGTCATTCGACATGATGTTATTTCCACACTACCCGGAGTCAGGACCGACCATTCAAACCCGACGCGTTTTTCTCCACTGCTCGGCGGTTTCCATAATCGCTGGGTTGAGCGGGGCAAGACTCCATACATGCTGGATATTGGCGCATCAGGCATCCTGTTTGAAGGCTGGAGATTGCAGTGCTCTCTTGGCAGGGCATTGCAAGGCATGCATTCCTCGGTACTGCATGGTATCAGTGACAGGCGCGGACATCATGATTGCCTTTACGTGATTTTCAGTTCGCGAGTCAAACTCGATAACACCACGCTCGGCGCAATGGAAATCCTGCTGCCTTATCTGGACACCGCCCTGCGCAGCGTGGCCCCTCTGCCGCACTATCCACCGCTTCTGGCGGATTTGCCGGAGAACGCAGACCATGGACTGAGCGAGCGTGAAAGCGAAATCATGAACTGGGTAAAGATGGGCAAAACCAATGGTGAAATCGGCAGTATCCTGTCCATCAGCGCCTTCACCGTAAAAAACCACATGCAGCGCATCTTCAAGAAACTTGATGTTTATAACCGGATGCAGGCCGTATCCAAGATAGAACGCAGTCTCAGCCATGGCTGAAGCCAATCCGGCATTCTCCGCTTCCACGGTTTCCACCCATAGCAAAGGGCCGCTTGGCAACAACATGCTGAGCGCTGTCGAGTCCATTCTCGACCCTGCGGCATTGATACTTTCACTCTGGCTGGTGAGTGCCGGCATCGAAGGGGAATTACGGCCTCCCTACCTGATTCTCGCGTTGATCGTGTTTTCGATCACCTTCCCCGGCACTTCGCGCCTGCAATTTTCAATTAAAAGATTGGTCTTCGACGTTCTGTACAGCTGGTTCTGGGTGGTTTTGCTGTTGCTTCTTCTGGGCGTTGCCACCGGCTATATGAACGAATTCTCCAGCGAGGCGCTGATCACATGGCTCTGGGTGGCGCCGCTGAGCCAGATCGGCGCTCATCTGGCGCTGCGCGCCACCGCCCCTTACCTGCTGATGCTGCAAGGGCCGCCGCAGCGCGCCATCATCGTCGGCATGAATGATCAAGGCGCCGCGCTGGCCGGCCGCATTCACGAGACGCGCTACTCAAAAATCGAGCTGTCCGGTTTCTTCGATGACCGCAGCCCGAACCGGCTCAACCAGGCCGCAAACAGCCAGTTGCTCGGCAGGCTGCGCGAGCTTCCCGGCTTCGTCAAGGAAAACCGCATCCAGTACATCTACCTGTCGCTGCCGATGGCCTCGCAGCCGCGCATCCTCCATGTGCTCGACGAACTGAAAGACACCACGGCCTCCATCTACTTCGTGCCCGACATGTTCATCACCGATCTTATCCAGGGCCGCAGCGGCACCGTTTGCGGCACCCCGGTCATCTCCGTGTGCGAATCGCCTTTCACCGGTTCCAACGGAATCATCAAGCGCGCCAGCGATATCGTTCTCTCCCTGCTCATCCTGGCGCTGATCTCGCCGCTTCTGCTGATCATCGCCCTGGCCATCAAGCTGGATTCCCCCGGCCCCGTCATTTTCAAGCAGCGCCGCTACGGCCTCGATGGAGAGGAAATCCTGGTCTACAAATTCCGCTCGATGCGGGTGTGCGAAGATGGCGAATCGATCCGCCAGGCGCAAAAGGGAGATAGCCGCATCACGCGCATCGGCGCTTTTCTGCGCAAGAGCTCCCTGGACGAATTGCCGCAGTTCGTCAACGTCCTGCAGGGGCGCATGAGCATCGTCGGGCCCCGCCCGCACGCCGTGGCGCACAATGAGATCTACCGCAACCTGATCAAGGGCTACATGATCCGCCACAAGGTCAAGCCCGGAATCACCGGCTGGGCCCAGGTCAACGGTTACCGCGGCGAAACACGGACGCTCGACAAGATGCAGGCGCGCATCGACCACGATCTCGACTACCTGCGCAACTGGTCGCTGCGGCTCGACCTGCATATCATCCTCAAAACCATCATGGTGGTCTTCAGAGATCGCGCCGCGTACTAGGGCCTGTTAACAGGCCCTAGCCACCCATACCTCGCCGGGCCCCGCTTCCCCCGCTACTCCATCACGCTTCGCCGCATGGCAGCCCGGAATTCCGGTAATTCCCGGCGGCCCACTCCTGCTCCTTGCTTTTTCACGACACTTATCTATAGTAAATAACATGTGCCGGTTCCGATTATCCGGGGCGCAGCAGGGCATTCCAAAGAAAGGTGCGACCCCGGAGAAGCGGGATGCGGCGACGGCAACAAGCCGGGGAATGAGCGGTCAGCCTGTCGGATTCAGGTTGAATGGTTAAATTTCATAAGGAGGTGATCCATGGCAGGCAAGAATTCCATCACGCGGCCGACTGTAAAGTCGATAGGTTCATATGTAAAGAAACATGCCGCCCAGGTAGAGGGAACACAAGGACATCACCATGCAACGTCCGAAACCATCCGCGAGGCGGACTACGAAGGTCACCATATCATTATCCGCACGACCTATCAGATAGAAGTCGATGGTACCCCGGTCACCGGGCATATGGGGGTCACCAATGATGGAAACGTTCATTATCACCCGATACCGAATATGAGCTTTGCTTCCGCAATCGACATGGTCAAGCAATTGATCGATGTCTTTCCTGACGACTTCCCTGCTGCCGGGGCCAAGCCCTCAGCGCATGGCGCTCATGCAACCAAAACCAGGTCTCGCTCCAAGCCGGCACCGGCAACACCGGCGGCCCCAGCGGCTCCGGCCGGAAAAACCGGCAAGAAACCCCACGCTGACCACAAGTAGATACAGGAGAATGCCATGGCGATACGAGAAAATATCCTGACCAGCGCGACCGCGCGTGACAAGTATATCCAGGGGGTAAAATTATTGAAGAATGAATTCCCCGGACCCACGACTTCAGACCTGGGCATCAGCGGCACCTCCCAGCCAGTCAGCACCTATGACCTCTTCGTGGTTTGGCATCACGTTGCGATGACAACATTTACTCCGTCCACCCAGAGTGACCGGAATGCCGCCCATCGGGGTCCCGTGTTTCTTCCGTGGCACCGGTTCATGCTGCTGCAACTGGAAATGAATCTCCAGCGCGTGCTTGGCAATGACCTGACCTTTGGCTTGCCGTACTGGGATTGGGCACAAGACGGTCAATTATCATCCGCTCGTCAGCGGAGAGCGCCGATCTGGGCCGTCAACTGCATGGGGGGCACGGGGATACCGGTGACCACCGGTCCATTCGCGTTCGATCCCGCCAATCCAGGCTCCTGGCGCGTTCGCATTACCGCAAGCGGCGCAACCGGGCAGTTGGTACAGGTGAACCGCGGTCTGCGCCGGCAACTGGGTGTTCAGACGACCCGCTTGCCGAGGAAAGCCCACACGGCCGCCGCAGTCGGTCAATCTGTTTATGATGCCGCTCCCTGGAATACCGCTTCCCCCGGCTTCCGCAACCTCGTCGAAGGCTGGCAAAACCAGCCGCAGATTCCGCCTCCGAGCCTGCATAACCGGGTCCATGTGTTCATAGGGGGAGACATGTCGCCTTCCACCTCACCCAATGATCCTGTGTTTTATCTTAATCATTGCAATGTGGATCGCATCTGGGAGCGCTGGATGCAGCCACCGCCCGAGGGTCATGGCCGCATCTACGTGCCGGCGCAATCCGAACCTGCCAGCCTGCGGGGCCACCGCCTCAATGACACCTTGAATTCCCTGCTGTCGGGCACGACCACTCCGGCGGAAATGCTGGATATCAGTAAATTCTATACCTACGACGCATTGAGCGTATGAAACTGAATACAAAGAGAGGTAAGTGCAGGGATTTTTAACATATTCTCACAACCGGCCTTTCGGTGAATTTATAAATCGAATTGTTACAGCGGCTTATCAGAAATGCACAGAATATGCTTGTGATGGATTATAGAACTTCATTTATCCATCCTGAGGATATCCCATGAAAAACCTGGGTACAGCCCTGTCCACCTTCTCCGCCGTGGTGCTGCTGACAAGCCCGTTGGTGGCAAATGGGGCAACGATCGGACCCACGCCGTATTTTTCCTTTGCGGATAGTCCATTCGCGACTACTCCATTCGACTATTTTCATCTTGAAAACTTCGAGGATGGCTCGCTTATGCGGCGCCGTACATAAACAACCCCGAAATACGCGAATCCCGGAGTTAACCCGTTCCCCCCGTACGCGTATGCGTGACAACTGGCTTGGGTTTGGGACGCCAGAAATGGATCACACCGCCGGTGAGTCCCGCAAGGCCTACTACCAGTACCAGGAAACCCCAGCCCGTGCCTCCATTTCCCGTATGAACAAAATCCCCCGTTTTTCGTACATCCAGAGGAATGCTAACCAGGCTGTTGACGTTTCCCGAGGCATCATTGCCAATCAGCAGGACATTATATTTACCGAGTGGCTCTAGATTAACTGCGAGGGGAATGTTTCCGGATGTGTATTCTTTTGCGGGTACCGACAATACCTCACGCTCTTCCCCGCCTTCTATTTTCATCAGCCTCACAGCGAGCGGCGCTTCACGCATGTCTGGTGCCAGTATATCTATAACCAGATTGAGGGGACCTGCCGGCACTGGAGAGCAAAACGGAGGATAGGAAGGATGATCGCCGTCCGGGACCACATATGCATTGAAGCCAACCGGGAAAGCTCCCGTCTGGACGATACATGCACCGCCGGAGATGGCCTCCTTTTGTTTCGGCTGATTGTCAGGGCGATGGGGTTGCCACGCATCACCGGAGATGTTGCCGGTTTGCTGGGCATGGGCGGCTGGCAAAAATACCAAGGCCATTAGTACCACGCATCCCGGGTAGAACACATTGGGGAAAAATCTTGGAATCATATTGATTCTCCTGTCTTCCAGCTGCGGAGACCATCAGCAGGCCATTACCAAATGGAAATGATCCTGGTTCATTCTTCTGGAATCGCAAGTATTTGATAAATAACCAACTCCACCCTAATGAGAGGGGTATTGCTCATAGAGTTTGGTCAATTTTTGACGCCGCAAGCGGCGGGGAATACGACCCAAAAGAGATTGAGCTGAGTCGGTGTGCACGCCGCTTCTTTGAATTCTTACTGTTACGGCCATAAATTCAGGTGTTTTTAAATAAAAACGCGGAAGCGTGCCGGCGAAATTCCTCAAGTCGCTTTACGAAAGGTCAGATTGATGCGATAACCGCCCATCAAAGGATGATTTCCTTCCTTGAGCGCCAGAACCCCATGATAACACAGCCTTGACGGTCCGCCCCATACCATGACATCGCCATGCATCAGCGGTATGCGTACAGGCCTGTCCTCCCGCCGCAAACCACCCCACAGAAAAATGGCTGGAAGCCCCAGTGAAACGGAAACAATGGGTGCGCCAAAATCGCGCTCGTTCTTATCCTGATGCAACGACAGCCGCGCCCCCGGCTCGTAGCGATTGACGAGGCACGCATCAGGCTCGAAATCCTCGAAACCGGCGCTTGCCGCCGCTTTTTGCGCCAGTTTCAGGAATACGCCCGGCATGCGCGGCCAGGGTTTGCCGCTTTCCGGGTCTGTCGCATCATAGCGATAGCCGGTGCGATCCGACACCCAGCCATAGGCGCCACAGTTGGTCAGCGCCACCGACATGCGGAAACCACCCGGTGTGATCATATGGCGAAACGCCGCCTCGCCGGTGACACCATGCAGCGCCGCGAAGATGGCCGTATCATCCTGCGCCGCGAAGCCGTGCAACACCACTGCGCCAGGGCATAGTTCCTCACGCCACTTCCGGCATCGCTGCCTTTCCTCGAATTCGAACAGATCCGGCGTCATGCTGTTCGTCCCTCCAGGTTGCATCGCGGAAAATGATGCCGCACTGTGAGGATGACCCGAAGAATGCAGAATTCACCCATGAAATCCTGGCTCGGCTTGGACAGCAGTATGGTGATCGAATCGGAAAGACATGCTCGCTCTACAAGCCCCGATGCAGGCCGCCAATCAGGTTGGCGTGAGGAAAGCTGTCTTCCAGGACGCGCGCCAGTTTGCCGGGATCATCGCCCCGAAGAATTGCGCAGATATCCTGGTCGCTTTTTGCCACGAGTAGCGCTCCGAGCGAGCACTCGCCCATGGCAAAATGGATTTCCGCATGGGCACCGCCAGCAGGGTAGCAGGTTGGCGTCATGCCCAGGACTTAGCTCGACTTCTCATAGAAACGGCTGCTGGTGCCACCCTGGCCGAATTCATTGCGTACCTTGTTCTCGCGCCGCGCCGCCGCACATTGCCTTGGCGTCAATCCGGTGCCTTGTCTGAACAAGCAATGGAAATGAAAGCGGCTCACTCCTACGCATTTTGCCAGGTCCTCCCGGCTCGGCGCAGCCTCCCTCATGCAACGTCCAGAACAACGCGATATCGTGCCTTGCCCGCCGCAAGATGCTCGATTGCCTCATTCACCCTGCTCAGCGGAAAATGTTCCACCTGCGGCGCGATACCATGACGCGCGGCAAAATCCAGCATGGCCGAAATTGCGGAAGGATCCCCCGTTGGCGATCCTGAAATACTTTTCTGGCTCATGATCAGGTCGAAGGCGGAAATGGGCATCGGCTCCAGGACCGCGCCTACCACATGCATGCGGCCATTCGGTTTCAGCGTCTTGAGCAGCGCAGTCCAGTCCAGGGGCGTATTCACGGTGATAAGCAGAAAATCGAGCGAGTTGGCCGCCGCGAGAATTTCCGTGCTGTTACGGCTTGACACAACCCGATGCGCTCCTAATGCCCGTAACTCCTCGATCTTCGATACGTTGGACGTGAAGGCCGTCACCTCGCAACCCCAGGCATTGGCAAATTTAAGGGCAAGGTGACCCAGACCTCCGATACCCACAACCCCCACCCGGTCCGTCGGCTTCACTCCATGCCTAAGCAATGGGGCAAACACCGTGATCCCGCCACAAAGCAGCGGGCCCGCGGAGGAAATATCGAGCGCGTCAGGCAGTGGAATCGTCCATGCCCAATGAGCCCTCAGTCTGTCCGCGAAGCCGCCGTGATGTCCGATGATGGTCGCCGCCACTTCCGGGCAAAGATTGTGATTGCCGGTCATGCACTCATGGCAGTGCATGCAGCTACCCGCGCTCCACCCGATGCCGACGCGCTGCCCGATGTGCAATCCCTTGACATAATCGCCTGTCGCGACGATCCGCCCCACCGCCTCATGTCCCAGTATGACAGGGTATCGGGATAAGCCCCAGTCGTTGTTGAGAATCGAAAGATCGGAATGGCAGAGACCGCAATACTCAACGGCCATCTCCACCTCCTCCGGTGCCAGCGGACCGGCATCGAAGGTGAAAGGCTCCAGCTTCTGTTTAGCGCCGTGCGCGGCCCATCCGTGAATCTCGCTCATCATGATCCTCCATTCGTTAAAGGTAATTCCCATCAACGTTCAACATGTGCGCCATCAGATCCGGCATCCGGTGCATCGTGTGAAGCTATTGATATTCCAGCCAGATCATTACGTATCTTACTCCTGCCGATTCAGGGCAAGTTGAAATAATCCCGGCTCCGGCAGTTGTAACGAACTCACCGCAAGATGAAAATCCGGCGATAAAAAAAGCCTTTGTAAATCATCATACTGAAATGAAACATGAGTGGTCAATTTCCGGATCAGGATAATCGATGACCGGAAGCCATCAGACTATCCATCATAAACCGCCCGCATTATCGCCCGTCTGAATGATTCGCCGCCCCGCACCTCGCAACGTCCGGCTCGAGTGCGTGCGTAGTTCGTTACCCGGCTCTTGCGGCGTTCTTTCGGCAAGAGTGCACGTACATTTTCAGGTTCATGTTGCTATCCGCATATTTGCATACAGGCCAAAGGCGGCAACAGCAACATCAGCCACGCGAAACGACTTTAACCCCTATCCTGTTTTCCTGCCGGAACCATGGAAACCCGACCGCTTCCACAGGATTATCGGGCAGGCAAGTGATATCATTCACTGGCTGCTTGCTCCGGCCTTGCCGGTCATGCGAGCTCTCCTGCCGTACCATATGCCAATTGGGCCGCGCGCAAAGGACCGGTACGCACGGCAGCCTGATTGAAAATAAAAAATAAATATGCCTCTATACGGTTTTTTGCAGATGGGTGGAGCAAGACGCAACCCGTCACCGGGTTATTTCCGCAACTCACCGAAAAAAAGGTGCACCGGTCCGGTCATGGTTCAACGGGTCGTTTTGGTGCGAGGCTCCGATGGATACGCCCCACTTTTCCATCCCGCACAACCCCTCGTATTGAAAGAACGCCATTTTATGACAGATACGAAAGCGCAAGCTGAAAGCCATCAATTTGCCATTGACCATCTCTCGCTGATCGATGAAGATTGGGCGCGGCTGATAGAGCTTGCCGGGCCATGCACGCATCGATCGCAACCGGCGCGCGAGCCTTACGAGGCCTTGATCAGGGCTGTTGCCTACCAGCAGCTCCACGCACGCGCAGCCGATGCGATCATTGCAAGATTCCTGGGCATGTATTCGCCATGCCGGTTTCCACATCCGGATCAGATATTGACCACCGAATTCGATGATCTTCGCGCCTGCGGTTTTTCCGCGCGCAAGATCGACACCATCTGCGGCATTGCGAAAGGCGCATTGAGCGGCCTGGTACCGGCGCGGGATATCGCGAATGGGATGTCCGACGATGAACTGATTGCCCGGCTCACCGAACTGCCGGGCATCGGCCGCTGGACGGTGGAAATGCTGCTCATCTATACGCTCGGGCGGCTGGATGTCATGCCCGCTGACGATTTTGGCATACGCGAGGGATACCGGTTCCTGAAATCCCTCGATACCCTGCCCAGTCGCCGGGAAATGGAAAATGCCGGTCTGCCTTGCCGACCTTACCGGACAATAGCGGCCTGGTATCTGTGGCAGGTTTCCGCGTTGCCTGGCTACAAGAAAAGAAAATAACAGACTTTATTGTCATGATTTTTAAAATGGAAGAGCAAGATGCTGTTTGATCGCGTCAAATCCCTGGACCATATACTGGAGTCAGCCAAAACGAGGGGGCTCAAACGCCAACTGGGAGCATTTGATCTCACCATGCTGGGTATCGGGGCCATCATCGGCACGGGCATTTTTGTATTGACCTCGGTCGCGGCCGAGAAAGCGGGTCCCGGCATGATGTATTCTTTCGTCATAGCCGGATTCATTTGCGCGCTGGCGGCCCTGGTATATTCCGAAATTGCCGCCATAGTGCCGGTGGCGGGATCGGCCTATACCTACTCTTACGCGGTATTTGGCGAATTGATCGCCTGGATGGTGGGCTGGGCGCTTATTCTGGAGTATGCGGTCGCGGCGGCCGCCGTGGCTGTCGGATGGTCCGGCTACATTAACGGCTTTCTGCACGAGATCGGCTATGGCCTGCCCTTGGCCTTGACCGCTGGGCCGCGCGACACCATTGTCCTGGCGGATGGCACAACCTCCGCCGGCGGCTTCAATCTGCTGGCATTTCTGGTTTCGCTTTTCGTCACTTTTCTCCTGATCATCGGCACCGCAAAGAGCGCCAGGTTCACCGCCGTTCTGGTGGTCGTTAAAATTATCGCCCTCACGGCATTTATTGTTCTGGCCCTGCCGGCTGTCAACGCAATCCACTTCGAGCCCATGCTGCCCAACGGCTGGGGTACCCCGGCTTCCGGAATCGGAGTGCTGGGCGCGGCCGCCTCCATCTTTTTTGCCTACATCGGCTTCGATGCAGTCTCCACCGCGGCCGAAGAAACCCGCAATCCTAACCGTAATGTGCCGATTGGGCTGATAGGATCATTGGGTATCTGCACGATTTTTTATCTGATCGTCGCCTATGCGGCAGTCGGCGCTGTCGGCGCCCAGCCCGGTGGGGAGCTATCGCAATCCAAGGAGCCTTTGGCGTTTGTACTGCGCGCGGTGGGTTACCCCGTTATTGGCAACTGGGTGGCCTCCGCCGCCATTATCGCCCTCCCCTCGGTCGTTTTAATGATGATTTACGGGCAAACCCGTGTCTTGTTCACCATGTCGCGTGATGGCCTCATGCCCCAGTCTTTCTCGCATATACACGTGCGCTTTCACACGCCGTATGTCGTTACCCTGATCACGGGGACGGCCGTGGCCTTGTTCGCGGCAATGTTCCCTGTCGCGATGCTTGCCGATGTATCGAACTCCGGCACTCTGTTCGCATTCTTCATGGTCGCCCTGAGTGTGATGGTGCTGCGCCGACGCGAACCCGATCGCCATCGCCCTTTCAGGACGCCCGCGCTTTGGGCCGTGGGTCCGTTGGCCGTGGGCGGATGCCTCCTGCTGTTCATCAGCCTCGGCTGGGAGACTATACGATTGTTCCTCTACTGGGCCGCGACTGGCCTGATCATCTATTTCGGCTACGCCCGCAAGCGCAGCATCATAGGAAGAGAACAGGCGGATGACCGATTACTTTAAGTCCGGCAGATGACCGGCGGGATGCAGTCATTTTTTCGCACGCCCATCACACCCCTTGCAAGCTGATCCGATCAAATGAAATCAGCCCTGCAAATACCGCCGCGTGAATCCATTCCCCGCACGGCCGACCACAAGCACGGCAAGCGTGTTGGCAGGGTCCGGGTCGGCGGAAAACGGCGTAAGCTTCGCTAAATCATATTGCAGCTTGTCCAGCCCCTGCTCGGTACTATGCAGCAGGCTTATGCGCACGGACCCGATCCCGCTCGCGCTGCTGACGCCAAAAAAACGGTCCTCCGCCGTTTGTCCGGCAAACAGTCCATCTCCCAATGCAGATGGACCAATTATTCCAAGCAGGTTATGAGCCGTATCGAAGGCTTCAAAGAGTATGCTATCGAAACCTTTCCGGACGTTGGCAAGGCCCAGGTCAGTCCAGACCAGGCCCGCATGGGTGGGCAATGCACCGAGCAATGCCGCGCTGAAAGTAAATGTTATGCTGGAAACGCCATTGAAATACCATGTATGGCCCGATGTTCCGGAACCATTTGGCGGACTCCCGCCTGCATCGATCCAATCACTCCGGCTGGCAGGCCGTGACGCCGCCCCATGCGACGCGAAACCTTCCGACACATCGGGCAGGCAATCCTCCGGGTGTTCAAGTTCAAAATAATCAAATAAAGTGCGCGCCCACGGGCTGCCCGCGAACAAGCTATAAGGAACAGGATCAATCAGCGTGGCATTGGCCGCCAGCGGTTCCGGCAATAGCGCCACCACTGACAACGCCGCACTCAAACTCTTCATAGGGTTTAGTTCTTGTAAATTTAGTACTGCGGCAAGAAAAGCAATTGCTCGATGAATCTAATAACGCCAGATCCTATGTTACCCGGTGGATTTTTTTTGACCATCGGACTTAAGTACAGCGTTTTACCGGAATTGGCATCTGCCGGATCTGGATAATGAGAAGTCCGGCAGGATGCTCTGCCGCCAAGGAAGGATCAGCGGTGTGCATGCGTCTCGGCGTCAACCGTTACCCGTCAGGGAAACCGCCACCGGATAATGAGCCCCGCGTATCCGCGGATATCACCTCGGATACTGCAGAGCCCATTATAACCCTATTAAAAGAAAGGATTTTCTCCTCGAAAATATCACGTCAGCATTGAACTCCTGCACAGGATCAGGAGTCGTATGAAACTTGAGACTGGAAAGACTCAGGTGGGTCGGCCTCAAGAGAGAGTAATTTTTGTCCATTCGACTAACTTTATGGAGGATTCATGAAAAATAGCACGCTCATGCTCGCGGTTGCCCTGGTTGCTCCCATGTTTGTATCCCTGGCCCAGGCAGCCGCTCCCAACGATGCGGAAATTGCCGCCATTGTCGTGGCCGCCAATCAGGTCGATATCGATGCCGGCAAATTGGCCGAGTCCAAGGCATCCAATGCGGACGTAAAGGCATTTGCTCATCGCATGATCACAGACCACGCCGATGTGAATAAACAGGCGGTGGAACTTGTGACCAAGCTGAAAGTAACGCCAAAGGATAATCCAACCAGCGAAAGTCTGAAAACAGGCGGCGTGAAAAACATCGCGCATCTCAAGAAACTGAGCGGTGCCGAATTCGATAAGGCCTACATCGCCCATGAGGTCACCTATCATGAGCAGGTACTCGACGCGGTCGACAAGACGTTAATCCCCAATGCCAAGAATGAAGAATTGAAAGCGCTGCTGGTCAAGGTACGGCCGGCATTTGTCGCCCATACCGAGCACGCTAAGCAGGTAAAAACTTCACTGGGCAAGTAGAAGCCAGCCAAAGCTGCGCTTGGTTAACTCCCCCGAGCCTGGGTAGGCTGGGGGAGTAACATGAACCTTCACCAGATTCGGGCTGTCTATAAGACCCAGCGGAAAGAAAATAGCTTCCATAATATTCAGGGCAATAATTACATTTCAACTACACTTTCACCAAGAACCTGTTCCCGGAATATGGTTATGCCAGCGGATTTCCCGGAATTCATCTCCTCCGGTACTCCGGACATGGAATGGTGGAAGAAAACCACGGTTTATCAAATCTATCCGCGCTCGTTCTGTGACACCAACGGCGACGGCATTGGAGATATTCAAGGGATTATCGAGAAACTCGATTACCTTGAAGATCTCGGTTACGAAACGATCTGGATCTCCCCTTTTACGCAAAGCCCGCAAAGGGATTTTGGGTACGATATCAGCGACTATCACTCCATCTCTCCTCAGTACGGAGATATGCCACTTTTTGAAAAACTGGTGCAAGAGCTCCATCGCAGGAATATGAAGCTCATATTCGACCTGGTGTTGAATCATACTTCCAACGAGCACGCCTGGTTCAAGGAATCGGCAAGTTCGCGCGACAACCCGAAAGCCGACTGGTATATCTGGAAAGACGGGAAGGGAAAAAATGGCACGAAACCCCCGAATAACTGGCGTGCCATGGCAGGCAACAGAGCCTGGACCTATTACCCCGCACGGAAGCAGTTCAACTACACCGCCTTCCTGCCGTTCCAGCCCGACTTGAACTACCATAATCCGGAAGTCAAACAGGCCATGTTCGATGTGGCCAGATTCTGGCTCAACAAAGGAGTGGATGGTTTCCGGCTGGACATCATCAGTGCCATCTATGAAGATCCGGATCTGCGAAGAAACCCTCTCAGTTTGCGCTTGGCGCCATCGGACAAATCGCTGACTATTTTTTTCCAGAATCTGAAAAATAACTTCCTTCAGGAAAAGAGCTTCGAATTTGCCACCGAGCTGAGAAGCGTAGTGGACGAGTTTGATAATCCAAGGAGAATCCTGATCGGCGAATCGCATGGCGAGGAAGAGCTGATCAAGCAATTCTGCTATAACAATGGCAGGAACGGCCTCAATGCCATCTTTCTTTTCAAGGCCATTTCAACACCGTTTAAAGCGGAGAGCTACCGTGAGATGCTGATGACGTTCGAGAAGCATTTTCCCGAGCCCCTGGTACCCACTCTTGTTTTCGCCAATCATGACCGCACCCGTGTCATTACCCGTTTGGGAGGAAGCATTGAAAAAGCAAAACTGCTGGCGCTGTTTCAGTTTACATGCAGGGGCATCCCGTTCACCTATTTTGGGGATGAGATCGGAATACCCAGGGTAAGGATTCCGCTGAAACAGGGAAAAGACGCGATAGCCATTCAACATAAATGGCTTCCACAATTCCTGGTTGACAGGAGTGTCGAAATTCTTAATCGCGACGAATGCCGGACGCCCATGTTATGGAACGAAAACCCGAACGCGGGCTTCTGTGCTGTTTTGGCGAGTCCCTGGCTGCCGATAGCCGGGAACTTCAAGGAGATAAACGTAGAAAAGCAGTTGGCGGAGCCCCATTCACTTCTCAATTTTTACAAAAAAGTGATTCACCTTCGAAAGGAAACGCCTGCGTTACATAATGGAAGTCTTGAGATCGCCCACGACTTATGCAATAAAAAAATATTGGCATACTATCGGATATCAAACGGCGAAAAATACATGATACTGCTCAACATGTCCCCGTCACGAGTCAGGAATCCGGTGAATAATGCCAATATACTGCTATCGACACACCATCAAAGTGAAGAATCTCAATTACAGCCATTTGAAGGAAGAGTGATGATATCAGGCCGGTAGCTTCTTTGAGTCGCATCCTGTCAAGGAACAATCTTCGTCATATTTCAACAGCCACTCGATAGCGGTATGGTTTCTTCATGGACTCTCCATGGTGGCGGCCCATGACCGCCTCAGCCCTTCGGACTCAAAATATTTTTCATGCCGGATGAGTTCGATGTCCATACTCCCCGGTACAATCCGGTACAATTATCCTGCCCCCGGCCGAATCTTTTCTCCCAACAAGCATCCACCCGGCACAATGAGCCAATGGATTTTTATCCATTTGCTGTGAGCAGATTCCACGCACAACCTGGAAACCCTCCAACCGGAACCGTTCAATCATCCCCGATTATGAAACGAGATTAGCTGCCGTTACTGATAGGACAAGAACGCGGCCATCATCGGTGCGGAACTCAAGACATTTGTTTTCCCGAATCATGAAAAGGACTCCATGAAGATAAGTTTCTTTATAAAATTCTTTACCACGATCCTGATGCTGCTTTTCCTTGCGATCGGAACAATGGTTTATCAGGCGTTTGGCATTCAGAATGATATTGTCCTCAGCGAAAATCATCGCCACCATTCTCTGCTGCTCGCCGGCCAGTTATTCCAAAGCTCCGAAGACCTCACCCGCATGGCGCGCACCTATGTGACCACGGGTAATCCGGCCTATAAGCAGTATTTTTTCGAGATACTTGATATCCGCGAAGGCGTCAAGCCGCGTCCCCAAAACTATTCAGCCACTTACTGGCACCTCAGGGCGGCGGGAAAGAATTCCATTAGCGGGCACGGCAAAGCCGTTCCTTTGCTGGAAATGATGGATAGCGAAGGCTTTAGCGAAGAGGAAATTGCCCTGATGCAGGAAGCCAAAGCGAACTCCGATGAATTAACCAAACTGGAAAAACAGGCGATTGCGGCTTTAAGCGGACTCTACGATGACGGTCGTGGCAATCTTACCGTCCACGGCGCACCTGATCGGGAATTCGCCATCGGGCTGTTGTTCGGAGAACGGTATATCGCCGGGAAAGCCGCCATCATGGCGCCAATCCAGCAATTTACGGAGTTGCTTGACATGCGAACGCGGGCGCGAATCAATGACGAGCTCACCCGCCTGCATCGCCAGATCCTGTTGGTGATGGTATTTATCATTATCGCCCTGCTTGCACTGGTGGTGACCATTTTCTATATGCGCCGCACCATCTTACGGCCGCTTGTTCAACTTCGTGGGCAGGCAATCCAGCTCACACAGGGCGACTATGCCGCGCGCTGCGATATCGACACAGAAAATGAACTGGCGGAGCTCGGTAACACATTCAACTCAATGGCTTCAGCCATTGAGCGGGATGTCACCGCGCGGAAACTGGGCGAAGAGTCCATGCGCCAGGCCACCATGGTGTTCGAGAACAGTAGTGAGGCGATGATGGTGGCCAGCGCAGACAATATCATTATCAGCATTAATCCGGCCTTTACCCGCGTGACCGGCTATACCCCCGATGAAGTGGTGGGAAAGGATCCCGGCATTCTCGATAGCGGCCTTCACGATGAATTCTTTTTCCAGGCGATGCGAACTTCACTTGAGGCCACTGGCCATTGGGAGGGAGAAATAACCGGGCGCCGCAAAAACGCGGAAATCTATTTCGAGTGGCGCAAGGTGAACGCGATTTATGATGAGGAGGGTTCGGTACATAGATGGATCACCCTGTTCTCGGACATCACCCTGAAGAAGAAATCCGATGAATTGATCTGGGAACAGGCCAACTTTGATCCTCTGACCAGTCTGCCCAACCGTTATATGTTCCACAACCGTCTGGAGCAGGAAATCAAGAAAGCCAACCGTGCCGGATCATCGATTGCGCTGATTCTTCTTGACCTGGACCATTTCAAGGAAGTCAACGACACGTATGGACATAACATTGGCGACCTTCTGCTCAAGGAAGCCGCCTGGCGCCTGAGCAGTTGCGTACGCGGAATCGACACGGTGGCACGCCTGGGCGGTGATGAATTCACCGTGATTCTGGGCGGGCTGAATAATACCATCAGCATCAACCGTGTTGTCCGGGATATCCTGCATGAGATGGCCGAGCCGTTCCGGCTGGGAAATGAAGTGGCCTATGTATCAGCCAGTATAGGCGTCACGTTTTACCCACAGGATGCCAACGACATAGAAGCGCTGGTGAGAAACGGCGATCAGGCGATGTATGCCGCCAAGAACCAGGGCCGGAACTGTGCCAGTTATTTCACCCGTACCCTGCATGAGGCCGCCCAGACCCGCATGCGGCTGGCCAGCGATTTACGTGGCGCCCTTGCCGGCGGTCAGTTTCAGCTGCATTACCAGCCCATCCTGGAACTTGCGACCGGCACTGTTCATAAGGCGGAAGCGTTGCTGCGCTGGCACCATCCGAAGCTTGGTCTGGTAAATCCCGCTGATTTCATTTCCATCGCCGAGGAAACCCGGATGATCGTCGATATCGGTGATTGGGTCTTTCGGACGGCGGTACAGCAGGCAAAGGATTGGCGTATGTCGCACTGCGCTGAATTTCAGATCAGCATCAACACTTCTCCCGTGCAGTATCGTAAGGATGTTGATCTCCATGAAACATGGCTTGAATATTTACAGGAATTGGAATTACCGGGGCAAAGTGTCGTCATCGAGATCACCGAAGGCCTGTTGATGGACGCCAGTCCCGCCGTTACATCCAAATTTCTTGCCTTCAGAAATGCGGGCCTTCAGATTTCCATGGACGATTTCGGTACCGGTTATTCTTCGCTGGGCTATCTCAAGAGATTTGATATTGACTACCTCAAGATAGATCAGTCCTTCGTGCAGAGTCTGGCTCCTGAATCCAACGATTTGGCGTTATGCGAGGCCATCATTGTGATGGCGCACAAACTCGGTATAAAGGTGATCGCCGAAGGGATTGAGACGGAAGCACAGCGTGACCTGCTTGCCCTTTCCGGATGTGATTACGGGCAAGGCAACTTGTTCTCCAAACCAGTACCAGCGGATGAATTCGAGAACCTGATAAAAAGATGATCCGAAAGCTATATGCAACGACTATTACTTATACTCCCGAACTACTGTAGCGCGGGCGGGAAGTAATCCTCATGCATTATTCAGGTCTCTTTTCGAGTATCCGGTCATTGCCTTGTCCGGTTTTGCATAATAGGCTTCACTCCACTTGCGTTTGTCGTAGGTCGAGCCTAACCCTTCAGTCTCGCTCGAAACGTGACGTTGGCGAATCCCATTGCGCCATTCCCGCAACCCTTGAGCAATGAGAGATAACTTGCGACACCATGAACGGAACCAGGTCCGCCCAATCAGGCTGATAATCTCGTGGAAAAACTTATCCAGCGATACCTTTCCGATGATTCTGTGCATGATTTTCCTGTGATCGGAGCTACAACCGGTAGCCCGACGGTAATCACAATCTTACGCATTTTGATAATTTTGGCTATTGGACTCAGGTACAACTCAGGCACCCGGCGGAAGACGCCAAACTTTGAAGGACGAGATAAAATCACGCGGAAAAGATTCAGATTAATACCCGGTCGAGGTCGCCCCGGTTTTTTACGCCGATTCACCTTTATCCATTTTTTCGCTTGCGCGCTCAGGATCCCGCACACCATGTCCTTGGCCATGCGGATGGGCATGCATCAGGTCACCATGACGATGAAGGTTGACGCGCAACATGAATTTTTCACGAATGAACTTGATCAGCACCGACAGGCAAAACAACAGTGCGCCAAACAGCACGATGGTGGCTCCCGAGGCCGCGTTAAGGATATAACTCAGGTACATCCCCGCCACGCCGGTTATCGCACCTATGATAGTCGAATAAATCAGCATGCGGCTGAAACTATCCGTCATCATGCGCGCCGTCACCGCGGGCGCGATGAGCGTGGCGGCGATCATGGTGACGCCGACGACATTCATCGAAGCAATAATGGACAGCGTCAGGAGCAGAGAAAAAATCAACTGCACGATCCCCGTTCTGATGCCGAACACCCGCGCCGCCTCATTATCGAAAGTGGAGAAGAGCAGGGGTCTGTACATGAAAAATATCGCGGTCATGGTGGAAGCGGTGACCAGTCCTATAACCAGGAGGTCCTCGCCGGTAATACCCAGAATATTGCCGAATAGCGCCGCCTCGAAGCTTTGAGTAAAATTCCGTACCCGGCTGATAATGACCACGCCCAGGGCGAACATGGCCGTGGTGACAATACCGATGGCGGCATCCGACTTGATTTTCCCGTCCCTGGTGATCCGGTTAATCAATAGTGCGGCAAGCAGTCCCATTGCACCCGCGCCGGCGTAGAAATTGAAATTGAGTGTAAAGCCCACGACCGCGCCGCCAAATGCCGCATGCGACAATCCGTGACCCACATAGCTCATGCCGCGCAGTATCACGTAAACGCCTATTACGCCGCATAACGACCCCACCATGAGTGCGGCCAGCAGGCCGTGCCGGAAAAACTCATACTCCAGCGGCTCGAGCAGAAATTCCATTTATGAGCAGCCGCTCGTAAGGTGCAAAGGCGTGTTGTTGGCAATCAGATAGTGGCCTTCATGCCGCACTATGACCAGGTCGCCGCCGTAGGTCCTGGTCAGTATTTCGTTGGTAAAGATGTCTCCCGGCTTCCCCTGCGCCACGATGCCGTTATTGAAGCAAATCACCCAGGGGAGATGTGAAGCGACGGCGTTAAGATCATGCGTCGTGAGCAAAATGGTAATGCCGTCGTTGTTGATATCGCCCAGCAAATGCAACACCTCATGCTGGGTTTTGATATCAACGCCGGAGGTCGGCTCATCCAGCACCAGCAGTTTTGGATTATTTATCAACGCGCGCGCAAGGAACGCGCGCTGGCGCTGACCGCCGGAGGTATGCACGATATGGTGCTGCAGGCAGTCATAAATACCGAGTCGGTGAGCGAGATCATGAATACGTTCGCGTTCCTCCTTGCCGGGCCAGGGCCAGATTCGCCGATTGGTGTAGAGACCCATCATGATCACTTCTTCCACCGTAACCGGAAAACTCCAGTCCACGCTTCCCAACTGCGGGACATAGCCGATAGCACCCGGCGGCACGCGGTCCACGGGCAGCCCGTTCAAAAGGACGCTGCCCGAAAAAACAGAATGCGTGCCCAATATGGTTTTAAGCAGGGTGGTCTTGCCGCACCCCGTGGGACCGACGATGCCCGCGAAGCGGCCAGCGGCAATTTCTAGTGACAGGCGCGCAAACACTACATTATGCGCATAGCCGGCGGTGACATTGCTTAAATAAACAGCAGAATTCATGGGATCAGGGTGTGATTACGGGTGTCGACATTCGCCACGCAATCAGGGTTGCCGCCCAGTGCTTCCGTCATGACCGCCATGTTATTGACCATCATGCCGATAAAGGAGTCATGAGGCGGGGCGGGCAGTTCGTCATCCGAAAGCTGATCGATAAACCTCGCCCCGGTTTCGCGGGCAATCTGTTCCGCCGCCTTGCTCGGGAAAACCTCGGAACCAAAAATGGCCGGCACCTTTTCCTTATGGACCTGTTTGATGACGCGAATCATCTCTTGCGGACGGGGCTCGGAAAAGCTCGATGGTTGAATGGCCGCAACGACCTTCATACCATAACGTGGGGCAAAATAGGCAAAGGAATCGTGATAGGTGACCAGCTTGCGATTCTTTTCGGGGATGCTCTTCACGCAATCAAAGATGGCATCGTCCAGCTTCTGTAGCCGGGCCAGATAAGCCGCCGTATTGGCAATATAGCCCTCCTTGTTCCGTGGATCGAGCGTGGCCAGGCTATCCCGCGTGATCTCGGCATAGCGCATCGCCAGCGCGATGTTGGGCCACAGGTGTGGATTGGGATGGCCATGCTCACGAGGAAAACTGAAGTCATAGCGCCAATCCTCGTTCCGCAATGTGCGATCACCCAGCCGCACAATCGGGGTTTTCGCCCTTTTTACCTTTTCCGCCAGTTTCACCGTGGGCAGTTCAAGGTCGAGCCCATTTACGATAATGATATCCGCCGCCTCCAGTATTCTCGCGTCCGACGGAACCGGTTCGAAGGTATGGGAATCGGTTCCATCGGGAACAATCCCCGTTACATCTATATATCCCGCGCCGATATTCCGGACAATGTTGGTGATGGGAGCGACCGTGGTAACGACATTGAGTCTTTTATCCATGTCCGCGGAATGCGTCACGTGGGAGAAGAAAAAGATGATCGAAAACGATAAAAGCTTGATGGTAAACCGGATTGATTTCATTCCTGTACCTGATATCGGCATAAGTTCCCGCTCCGACCCAATAAACCCGCATCAATGCGCCGTTTGACATGAGCGCGGCCGGCATGCGTATAATGTATGAAGTTTTCTATTTTCTTCTTACTGTCTTGTGAAAAAATCCCCGTTGCGTCATAGCGGGATGTTTTCCATGGTTGGTATGAACAATTACAAATATCTCATACTATACAGAAATAGAAAATGTGCTTTGGGCTCTTTTGAATAAATTTTCTATCATCCGCTTGCAGTACGGCATTGAAACGAATGCGCGCAGCCTGGACCATGCACAATCCGTTCCGTCACTTTGGTTCTCGCCGGATTAAATTCTGTTGGCCTGTATGTCTGGAACCCGGGTATCTTTCTCCAGCAATATTTTGCGGCATGCATGGATTGGATCGGAACCTTAGACCCCTCAAATCAGCAATAACCGGAAGCCACGGCGCTTATCCAAGCCGGAGACATCTCACTCGAATAACATTGATGCTGGCTGGAATGCTATCGGCGCCAGCAACCGAGGCCGCCGGAATACCGACACTCAATGAAATGGTCGTGCGAGGTAAAACGAACAATCTGATCGGGACCGCGAATTCCGCGAATGAAGGCACTGTCCTCAAGCAACAACTCGATATGCGCACCGTATATCGTCCGGGAGAACTGCTTGAGAGCGTACCGGGATTAATTATTACGCAACATAGTGGTGAAGGGAAAGCCAATCAGTATTTCGCGCGTGGTTTCAACCTTGATCATGGCACTGACCTGAGGATATCCGTCGATGGCATGCTGGTTAACCAGCGCAGCCATGGTCATGGCCAAGGCTACGCGGATCTCAACTTCCTTATTCCCGAGCTCGCTTCCGGACTTCAATACCAGAAAGGCCCCTACTACGCCGATCAAGGTGATTTCTCCTCGGCGGGTGTTGTCAATATTGGCTATGTGGATAAATTGCCGGCAGGCATTGCCAATTTCAGCGTAGGCAACCAGGGTTTCATGCGCGGGCTTGTGGCCAACTCCCGGGATATGGGGACCGGTACGATTCTTTTTGCCGGCGAACTCAACACCAAGGATGGGCCATGGCTCACAAAGGAAAATTATAAAAAATTCAATACGGTGTTGCGCTATAGTCAAAATACCGGTAACACCCGCTTCAATATCACTGCGATGGGGTACGGAACCAACTGGAACTCTACCGATCAAATCCCCGAACGCGGCATATCGAGCGGGCTGATCCCGCTTCTCGGGGCAGTTGATCCAAGCGACGGCGGCGAGTCTCATCGTTTCAGCCTGTCCGGAGCACTGCAACACACCAGCAATTACGGAATTACCAAAGCCAATCTCTATATAATTCACAGTAATCTTGCGCTTTTTTCCAATTTCACCTACTTCCTGGACGACCCCATAAACGGCGATCAATTTTCGCAGCTCGACAAGCGCTTTCAGACGGCATTCAATCTGAGTCACGCATGGGTAAACAATATCGCCGGCTTTGCAGTTGAGAACACGGTGGGAGTCCAGGTTCAGAACGACGTCATCGAGAATGGCCTCTTGAGTACCCGGCAACGGCAGACGTTATCGACCACGCGCCGGGATCACATTCTCGAGAACAGCATAGGTCTCTATTATCAGAACAGCGTGCAATGGCTGGAGAAGTTTCGCAGCGTAGCCGGAGCGCGCAGCGATTACTATTGGTTTGATGTCAAGAGTAACAATAGTGCCAATACGGGGCAGCAATATGACAGCATGACCAACCCCAAACTCAGTTTTATTTTCGGCCCATGGGCCAAAACCGAATACTACATTAACTATGGAAGCAGTTTTCATAGCAATGACGCACGCGGCACCACCACCACCATAGATCCCAGGTCCGGCGATCCCGTGGGGAGGGTCAACCCTCTTGTACGCTCCACGGGATATGAGACCGGGCTGCGCACTGCAATTCTTCCCGGACTCCAGGCCTCGGTGGCATTTTTCCGGCTGGACCTGGACTCTGAGTTATTATTCGTCGGCGACGCTGGCACCAATGAAGCAAGCCGTCCCAGCAAACGCGAGGGTGTGGAGGTCTCGGCGTTTTATATGCCGAATAACTGGTTGACGGTTGATCTGGATTATGCCCTGGCCAAAGCGCGTTTCACCGGCTCGGACCCCGCCGGAAATCACATTCCCGGCGCGATTCAGGGCGTTGGCAAGGCGGTGATCGCAATGGACAACATCGGTCCACTTTTTGGCAGCATACAGTTTCGCTATTTCGGCAAACGTCCATTGACCGAAGATAATAGCGTTCAGTCCAATAACACCATGACACTTAACGGACAGATTGGCTTCAAGATAGACAAGAAGGTTCGCGTGATACTGCAAGGTTTTAATTTACTGAATACGCACACGCATGCGATTGACTATTTCTACACATCCAGACTACCCGGCGAGGTGGCCGCCGGTGTGGCTGACAAGCACTTTCACCCGATTGAAACCCGTTCGTTCCGCGTCAGTATTGTGGCCAATTTTTAATTCCGGAGACTGCCACCGCGCTTCTTCGAACCACATATCGTTTGGGACCGCTTCCAGGCGTCCGGAATCCATGAAGCCGTATCCCGTACCCGATCCTGTGATATGCTGATAAAGTTAACACCACCCAGCGAGCGACGTATATGGAACGCCTTACCATATCACTGGATAACCAGCTCTCCGAGCAATTTGACGAGCTGATGCACGCGCGCGGTTACACCAACCGCTCGGAGGCAATGCGCGACCTGATACGTGAAAAGCTGGAAGCCGAGCGCCTGAAGGAATGGAATGAAGGTTACTGCGTCGGCACGCTCAGCTATATTTACGATCATCACGAAAGCGATCTGGCCCGCCGCATCACGTCGGCGCAGCATAATCATCACGACCTTACGCTATCCAGCATGCATGTGCACATGGATCATGATAACTGTCTCGAGGTAATCATCCTGCGCGGCCCGACTCCAAGCGTAAGAAACTTTGCCAATCTTGTCATGGCCACGCGCGGTGTACGGCATGGCAAATTACACCTGGTGCCAGTGGAAATCACGCAAGCGCAACACTCCCCTGCATCCACATTACATATCCACAGCAACCCTCTTACCTGATTGCCGGCCGCTACGATGCGTTTTTGATATGTGCGAACAATGTGATCAAAAAAATGAAAAACCCGAGCAGGACCCTGGCAAGCGCCGTTTTCTGAGGCTGGCAGCGGCCTCCGCTCTCGCTGCAGGTATTGCCGGAACAGCTGGGAGAACGGCTTTCGCCGCAAACACTAGGCATCATCCACCCCTTCCGGAAAACATAATGACGCCTGATGAGGCGTTGGACAGGCTGGTGGAAGGCAATGAGCGTTATGTCGCCGGAAAATCCACACCCTTGGATTTCAGCGAAGACCGCGCGGCCCTGGTTTCCGGACAGAACCCCTATGCCTGTATTTTAAGTTGCTCCGATTCAAGAGTCAGTCCTGAATTTTGCTTTGATGAGCAGCGCGGCGATCTGTTTGTGGCGCGCGTCGCCGGCAATTATTTAACCACTGACTTTGTAGCTACGCTAGAGTATGCGGCAGCTGTATTACATACGCCGCTGATCATGGTGCTCGGTCATGAAAGCTGTGGGGCTGTCAGGGCTGCCATCAATGCCCTCGATAAAAATGAGCAGTTTCCCGGGCACATTCAAACCATGGCAAGTGCATTGTTGCCCGCTGTCAGAGCAGCGAAAGGCATGCCAGGCAACCGTTATGACAACGCAATTAAAATGAATGTCATCCGCAACATGGACAAGCTGAGAAAACAACCACCAATTTTGAGTAAATTAGTGGCGGACAAGAAACTTCTTGTGGTTGGCGGCGTGTATAGCCTTAAAACCGGAAGAGTTGAGTTGATCTGATTTTCTCCCGGGAACTCATCATCCATCCGGCGTTGACTTGGAATGTCGTTGACCGCTGGAGCGAGAGACGCTGTCAAGCCTGATGGGCCCGTTACCGGCCGGATCACCGTCCGGGTTGTTAAACCCGGCCTGACCGAAGATCCGGCGGCACGTGATCGAGCCATAACCGGCCTTATTCAGCCGCCGGATGGGACCAGTATTTAGACATTCCTGCCGCAAACAGAAACATCCACATCGTAAGAACAAATGGAAATGTAAGGGTAGGCAGCCCGATCGGCGCCAGAAAACTGGCCAAGCCAGCCTGGCACACCACCGTTAGAACACCCGCCAGAACCGCCAGGACCGCGCTTCTGCCGTCGGGTTTCAGAAAAACCCATCCCACCGCCATCATGGTCAGAACCGGGTTGAATGAATAGAGCCCCATCTCGATCATGCCCTGGTTCGCTCCCAGCAGCATGGGGAGAACAACCCCGATCACGGTGCCACCCACAGCCATCAGCGCACCCCGCAAGGACACGATGGCAATACCGGTTAAAAACAGAATGCCGACAATGACGCTGTCCGCGAACATCACCTCGGCGACCCCTTTGCTGAGGGCGGTAAACCACATGTCCGCCGGAATCGCCACGGCATCCGTTACCACGGCCGGCGTGCCCGGATGCGGCAAGACGGGCCCCCGTGAAAAACTGTCGAACGCGTAGACCGCGACCAGGAACATCCAGCAGGTCAGAACAAAGGGAGACGTCGAAGCGGGAATCTTGTAGGGCCCGAGAATTTTCATCAGGGCTGCCAGGACGACACTTGACAGGACCGAGGCAAGCACCACATACAACCAGAGCTGGGGAGAATTCTCCAGAAACAGAAACAGGCAGGGACCGACCAGCGTGCCATTGAATCCATACAATCCCGCATCGATATCATCTTCGGAAAAACCGAGGAGATAAGCTGCCACGGTACTGCTTATTACTCCCACCGTCGCCGCTGCTCCCGCCGTTACCCCTCCAATAAAAAGCGCCACCAGGAAGATAAGCCCCGTCACCGCATTACAGCAGAAAAATACCTGGCCCACTCCTCTCAGGATTACTCGTAATGGGCGGGGCATTGCCTTGTCTATCGTTAATGACCATTCCATTATAATTACCTCCAGCTCTTTTTTTATGAGGGATTTTTTTAGTGTCGTGGCTATTCAGAAAGTACGATCATCCTGGTAATTCGATTGAAAAACCTGATCTTTCCGAAATCCTCCGCGAGGAAAAATCTAAGGGTTTGCATGGCTGTGCGACTGCTGCGCTTTAACTTCATCCAGTAATCCCTGTTTTACGATGAAGTCGACAATCTGGTCTACACCCTCGCCGGTATGCAAATTGGTAAACACAAACGGGCGCTCGCCGCGCATCCGCTTCGCATCGCGCGCCATGACTTCCAGACTGGCCCCCACATAGGGCGCCAGATCGATCTTGTTGATGACCAGCAGCGCGGAACGCGTGATGCCGGGCCCCCCCTTGCGCGGTATCTTCTCGCCCGCGGCAACATCGATGACATAGATGGTAAGGTCGGAAAGCTCGGGACTGAAGGTCGATGCGAGATTGTCACCGCCGGATTCAACCAGAATGAGATCCAGGTTGGGGAAATCCTTGGTCATGCGCGCAATGGCTTCCAGGTTTATCGATGCATCCTCTCTGATGGCGGTGTGCGGGCAGCCACCGGTTTCGACACCCATCAGGCGCTCGGCGGGCAGCGCCTGGGCGCGCAACAGGATTTCCATATCCTCCTTGGTATAGATATCGTTGGTAATGACAGCCATTTCATAGCGGTCACGCATTTTTTTACTTAGCGCTTCGCATAAAGCCGTTTTTCCTGAACCGACAGGCCCGCCTATTCCGACACGCAAGGGATTAGATGATTTTTGCATTTTATTTCCAGTCAATAATTTTGTTTCGGACAAAACAATTCAGGACCGATATATCCGGCTGTATTGCACTTCATGCTGCATGGACAACAAGGACAGCCCTGGCGCCCAATTGCATAATTCGTCATCCTCCAGCCGCTGGGCATGGCTTGCGGCGGCTTCCAGCGCAGGATGCAACGAAAGCAGCAATCGCTGGCCCGAAACCTGCCCTAGCGGAACGGATTTCACGCACGCCAGCACCTGATTTTCTATCATGGAGAACAACAGCCCAAGCAATGCGGCTTCATGCGGCACGGCCAGTGCCTCCGCGGCGCAGGCAAACGCGGTAGGCAGCGGTATTTCGGGCTGGCTCGACAGAATATTCAGCAACGAGTCGTCCGCAATCTTCAACTCGATCACCAGCTTTCCCAGCGAATATCCCATCTGTATGGTTTCCGCGCGAAACTCGGCGGTATCGCGGGCGGCCGCGAAGCATTCCGTCCACCGCGTAACCGCCGCCCCGTCTCGTGCCGAAAAAGCCTTCAGCAGTCGCCACAATACCGGCGCTTCAAAGTCAGCGGCGACACTCAACAACTCGGTGATACAGGCACGGGCCGAACCCTCGTCCTTGATCATGCCCGCTTCGATAGCCGCTTCCAATCCCTGTGAATACGTATATGCGCCGATGGGCAGCGACGGACTTGCGAGCTGCAGCAAACGAAGGAGAGCTGTGCTATGCATTGTCATCCCCTGCTACAGCTTCGAGTCGGTCGCACGATGAATCTTCTGATGCACCGGGATGGGAGCCAGTGGACCGTGACCATGCGAATGGCCATGTGGATGATCATGTGAATGCCCATGATGATCCTCATCAGCGTGATGATGGCCCCCGCCGCTGTAGGCACCTGCTTCCGGTTCAAACTGCGCACTTTCTTCCACCACGCTCGCCCCTAAACCCTCCAGCATTTCCTTCAGCACGCTGTCCTGGCAGATACGCAGAAAACCTTCCCCCACCTGCGTCTGCGTATGACGATTGCCAAGGTGAAATGCGCAACGCAACAGGTCGTGCGGAGAAGGACAGGTAATCCGGTAGGTGGGCTCGTCCGCCGCGACGATTTGCACCACCCGGCCATCATCGCCTTTGAGTAAATCGTTATTGCGCAATACGGTGCCTCGCGCGGTAAAAATGGCGACTTCCTCACCCGACTCCAGCGTGGTGCGCAGGCGGCTGTTCTCGCGCAGCTCGTAAGGGAGTATGAGCCGTGCGGAGATCACGTCCGCATGCGCTATCTTGGCGTTTAAAGTGAACATATGGCTTAGAACAAAAAGTAGCGTTGCGCCATCGGCAGCACATCTTCCGCGCCACAGGTCAGCAGCTGTCCGTCCGCCCGGACTTCATAGGTTTCCGGATCAATTTCCATCTTGGGGGTGGCGCCATTATGGATCATGTCCTTCTTGCGCAGATGGCGGGTATCCTTGACCGCGATCAGGTTCTTGTCCAGTTTCAGTTGATCCACCAGCCCCGCGTCAAGGGCCGCCTGCGAGGTAAACGTGAAGCATGATGTTTTGATGGCGCTGCCGTACCCGCCGAACATGTACCGATAGTGCACCGGCTGCGGGGTCGGAATGGAGGCGTTGGGGTCGCCCATCAGGGCTGCCGTGATCATTCCGCCTTTCAGGATCATGGACGGCTTGACGCCAAAGAATGCCGGCCGCCACAGGACAAGGTCGGCATACTTGCCCGTCTCCACCGAACCAATCACGTGCGAGACGCCGTGTGTGATGGCCGGATTGATGGTGTACTTGGCAATATAACGCTTGACACGGAAATTATCATTGCGCGAGGTGTCTTCCTGCA
This sequence comes from Nitrosospira lacus, assembly GCF_000355765.4. Classification (NCBI taxonomy): domain Bacteria; kingdom Pseudomonadati; phylum Pseudomonadota; class Betaproteobacteria; order Nitrosomonadales; family Nitrosomonadaceae; genus Nitrosospira; species Nitrosospira lacus. Next base: position 1,751,233 of record NZ_CP021106.3, on the reverse strand, counting down.
ATGCGCCGCGCTGTATCTTCATTTTGTGCGCGGTTTGCCAGGTGCGCAGCACGACTTCTCCGATGCGCCCCATGGCCTGCGAATCCGATGACATCATCGAGATCGCGCCCATGTCGTGCAGAATGTCCTCGGCCGCGATCGTTTCCTTGCGGATGCGCGACTCGGCGAATGCGAGATCCTCCGGGATGTTGGCATGCAGGTGATGGCATACCATCAGCATGTCCAGGTGCTCATCCAGCGTGTTGACGGTATACGGACGCGTCGGATTGGTGGAGGATGGCAGCACGTTTTCCAGGCCCACCACTTTCATGATGTCCGGCGCATGGCCGCCGCCCGCGCCTTCGGTGTGGAACGTGTGGATAGTGCGATCCTTCATGGCGGCGATGGTATTCTCAAGATACCCGCCCTCGTTGATGGTATCGGTATGGATGGCCACCTGAACATCGTATTTGTCCGCCACGGCCAGGCAGTTGTCGATGGTGGCATAGGTGGTACCCCAGTCTTCGTGCAGCTTCAGTCCGCACGCACCGGCCAGAATCTGTTCTTCATTCGGGGTCGGCAGGCTGACATTGCCTTTGCCGAAGAAACCGGTATTCATCACCATGCCGTCGGAAGCATGCAGCATGGAATGGATATGCCAGGGGCCCGGTGTGCAGGTAGTCGCCGCCGTGCCCACTGCGGGACCTGTGCCGCCACCCAGCATGGTGGTAGTCCCATTCATCATTGCGTCTTCGGCCTGCTGAGGGCAGATGAAGTGGATGTGGCTGTCGATGCCGCCCGCGGTGAGAATGGATCCTTCGCCAGCGATAATCTCGGTCGCGGCACCGATAGCCATGGTAACGTTAGGCTGGATATCAGGGTTTCCGGCCTTGCCAATGGCGGCAATCTTGCCGCCTTTCAGGCCGACATCGGCCTTGACGATGCCCCAGTGGTCAATGATGACGGCATTCGTGATCACGGTATCCATTACATCGGCATGGTTGCGCTGGGATTGGCCCATGCCGTCGCGGATCACCTTGCCACCGCCGAACTTGACTTCTTCGCCATAGGTGGTGAAATCCTTTTCGATTTCAATAAAAAGTTCCGTGTCGGCCAGGCGAACACGGTCGCCGGTAGTGGGCCCCATCATTTCGACATATGTCTGACGGGAAATTTTAAAAGTCATTTTCTGCTCCTCTGTAGGTTATTGGCGGTGCGCTGTTATTTCAGCTTGCCCATCACTTTCTGATTAAATCCGTATACCGTACGGTCGCCACCCAGCTCAACCAGTTCGACGGTGCGCTCCTGGCCCGGCTCGAAACGTATCGCCGTTCCCGCCATGATATTCAAGCGCATGCCGTAGGCGGCCTCGCGGTCGAAGTTCATTGCGGAATTGACTTCGTAAAAATGAAAGTGTGAACCGATCTGTATGGGCCGGTCGCCGCCATTGGAAACCTTGAGCGATTTGGTATTTCTGCCTGCGTTCAATTCGATGTCGCCGGACTTCACGAATATTTCGCCTGGAATTAAGGGTGTTCTTGCCATCATGATCTCCTGATTAGGGAATGGGGTTGTGAACCGTCACCAGCTTGGTGCCGTCGGGAAATGTCGCCTCCACCTGAATATCCGGGATCATCTCGGGAACACCTTCCATCACCTCTCCCCGGCTCAGGACGCGCGTGCCTTCCGCCATCAGTTCCGCAACAGAATGGCCGTCGCGCGCACCCTCCAGCACCGCACAGGTGATCAGTGCCACCGCTTCCGGATAGTTGAGCTTCAGGCCGCGTGCCTTGCGCCGTTCCGCCAACAATCCGGCGGTGAATATCTGCAGCTTGTCCTTCTCTCTTGGTGTAAGGTCCATTATTTCCTCCTCGGTAAATTAACAATCGTTTCGCTTCTTCAATACTGTGACCTGCAGCCAACCTGACGCTTATCTCTTTCCGGAACCCAAACCCCCTGCCGATTTGGTGATGAGCCTTTATGTATTCCACATGCGCGGAACCATTGCCTCACGGCCCAGCATCTGGGGACGCAGTAGACCCCAAATATGCAGCATGATCCGCCGCGCCGTCTCGCTCGAATTCCCCTGGTAACGTGCAACCACGACCGGTTTCAACTGCGAAATACCGAGATGACCGGCGCCATTCGCAATGGCACCCGCCTCCTTGCGCACAGTATCCAGGATTGTGGGGGACACGGCTTTTCCCACGGCGATCAGGGTGGAGCAGACGGTGTTGCCGGCAAGTACCAAAGGACTTTTCATTGCCGCACTGCCACCTGACAAGCGGAGTTGCTCGAACCAGATCAACTTGCCATCGTGGCGAATGCCGATGTGTTGCTTAATCTGTCCCTTTGTGAAGGACTCGCCGGAGGCGGTCCGGCCGAAGCATAAAATCTCGCAGCCGATATAGCTCGCGTTCTTCTCCAGCATGACTTGATGATCAAGCACCACATTCACGTCATCGAAAAAAATAGTTTCCTGCGGTACCCACTCAAGCACGCCCCCGGCGCCTACTTCGAGCTTTATATTCTGGCGCGAAACATGACCGTTGGCCTTATACCATTTGGCTGCACCGGGAGTCGTGATTTGCGCCTTCGCCGCCGCGCCCACCTTGACGGCAATATCCAGTTTGTCTCCACCTACTACGCCGGCAGGCGGATGAATGATGACGGCCTGACAGAGATCCCGGCCGTCGGGATAAAAGGGTTTCTGCACCAGCAACGGGCCGAAATGATCCCTCCCCACCAATCGGGTCGTGCCGCCATCTTCCGCAAAAGCGAGAGACAGTCTTGCTTCAAGACATGCTTGAGGCAATCCGGGCGCCGGATTGGAGGGGTGCTGGACCGGATAGATTCGACGAACCACGGCGGCAGAGTCCCGCTTGGCAGCTAAATCAGCGAGAATTGTGGGATGCATTTTTTTTGTTTGTTATTCATTGCTTCTAAAAGAAGTTTTCATAATCACCCTATTTTGATCAAGGGACGTCTCCTATAACCAGACCAGTGCGGGCCCCGTCCATTCACAAGCATTACATCTGCAACTGAAACGATAGTTTGAATACATCCACCTTGTCGCCTATCACCCCCGGTGCATAATTCAAACCTTTAGTGAAGAGGTCCCCATGCTGATAATACGCAGATATGCGCGCATTGAAGCCATCGATGATGTAATTCACGCCCCCCTCGATCTCCTCCCGGTTACTGCTGTGATTAGGTTGAATACTGGTGAATCTGCCATACGGCTGGAATTTCCCGATACCGACCTTGACCGGTATCAGATAAAGCCCGGTAACCGTCCAGGATTTTCCATCGAATACGCAAAAACACCCCGGATCGGCAAAAGCCTGGGAAGAATAATTAGCGTAGAACTGCTTGTATTCCGCGTTTACCGTGGCTACACCCATATTCTTCGGCAAGACTTTTTCGAACAGAAGGTCGCCAACCAGGCCAAGGAAATCACTGCGATTGGCGAACGAGCCCGCGCCATTTTTCTGGTAATTTGCCCCGAACGCAAGCGCCAGGATGTCTCCCGCCTTGCCAAAATAGGTGCTGCTGGTGTAGTAACCCGGATTCTTTTCCGGGTTTAGAAAATTGTAGGTGAAACGTCCGGCCCACGTTACATCATTTCCCTGGTTGGGTCCGACCGTGGTGGATGACTGCAACCCCCGGTATACGCCGACCGCATAACCCAGCGTACCCTTGATGAAGCCCGGTTCGACGCTGCCCCAGAAGGTGCCGCCGTCGTCACGGCCATAGCGGCCCGCGCCGTTGCTGCCAAATTTAACGCTGAAGTCCTGAGGAAAAAACGGTGTCTTGAAGGCATCATGCGTCGCCTGGAAAAAAGGGCCGCTCAATTCGCCCCGCTCCGTGGGGACCAGCATGCGGCCGCCCCAGATATTCACATACCGGTTTATCTCCACCTTCCCGATAGCGTCCAGGATGTTGTAGGACATCTTGGGATTATCCGTCGAGCTGGTGTTGTTACAGAAAAAACATTCCGTATTGAGCTCGAATTTGACATACTGGTGAACCTGCCCGTTTAAATACACCCGCGCATTGTCGATGCTGAAATCATTCCTGAAACTGTCGGTTGCCCGGTTTTCGGACCATATGCCCGAACCGCGGAAACCCATGCCCACCGTCATCCACCTGGTATCATCGATTGCGAACCTGGGCCCGCTTGGGAGCTTGACATCCGTTGCGCTCGCCACAGGCGATAGTGACAAATAACCGGCTATTAATGCCACGATCAGCATAACGTGAACAAGGAAATCCTTTCTCTCTTTCCAAATGTCATTTATTTGTGAAGAGCTCTTAGCTGATGCAAATTTATAGCTGGCCACTTTGTATACCCCCCTCCTTGAATTCCTTCATCCCGGAAATTTCCTTTTTTATTCGGTAATTCGATTAGTATAATCATGAAGGGTTTTTTACTATTAGTCATAAAAGATACCCACAAATTACAAATTTTGTGTAAGACAATTTTGTTTATATTTGTGACAAATCATCATTTGGATTGGATTGCAACGCCGCTTGTCCCAGAATAATTCAAGCGACCTGCCAAAAGCAACGGCAGGCCAATGTCGAAGACTTGGTTGTCGCAACCACCGGCTTTTAACCTTGCCCGGATCGGTTGACGATGACGATGATGCCTCGACTGCGAGGCCGCTGAAGGGTGGCATCAAACGCCAGTAAGCCAGATCAGATTACCTGGTCAAACTGAAGTCATTGCGGGAGGGATAAAACGTGATACTACCGCGCTCTTGATCCTGCATACGTCCGTTTGAGCGAGTTGTTCTCAGCCTCCAGTTCCCGAACCCGCTTAAGCCCGTTAACCGGAATCCCGGGTCTTGGGATTTCCACGGCTGAGACAGCACCTTGCCGACTCCATGCGTCCTGCAGGCTTCGACCTGGGAATACACTCGACCAGTATCACGACAATCCGGCTCTCACCAGAGACTCTGCTCCTCTTCTTCATTAACTTGGCGGGTACACCTTTGATTCGCCATTTGATACATTATTCCGGCACTGGGCCGGAATAAAAGCCGCGGGACTGTCATACAGGATGATTAGCAAGCGCAGCCACGCGCAGAATCGGGCTACAAGACGGCGGCCCTGATTTAACAAGACATAAGGGAAAAACATGAGGATCGGTCTTTTCACCAATTTTTGTCTTATCTTCATCGTACTGGTGCTCAGCCTGCTGATATTGCTTTCTTCTCAAGTGCTGGGTACGCTGGATGATATAACCGCAGCTGAGCGCCAGAAACACAGATCTCTGCAGCTTGCAAATGAGCTGTTCCAGAGCTCGGAAGATCTCACCAAGATGGCTCGCAGCTATGTCACCACCGGCGATCCGGCCTACGAACGCTTCTTTTTCGAGATCCTCGACATCCGTAATGGCAAGCGGCCACGCCCCCGGGATTACCCGACTACCTATTGGAACGTAACCGACCCTCCCGCCCCCACCGCGCTGGGCAAGGCTATCTCCTTGATAGATTTGATGCGCCGTGAAGGTTTCAGTGAGCGTGAACTGGATCTGCTGCAACAAGCGCAGAAAAATTCCGACAATCTGGTCAATCTGGAAAAACAGGCCTTTGCCGCCATCAAAGGGTTATACGACGACGGGCACGGAAACTTCACCGTATCGCGCGCGCCTGACCGGGACTTCGCCATCAGCCTGTTGTTTGGTGAGCGCTATAAAGCGGAAAAAGCCAGAATCATGGCGCCCATCAGCCAATTCATGCGCGAGCTGGATAACCGCACTCAAACCACCTTGAGCGATCTGCAGTCCAAATTCCAGCAGCAAATCCTGCTGATACTGGCAGTGCTTTGTACTGCGCTGTTTGTCGTGGCGGTGGCTACTGTCTACATGCGCCGCAATATCCTGCACCCGCTCGATTACCTCAGCCGCCAGGCGAGCAGCATCGCCCAGGGCAGCTATTCCACCCGCTGCGATATTTCCACCCACAATGAAATCGCCGAGCTCGGCGCTGGCTTCAATACCATGGCGGAAGCCATTGAACATGAAATCATCAAACTCAAGCAGGTTGAGGAGTCGCTACGCGAGCGATTAAAGGAAATCAACTGTTTCTACGCGATCCGCCGCGGCATGGAATCCGGGTCGCTGGAGGAAGTCTGCAGGACTATTTTTGCAAACCTGATCGCAGCCATGCAATTCCCGCATATCACCACCATCAGAATTGAAATCGACGGCAAGCAGTTTGTTTCCGGTCAATATGATAAGGAGCATGCGCGTGGATTATGCAAGCAGATCATGGTCTATGGCCAGCCTTATGGCTGGATGGAGGTTTCCTATAGCGAAGAGCAGCCCTTCCTGCTGCCCGAGGAGCAGAATCTGATCGATGTCATCGGCGACGATCTGGGGAAGTGGCTGGAGCGCAAGCAGGCGGAAGCACGTATTCTTGTAGAACGGGAGCTGCGGGTGCGCGATGCGGCGATACGGGAATTCGCGGCGCATGTGGAGCGGATGCGGGAAGAAGACCGTAAGTACATTGCCCGCGAGATTCACGATGAGCTGGGCCAGCTCCTGGCGGCACTGCATCTGGAACTCTCATTGCTGAAAGGCGTTGAAAATAGTAAAAATGAAAAGGTGGAAGTCATCAGGCGCAATATGTCGGAACTGGTGGATAAAGCCACCCAGAGTGTGCGCGGTGTCGCTGAGCATTTGCGTCCGGCTTCACTGGGGCTGGGGATCATATCGGCCCTCAAGAAATTGACCGATGAATTCAGGAAACATAGCGGCCTAAGCTGCAGCTTGCATTTGACGCAGGCCCCGGTGGATCTGGATGAGGATCAGACGGTGGCGATATTCCGGATTGTGCAGGAATCCCTGACCAATGTGGCACGGCATGCCGAAGCAAGCCGTGTCGAAATCACCCTGTCGCGCAATGCGGATGATCTCATCGTTGAAGTGCGCGACAATGGCAAGGGGTTTGATTCGGCGGATGCCGCAAGAAAAAAATCATTTGGCCTGCTTGGAATGCGTGAACGCGCAGCAGTGCTGGGAGGCGGCATCGATATCACCAGCATACCCCGGCAAGGAACCGTGGTTAGCCTGCATATGCCCATAAAACAAAACGAAAGAATTTCATGATTCGCCGCAAGAACAGTTAACCACATCAAACCGGACGGACCATGCACCATTTACGCGGTTGGCACACAAAGATCTTATTCGAGATGTTCCGCTGCTGTCACGGGCACGGCGACACGCTGACGACATCGAATTTGCCATTGAATGAATGGATATGTCCGGGGTCGAAGCAACTGGATCAGTTGGCCCATTATATGAATAAGATCGGAGGCCCGGTCCCTCTTTTTATTAACTTGGCCGGGAACTCCGGGCCTGCTATTTTGGTATATTCCTACTCCAGCATTGACAAGTCGATCAGATCTTCAAAGTCAATCGGTTTTGATGAGGCATGAGCATGATAATCAATGTTTTTCTGGCTGATGACCATAGACTTTTCCGGGATGGACTGAAACGGATTCTTGGCGAAACAGCCGATATCGTAGTCGCTGGCGAAGCGACAGACGGTCTCGATGCCCTGGAGAAAATGCGCAAGGGTGGATGGGATGTGGCATTGCTGGATGTCAACATGCCGGGCATGAATGGACTGGAAGTACTGAAGCGGATAATGAACGATGATGCAAAGCATCAAATACTGATGTTAAGCACGTATCATGAGGATGAATATGCCATCAGGACAATACGCGCAGGCGCATCCGCCTATCTTACCAAGAACAGTCCCACCGATCTGCTGATATCCGTAATCCGGCGCTTGGCAAAGGGGGGGAAATATATCGATCCAGAACTGGCGGAGAAACTGCTGTTTGACCTCGGTCCAGCATCGGCAATACTGCCGCATTCCACGCTTTCCGATCGGGAACTCAATGTCCTCAAGCTTATCGCCCTCGGCGTATCTTTAATCGAAATTTCGCAAAAACTGGCGTTAAGCTCTAAAACCGTGAGTACTTACCGCGCCCGCATCCTGGAAAAAATGAACATGCAGAACAATGCCCAATTAATCCGCTATGTGGCCGAGCACAAATTGCTGGAATAGCCAGTTTATGCCAATATGATATCAGGTATTTGGAGCCGCTTTGCCCGTATTGCTTGATTTCGCTAATCACGCAAGAGCGGCACTATGAACATGCAGTACTGAATCAGGAGAATACTGCTCTTGTTCGATCTCGATCGGCAAAAGATGCAGCCTGCCATGCCGTACCCCGCGTGTAGCGATAATATGATTGGCAAAATCTTTTACATTCTTGATAGTCCCGCTTAGAACGGTTACTTCCAGGCAATTGTCATGATCCATGTGCACATGCATAGTCGATAGCGTGAGGTCATGATGATCATGTTGCACCGCGGTAAGCGAGCTGGCCAGTTCACTCTCATGATGACTGTATATATAGCTGAGCGTGGCAATACAGTGACCTTCGGCATGATCCTCCGAGTGGGCGGTATCAAGCAGGTCTCGTATCAGGTCACGCATGGCTTCCGAGCGATTGAAATAACCGCGCTTATGCATTACAGCATCAAACTGCTTGGCGAGTTGATTATTAAGCGATATGGTAAGACGTTCCATGTTTAACTTCTCCGGGATTTATTGGTTTGCACAATAACTTCTTTTATTGATCGGAATTTATTTTGCGCATTTATCGTTTATTCTTAGGAGTTGTGTCAGGATCGTTGGCCAGCTCGACGGCAGTCTCGGTATAAAAGTCGTCGATCGCATGCCTGAGAGCTCTGATATATGACTTGCAACCGGGTAAAAAGTAACATGCAGATCAATGAGCGTCTGTCAGGGAATGTTAAAACATGATGTAAGCGTAGATGAATGTCTTGTCAGGGATTCCCTACATGGATTAACGATTCTGAATTATCAAATAGTGCATAACGACTTCTACTAATATGGCTCTTGGAGCAACCATTTTTAAAGCCGATCTGCAAATTGCGGACCTGGATCGCAATTATTATCGGGATCACGCGCTCACGCTCGCCCGCCATCCGTCGGAAACCGATGAGCGCATGATGGTGAGATTACTGGCCTTCGCGCTCCACGCCCATGAAGCACTGTCATTTGGCAATGGTCTGAGCACATGTGATGAACCCGACCTCTGGCAAAGGGATTTGACGGGGGCCATCGAATTCTGGATAGATGTGGGCCTTCCGGATGAGAAACTGGTCCGCAAAGCCTGTGGCCGCGCCAGGCAGGTGTTCATTTACACCTATGGCGGCCGTATTGCCGACACGTGGTGGAGTCAATGCCGCGGCAAACTCGAACAGATCAGGAACCTGACCGTAATCAATCTGCCACTTGAAGCCAGCCGGGCCATCGCAAATCAGGCGCAACGCGGTATGCGCTTAAGCTGTACTATTCAGGATAAGCAAATCTGGCTTGCCGACGGCGCTGAATCCGTGCTGATCGAACTGATAACGGTAAAGAACACGCCGCCCGCCTGAATGGCGGTTTGAGTCGTTCGGCCGCCTTGCCGCACCGCAGCGAGGTAACCGCGCTCCCGTCCCGCAGCCGGCTGACAACCCCGGGGCGATCATGCATGTGTAATGATTCATTCTTCGGGTTTTCCAGGGCCTCCCAGTAACAGGGACCTTAAGCCGGGGAAGCGTTGCGGCTCTTCCTGAAGCGGTCTTGGCGCCAGCCTCTCGAGCTCGGCTTCCAGTTCGACAATACGCCGCTCCAGCACTATTTTGTCCTGTTCCAGGCGCGAAACCTGACTTCGAAGCCGCGCACGCGCCCATCGGCTCTTTATCATGCTCGGCGATGACAGCAGTCCGGCAATGAGCACCCCCAGACCCATGGCGAGCAGCAGCACCAGAGCCAGAGAACCATCAAAGCTCCACAAGGCCATGGACACCGTCACCGGCACGTTGTTCTGCAGAGCGAACCCCACAACGCCTATGGCGAGGGCAATACCCACTATTAGAAGCAGATGCATGGTTTTATCCCGCTATTTGATTGCCATCACTGGAAAGGTTTCAGTTGCCCCGGTTTTTCTGGTCGAAAGAGTATAAGGCGGATCGTCCATGAAGCAAGAATAGCAAGAATACGATGACTCTTCCATGCTGGCCACCAGGCTGTCAGACTTGAGAACCGAAGCGGAGAATCGGACTGAGAGGGAAGGACGGATTTCGGGGTGGCGGGAAAATGCCATGAATCTCGTTGCGAAGGTAATCGGGAAGACCCGGTCCAAACCAGCAACGGCCTGCTTGAATGCCGCTGGTATTGGCTTGCGCTGACGTGGCGTAAGTGCGGACTGCCCTGTAAAACAGAGGCGTATCGGCTCTTTACTGCCTCAAGGGTTCTTCACCCATCTTGTCAGCCTGCAAGGTATTTTTTTTATCTTCCAGCAGGTGGAAAAAAATTTCATCTTTCCTGATCATGCCCAGTTCGCTACGGGCACGCTCTTCGATGGCGTCGGACCCCTGCTTGAGATCGCGCACTTCCGCGTCCAGCGTGGTGTTTCGGATTTGCAATTTCTGGTTGATTTCATGCTGTGACAGCAGTTGCTGATCAAACTCCCATACTTTCAGCCAACTTCCCTTGCCCAGCCATAGCGGATACTGCAGCAGGGCAATCAAGGCAATAAGTATAAGACTCAGCAGTACTTTCACTTGAATATCTCTGGCAGTCTGTCGGACTTGAAGAATCGAAGCGAAAAAATGGCTGGGCGAGGACAGATTTTGACGATCTTGAAGGCCAATAGTTGCTCTATTGGCCGAAAAAGCGGTGAAATATGAACCGGCCAGACGCTTTGCAGCCCATTTTCTTTAAATCCGGCAGGCTGCCGGCAATCACCATTTACACGAGTGACTCCTGCCTGCCCCCCCCCCGCTTTCACCGGAACTTGCCTTGCCTGCATGCTTCAAGGAGTTGGCGCTAACTCCTTGGATTACGGGAATGCCCTTATCGCAGCTGGTAGTAGGCGCCCCGTCCCGGGTAGCTTGCGGCGTCACCGAGATCTTCCTCTATGCGCAGCAGCTGGTTGTATTTGGCCAGCCGGTCAGAGCGGGACAGCGAACCAGTCTTGATTTGCAGCGCGTTGGTGGCGACAGCGATATCAGCGATGGTGGTATCTTCGGTTTCGCCGGAACGATGCGAAATCACCGACGTATAGCCCGCCCGCTTCGCGGTCTCTATGGCGGCAAAGGTTTCGGTAAGCGTGCCGATCTGGTTGACTTTGATAAGGATGGAATTCGCGATCCCTTGTGCTATGCCTTCTTTGAGGATGCCGCTATTGGTCACGAAGATGTCATCCCCGACCAGTTGCACCGATTTTCCAAGTCTGCCGGTCAGCAGCTTCCAGCCATCCCAGTCGTGCTCGCTCATGCCGTCCTCGATGCTGATGATAGGATACTTGTCGACCCAGGAAGCGAGGTAATCGACAAATTGCGCGGAGCTCAGGCTCAATCCGTCCGATGCCAGATGGTATTTCCCGTCACGGAAGAATTCCGAGCTGGCGCAATCCAACCCGATGGCCACATCCGGGCCCGGCAAATAACCCGCCTTCTCGATGGCCTCCACGATCAGTTGCAACGCCGCCTCGTTGTTAGCCAGGCTTGGAGCGAATCCGCCTTCGTCGCCCACTGCCGTGTTAATCCCCCTGCCGTCCAGCAGGCTCTTCAATGTATGAAATATTTCGGCGCCGCAACGCAACGCTTCGCGAAAACTTTGCGCCCCCAAGGGAATAATGACGAACTCCTGCATGTCGAGCCTGTTATTGGCATGGGCACCGCCATTGACGATATTCATCATGGGCACGGGCATGGACATCGATCCGGCGCCTCCCAGATAGCGATATAAAGGCAACCCCGATTCCTCCGCCGCAGCTTTTGCCACCGCCAGTGAAACCGCAAGAACCGCGTTGGCGCCGAGTCTTGATTTATTGCCGCTGCCGTCGAGATCAATCAGCGTCCGGTCAATAAAAGTCTGCTCCATGGCATCCAGCCCCATGATGGCTTCGGCAATCTCGGTATTGACGTTTTCCACCGCTTTCAACACGCCCTTGCCGAAATAGCGCTGAGCATCCCCATCGCGCAATTCGACCGCTTCCCGAGTACCGACGGACGCGCCGGAAGGCACGGCAGCCCTCCCCAGTACGCCGGATTCGAGCAACACATCCGCTTCAACGGTGGGGTTGCCGCGTGAATCAAGAATTTCACGCGCGATGACATCTACAATTGCACTCATACTGTTTTTCCCTGGGTCATTTATTTAAATTTATTAAGTTTTCCGTAGGATGGGTGGCGTCCAGTGCAACCCATCATTCAGCTTGTTTCAACCCTCACCGTCCCGTCGCTTGCTTCATCCCTTCCGGCTCAAGCCTTGAGGCAGACCGGCTTCAGCGTAACGGCGGGGCATGCAAGGGGATCAGTCGGCGATGTGGCGCAAGTTTTGACGGGCAACGACCGTGCATTACCCATCCTGCATGGGCACCAGACCGGAATGGTTCATAGGCAATATATAAAACTTTATTAAAACTGTTGGGTACTTAGGCGATGTTTTTCAATTTACCTGGAGCTATCGCCTCTGACGCGACATGCTTTTCCGCGAAATCAATGGCCGCTTTGATAAATGCCGTGAACAATGGATGACCCGATTTGGGCGTGGAGGTAAATTCCGGATGGAACTGGCAGGCGACGAACCAGGGATGCTCGGTTTGCGGCAACTCGACCATTTCACATAAGCCTTCCCCCGCCGACACGGCGCCTATGCGCAGCCCCGCCTGCTCCAATCGGGGAATATATTCATTGTTGACTTCATAACGATGGCGATGGCGTTCTATGATTTTATCCGCTCCATAAATTTTCCTTACCAGCGATCCGTCTTTCAGCACGCATTCCTGTCCGCCCAGCCGCATGCTGCCACCGAGATCCGACTTGGCGTCGCGAACTTCCAGTTGTCCCTCACGCGTATGCCATTCGGTGGTCAGGGCAATGACCGGGTAGGGGGTATCAGGATTAAATTCGGTACTATGCGCGCCTTCCATGCCGGCCTTGTCGCGGGCGCACTCGATCACCGCCAGCTGCATGCCCAGGCAGATGCCGAGATAGGGGATACGGTTTTCACGCGCGTAACGGATGGCCATGATCTTGCCCTCCACCCCGCGCTTGCCGAATCCGCCGGGAACCAGTATTGCATCCATGCCGGCAAGGCAATCAATTCCTTGTTTCTCGATATTTTCCGAATCCGTGTAATGGATGTTGATTCGGCTGCGAGTATGAATCCCGGCATGAATCAAGGCTTCCGACAGGGATTTATACGACTCCGTCAAATCCACATATTTTCCAACCAGCGCGATGTCTATGGTGCGCTCCGGATGTTCCAGCGCATGCACCAGTTTCTTCCAGACACTCAAATCGGCCGCTTTTGCGAGAATACTCAACTTGTGGCAAACGATCTCATCCAGCATCTGCTCATGCAGAAGCGTGGGAATTTTGTAAATACTGTCCGCATCCACAGCCGAGATCACCGCTTCTTCCCGCACATTGGTGAACAACGCGATTTTCCGGCGTTCATCCGCGGGTAATTCACGGTCGGCCCGGCACAGCAGCACATCCGGCTGGATACCGATCTCGCGCAATTCCTTAACCGAGTGCTGGGTCGGCTTGGTTTTCAATTCTCCCGCCGAACTGATATAGGGCAGCAACGTAAGATGAATAAAACAGGTGTCCTCGCGCGGAAGCTGCACCGCCATCTGCCGGATGGCTTCCAGGAATGGCAGCGATTCAATGTCGCCGACCGTGCCGCCGATCTCGACGATGGCCACCTGCGCGTCCCCCGCACCGGCCCGGATGTGCAGCTTGATTTCATCCGTGATATGCGGAATGACCTGTACGGTGCCACCCAGATAATCGCCGCGCCGCTCCTTCTTGATCACGCTCTCATAAATCTGACCGGTCGTGAAATTGTTGCGCCGGCTCATTCTGGCGCTGATAAAGCGCTCATAGTGTCCCAGGTCGAGATCGGTTTCCGCCCCATCCTCGGTGACAAAAACCTCGCCATGCTGAAACGGGCTCATGGTGCCGGGGTCCACATTGATATAGGGGTCCAGCTTGAGCAGCGTAACTTTGATGCCGCGAGTCTCGAGGATAGCGGCAAGGGAGGCGCCCGCGATACCTTTCCCCAGGGAAGAGACCACGCCGCCAGTCACAAATACATACTTTGTCATGGCTGCCAATGATACGCGAAAAGGACTCTCCGAACAAATTGACCGGAATCCAGATGTGTGTTTTTCTCCTGGAGAAATTGCCTATTGGTACCTGCCGTTCCTTTAAACTTGCCCTTTATACTCGCCCTTTATGACAGGAAGGGCATCAAGGGCCGGTTACTCGCAGGCCTGGGTAAAAATGATGACGGGAATGACGGGAATGGCAGGATAGCAAAGTTTACCCGCCCCGGATGTTTCATAAATTGACGCGTCCTGGCTGGTCTTTTGTTTCGCATAACGCCAACCCCAGCAAAAGACCGGTTCAAAATCAAACTCAGGGAAGCGGGCTATCGCCTGGTTTATGAGGTGCGCGATGGCGTGTTGATGGTTGTGGTGGTGGCGGTAGGCAAGCGTGAGCGCAACGCGGTGTATAAAGCCGCTGCAAAACGCTAACCCGCTCAGGTAGGATGGGTGGAGCGTAGCGTAACCCATCAAAACGCACCCAACACAACACCAAACATCAGCCATGACCGAATACCGGTGTAATTCGTCACGGGCGGCAGCTATTTTTTCACGGTAACGCTGACTGACCGGAGCCAGCGCCTGCTGATGGATGATATCGATATATCAAGTCATGCCAAATTGGCGCAGCCTGCGGGAAGACTGAATTTTCGCCCCGCTGGGCCATGAGAATTGGACTTATCAGGGATGTCAGTTGGTGATATCGACCTCTGTTCCGGCATTCACCAGATCGAACAATTCCAGTAATTCGCTGTTGCGCATGCGGATACAACCGATGGAGCCGGGCCTGCCCATTTCCACGCTGTCCGGGCTGCCATGGATGTAGATATAGCGACGCATGGTATCCACCGGCCCCAGACGATTGAAACCGGGTTCGCAACCCGAAAGCCATAGAATGCGCGTCAGAATCCAGTCACGCCCCGGAAAAGTGGCGCCCAGCTCAGGCGTGTAGATTTCACCAGTGGGGCGACGCCTCACGAATACGGTATTAACCGGTTGACCCGCGCCGATTTTGGCGCGAACGATATGTTTTCCCAGCGGCGTGCAGAAGCTGCCGTTTACCTGCCCTACCCCGTTTCGTGCGGAGGAAATACGATAGTGTCTGACAACGTTCTCATTATCATCATATAAATCCAGTTCCTGAGAGGGAATATTGATTACGATTCTCATCAGTGCCCTGTATCGCCGCCATTTGCCGCTACCTTGCGCCGTTCCGCGAAAAACTGTTTCAATCTGTCGCCGCCCTCCTCCGCCAGCACATTGCCCGTCACCCGCATATGATGATTAAGCCGGCTCTCCGCCGGCAGGTCGATCACACTGCCGCATGCACCCGTTTTCGGGTCCGCCGCGCCATAGACCAGCCGCGCGATACGCGCATGAAAAATCGCTCCCACGCACATGGCGCAGGGTTCCAGGGTTACATAAAGCGTGCAATCCGCCAGCCGGTAATTACCCAGATATCTTGCCGCATCGCGCATCGCCATCACCTCTGCATGGGCGGTTGGATCGGCTGTCGTGATCGGACGGTTGTAACCTCGACCGATGATTGCCCCGTCCTTTACCACCACGGCGCCTACCGGCACTTCGCCCGCCTCTTGCGCCTGTTTCGCGAGTTCGAGCGCCAAACGCATAAAATCAGCATCGCTGATGTTTCTGTCATTCATGTTCCAGATCACGGTAAGAATTTAGTATACGGACACGCTTTTTTTCAGGCCGTTGTGCGGATGCCAAGGTCGTCAGTCTGTACGCCCTCAATGTTATGGTGACCGGATGGGCGCTGGAAGGCCCCTTTCGGATTCATCGCAACCCAACAGGAAGATCCCTCTCCGGATGAAAGCAGGCGGTGTTCCGGGCAATGTGCGAGCAAAGCGCGTAGATTCTACGCCTTACCGCGTCGATAGGCTATAATGCCGGTTTTTTTGGCCTTGACAAATACCGATGCTGGAAGGAAACAATCTGGAATGCGTGCGCGGTGATCGCCGTTTATTCCGTGACATCAATTTTTCCCTCGAAGCGGGTGGATTGATGCAGGTTCAGGGACCCAATGGCAGCGGCAAAACCAGTCTTCTGCGCATGCTGTGCGGGTTGGCGACGCCCGCCCACGGCGAGATCCGCTGGAATGGCGTTGAGATTCGTGCTCTTGGGGGGGATTATTACGCCGCGATGACCTATCTCGGACATTTGGGCGGCGTCAAGGACGATTTGACCGCGATTGAGAATCTGCGCATCTCAAGTGCGCTGGGAGGGGTCGAAATTGATGAGCATAAGGCTCATGATGCCTTGCAGCACATGGGGTTGGGAGGGCGCGAATTATTGCCGGCCAAGGTATTGTCGCAAGGACAGAGGCGCCGGGTAACGCTGGCGCGTTTGTTGGTATGCGGAACCGTATTATGGATACTGGATGAGCCATTGACAGCGCTCGACACCACCGCCGTGAAGCTGATGCAAGGCTTGATGGAACAGCATCTGGAACACGGCGGCATGATCGTGATGACAACCCACCAGGAGATCGAGATAACCGCCGTTGCAACCCAGCGGTTGCAACTCGCCTGACATGTTTCTTTGGATAATCCAGCGCGACCTTCTGCTCGCGATGCGGCGGCGGTCAGATGTCCTGACGACGCTATTTTTTTTCGTCATCGTCGTGAGCCTCTTTCCCCTCGGCGTGGGTCCGGAGATGAACATGCTCCGGACCATGGCGCCGGGTGTGGTATGGGTGGCCGCGCTGCTTGCCTCGATGTTGTCGCTGGGACGGATGTTCGCCAGCGACCACCTGGATGGCACGCTGGAACAGATGCTGCTCTCGCCTCAGTCGCTCTCTCTTCTGGTAATGGGCAAGGCGCTGGCTCACTGGCTGGTTACGGGTGTGCCGCTGGTGCTGATGGCACCCGTGCTGGGTATCCAGTACGACCTGACAGGAGATGCGCTGCTGGTGCTGACCGCCTCGCTGCTGCTGGGTACGCCGGTTCTAAGCCTGATTGGCGCTATCGGTGCGGCGCTGACTCTGGGATTGCGAGGTGGCGGGGTGCTGGTTTCGCTGTTAGTGCTGCCGCTCTATATTCCCGTATTGATTTTTGGCGCAGGCGCGGTGGAGGCCAGCGCGGCGGGACTGGGAGCTGGCGCGCACATGTCGCTGCTGGGCGCTTTTCTGCTGGCATCCCTGGTACTGGCGCCATGGACAGCGGCGCTGTCGCTGCGAATTTCCATGGAGTAAGAAGCCTGAAGTAAAGAAACCAATTCTGAATTCATGGTTTTTAGTTTAAAATTGTGAGTTACGCACCTGAAGCATAAAACCCGAGATACGGAATTCGTATTTAACATGGCAATAAACTGGTTTAAATATTCTTCCCCGGCAAGCTTTTATTTTCTTGCCGGCAAAATGATTCCGCTGTTTACCATCGCCGCGATCGTATTATGCGCAGCAGGGCTTTATATCGGATTCTTTGTCGCTCCCACCGATTTTCAACAGGGCGAGGCTTATCGCATCATTTTCATTCATGTGCCGGCCGCCTGGATGTCCATGTTCCTTTATGTGGTGATGGCAATGTGGTCCGGCATCGGCCTGGCCTTCAATACCCGGCTTTCTTCCATGATTGCCACAGCCATTGCGCCGACAGGGGCAATGTTCACCTTTCTGGCCTTGTGGACCGGTGCGCTGTGGGGCAAGCCCATGTGGGGAACATGGTGGGTATGGGATGCGCGTCTTACCTCCGAACTGATTCTGCTATTTCTTTATATCGGATTCATGTCACTGCAGGCGGCAATCGACGACCCGCGCCGTGCCGATAAAGCCGGGGCAATGATCGCGCTGGTGGGCGTGGTCAACATACCGATCATCTATTTCTCGGTAAAATGGTGGAATACCCTGCACCAGGGAGCCTCCGTCAGCGTTACCCAATCCCCGAAAATGGCCACCACCATGCTGACAGGCATGCTGATCATGTCCCTCGCTTGCTGGATGTATGCAATCGCCGTGGTGCTGATACGCACGCGGACCATTATTCTGGAGCGCGAGCGTCACACTGCGTGGGTGGGTGAATTGCAAGGAGCGGCGCGGTGAACTGGGCCAGCATGTCGGATTTTCTGGATATGGGCGGATATGGGTTTTACGTGTGGGGATCCTATCTGGTCGCGCTTGTTTGCATAGCCGGGGAAATTATTCTTGTTTTTAACCGTAAGCGAACTTTGCTCCGGCATCTCAGTCTGATCCATCAGTCAACTAAACAAGAGAAGAGAAATGAAACCGCGTCATAAAAAACTGGCAATAATCGCGTCCGGCGTGACTGCGCTGGGTGTTGCTTCCATACTGGTGTTGAATGCGTTTCAGAGCAATCTGGTATTTTTCTTCAGTCCCACCCAGGTGGCGGCCAACGAAGCCCCTGTGGGCAAGAGTTTTCGCATCGGCGGCCTGGTGGAAGAAGGCAGCGTCAAGCGTCAGGCAGATGGCGTGACGGTGAATTTCGTCGTGACCGATACCGCCAAAGTAATTCCGGTAGTCTACACAGGCATTCTTCCCGATCTGTTCAAGGAAGGCAAAGGCGTGGTAGCTCAGGGAAAACTGGCTGAAAACGGCGTTTTCCGCGCGGATGAAGTGCTTGCCAAGCACGATGAAAACTACATGCCGCCGGAAGCGGCCAGCGCCCTGGAACAGGCGGACAAGGCACGGAAAACAGTATTGGTGCAATAACCACCGGCTCTCGAGGCGAAAAAATTTTGCTCCTGATTCAAACAGGCCTGACCATGGCCCATGGCCCCTATCTCTAACTCACCATTCATCTCCACACCATGATCCCAGAACTTGGTAATTTCGCTTTGATCCTTGCACTGCTGCTGGCGCTTATACAAGGTACTTTGCCCGTTATTGGCGCGGCCCGTGGCGTCCCCTCGTGGATGGCTCTGGCCCGGCCCGTGGTCCAGGGGCAGTTTGTGTTTATCGCCATTGCATTCTTCTGCCTGGCCTATTCATTTGTCAACAACGATTTTTCGGTGATGAACGTCGCCCAGAACTCCAATTCCAAGCTGCCGCTGGAGTATCGTTTCGCGGCGACCTGGGGCTCGCACGAAGGCTCATTGCTGCTGTGGGTTTTCATGCTGTCGGCCTGGTCGGTTGCAGTCAGCGTATTCAGCCGCCGCCTGCCGAATGAAATGGTGGCGCGGGTGCTGGGTGTAATGGGAATGGTGAGCGTGGGTTTTCTGCTATTCCTGCTGCTGACTTCCAATCCCTTCGACCGCCTGCTGCCCGGCGCCCCGGAGGGAAGCGATCTTAATCCCCTGCTGCAGGATCCCGGCATGGTGTTTCATCCGCCCATGCTCTATATGGGCTATGTGGGATTCTCCGTCGCATTCGCTTTCGCCATTTCCGCGCTGCTGAGCGGTCAGATGGACGCAACCTGGGCGCGCTGGTCCCGCCCATGGACTACCGTCGCATGGCTGTTCCTCACCATCGGTATCATGCTGGGCAGCTGGTGGGCCTATTATGAGCTCGGCTGGGGCGGCTGGTGGTTCTGGGACCCCGTGGAAAACGCCTCCTTCATGCCGTGGCTGGTAGGCACCGCGCTGGTTCACTCACTGGCGGTAACCGAAAAACGCGGCAGCTTCAAGAGCTGGACCGTGCTTCTGGCAATATGCGCATTTTCCTTGAGCCTGCTGGGTACATTCCTGGTTCGCTCGGGCGTATTGACCTCGGTTCATGCCTTTGCAACCGATCCAAAGCGAGGGATTTTCATCCTGGCATTCCTGGTTATTGTCATCGGGAGCTCCTTGCTGTTATTCGCCTGGCGGGCACCCAAGATTGGCCTGGGCGGAAAATTTGAACTGCTGTCGAGAGAATCGTTGCTGCTTGCCAATAATCTGTTGATGATGGTGGCGGCGGGCAGCATTCTTCTGGGTACGCTCTATCCGTTGCTGATGGATGCACTTGAGCTCGGCAAGATATCGGTTGGCCCGCCCTACTTCGAAGCGGTATTCGTGCCATTGATGACGCCGGCAATTTTTCTCATGGGAGTAGGCCCGCTTGCGCGCTGGAAGCAGGCAAGCCTGCCTGAGCTTGCGGTACGTCTGCGCTGGGCGTTCGGCGTAAGTATTGTCACCGCGCTGTTGATGCCGTTTGTCATGGGTGAATGGAAACCATGGGTGAGCTTCGGTCTGCTGCTGGCCTTCTGGGTCATTGCCAGCATCGTTGTGAGCCTGCTTCAGCGTATGAAAAATAGTGGCAAGCAAGGTTTGTTCGCGAAGCTTGCTGCGCAATCACGCAGTTATTACGGCATGCATTTTGCACATCTGGGGATAGCGGTATTCATTATCGGTGTAACGCTGGTCGGAGGCTATGAGACTGAAAAGGACGTGCGCATGGAAATCGGGGATACGGTCGAAGTCGGCGGCTACACGTTCCGTTTCAACGGCTCGAAAAAAGTGGCGGGCCCCAATTACATGGCGGATATGGGTGATATAGATGTATTGCGCAACGGCGAAAAAATTCGCAGCATGGAACCGGAAAAGCGGGTTTACGCCGCGTCTGGTATGGCCATGACCGAAGCCGCGATAGATACGGGTGTGTTGCGTGACCTTTACGTTGCCTTGGGTGAACCGCTGGAAAATGGAGCCTGGGTCGTGCGGGTTTACCATAAGCCATTTGTGGACTGGATCTGGTTCGGATGTTTGCTGATGGCATTCGGGGGCGCGCTGGCTGTCACTGACCGGCGTTATCGCCTGGCGGTACGCAATAAGCAACGTGAAGAGATCGACGACAGGAAGGTCGCCGGCAAGAAACTCCCGGCCGGCAGGAAGGCACCGGCCGGACCTCTGATTCCGGGAGGCAGGAAGGCATGACGCGTTTTCTGCTTCCGCTGGCGGCATTTATCGTATTGGTCGGGTTCCTGCTTGTTGGCCTGAACCTCAATCCGCGCCAGGTACCGTCGCCCCTGATCGGAAAACCCGCTCCTGAATTCCAGCTGGAACAACTGCATGAATCGGAAAAGACACTTACCTCCAGGGATAATCTCGGCAAGGTATGGTTGCTGAATGTATGGGCCTCGTGGTGTGTTTCGTGCCGCGAGGAGCACCCGCTACTGGTGGAACTGGCCAAGTCCGGAATAGTCCCCGTCTACGGCCTCAACTATAAGGACGAGCGCGATCTGGCCCTGCAGTGGCTGAAGCAATTCGGCGATCCTTATACCGTCAGCATCAGGGATCCCGAAGGGAGAACAGGCATCGAGTATGGCGTCTATGGCGTTCCGGAAACCTATGTCATCGACAAGAATGGCGTCATTCGTTACAAGCAGATCGGGCCGGTAACGGTGGAAGCGCTGGAAACAAAAATTCTGCCGCTGGTAAGGGAATTACAGGGATGAACCCGATGTCGTCAACCGGTCCGCTGGGCTTGGACCCCTGCCGCGCACACGCTGGAAGGCGGAAGGAATTTTTCAACGTGAGTAAAATTTTCCTGTTGCTTGCCCTGGTGTTTCTGCTGCCTTCAGGTTGGGCCAAGGAGGCCGCGCCGGTGGCTGAAGACCCGGAGATCGAAAGGCGCATGATCCGCTTATCCGAAGATCTGCGTTGTCTCGTATGCCAGAATGAATCCCTTGCGGGGTCGCGGGCGGATTTCGCCAACGACCTGCGACGTGAGATCCGTGAACAGATGAGGGCAAACAAAAGCGATAAGGAGATTGTCGATTTCCTGGTTGCCCGTTATGGCGATTTCGTGCTTTATCGCCCGCCGGTTAAGTCCACAACGCTATTTTTATGGTTCGGCCCCTTCATTTTTCTGGCGATAGGCGCGGTAATCCTGGTGGTTTATCTCAAACGCCGGCGCAGGCAGATTGAAGACCCGGTGCTATCCGACCGGCAGCGTGAGCAGGCTGAAGCCTTGCTAAAGGAAGGCAAGGGTAACAACGCATGACATCATTTTGGGTTGTAGCCGGCATTTTTATTGTCGGTGCTCTGCTGTTCGTGCTGCCTACGTTGCTGAGAAAAAAAGATCATCAAGCTGGCGTGGCGCGCGATTCCACCAATGTCAGCATCTATCGCGACCAGCTGGCCGAACTCGATAACGATTTACGCAGCGATACGCTGACCCGTGAGCAATACGAGCAAAGCAAGCGCGAACTGCAACAGCGCATGCTGGAAGACATTCCCGAAGGAGAATCCTCCATGGCAGCAGCCATATTGGCGGCCGGCAGCAACCGTAATACCGCCACCATCGCGTTGATATCGCTGGCGATACCCCTGCTGGCAGTTTCACTTTATCTCTGGCTGGGGAATACGCGAGCGCTCACTCCGCAGCCTGCTGTCGAGCAGATGCCCATGGGGGGCGTGACAGATGAGGGAGGCCATCAAAACTTCTCGGCCGTATTGGAAAGCCTGACCGCGCGCCTCAAGGAACAGCCGGATGATGTGGAAGGGTGGATCATGCTGGGAAGAACCTACGCAATCATGCAGCGTTTCCCCGACGCCAAGGTTGCCTATGAGAAAGTGATCGCCATGGTCCCGGATAATGCGGAACTGCTGACCGATTATGCCGATATAGTTGCCATGACGAATAATGGCAGTCTGATGGGTCAACCTTTGGAGCTGATCAACAAGGCGTTGCGCCTCGATCCCAAAAATCCCAAGGCGCTGGCATTGGCGGGCACCGCCGAATTTGAGCAGAAAAGATTCAGCAAGGCGGCCGTCTACTGGGAGCAATTACTGGCACTCGTCCCGCCGGAGTCCGAGTTGGCGCGGTCTGTAAGCAGCAGCATTGCCGAAGCGAAATCGCTGGCTTCAGGAAAAGGCAGCATCATGGCGAGGGCGCAGGACCAGGCACCGAGTGGTCAGAATCCTCCTCCCGCCGGGAACAAGCCGGAGTCGGTTGCGGCTGCGGGGGCTGCCGCATCGGGTGGCGGCACCCTTTCCGGGAAGGTGACGCTGGGCCCCGCGATGGCCGGCAAGGCGTCTCCCAATGACAGCTTGTATATTTTTGCGCGCGCCAAGGTGGGTCCGAGGGCGCCGCTGGCAACGCTGCGCCTGCAGGTCAAGGATCTGCCCGCGACTTTCTCGCTGAACGACTCGATGGCCAGATCCGGCGTGCAGCTATCCACTTTCCCCGATGAAGTGGTGGTAGGGGCCAGAATCTCAAGATCCGGATCTCCCATGCCGCAAAGCGGCGATCTGCAAGGCCTCAGCCAGCCAGTCAGGGTCGGCGCCAAAGGGATTGATGTGGTAATCGATCAAACGTTACCCTGACCTGGGCTACCGCCACAATCCCCCGAGAAGTTAGCCATACGAAAACATCGGACGCAATACGTGTTGCTTCAATAAGCAACGCATATTGCGCCGGATGAGAATTCGCTTCATACCCCAATCAACTGCTGTCTGCTGAATTATTATTACACCTTGGTGTGGGTAGGGCAGCAACTATTTCCTTACCATCATCCTGCCGCAATGCCAGGATGATGAGGTAAAAAACCCGAATTTAACAGGAATTACATCCGACGCAATGCGCTGTGCTTATTGGCGCCCTGCCCCTCCATTTCTGCTTGAAAACAGCAGATCAAAAGTACCGAGATAGCCATCGGACGAGGCACGCGAAGGGGTGCATCGTCTTCCATGCAATGACAAGCAACTCAGCATGGCCGTTCTAGCGAACACTCAAAAATGACGAGATAGTCACCAGGCAAGATGAGAGGGGGCGCATGGTTTTCCTGTGCAACGACGC
The DNA here is from genome assembly GCF_000355765.4 of Nitrosospira lacus. Classification (NCBI taxonomy): domain Bacteria; kingdom Pseudomonadati; phylum Pseudomonadota; class Betaproteobacteria; order Nitrosomonadales; family Nitrosomonadaceae; genus Nitrosospira; species Nitrosospira lacus. The sequence continues at coordinate 1,727,343 of NZ_CP021106.3, read as the reverse complement.
GCAATGCAGCATGATCGTCCAGTAAACCTTTAAAAATGACAAGATAGTCATCAGGCAAGGCGCGAGGAGGCGCATAGTTTTCCTGTACAACGACGCGCAACGCAGCATGATCGTTCAGTGAACCTTTAAAAATGGCGAGATAGTCGTCAGGCAAGGCGCGAGGAGGCGCATGGTTTTCCTATGCAACGACGAGCAATGCAGCACAGCATGATCGTCCAGTGAACCTTTAAAAATGGCGAGATAGTCGTCAGGCAAGGCGCGAGGAGGCGCATGGTTTTCCTATGCAACGACGAGCAATGCAGCACAGCATGATGGTCCAGTGAACCTTTAAAAATGACGAGATAGTCGTCAGGCAAGGCGCGAGGAGGCGCATAGTTTTCCTATGCAACGACGAGCAATGCAGCACAGCATGATGGTCCAGTGAACCTTTAAAAATGACGAGATAGTCGTCAGGCAAGGCGCGAGGAGGCGCATAGTTTTACTATGCAACGACGAGCAACGCGGCATGGCGGCTATCTCGTCATTTTTAACTAGCGAAGCTGGTGATTGACCCAAAGGGCGGCGGTAAACAGCAGCAGCGCACCCGCCTGGTGCGCCGCTGCCAGCGGCAGGGGAACAACCAGCAGCAAGGTGGCGATACCGAGACTTACCTGCACCATCAGCATGATCAGCAACATATTGCAGGCAAGATGGGCCGAACCGGGAAGTGGCAGGTTCCTCGATTTAAACCAGAAAATCGGAACCAGAATTGCCAGTGTCCATGCAATCAGGCGATGATCGAACTGTACTGTCGCCATGTTATCGAAAAAATTGCGATACCATGGCTCCAGCATGAATATCTCGGGTGGAATGATATGACCGTTCATCAACGGAAAAGTATTGTAGGCCATCCCCGCATGGATACCCGCAACGAATCCTCCCGATAGCACCATTAAGAAGATAAGGGTGGTAAGTCCCAGGGAAAAACGGTGCAAACTTCGCAATCTGATGTTTCCATGTGATATATCGGCGGGAAACAGCAACCCCAACGCCACCCGGAACATTGCGGCATAAATGATGAATGCAAGCCCCAGATGGGCTGTCAGGCGGTATTGGCTGACATGCGGGTTATCCACCAGGCCGCTTTTTACCATATACCAGCCCATCGCGCCCTGCAGACCTCCCAACACGAAAATTCCCGTCAGCTTCAGGCCCAGGCGCCGGTCAATTCCTTTTCGCGCGAGAAAATATACGAATGGAATAAAAAAGGCCAATCCGATAACACGCCCAAGCAGCCGGTGAAAATACTCCCACCAGAAAATGCCCTTGAATTCATCCAGGCTCATGCCAAGATTTACTTTCTGGTACTGAGGCGTCTGATGATACTTCTCGAAAAGTATTTCCCAATCACTTTGGCTGAGCGGAGGAATCGTGCCGACAATGGGTTGCCACTCAACGATGGAAAGTCCCGAATGGGTAAGCCGCGTCACACCACCGACGACCACCATGGCAAATACCAGCGCGCAGCAAGCCAACAACCAGATGGCAATGGATTTTTGCATGATAAAATAAACAGTTTGCTATAAGCGGGAGTTAAGATTCATGGTCGGCCTGGAACAAATCGAATCGCGGCTTGGCGATATCATTATTTCGCGCGCATCAGACGCTGCTTGTCGCGCATCCACTCTTTCTGTTTCTCGGACTCGCGTTTGTCATGCTGTTTCTTACCCTTGGCCAATCCTATTTCGAGCTTGATTTTCCCGGCCTTGTAGTGCATGTCCAGCGGCACAAGAGTATAGCCAGCGCGCTCCGCCTTGCCAATGAGCCGCTTGATTTCATCCGCGTGCAGCAACAACTTGCGCGTGCGGACCGGGTCCGGGTTGATATGAGTGGATGCCGTGGGCAGGGCGCTGATATGGCAGCCAATGAGAAACAGTTCGCTGTTGCGGATTATGACATACGCTTCCTTTATCTGTACTCGTCCCGCACGGATCGCTTTGACCTCCCAACCTTCAAGAACCACGCCGGTTTCATATTTTTCCTCGATAAAATAATCGTGAAAAGCTTTCTTATTCTGAACGATGCTCATGTGGCAAGAAAAAGGGTGAGTTCCACGCGGGTTTCGTGTATTTTAGCAGCTTTCGATGCGGTCTCGGTGGATCATGGCGGCGGGATGAAAAATGAGTGCGAAATGAACGGTCAAATGCCGGATTCAGGTTTATCCCATGGCTGATATAGAAAAATCGGTTCTGGTCGGTTATTCCGCGAGCCAGATGTTCGCGCTGGTGGATGCGGTGGAAGCGTATCCCGATTTTCTGCCGTGGTGCGGCGGCTCGTCCGTTAGCCATCAGAGTGAAACCGTAACGCATGCGACGATCATGATCAATTATCACCATATCAAGCATAGCTTCACTACCGAGAATACCCGGCGCCCGCCTGAATTGATTAATATCACACTGCTGAATGGACCCTTCCAAAACCTGGACGGCCATTGGCGTTTCATTCCATTGGCCGAAGATGCCTGCAAGATAGAGTTTCGCTTACACTACACGTTCTCGCATATATTTCTGGAAAAGCTGGTGGGTCCGGTATTTTTCATTATTGCCAACAGCTTCGTTGAAGCATTTATCGCACGGGCGGAAGCAGTTTATGGACATTCATGAACGCGCAATGGAGATCGAAGTGGTTTATGCGTTGCCGGATATTCAGATTATGCGGCGGTTGTGTGCGCCGCCTGGAGTAACCGCGCGGCAGGCAGTGGAGCTTTCCGGAATCATCAACCTGTATCCGGAAATCGATCTCTCAAAAAACAAGCTGGGCGTATTTGGCAAATTGGTCAAACCCAATGCGATTCTGCGGGATGGCGATCGTGTGGAAATCTACCGGCCATTGGCCGTCGACCCCAGAGAGGCTCGCAGAAAACGCATGGAAGATTTCAAGACGATGAAGAAAAACAGGAATGCAGGCACGAATGTGCCGAACGGCGCACCCCTGTAGAGAGCGCATAGACAATGCAAACTGTCCGTTTCCAGCGGGGTCTCCCCCTTCATGGCTTTCCCAAATCCTGACTCCGGCGGCTGGATTTCCCGCAGGGGGCGGACCCAGGAGATCACGAACCCACAAGATCGGGGGTCCCCGCAGCCTCCATGTTTCGCTATAATGCCGCTTTGTGAAGGATCAATATCATGCGACTGGTTGAAAAAGCTCTGACCTTTGACGATGTTTTGCTGCTTCCCGCCCACTCCGCGGTTTTACCACGCAATGTTAATTTAGCCACCCGTCTCACCCGCGCAATTTCTCTCAATATTCCATTGGTTTCCGCCGCCATGGATACGGTAACCGACTCGCGGCTTGCCATTGCCCTCGCTCAGGAAGGCGGCATCGGCATCATCCACAAGAATATGCCTGCAGAAGATCAGGCTGCCCATGTAGCCAAAGTCAAGCGTTTCGAAAGCGGCGTGGTGAAGGAGCCGATTACCATTCCGCCGGACATGACCGTGCGCGAAGTGCTCGATCTCATCCACCGTTACAAGATATCCGGTTTGCCGGTGGTGGAAGGCTCCAAAGTCGTGGGCATCGTCACCAACCGGGATCTACGTTTTGAAACCAATCTCGATCAACCCATCAAGAACATCATGACGCTGAAAGAGCGGCTGGTGACGGTGAAAGAAGGGACGACACGTGAAGAAGCGATGGCATTGCTGCATCAACACCGGCTGGAGAGAGTACTGGTGGTGAATGACGATTTCGAGCTGTGCGGATTGATTACCGTAAAGGATATTATCAAGACTTCGGAGCATCCCAACGCCTGCAAGGATGATCTGGGGCGTCTACGCGTGGGGGCCGCGGTCGGCGTCGGCGAAGGCAGCGACGAACGCGCGGAAGCGCTGGCGGAGGCGGGCGTGGACGTAATCGTGGTGGATACGGCGCACGGTCATTCCCAGAGCGTGCTGGAGCGGGTCCAGTGGGTCAAGAAACGCTTCCCTCAAATACAAGTCATCGGTGGCAATATTGCCACCGCCGCCGCGGCCAGGGCGTTGGTTGACCACGGCGCCGACGGCGTAAAAGTGGGCATCGGCCCCGGCTCGATTTGCACCACGCGCATTGTCGCCGGTGTAGGCGTACCGCAAATCACCGCGATCAAGAATGTATCGGGTGCCTTGAATAATACCGGTGTGCCTCTGATTGCCGATGGTGGTATCCGCTACTCCGGTGATATCGCCAAGGCGATCGCTGCGGGGGCCAGTTCCGTAATGCTGGGCGGATTGTTCGCCGGCACCGAAGAATCGCCCGGAGAAATTGAACTCTTCCAGGGACGGTCATATAAAACCTATCGCGGCATGGGCTCGCTTTCCGCAATGCAGCAGGGTTCCAGCGACCGCTATTTTCAGGAGGCCGGGCAGGACACCGAGAAACTGGTGCCTGAAGGCGTGGAAGGCCGTGTACCTTTCAAGGGCAGCGTGATCGCCGTGATCCATCAGCTCATGGGCGGCATACGCTCGGGCATGGGTTATCTCGGCTGTGGAACCATTGATGAAATGCACGCCAAAGCCGAGTTTATCGAAATCACTTCCGCCGGTATTCGCGAATCCCATGTGCATAACGTCCAGATCACCAAGGAGGCGCCAAATTATCACGTGGAATAGTAGAACTAACTAGGACCTGTTAACAGGCCCTAGATTGCCGCCATGCCGCGTTGTTCGTCGTTGCATAGGAATACCTGTGCCTGCTCGCGCTGCCTGACGCCAGTCTAGTCATTTTTTAACATTTTCCCCATGGTTTTGCTTGTCTGAAGCCGCGTTTAAGGATTTCCGCCGCACCCCATGCATCAAAAAATACTCATCCTGGACTTCGGTTCCCAGTATACCCAGCTGATTGCCCGCCGCGTGCGGGAAACCAATGTTTATTGCGAAGTTCATCCATGCGACGTCAGTTCGCAATTCATCCATGACTTTGCACCGCGAGGCATCATTCTTTCCGGCGGCCCGGACTCCGTAGCGGAGGATGAAACGCCGCGCGCCTCGCAAATTGTTTTCGAGCTAGGCATCCCCGTACTCGGAATTTGCTACGGCATGCAGGCAATGGCTGCGCAACTGGGCGGTGCGGTCGAAACTTCGAAAGTACGGGAGTTTGGCTATGCCGAGGTGCGGGCGGAAGGTCAAACCGCGCTCATGCGCAATATTCACGATCGTACCGACGCGGAAGGCGAACCGGTTCTGGATGTGTGGATGAGCCATGGCGACAAGGTAACGGCACTTCCTCCCGGCTTCAAGGTGATGACCAGCAATGCCGCCACGCCGAATGCGGCCATAGCCGATGAGGTTCGCAAGTTTTATGGCATGCAATTCCACCCCGAGGTTACCCATACCCTGCAAGGCAAGGCCATTATCGAACGGTTCGCACATGAGATTTGCGGAGTCGGTTATGACTGGAACATGCCCGATTTCATGGAGGAAGCAATCGGCCGAATTCGCTCTGAAGTGGGCACAGATGAAGTTATTTTGGGCTTGTCCGGAGGCGTGGATTCATCGGTTGCAGCGGCACTTATTCATCGCGCAATAGGAAAACAGCTTACCTGCGTATTTGTGGACAATGGCCTGCTGCGGTTGAATGAGGCCGGGCAGGTAATGGATACCTTTAGCAGGAGCCTGGGTGTAAAAGTCATTCACGTCGACGCCAGCGAAGACTTTCTCGATCACTTGCAAGGCGTTGCCGATCCCGAACAAAAGCGCCGTATTATCGGCCGCGAGTTTGTCGAAGTATTTCAGCGCGAAGCCGCCAAGATCGCCAATGCACGCTGGCTCGCCCAGGGAACGATTTATCCCGACGTGATTGAATCCGCCGGCGGTAAAACAAAAAAAGCCCATACCATCAAATCCCATCATAATGTCGGCGGCCTGCCCGATACGCTGCATTTGAAGTTATTGGAACCCTTGCGTGAATTGTTCAAGGATGAGGTACGTGAGCTTGGCCTGACGCTGGGCCTGTCGCACGATATGGTGTATCGTCACCCTTTCCCGGGCCCTGGCCTGGGCGTTCGCATTCTGGGGGAAGTCAAGTACGAATACGCCGAGTTGCTGCGGCATGCCGACGCGATTTTTATCGAGGAATTACGGACTTCCGGCTGGTACGAAAAAACCTCGCAAGCCTTTGCCGTTTTCCTGCCGGTAAAGTCAGTGGGCGTGATGGGCGATGGACGCACCTACGAGTACGTGGTGGCATTAAGAGCGGTCAAAACGGAAGACTTTATGACTGCCCATTGGGTAGAGCTCCCTTATACCCTGCTGGCCAGGATATCCAATCGCATTGTCAACGAGGTTCGCGGCATCAATCGCGTGGTGTACGATATCTCCGGCAAACCACCCGCAACGATAGAGTGGGAATAAATTTGCATCGTTCGCGGTTTTTCAGCAATTTTTCGTAAAATATTGCGATGATGATTTTAACCTCAGGTAAAACGGTTCTATAATCATATTTAATGAAGATAATTGCCACATCTGTCGCTTTTCTGCCGCTTCTGTTTCTCGGCGAGCCGGTTCTGGCCGAAGAAGGAAAGCTCCCAGGGAAATTAAACACGTCGACGGTGAACTCAGCCACGCAGGCTGTCCAGCGTCACAGTACCGACATTCGCGTTAAAGTTGAGAATGATGGTGAGCAAATCATCGTGAATGCAACTTTTACCGTTCCGGCCGCACCCCAGCTAGTCTGGGCAGTACTGACAGACTTCGATAACATATCCCGTTTTATTTCCAGCATCCAGTCCAGTAAGGTTGTCGGAAGGTCGGGCAATGATGTGCATGTCTCCCAGCACGCGATAGAAAAATATGCCTTTCTAACGATTTCGCTTGAATCGGTACGAAAAATAAGTTTGACCCCTTTCAAGAAAATCCAGGAGCGCATGATTAGCGGCAACATGCGCAAAATGGAAGAAACAACACAGTTGCTGCCAGAGGGCGATCACACCCGTATTGTCTATCAGGCAGAGATCATTCCCGATATGTGGATTCTGCGGTTTATAGGACCCCACTTCATCGAAAATGAAGCGCGAAAGCAATTCCAGGAAATATCGGACGAAATAATCAGGAGAAAGCGCGTACTCACCACTGGTTAGCGCTCCGGTAGCAAAGCCATTCAGATCACGGCAGGCCCGCTGTCACGATACCATCCGTGGAAACGGCCGAGGGGCCAACCCGATTCACGGCGTGCGCCTGGGAGCATGAGCCGGCATCGTGATGGGCCGAGGATTGCGATAAAAAATTCACAGGGGTTTGCGGCCGCTGATGACTCTAAGTAGCACAACCACGATCGCGATCACCAGCAGAACATGGATAAAGCCACCCATGGTATAAGAACTCACCAGCCCAAGCAGCCATAAAATGATCAGAACGACAGCAATGGTATAGAGCATGATATTCTCCTTTCATGTTTAACCTGTTTATCAACATTCCGGGCGCTCGTCCGGATTGCAGGACATACCGCCATATAACGAATTACCTGCGGATAAGATCCCGGTTCTATTTTTCTCGCTCTGCAGCAGCCTTGGCAGCGGCTTCCGCGGCTTTTGCATCTTTAAGGCAAATCTCTTTCGCATCGCCGGCCTGATCGTCACACCGTTCTTTAGCGGTCGCGTAATCCGCCTCTGCCCTGGCGATACGGGCTTTATAGCGATTTTCCCTGGAAGGTTCATACTGAGCTTTAAGATCGGCTTCCGCGACCTCCTCTCCACCCTTCGCTTCAATCCGGCAAATATCCTTCGCGTTCCCCGCGAGGGAATCGCAACGCGCCTTTTGGGCCTTGTATTCGCGTTCTATGCGCTCCTTTTCCGCTTTGTACGCGTCCTTGGACATATGCTGCCCCGCCATCGTGCCGAAACTGAATACCAAACCCGCGATGATCGCGATGACTTTGAATTTATCCATGATTTCCTCAACTTATAATTCCCACACGACTATGCGGCATGTCGCATTTCGCCACATGCCGCACCGTTTTACTTGGGAGGATAGATATCCTTCTGGTTTTTTTCCCAGGTTGAAATTTGCTTTTCCGCCTCCTCTTTTGTGATTCCGTAAGATTCCTGAATCTTCCCAGACAGCTGATCCCGTTTGCCCGCAATCACATCGAGATGATCGTCGGTCAGCTTGCCCCACTGTTCCTTGACTTTACCCTTGAATTGTTTCCAGTTACCCTCCACTTGATCCCAGTTCATTTTGACTCCTTTCTATATGGCTGTAATGAATATAAATAAGAACACGCAACTTCCTTTCTGCTGCTTTCAGACGCCTTTCCAGTCGCTTGCTTACTTCTTGATGCTCAATTCATTAATAACATTCTTTACGCCCTCGACGCCGCGCGCGACGGCGACCGCCTGGTCGATCTGAGTCTGATTGGCCACAAAACCGCTGAGCTGAACCTCACCGTCGCGTGTCACTGCCGCGATATCAAAGCTTTTGATACTCTCATCGGCAAGCAGCGCGGCTTTCACCTTAGTGGTAATGACAGCATCATCTATCTTGTCGCCTATCGTCGTCGCGGTAGTCTTCAGGCTCATCTTGTTATCCACGTTCTTGACACCCTCGACCCCCCGGGTGACCGCAATGGCGCGATCAATCTGAGTCTGGTTATCCACAAAACCGCTCAGTTGAACCTCGCCTTTGCGTGTCTCGACCTTGATATCAAAACTCTTGACATCCTCATTGGCCAGCAGCGCAGATTTCACCTTGGTGGTGATGGCGCTGTCATCGATTTCCGTTCCCACCGTGGTTTTAGCCTCGGGTTTTGGCTCCCCCGGCGGAGCCGCTTTCTCAGCGCTTTTTCCGCAACCGGCAATGGATAGCGCGCCGATAAGCGCGATAGTCAGAACGAATAATCTATTTTGGGTATTCATGCTATTTTTCTCCAGAGTTGAATGAAATTGGAATTGCTGAAAATACTCGCAGCCTGCCGGACCTGAAGAATCGAAGCGAGATTTGCCGATTTTGAGGATCAATAGTTATTTCCATTGACCAAAAAATATGGATCGGCCAGTTATTTTTGGAGCCGATCTCACTCAGGTGCGGCAGGCTGCTGCAGGCATACTCGGCTCCACAGTTGCAATCATCCCTTTTTGGCTCCAACTGATCAGTGCGGTGACACACATAATCAGAAAAATACCAAAAACGAAGCTTTTACCGGATAGAATGAAACCGGCAGGACAGCAAACGGGATGATCGGTGGGAGGGGCGTGACTTGAGACTGATTGGAAGTTTATTCGTGAAAATCACATACAGAGTGAAGACGGTCAAAGCCATGCCTGCATGCCCGTGGGCCGACCTCCTTATTCGCTTGACCCAGCCCGGTCGATGACATTTTAGCGCGGCTTCCCGCATTATTTCACTTGCATCTGATCAAAGACGCCGCCCCGGGCAAAATGCCTGCTTTCCGCCAGCTTCCAGCCACCAAAAAGCTCATCGACGGTGAATAGATCGATTGAGGGGAATTGCGTCGCATATTTCCCGGCTACCCTCTCGTCACGCGGGCGATAGTAGTGTTTACCCGCGATGTCCTGAGCTTTGGCGGTATGGAGATAATCGATATATGCCCGGGCCACGTCGCGCTCACCATCGGTCGCCGCATTGTCCACAATGCTGACTATAGGTTCGGCCATGATCGACATGGACGGAGTGACGATCTCAAACTTATCGCCCCCATGGTCCCTGACAACTCGATGAGCTTCGTTCTCCCACACCAGCAGCACATCGCCCAGCCCACGCTCAACGAAATTTGCCATCGCGGCGGAGGGCCGCGAGTTACGGGGCCCGGAATCCGGTATTGTGACGTTGGAAAATAATTTCCTGACAAATTCGAATGCGTTCGCCTCATTGCCGCCGGATTGCTGAAGCGCATACCCCCATGCCGCCAGGTAATTCCATCGTGCGTCACCTGAGGTTTTTGGACTGGGAGTGATCACTTCGATCCCCGGCCGTACGAGATCCCCCCAATCTTTTAGCTGCTTGGGGTTACCTTTACGCACCAGGAACACGACGGTCGAAGTATATGGCGGACTTTGCGGCGAAGATCCCTGCCAGTCGGGCAACGTGAACCGGGTATTCTTTTTCAGCGCCTCGATATCATAAGATAAAGCGAGCGTCACGATATCCTGCCCATCCATCATGGCGCGCACGGGCACCCCCGATCCGCTATGGGCCTGTTTGACTGTAACGTTTACACCGGATCGCGCTTTCCAGTGCCTGGCAAATGCCACATTGAAATCCTCGTACATTTCCCACGTGGAATCGGGCTTGTTGCTATAAGAAATACTATGCAGGGCGGCGGCGGCCACTCCCAAGCTAAGCAAAATTACGAGGAGCGCAAAAATAAAACGGGAGCGATATAAACTCATTTTCATTTTCTCCAGAGTAATTACCCAGGCGAAAATTTAACATTTGTTTATTTCACGGACGTTGCATAAAAATGAATAAATTGAATAATCTTTATGTTCCTGCCGGGAATCATGAATACGTCAAATAGAAGTTCATGGACGCTATAAACAGTTCACAATGAATAGTAATCCGGCTGCTCCCGCTCAACCCGGCCAACCAGGGAGCGCACGGGAATCCGCGTTCGGTAAATAAAATGGCAATGCGGATGCCTCCATGTATAAAATTTCAGTTTCGCTAACGTTGTTTAAGATGATGAACGGAGCAGAGTCCGGTGAATATAAAAAGCTTTACCAAATTCTCCAATGTAGCCCTCATATTGCTGCTGATAGCCATCGGGCTGCTTATATTTAATTCGCTGAGTATCCGCGAAGATCTCAACAACAACGAGCGTCACCGTCTGGAGGCGCTTCTGCTTGCGGACGAGCTGCTGCAGAGTTCGGATGACCTTACCCGTATGGCGCGTAACCATGTGGTCACTGGCGAACCCATCTATGAGTACTACTTCAATGTGATCCTCGATATCCGCAACGGCAAACGGCCTCGGCCTTTGAACTATGCCGCCACTTACTGGCACCTTGTGGCAGGCGGGAAGATCATACACGTCGAGCAAGGGGAGACGCTTTCGTTGCTGGAGATGTTTCGTCAAGCCGGTTTGAGGAATGAGGAATATGCCTTGCTTGAGGAATCCATGGACCGCTCCAATGACTTGGTTTATGTGGAAAGGCAGGCATTTGCGGCCGTGAAAGGGCTCTACGACGATGGAAAGGGGAATTTCACGGTAAGTGGCAAGCCCGACCGGGAATTCGCCATTGGCTTGCTGTTCGGCGATCATTATATTGCCGGGAAAGCTGCCGTCATGGAGCCGATTCAGAAATTCCTGGATTCATTTAACGGCCGCATGCAAAGCGAATCGGATCTCAAGCGGGTCAGTCTCAAGCGCCAAAGCATGATTGAGATCGGACTCATTTTCATCGCTGTGCTTGCTGCCATGGTGATCCGTTTTTATACGCGCCTCGGAATATTGCAGCCTTTGGCCGAACTCGGCCGCCAGGTGGCCGGCATCACCCGCGGCATTCGTCCGAGTCGTTACGGCGGAGTCACAACCAATGAAGTGGCGGCACTCGGCGAAGCACTGATTCTGGCGGACGCGGAAAAGAGGCAATTGCTTGAAAATGAACGGCTGGCGAGAAGCGAAGCCGAGCGGGCCAGTCAGCTTAAGGATGAATTTCTGGCGACGCTCTCCCATGAACTTAGAACACCGCTTAATGCGATTCTGGGGTGGGCCCAACTCATTCTGAGCGGGAACATGAAAAAAGAGGATATCCATCGGGGGCTGGAAACCATAGAGCGAAATGCTCGCGCACAAAACAAGCTTATCGAGGATCTTCTGGAAATGAGCAGCATTATTTCAGGAAAGGTAAGACTCGACATGCAGCCATTGGACGCCACCGCGCTGGTCGAGGCAGCGGTTGAGTCGGTAAATCCAACGGTACAGGCCAAGGGTATCATTCTGCAAAAAAAAATCGACCGGCGCATCGGGCCGGTCTCGGGTGATTTCAACCGACTTCAGCAGATCTTCTGGAATCTCCTTTCCAATGCGATTAAATTCACACCCAAGGGAGGAAAGATAGAAGTCGTGGTTGAGCAGATAGGCTCTTATCTTGAGGCCAGGATCAATGATTCCGGCCTGGGCATTTCACCGGACTTCATGCCCTACGTTTTTGATCGTTTCCGGCAAGCCGACGCTTCACTGACCCGGCAGTATGGGGGTCTCGGTCTGGGTCTTGCCATTGTTAAACAACTGGTGGAACTTCATGGCGGAACGGTTCGAGCGGAAAGCGCCGGGATGGGCAAGGGGGCATCATTCATCGTGAACCTGCCGTTGGCGACCGTGGGTGATAAGCTGAAAAACGAGCCAGCGCCCCTGATGCGCGATTCCTTCGAAGGCGATAATTCCGTGCTCTCCGGAGTAAAAGTACTGGTGATTGACGATGAACTGGACGCACGTGAGCTTATCAAGAAAATACTCACTCACTATCAGGCCACTGTGACCACCGCCGGGACCGCGGCGCAGGGACTCATGCTTTTACAGACCGACAAACCGGATGTGATTATCAGTGACATAGGCATGCCTGAGAAGAATGGATATCAATTCATTCGGGACGTAAGAAATCTTTCGGGCGAAAACGGCGGGGAGATTCCAGCTATCGCACTCACGGCATTCGCCCGTCCGGAAGACAAAATCAGCGCGATAAAGGGTGGCTATCAAGGGCACCTGACCAAACCGGTGGAACCGCGGGAGCTGATCGCCGCGATCAAGGAGCTGGTTGAGCAAAAATAAAAATCGCCAATGTATCCTGCAAACATTGGCTTCCCACCCCACTGCTCCCCGCTGCGTGCATGACAGGACAATTTTCTGCAATGAAGAATTTCCGGTTGATGCCTATGAATAATGGATGAGTATTGCGTAATCCATCAAGATCCCGCCGAAACGCCGAGACGCCCTCCACGATCCGCTTGTGATAGTTTCACACCCTCGTCTTCACCATAAATCCCAACCAGGTTTTTGTCTCCGCTTTCGCACAAAAACGCCGATGTCATATCATGACATATGGAGTCATGATATTTTCAATCGGCCACACGAAGGAAATGCCCATTGACACGTGGCCTTCGATGGATAATTGCATGTGGCATATTGTCACACGCGGCAAATTGTCGCATGTGACAATATGCCACATTGATTTATTGATATGGATAATAAATACTCGGCCACATCGGTTTGGCTGATTAGCCTGCCCGATATGCTGTTTGCCTTCCCGTTATCCAACAATATCAATCGAGAGACTCTGTATGAAAAAATCACTCAAACACGTACTTTTCGTGGTCGGCATGACTTCCCTGCCCGCGATGGCTCACATCGGCTATACCGGCCGCAATTTCGGCACCTTTGACGATACCTATGCCATGTCCACCCGGTCAGACCAGGCGGTGACGGGCAACTACGGCTGGATCGATGGAACAGATGCCGACTACGGCGACGCCCATAAAACGCTCGCGTACCGGTTTACATTGCTTAGCCCCACCGACGTAACGCTTTCATTCCAGCAGGCAACTTCTCAAGTCACGGACCATAGCGGCAACGTCTCCACTTCGCAACTCGGGCTGATGCCCGGTTTTTCGCTCTTTCAGGGACTTGCGCATGTTGCCCCGATGGGGGCTGATTATGATTCATCGGATATATCCAGGGCCAACCGGCCTGATTATACCGAGGGCTCATTCAGAGCACTGAATGACTGGAAAATCGGTAACGCCCCGGATACCGTCAATGACATACCCGCCGCCCTGAGTTTCTTCAAATATATCGGTCATGCCTATGACGGTACAGGCTTTGGCTCAGATGGCACGGCAGACGGCAGGGTGTCGCATACTTTCATGAACCTGGCACCCGGTGACTACTCGGTATTCCTGGGGGGAGCGGACTATCTGTCGCAGGATATCTCTAATCCAAATCTCCTGAATAAATATGGCGTTACCGGCACCCTGGTGGCCGGTGTGGTACCCGAACCGGAAACCTACGCCATGCTGCTGGCGGGACTGGGGTTGATGGGTACCATAGTGCGTCGGCGTAAATCACATGGAAATGTCTAGGCATTACCCATAGTGCCTAGACAATTTCCGCTTCTCTCGTCCATCTATCCGATGTTACGAGTTCATCCCAGGAGAAATTAATGATGAATAGATTCAAGAAGCGCCTCGGGCCAGATCCGACCACCACCTCGGGATCTGAAACAGCCAATGTCTCGATGTCCTGGAAGCCGCAGAATGGGAGATATACCGCCAGGGTTCGTGAATCTTGGACGGGTCTATGAACGCGGACGTACGGCTTGGTTCAGGATAATCTTCAATATGTAAGATAGAAACATAATGTCCAGGAGGTGCGACAAATGGTCGTGCGGCAATATGTCGCATTCCCAAACAGGTTTTTCCTCCTTACACTTCCCTATTGCTGTTACCGCCCTGATTTTACCGGATCGAAACCATTGACTTATAGCTTGCATGTTACAGCCGCGCTAATCGGTTTGACGATGGCAGCCGTTTCGTCCGAAGCGGCGCAGCCACCCGTTGCCAGAATACATGTCATTGAAAACCCCGCCGCAGCCGGTGCGCAGTTTCCTCGTCTCGCATCGCTTCCCGATGGTGGGATATTGATGAGCTGGGTGGAGCCGGCTGACAAAGATCATGTGCTCAAATATGGCTTGCTGCGCGACGGGAAATGGATACGCCAGGGTGAAGCCGCGCGTGGCGGAGACTGGTTTATCAACTGGAGTGATTTCCCATCTGTCGTAGCCATCGACAAGTCGTTCTGGGTAGCGCACTGGCTGGTCAAACGAAAAGGCGGCCGTACTTACGACTACGATATCGCAACATCCATTTCCAATGACTCCGGCATAACCTGGAGTACCCCCAAATCACCGCATCGCGATGGATTGGCCGCCGAGCACGGTTTTGCCGTCATTTTTCCGGTGCATGGCGATGCGGGGATTATCTGGCTGGACGGACGTGATCGCCTTGTGAAGCAAGATGGCGGCAAGCATAAGGGAAAATCCGGTAATTTCGCCTTGCGCTATACGCGCATTCATCGTGATGGTGGCATGGATAAGGAGCAGGTGATTGACGATAGTACCTGCACCTGCTGTTGGCCGGCCGTGGCTGTGACACCGGCGGGCCCGGTGGCCGCCTGGCGCGGCCGCACCGATAATGAGATTCGCGACCATCGGGTGGCGCGTTTGCACCATGGCAAGTGGACAAAACCTGTACCGCTGCATGGAGATGGCTGGGAGATTGCCGGATGCCCGGTCAATGGCCCCATGCTGGCAGCACGGGGAATGCAAGTCGTGGCGGTCTGGTTTACCGCGGCGAATGATCATCCGCGCATACGCGCTGCATTCTCCACGGATGGCGGCCAAAGTTTTGGCCAGCCCGTTGACGTGGATAAGGCGGATCCATCCGGACGCGTGGGTGTCGCATGGAGTGATGACCGTACCGCGGTCGTTTCATGGATCACCGCAGCGGATACAAGTAGCAGAAAAGCCGGCCTGGCAGTTCGCAAATTATATGCCAATGGTACGGCGGGTCCGATCCAGTATCTCAGGGACATCAGTGGCGGACGGGACACCGGCGTTCCGCAGCTCGCCGCATATGGACAAGACTTCATCATGGCCTGGACGGGTGAAGCGCCAGGTCAGGGCATTAAGACGATATTTGTTCCAGATAGCCTGATGGGCTCTGCTCGCTCAATTCCCCCACGCCGCTGATTCCGCTTACCGTCCCCCCCAAGTGCATCTGCTTATAACAAAGAAAAAGTCCGGCGCGAAATTAACCGCTACCGGACCGGGGGTATCCTTCAGGGGAGGGCAAGAAAAGATACCCAACAGGTATTCTCCTCTATTTCAACAAATTTTCTGTTCGTTGTCCCACATAGAATTAAACAAATAAGAACAAGTGTATATTTATTCCCACATCACATTACAATTTTTCTTTGCCGCGGCGGTGAGCAACTCGATCAAGGGCAAGGCCCGGTAATCGAACCGCACAGCCTGATCATCCCCTTCCCGGCTTTGAACATCGGCATCCGGTTCCGATGTGGCAGCCGCTGCCGATTTTTCCGCTTCGATCGCCCTCTTCAAACGCTCAAGCGCGACCGGGACATCCTCGGCCAGTATCGCGCCGGGTACTGTCCCGCTGTGCCCCATCATCTTCAGCAGGCGCTGCGCGATATCACCAAACAGGGTGATGTCGGCGTAGGCGTCGCATTTGAATGTCGTCAGCATAATTGTTTCCGGCAAAAATTGTCTTGGTAAACCGCTGATCAAGAATATGTGAAAAGACCATGTTGGCCGCAACAGACAAAGATCGCATTGCCAGCCCAGCTTTCACACCGCATACCTAAGCTTGCGTCGTCTGTTACACCCCATACCCACCACGAACAGGCCCGCCAAGAACATGGTCATCATTTCAGGCTCCGGCACGGCGCTGGCAAAAGCCGATGCAAGGATGGCATGCCCACGGGTCGTTGGATGGAAATCATCCCAGTAAAGAAAACCATCGGGATTGGCGCAAGACCCGGAAGCCGTCAAGCAGGCGTTTTGCACATCGGTTAGGTTGTAGTGGGGATCGGATGGATTCGCAAGAATGCCGTTCACGAAAGTATAAGTATCGAATTGAAATATGTTGGCATCGGGAAATTGCGAGCTTACGTTCCCCAGCTGGCTTGCCAGTTCATTATTGAACACAATGGAAAACATGTGCGCATCCGCCTTTGCCGGATCCCCCAGGGCGGCGACAGAAGGCGTGGTGCTCAAGTCCGGAAGATTTGGAATTAGAAAATTTCTCGCACCCGCCCCTGCCAGCACGCTTACATATCCCGCAATATTCTGGGCGGCAAGCTGGGACGCTTCAACTGTGGTCAAATCTTTGTGCGACAGATAGTCATTTGCTCCTCCCCACAAGAAATACAACGCGTTGGGATCGGCACTGCGATTCGAATCACTTATGTATTGCCCCACTTCGTGGTTCATCCCCGGCAGGGGAAGTATGCCCGGAACAGGAATAGGAATAGGACCTGGAAGAAGGTTTCCCTTCTCGATTGCAGTGCCTCCATCGCCGGAGTTTCCGATACCTGAGGTGGCCCCTGCCACGGCATAGCTGCGAAAATTCGCAGTACCACTACTTACCGCTCCCGGAAAAAGAGCATCCGCCAGATACTCCGTGGCAACTTTTCCATTGGAAACGCGTCCGTCAGCATAAGGAGGACAGGGGAAAAAACAATTGTCCAATAATCTTTTATAGAGGCTCAGCTCGGCATACTGACTATTTCCCGCGTCCGAGAGGCTGTCGCCGAATGCATACAAACCGCTGAAAGGCGCCGCCCCAACGTTGCCGCCGGTCAATAGCAGAGCAAAAGACGCGGCAAAAAACGCTTGTGTTTTCACAGTCAATCTCCCAGGTCAATTTAATGATAGGACCCTTTGGCCCGCACCGAGGTTCGGGCTGAATTAGTCGCGGTTTTTGATCAACAAACCTATCAAGACCCCCAGTCCGATTGCCAGTCCAACCGTCCGCCAAGCATTTTCATGTACATATTCATCGGTTATCCGCGCCGCGCTTCTTGATTTATCGACGACGGAATCTTCAAAATCTTGCAGATATTCCTTGGCGTGCGTCAGATTCTGTTCGATTTTATCGCGTAAAACCTGGGCCCTGCCCCCGCTCTCACTGCTTACGGATTTCATCAATTCCTCGGTATCGTTAATCACCGAATGAAAATCTTCAATAAGCTTTTCTTTGCTTTCCCTGGCGGTATATTTACCCATCACATCCTCCATGTAAAAAAAAAGTATAACATTCCCCGCGCACCAACCAACGCCCCATCACGCACCGTCAACATTCAGCCAGACAAGAATCAGAGCCGGTGCTCAAGACCCTCATACTGTCTTTGTTTCCGCAAATCCGGTCTGTCTGGCACCGCACATACGGCCCCTGAATTTCGGTGTAGCCTGCAATCATTGAATTTATTCCCCACATCTGTCAACCATCTGTGGAAATCAGTCGGAACTAAAAACAGCGAGGAGCCAATGTCATATTTGCATACCCCCAAGCAAAATCTTTTTTTGGCCGCTCTCCCGGAAGAGGTTTATGAGCGCTTGAAATCATGCCTTGAACTTGTTTCCCTGCCAGAGGGATGGGCTGTCTATGAGGATGGCGGCGAAATTGACCGCATTTACTTCCCCACTACCAGCATCATTTCGCTCCTTGCAACCACGGAGGACGGAATGGCCGAGAAGATTGCCATTATCGGCAATGAAGGTTTATTCGGAATTGCCATGCTTATGGGAAGAAAAGCAGCACCCAACCAGGCAATTGTACAAAAGAGTGGCTATAGCTACCGCCTTAAGGCGGCTAATCTGAGAAGAGAGTTCGAGCTTGGCAGTCCGCTGCGTTATTTGCTGCAGCGTTATACTCAAAGCCTGACGGCAAGAATTGCACAAACCGCAATGCGTCCCATGCATTCGGCCACGGGCACCCGTATGTCCGTAACCAGTCCATCCTCCTCTCACATTGATACCTTGGTTACGCAAGCGCTGCGCCCCTCGAAGTGGATTGAGTCAACGCCTTCAGGCGCCAGCCTGCGCCCGCCTCAGCGAGCGGCCTAGCCCGGATGCTTCACTAAACCAGCCTGAAAATTCTTATCGGCTGCAAAGGTACCTGACCGGGTCATATTTCACCCCTTTTCGGGCAATGGAATCACTATACCGGTCTTCAGCTTCGTCACGATCCGTTCCTGCCCGGTCACTTTTTCGCTTGGATTCAAATCCGGCAGGCTGCCAGCCGGACCTGGGCATTATGCTGCAAGCGGTCGTCAACCAGCGCGATGAACAGATCGTGTTGCGTCACCCCATCAATCGTGAGGCTCTCTTCTTCCTCCCCGCCGGCCATCTGCAAGACGGTAATACGGTAGACTGTTTCCCGATAGCGATAATTCACCGTGAACGTTTCCCAGTCCGCCGGCAAACAGGGTTTGAAATACAGCTTTCCCTCCTCCAGAGTCAGGCCCAGCAGTGTTTCCAGCATCAGCCGATACAACCAGCCTGCGGAACCGGTATACCATGACCATCCACCACGCCCGGTATGAGGAGATACGGCATAAACATCGGCCGACACAACATACGGTTCGGTTTTATAGATTGCCGTCGCTTCCGGCGTGCGCGCATGATTCACGGGATTAATCATTGCCAGCAATTCCCACGCGCGCTCATGATCACCTAATCCGGCAAATGCCATGGTTGCCCAGATGGCTGCATGCGTGTATTGGCCGCCGTTCTCGCGCACACCGGGGACATAGCCTTTTATATATCCCGGATTCAAGGTTGATTGATCAAACGGCGGGTCGAGAAGCTGAATCAGGCCGGCGTCCCGGCGGACAAGATGCCGGTCCACAGACGCCATTGCCTGACGCTGGCGCTCGCCCGCACCTGCTCCGGTCAATACCGACCAGCTCTGCGCAATCGAGTCTATCCGGCATTCAGGATTGCTGGATGAACCCAACGGAGAACCGTCATCGAAGAAAGCGCGCAGATACCATTCACCGTCCCACCCGTGCCGTTCGATATTCCTGCGCAGCAGGCTCGCTTCCTTCTTGCAGCGTGTAGCAAAAACCGGATCGCCCCGCCGCCGGGCCAGGCTGGAAAATTGCATGAGCACGTCATACAGAAAAAAAGCCAGCCAGACACTCTCGCCGCGCCCGTGGAACCCGACCAGATTCATACCGTCGTTCCAATCACCGCTACCCATCAGCGGAAGACCGTGCTCGCCGAATCGCAAGCCGTGCACGATTGCGCGCACACAATGTTCATACAGGTTCGCAACTTGTTCAGAACGAACCGGTAAATCATAGTATGACTCCTCATCGGCGCCAACCTGGCGGCCCTCCAGAAAGGGCATGGATTCGTCCAGCACATCGATATCGCCGGTAGCGGCAATATACCGGCATACCGCCAGGGGCAGCCAGAGATAATCATCCGAACAGCGGGTCCGAACGCCGCGGCCTCCCGGCGGATGCCACCAGTGCTGAACATCGCCTTCAATGAACTGACGGGACGATGAACGGAGCAAGTGCTCGCGTACAAGCGCGGGCTCGGCGTGAACCAGCGACATCACATCCTGCAATTGATCACGGAATCCGAAAGCCCCCCCGGATTGATAGTATCCGCTACGCCCCCATAAACGGCACGCAAGCACCTGATATACAAGCCACCCATTGATCATCACATTGACAGATGGATCAGGCGTTTCTACCTGTATAGTGCCCAGTGTCCGCCCCCAATACCGGTGTACGCTCCCCAGAACTTCACGTGCCACGGCCGCTCCACGAAAGCGCTGCGCGAGCTTGATGGCATCATCGGCATCAAGTCCGGCACCCAAGCAAAAGCTTATCTCCCGCGACTGGCCATCCAGCAGCTCGAATGGAATCTGGATGGCGCCACAGGGGTCAAGCGCCGCACCTACACGCCCGGAAAGCGCGTCCGCCGACATCATCGCCGCCGGATTTTTGAATCCCCCATTGCGGCCAATGAATTCGGTTCGATCGCCGGTCACACTGCGTACCGTCTCATCGGCATCAAAAAAAGCAACGCGCCCCGAGAACTCATTGCTATAGGGATTGCGCGCGAGAAAGACGCCGCTTCCGGCGTCGATTTCGGTAACGACATGCATCCTGCTTTTCTCCGGCAAATCACCCAATACCCATTCGACGCATCCGGTTGCCGAAAGCTTGCGCAACCTGCCGGACTCATTGCGAACTTTCAATACGGCAAATTTTACCGGGGCATCGAGCGCCACATAAACCCAGAGCTCGGAAGTAATACCGCGTTCAGTATGCTCGAAAACGCTGTAACCGAACCCATGGCGCGAAACATAGGGCGTCGCTCCACGCTTGGGTAATGGCGCCGGCGACCAGAAATAACCGCTTTCTTCATCGCGCAAGTAATAAACTTCTCCCCCGGCGTCACAAACCGGATCATTGCTCCATGGCGTCAAGCGGAACTCATGGGCGTTTTCGCCCCAGGTGTAGCCTTGGCCGCTCTCGGAGATGACGGTCCCGAATTGTGAATTTGCCAGAATATTTGACCAAGGCACAGGGGTCGTTTGATCCCGCCGGGTCGTGATAATGTATTCGCGCCCATCAGCAGTAAACCCTCCATACCCGTTGTCGAAGAGAAGCTGGCGGTGAGGAGGTGTAATGTTTTGCACCATATCCGGCTGGCGCTCCGGCTCCCACCTCGAATGCGGAGTTGGCAATTCCCCGGGGATCCGGCGCGCTATTTGATCCGGCAAATTACCTTTACTGTCGAGAATAATCACGCGTGCAACAGATTGCAGCAGGATACGATCCTCGGCGGCGATCTGCTCGGCGCGACGGATGAAAATACCCCCTGGTCGATCCAGCACATGAGCTTCGGCGCTGCCGGCAATCAATCCCATGATGTGATCGTGCAGAAGCTGCCGATAGCTCGAATGATCCTCGTTCCAGATTATCAAATCGACAGCGAGCCCTTTCAAGCGCCAGTAGGCATGCGCCTGCACCAACTGACGCACGAGATCGATGTTGGCGGCATCGCTGATCTGGAGCAGCACGATCGGCAGATCGCCCGAAATGGCATATCCCCATAACCCTGACTGGTTGCGCTGATTCTTGCTCAAAACAGCGCCGTCGGCGCGAAGATAAGCATTGGCATAAAGCACCGAACCTGCGAGGCGGCCAAATAATTGAGCATCGGTCTCGGTCGCGTTGAGCTGCCGTAATACAACCAGACTGTGGGTCCATGCAAGATCGAATACACGGTCCGACAAACGCGGATCCTGATACTTGTCCACCAGGTTCATGACGGCATGGCGCGAATCGCCTGCTCCGGTAACGATATCGATCGTCACGGATTCTCCCGGTTTCAGGCTTACGCGCCGCCGGATGGCCACGATCGGATCCAGCACCGAACCAACGCTTCCTGAAAGTGGCCCCGCTTTTGTCATCGCCTGTGGATGGGATACATTATTCCCGCGCCCGATGAATGCCATGCGGTCGGTCTCATAGGAAGTTGCCTCGCTGCCGATATCATGTACCATCATCAGATGAAACATCCAGGGTACCGGGTCGCTCTGTGAACGCGGCCGCCGGCTGCAGAGAATTGCATGCCGCTCGTGCAGGATTTCCGTCTGCACGAAGAGGTTGCCAAACGCGGGCGCTTGAGCGTCGGCTGCCGGTGTCGACAGCACCACTTCCGCGTAGGAAGTGACCTCAATGGTCCGGTGCGTCCAGGCGCGATTGGTGATGCGAACGCGGCGCAATTCGATGTCATCTTCCGGCGATACCGTAATCTCGGTGTGAGTATCGAAATCGAGGTCACGGCGGCGGAACTCGACCCGTCCTTCGGAAAAGAGAACGCTATAACGCTTGGCTTCTTTTGATGTGGGCTGGTGCGTATTTGACCAAAACTCCCCGCTCGCCATGTCGCGCAGGTAACAGAAGCTACCCCAGTTGTCACATGTGCTGTCTTCCCGCCAACGCGTGACCGCAAGATCCTTCCAGCGGCTGCTTCCACCGCCGCTGTTAGTGATCATGACATGATACCGGCCGTTCGACAGAAGCTGTACTTCGGGAATGGGGGTGTTGGCACTCGAAAGCATGCGCATCGGCATGTCCGGAAGCTCCTTGGCCACCCGAATGTCCGGGAGTTCGGCCGCGTGCGAGCGGAGCGCCGACGCCTTGGGAATCCTTTCCTGCAGCAGCAGCATCGTTGCCTGAAACGATGGCTCGGATTCGAATCGCCGTTGCATCGGTCGATCCAGCAATACATAGGCGAGGGAAAGCAGGCTCATGCCCTGGTGATGAGCCATGAATGATCGCACCACGGCACGTGTTTCACCATGCCGCAGCCGCGATGGCGTGTAATCGACCGCTTCATAAAAGCCGAATTTCCCGGCAAGGTCATCGGAAGCAAGCTGCTGAAGGTTACGGCAGGCGGCCTCCGGGGCGATCATCAGGGCCAGCATGGAAGCATAGGGTGCAATGACCAGATCTTCAGCCAGGCCGCGCTTGAGTCCCAGTCCAGGGACGCCGAAAGCACGATACTGGTAATTGAACTGAACGTCGACAGCATTGTAGCCCGATTCCGAGATGCCCCACGGCACCCCTCGCTCTTCACCATATGCAATTTGCCGGTCAACCGCAGCTTTGTAGGTTTGGTCGAGAAGCGTGTTGTCAAACGTCGGCATCACCAGTAACGGCATGAGATACTCAAACATCGAACCGCTCCAGGACAGCAAGGCCGACTCTCCTCCGGCGGTTGTAAGCATGCGACCCAGAGCAAACCAGCTTTCCTGAGGCAACTCCTCCTGCGCGATGGCGACAAAATTGCACAGCCTGGCCTCCGAGGCGAGCAGGTCGTAATAGCTTGCATCGAGCCGGCGTTCACCGGCATTGTATCCAATGGCAAGTTGCCGTTGCGCGTGGTTGAAGAGGAAACCATATTCCATTCGCGCCATTTCGCCCGCCAAAAGCACAAGGTGTTCGAGCGTATCCAGCCGCTGGCGCGCATGCTCATTTCCTTCCGCCGCAAGAAGTCTCAGTGAGGGAATTTCCGCCGTATGCTTCATTTCATGCCTGCCGGTCTTTGTAGCGGGCGCCATGAATTGCGATGAAAAGCTGGTAAATTCAGCAAGGATATCTTCACATTGCCTGTTCAGAATCTGCGCCCACTCATGAGCTTCGCCAAGGCTGATAGCGGGCTGTTCTTCGGCAATCTCGCCGATGATTGCCCTGGAGCATGCCGCCAGCTGGTCAAGCTCGACTCTTGCACTTGCGATCGTGAAAGGATGAGTCCCGGTTGCAGTCACAAGCGCCTGTTTGAATTGCGCCAGCGAGCTCGCGGGAGCGCCAGCAGTTTTCTCCAGAATCTGCAGCGTATCGTTCAGTCCCGGAAATATCTGTTTGCCAATGATGGGGCCATCCGCCGCTTCCAGTAATCCCGCGCGCAAGGTCAGCAGATGACCTGCGAGGTTACCGCTATCCACCGTGGAGATGTAGCGCGTCAATGGCGCCCGTGTTTCCGTGTCGTACCAGTTGTAAAAATGACCGGCGTGCCGTTCCAGCGCTTCCATCGACCGAAGCGTATTTGCCGTACGATCAATGAGCTGCCCTACTCCGATATAACCGAAGTCATGAGCGGCAATATTGGCTAATAGCGCGAGCCCCATGTTGGTCGGTGATGTGCGGTGCGCGATCGTCGCGACGGGGTGCTCCTGGAAATTATCCGGTGGAAGCCAATGATCCTTCGGGCCGACGAATGTCTCGAAGAAAAACCATGTCCGGCGTGCAACCTGGCGCAAAAAGTGGATTTGGCCGATGGTCAATTCCGTGCTTCGCGGGGGAAATGGCTGGCTTATCCACCAGGCAATGGCAGGAGAACCTGCCCATAGTAGTAATACCGGCAATGCAACAATCAACGCGACCGGTTCTGTCATCGCGATTCCAATCATCCCGGCGATGGCGGTTGCCGGGGCCACCCACATCGTCCGGAAGGACGCCCCGAGACCGGCGCGTGCCTTGTCAGCGACCTCCGGATCCGATTCGCGTTCGACATGACGGGAGGGATTCCATTCGAGAAGCCGGCGACGTGTGACCAACAGCCGTACATGGGTCCGTATAATCGCATCAAGGCTGAAATAGGCTTCATAGGGAAGGCAGACCAGTACAAACAATATTTGCCCGAAATGCCGCCCCGCCGCGCGTACAGTAGCAACCATATGCTGTCGCAACGGCATTTCGGAGGGCTTGTGCAGCAGATCTGAAATAACGGTTATCACCGCGGGAATGGCAAGCACGCCTATGACTGCCAATGTCCAGAACCATGCATCGGGAAGCGCCATCCATGCCAGCAGGAGAAGCAGCGTCAGGGCTGCCGGAACAAGGCTGCGCCGCAGGTTATCCAATAACTTCCACCGCGACAACGCCGATAGCGGATTGGGATGACGGTCCGCATCCATTCCGGGAACGTGCCACCATAGCCAGGTAGCGAGTTGCCAGTCCCCCCGGATCCATCGGTGGCGGCGGCTCACATCCGCGCTGTAGTGTGAAGGAAACCCTTCATACAACAGGGCATCACTCAATAAACCCGAGCGGGCATAACAACCCTCAAGAAGATCGTGGCTTAGAATTCGATTCTCTGGAAGACGGTTGCAAAGCGCTTGCTCGAACGCATCAATGTCATAAATGCCCTTGCCCACGAATGAGCCTTCATGGAATAAATCCTGGTAAACGTCGGAAACAATTCGCGTGTACGGATCGATGCCGGCTTCGCCACCGAAAAGCCATGCGTATCGCGACCGGTTTGTGCTCGACAGGCTCACCGCGACACGCGGTTGGAGAATTCCATAGCCCTCTGTCACCATCGCGCCGGTCCCATCCGCGCAGGTGGTGTCAAGACGCGCGCGATTCAGCGGATGAGCCATTGAGCCGACAAACTGATGAGCCGCTTCTCGTGGCAACTGGGTATCGGTGTCGAGCGTGATGACATATTTCACCGCGGACAGCTCGGCGGTATTGCCGACGATCAGGGAGAATGCGTCGCTTCCCGCGCCACGCAGGAGGGCATTCAAATCCGCAAGTTTTCCCCGTTTGCGCTCATGACCCATCCAGAGTCGTTCCAGCGGATTCCATCGGCGGGGCCGATGAAACAGGAAAAACGGACCATCCGTGCCTGCGGCAATCATGTCATCCTCGGCCGTACTGGCATACCTTTTATTAAGCTCCTCGATACCCGCGCGCGCGAGTTGCAGCAAGGATTCATCTTCGGGAAGCGTTTCCCGGTCCGCATCCTGGAAATCGGTCAATAAACCGAAAAAAAGATTGTCGTCCCGGTTGGCCAGGAATCTTACTTCAAGCGCCTCCACGAGTTCTGGAACGTCGGAGTTGCCCGTCAGCATCGTCGGAACGACCACCAGGGTACGAAATGCCGCCGGTATTTTTTCCGAAAAATCCATACGCGGCAGCGAATGGGGTGCCACCAGGAGTTGAGTCACCCAATTTACAATCGCTACAGCCAATTGGCTCATTGCAAATAGCGACAATATTCCTGCCGCCCCTAGCAGCCATTTGTCCGCACCGTCGGCATACGCCTCCAGCAAAAGAGCAGCAGTCAAGCCCGCCGTTATCAGGGCGATCGCCCCAACATAGAAGAAGAGCGGGTACCGGCTACCGGCACGCGAAAATTTTTCCGGAATTGACAAGCTTACATGCGCTGCTTGCTCCAGGTCAGGCAAGCCCTTGTCGACCAGGTAGAAGCCGACGTGCGCTCTCGCCGCACCGTCGTTCTTTGCCGCGCTGTCTCGTGCCAGCCGGAGCGCATGGCGCGCCACCTCCACTTCCGTCACGGAGCTCGCCCTGGCCAGGCGCTCCACGGCATGGCGATAATAATCGCGGGTGGCAAAGTCCATGCCACCATAGACACCATTCGGATCTTCTCGCAGTGTCTGCTCGACAACGCTGATGGTTTCGACGAAGTCCCGCCAATCGATAGCGCCCAGCATGCGCAAACTATTAATGCTGTTGGAAATGGAAACCTGGTCAGCCGCCTGTTGCTGATTCCCCATCTGCACCATTTGCTCGATCGTTTGATTCGATTCCGCAAGTCGCTGTTCTATCCAGTTCAGCGGGAGGGCCAGCGTAGGACCCTGTCCCTGCAAGCGCCGCGCCAGTTCCGAGATGAAAGGCGTGGTCATCGGCGGATCAGACCGCGCCATATCCGCGATGACCAGAACCAGACTCTTGGGATCTTTTTCAGCGATCTTGGTGATCTCGTCAGCCCAGGCGTCCGCCAGATTCCGGTCGATCCTGCCGGCCGCCACATGGATCCCGACGCGGCGCAGATTTTCTATCAGCGCCAGGCGCAGCATGATGGGTATCGCCCATAGTTCCCCCAATTGCAGGTTGGCGACAGCCTGGTACGCCGTGACAAAGCGCCTCAGGCTCTCCGTATCGACCCTGCCATCCCCATGCGAGATCGCCTGCAGAGCAATATCATACACACGCGGAAGATTGGCCGATGGCCCACGCGCGACAAGAGGCAATTCACGGCTGTAACTCTTGGGAAGATGACGCTGGGTGGTACGAATCTGCTCTTCTATCAAATAAAAATTGTCGAAGAGCCATTCGCCCGCCGGTGTAAGCGGCTTGTCCGCGGTTACCGCTTCGGTTAACACGCTACAAATATGGAACAGCGTATTTTTGTTCTCATCCAGTCGTGCGAGAAGCTGATCCGTACCACGCGCCGAGGATAATTCGTGAGAAGCTGCGAGAATTCCACCATACAACTCCATCTGATCGGCGCTAAAAAGCTCGGACCGCAGAGGCAGTTCCTCGCTGAGCGGAACATCTGGTTTTCCGATTTTGCGAAACCGTGCCGTAATGGGAAGTAGAAGCCTGGAGACGATCATGTCTCGTGCGACCGGGGATATTTCAGGAACGGCCGATGTGGATGGGGAGCAGCTTTAAAGACCAATAATGATGCCATTCGCCACGAAAGCGAGAGAACGGAGATCGGCCGGATGCTTTTGCAGCCAATTTCCTTTAAACCCGACAGGCTGCCATCTTTCAATTGAATTTCTCCATGTTGCCAGGATCAAGGAACCCCATACAAACCATCCGCCAAGACTATGGAAGTTACTTGTCCCGCCGTCTTGTTTTGATTCCGGGACCAGGTAAAACCCTCCCGGAGTATGTGGTGGTCCCAGTGGGTCGAAAAATGGATTTGCCCCATGCAGCGGTTGCATGGGGCTGCCAGGCATATTTCGCTTTTCTATCGATGACTACACAGTTGAACTTTGCACTGCAATGACGACGCGGGTCCCGATCCCCGCCGCCCGGCAATACGGAAATGATCATAGGGCTTAGCTCATCCATAGTATGTACGCTATCGCACAAAATGGATGCGCGATAGAAGATAGTATGCCGAGGAAGTGCTATCATGACTTGTATGGGAAGCAGTCCCGTGACAGAAATTAGAAGCCGGCATATGTGGAATCCCCTGATTCCATTTAACGTCGTTCCGGCCACGCTTAACTCTTTTACAGACCACTGTAAGCTAGCGAATGCCCAGTTCCCATCACCCTGAGCCCATCCAGAATCAGCTCCTCGCCGCGCTGAAAGCGACCCAGCTTGAACGTCTGGCACCCCATCTGGAGCTGATTCATATGCCGCTTGGGGATGTTCTATGTGAATCCGGCGGCCGTCTTCATTATGTGTATTTTCCGACTTCAGCTATCGTTTCCCTGCATTACATCCTGGAAAACGGCGCCTCTTCCGAAATCGCCGGTGTAGGCAACGAGGGCATGCTGGGTGTTTCGCTCTTCATGGGAGGTGAAACCACCCCAAGCTGGGCCACTGTGCAAACGGCCGGGTATGGCTATCGCGTTAAAGCCGGGTTCATGGTGCAGGAGTTCAATCAGGCGCTTCCTGTTCAGCGCTTGCTGCTGCGTTACACCCAGGCGCTGATGACGCAGATCTCCCAGACCGCGGTATGCAATCGCCATCATACGATCGAGCAACAGCTATGCCGGTGGCTGTTGTTAACGCTGGACCGGCTGGGGTGCCAGGATTTGACCATGACGCAGGAATTGATTGCCAGTATGCTCGGCGTGCGGCGCGAAGGGATTACCGAAGCCGCTGGCAAATTGCAAAACGCCGGAATGATTCGCTATCGTCGCGGCCATATCATGGTGCTCGACCGAGCTGGGCTGGAAGCACATGTTTGCGAATGCTACCATGTGGTAAAAAAAGAATTTGATCGTCTATTCTGGGATGTGCGGAAATTCTAGCCCGGAAATTGTTACCGGAGGACGGAATGAAGGCTCATTGCGAATAGATTGATGCGTCCCGCCGAGGCTCACCCGCAAACGCCGCCGGCATATTGCCTGTCCTGGCGCGCGGGAAAACACCCGGCAAGTCGCGCTCCCTCTTCCCCTCCTCCCCCAGCACCCACCATTACTGAATTGCTCCATCCGATCCCTGGTTTTACCCCGATGTTCACTCCGCCTTTAATGACGCTGCAATAATCCGGGATCGCAACCTCGAAGAAGAACGCAGGCGGCCTAAAATGCAGTCGCGGCATCCCCATGCTGCCCGATCCCGGTATGCGGGACCTCCCCCTTCAAGGGCGTTGCAACGCAGCCACGCATCCCATGGAAAAATGAAATGTGTGTGGTGACGTACCGACCACACATGCTGAAAAAACTAGAATTCGTTTAGGACATTCGCGAGGTACCGTTCCGTATTTATGTCAAACGACTCCCTCGGTACTCTTTTAATCACAAATCCCGCCGGCCATGAGCTCTCCTCGTTCCGGAAAAATATTGATTATCTTCGCCGCGATATTCATCATCGCTGCGGCGGCCATCTCCCTGTTCGACTGGAACATGCTGAAGCCATATGTCGAACGGCAAGTCGAGAAAAAAACCGGCCGTGTATTCATGATCCGGGGCAATCTCGATGTCAGCTTGTCATTCACCCCGAAGATCAGCATGGAGAGACTCTCGCTCGCCAACGCTGATTGGGGCACCAGACAGCCCATGCTTGCTATCGATAAGCTTTCATTTCGTATCAACCCATGGAAACTGCTCGGTGGAGAAATCGTCCTGCGAGAGATATCGATATCCCGGCCGGAAGTTCTCCTTGAAAAAAACCGTGATGGCAAGCGCAACTGGGATTTCAAAAAGGAGGAAAAGGAAACGGAACTCCCAAAAATGGGCAGGCTCATGATTGATCAGGGTAAGCTCATCTTTCGCGATCCAAAGACGGAGACTGACGTAACCGCAAGAATAGCGACGGATTCGGCATCGGCTGATGCGCGCGAAACACCCCTCAATATAGTGGCCGAGGGCAAGTTCACGAGCCTGGAATTTACCTCGCAGGTCCATGGAGGTGAAGTCATATCGCTCATGGATAAAAATCTCCCCTACCCTATCAGGGGAAATGCCAGAATCGGGACCACCCATGCTGCGTTTGACGGCACCATTACCGGGCTTCAGGCGTTGTCGGCAATGGATCTGAAACTGCAGTTGGACGGAAATGATTTATCGGCTCTTTATCCCATAACAGGAATTGTGGTTTTTCCCTCGCCTCCATATCGGATATCGGGGAGACTTCTGCATCGAAAAACCGAATGGTCACTGAAGGAATTTTCCGGGCAGGTCGGTAAAAGCGATCTGGGCGGCAGTATTCTTTTTGATACGGGAGGCGAGCGCCCCATGCTACGCGGAGATGTCATATCCAGAGTTCTTGATCTGGAAGATCTGAGGGGGTTTGTCGGCGCCAGAAAAGGGCCGCAACCACAAGACAGTCCGGCAGAAAAGCAGGAGAAAAAAGCCTCCATGGCGGCCCAGCGCGATCGTCTCCTGCCCGATCAGGAGTTCAGGGTGGATCGCCTGCGGGCGATGGATGCCGACATAAAATTTACCGGCGTATCAATTCTCAATAAAGATTTGCCGGTGGAGCATCTGGTAACGCACACCAGGATCGATAATGGTCTGATGGTGCTTGATGCTGACTTCACCGTAGCGGGAGGCAGCATCAATGCGGATGTCACGGTGAATGCCCGCAGCGATCCCCCAGCAGCGGAAGCCCAAGTCGATGTCAAAAGATTACAACTGCCGAAGCTTTTTCCCAAGATGGAACTCACGCACGAAAGCCTGGGCCTGATTGGCGGCCGGGCGCGCATAAAGAGCCGGGGGAAATCCGTGGGCACGCTTCTGGGGTCGGCAGACGGCCGCTTCGGATTGATAATGTCCGGGGGCTGGATCAGTAACATGATGCTGGAAATCGTGGGACTGGACGGGGCTGAGATTCTTAAATTCCTCGTGATCGGTGATAAAAATGTGAAGGTACGCTGCGCCGTAGCCGACTTCGACATAAAGAAGGGTCTGATGAAGAGCGAGGCTTTCGTCATTGACACAACGGATACCAATATTCTGGGGGATGGTCACATAAACCTTGCCGAGGAAACCATAAAAATGAAATTGTCTCCCGAGCCGAAAGACTTCAGTATTGTGAGTCTCCGTACGCCAGTCCATCTCTCCGGCACCTTCAAGGAGCCCAAAATTTATCCAGACAAAATGCTGGCTATCCGCGTCGGTGCGGCAGTGCTGCTGGGAGTTTTCGCGACGCCCCTCGCTTCGCTGATTCCATTGATCGAAACAGGCCCCGGTGAGGATCACAATTGCAGGGCACTGATTGCCGCGGTGAAGAAGCCGCTTCCCCCTCAGAAAAAAGATGCTCAGAACGCGAGATGATGGCGAGACAAGTTGCGAGATAGTTTTGCCGGTAGGGAGAAGTCCCTGGCCTGGTCCAGCGGCGAAAATGACCGCAAACTTACCAGCCTAGCGCAAGCGGCAGAGCCTGCCTGATGGATTATTAAGGTCAAATAATGATCGCTGGTTGGCCGATATGTGGGCCAGCGCACGGAATAATAACGGCAATTGATGGAGATTAATCGCGGGCGGCTTTGCCACCACCCATGGAAAGTGGGCGCATAGCATTCGAGCGTGACTTTATCGAAAATTTTATATTATGTACAGGAGGCCCATCATGCCGAGAGGCGACAAGTCATCCTACACGGATAAACAGAAACGACAGGCAGAGCATATTGAAGAAGGGTATGAGAAACGCGGCGTTCCCAAAGAAGAAGCGGAGCGGCGTGCCTGGGCAACGGAAAACAAGATATCCGGTGGCGGAAAGAAATCCGGCTCAGGTAGAGACTCGAAAAAATCATCTTGAATCGACGGCTGGAAGGAGCAGCGTATGTAAAATTCGGGTGCATAGCGGGGTACCATGATGCGGAGGAGCGCAACCGCATACGGCAGTCTTCGGTCGGAAGTGCAACTCCAAAGCGAATAAGGCGTGGGGGCAAACGCGGTTGTTATATTTCTTCGCGGTGCCCGTTTCCCCGCTTCACGACAAAGCAGTCGCCAGAATATCTATTGATAAGGTAAATTACCCTAGAAGGAAATGTAAAGAAAAGGAAATTCCCAAGTAGCACCAAGCCAGGCAAGCGGGGGGAAATCCTCCTCCATACACGATACGGGCTGGCTCCCTCATCACCCTCGTGCAGGCCATGTTTCCTGAATATTGCGGTATGTCTCCATAAGTAGCAAAGCTCTGCGGTCTGAGGTAAGCTATGTTTATCAAGGCGCAAGAAATATTTGATGACTCGCTGTTGTTTCGTTCGCAGCCATAAATCAGCCGTCACCGGCAACACTATATTTTACCCAATTGAAGTCCAACCCGTAGCCCTCAGGCTAAAGCGCAGGAGCATGAAGCATGTTCAATTTAGGTTCCAGGGAACCTGTGATAGCGAAGGCGAGGATTTTAATCGAACGTCCTCCAGCCGAGATATTCAGGTATTTGGGCGACGGATTCTTTGAAAATTATCCGAAATGGTCCCCCGAGGTCATTGAACTTGAACGCATCACCGATGGAGCTTTGAAATTGGGAACGATAGCAAGGCAGGTACGCATTGACCAGGGACGCCGTACGGAAACAAGATTTACCATTAATGTTTATGAGCGTGATAAACGCCTGGGCTTTGCCGGCGTTTCAGACCCTTTTCGTTGCACCTATGAGTTGCGGGAGATTAATTCCGGCAAATCGGCTGAGTTGATCTTTACTTTTGAATTGAGTGAAATCCAGATTTTTATGCGCCCTTTCGAGAAACTGATCCGCGTGGTGGTTCAGGAAGGTGCCGAACGTACGGTTAGAAATCTGAAACAATTAACGGAAGCTGGCAAACAGGCCGCGGCTTCATCGAACGCTTCATCCCACTAAACTGTCCAGGAGAAAAAAATGGCCTTTGTGGTTGAAAAAGACCCCGGATTGATCCCGCAAATTCTGTCGCAAATTCTGGACAGCTCCATTAACGGCATCACGCTGGTGGATCCCGATCAGGAAGATAGTCCGCTCATCTATGCCAACAGGCAATTCGAGGCGATGACAGGATACTCCCAGGAGGAGATTCTCGGACGCAACTGCCGTTTTCTCCAAGGAAAAGACCGGGAACAGGAAGCGCGTTTCATAATGAGGCAGGCGATCGAAAATCGCCAACCCGTCGAAGTCACCATTCGTAACTATCGAAAGAATGGGGAGCTTTTTTTTAACCACCTGGCGCTCACTCCCCTTTTTGATGGCGAAGGGAGGCTTATTTATTATCTTGGCATCCAGTACGACGTGAACCGGAACAGGGACATGATTTCGAAGTTCAAGCTGCAGCAGGAAGCCGATACCCGGCGATTCTTGTCTTCGTTACTGCCAAGGCCCTGATTCCATTTGTGAGCGGGAAACCGGCGGTATCACGCGCATCCATGCAACCATTTGCCAGTCAAGTTAATCAACCACGGTAAAAGAGGAACCCTATGACCCCACAATCGCCTGTAAGCTTTGAAGCACCCCGATCAGACGATCGGGCCTTATGGGACGTCGCGTTCGCGGTTTACGGGTATCCGGCACTATTGATAGCCCACCGTTTGAAAGTCTTTTCGTTGCTGGGGGAAGGTGCGCGTACGCTGGCCGCCATCTGTGAAGCCCTCAACATTCAGCGACGCCCGGCCGAGGCTATCCTGACAGCGGCCACAGCGCTGGGTTTTCTTTCGCTGCAGGATGGCCGTTATTCTCTTACCGCACGCTCGGAAGACTACCTCCTCGAAAAAAGTCCCAATTATTTTGGCTTCTTCTGGGACATGATGATCGATAATTCCCAGGTTTTCTCTTATGCGAGCCTGGAAGAAGCTGTACTGACGAATTCCCCCCAAGCCTACGGGGGCGGCGACATTTACAAATCTCATGAAGAGCAGGCCGAGCTCGCGCGGAGATTCACCCGTGGAATGCACAGCATCAGCCTGACATTGGCCACTGCGTGGCCGGGTACCCTGAATCTCGGCAGTCATCGCATGATGCTCGACATCGGCGGGGGGTCAGGCGCTCACTCGATCGGAGCGGTATTGAAGCTGCCAGATCTACGCGCGCTGGTTCTGGACCTGGAGCCGATATGCGAGGTGGCTCAAGAATTCATTGTCCGGCATGACTTGGAGAGCCGCATAAGAACCCATGTTGCGGACATGTGGAACGATCCGTTTCCCGAAGCCGATCTCCATTTTTATTCCAATATCTACCATGATTGGCCTGCGGAGCGAGGCCAGTTTCTTACCGAGAAAAGCTTCAAGAGTCTGCAGCCCGGCGGACGTATCATCATCCATGATGTGCTTTACAACGATGAAAAAACCGGCCCTTTCGCTCCCGCAGCATATAGCATGCTCATGATGGGATGGACGGAGGGGGAATCCTACTCGGGTACCGAATTATCGAAGATGTTGCAGGATGCAGGATTTGATGTCATACAGGCCTATCCCGCTTTCGGGCATTACTCCATCGTTACCGGTGTCAAGCCCTAGCAGCCTGCCGGACTTGAAGAATTGAAGCGAAAGAGGCGACTTTAAGTCCGGAGAGTTAATGCGTGATCCGGATATTCTTCTCCGTATACTTGGACGGTATTCATTTCATGAAATTGAAACAGTCCGGGGAATCAAAGGTCTAAAATTTATTATTCTAACCGTCTCATCATGACTATTTCAGGAAAAATATTGACTTATGGCATAGCAATGGGCCTTGCCACAAGTATTCCCCTGCTTCATGCGGAAGAGAACCATGGCAAGAACGCCAGTGAGCATCTGCAGGAGGCGATTAAAAGTGGAAAGGAAGGCAGCGCAAAAGGTGTGCTCAGGCATACCGAAGAAGCCAGAAAGGAGTTGATCGAACAGAATAAGGATCACCCTTATACCCATCTTCAGAAGCCCATATACGGTGAGCACCAGAAGGCGGAACACGATAAGGAAGTCTTCGAAGAAATCGAAGAAGCCATCGAGGAAGCCAAGGAAGGGCATACACAGGAAGCTGTTGAAGCGGTGGAGAGAGCTTCCGTTCATTTGCGTGAGAAAGATCAATCCAAATAAGCCTGCTGGGCACGCGGTTTACCGCGTGCCCAGCAGGCTCACAGCGAAGGATGATCTCTATTCCGGGTCACTTGACTTGACGGGATGTCTCTTTGCCGGGTTTGAATCCAAATATTTTCATCGCCGGCAGTATCGACTGCTTTGTAGCGCCATAATCTGCCCAAGGCTCATTGCCTTTGTCCAGGCGCTCATGAATATTCGAGGCCGACCAGTGGCTGGCGCTCGCAAGCGACTCCAGTTCTTCCCACGCGAGGGGCACGGAGACGCCCAAACCCTGACGGGCGCGAACTGACCAGGCGCACACGGTGGTTGCGCCAAAGCCGTTGCGCAAATAATCAATGAAGACCTTTCCCACACGATTCTGCGCTCCGCTTTTTGACACGAAACGCTGCGGAATGGTCCTGGCAAGATGCTGAACAATCGCTTGAGAAAAATCTTTCACCGTGTCCCAGTCGAGTAACCTTTTGATTGGAACAGCAACATGCAAACCCTTTCCGCCGCTGGTTTTAAGAAAAGACCTCAATCCCAATTCGTCAAGAAATACACGCACAAGCTGTGCTGATTCCTGGACAAGCTTCCACGTCACTCCTTCGCCGGGATCGAGATCGAACGTCATTCGATCAGGTTTGTCGATAGCATTCTTTGTGGCATTCCAGGTGTGAAATTCGATCACGTTCATTTGAGCGGCGGACAGCAGACCTTCAGCCGTCGATATTTCAAGCAATGGCTCATGCCCGGGATCGAGTGCCGGATCGAGCTGATTCACCCCCTGCATTTTCTCTTTTTCCCAATGCTTCTGGAAAAATAACTGGCCTGTAATGCCATCCGGCGCGCGCACCAATGATACCGGCCTTCCTTTAAGATGCTCCAGCATCAAGGGAGCAATCAATGAATAGTAGCGTATGAGTTCCATCTTGGTGAAGCCGCTGGAAGGATCGATTATGCGTTCGGGATGGGTGACTCGCAGCGAGGCAGGAATTGAGGTCATTATCGTGGGTTTTTCCGTCATTGGATGCATGGGTTTCTCCCGCGTGACAGCCTCCGCTTTCTTATCGGTGCGCAAACCATGAAAAACCGAGTGACGTATCCGGCCGTCCCGAGTCCATTCGCCGAAGGAAATTTCCGCAACCAGTAGCGGCAGCACCCAATGGGCTTTCCCATCGATGCCGGACGCTTCATGGAAAGGACTCCGTGACGCCACGATTTTTTTCAACCTCGCTTCAAGATCGTGAAGAGTCTTATCGCTAAAGCCCGTACCCACATTGCCGGCGTACCGGAGCTTTTTGTCTTCATCGTAAACGCCGAGCAAAAGCGAACCCAAGCCTATGCGGGAGCCTTGTGGATCCGTGTAGCCGCCGATCACGAATTCCTGGCGCCGGCCGCACTTGAGCTTTACCCAATCAGAGGAGCGGCGTGAGACATACGTCGAGGTCTTGCGTTTACCGATGACGCCTTCCAGTCCCATGCGGCAAGCCGACGCAACGATATCCCGGGCGGGGGCATCAAATGTCTCGCTGAAGCGCACCGGGTCCGGGGGCGATTTCTCAAAGAATGTTTTCAGAAACGCACGCCGTTCGATGAGGGGAACGTCCCTCAAATCGTATCCGTCATAAAACGGGATATCGAACAGATAGTATAGGATACCCTGCGTCCGGGAACTATCGAAGGCATTCTGCAAGGCCTGAAAGTCTGGAATGCCCTTCTCGCCGGGCACCACAATTTCACCATCCAGCCACCCCGGTTTAAGGTCCATTTTGCCTAATGCCTTCACCAGGTCAGGCAGCTTGTGAGACCAATCGTTACCGTTACGCGTGAATAGCTGAATCTTCCCGTCCCCGACCCTGCAAAGGATTCGATAACCATCAAACTTGATTTCGTATAACCAGTCGGCTGGATGAGCGGGCAGTTCATCTACAAGGATTGCAAGCTCGGGTTGCAGGGTTGAAGGAAGATCAGCTTCAACCGCTTTCTCGGGCAACCCGACGGCACGGTTGTGTTTTTCTCTTGCGCTGGCCGATGACCTGGCTGTTTTGTTTAAATGGCGGGATTCGAGTCCGGCAACGCTATCGGGCAGTTCATCCACAACGCTGTACTCGCTTGATGAACGAACATACTCATCCTTCTCCTTGATAAGCAGCCACGGCTCCTGCTTGTTCTCCTCCCGGTTTTTCATGCGAACCAGCGTCCAGTGGCCCTTGAGTTTGTACCCGCGCAGTTCAAATTTCAACTTGCCATCGCGATAGCCGTTGCGGGGATCCTGCAGAGGAACCCACGTTCCCTTGTCCCAGATGATAACCTTGCCCGCCCCATACTGTCCGGCTGGAATCCGGCCTTCGAAACGATTGTAGGAAATGGGATGATCCTCGACATGAATTGCCATGCGCTTGTCGTGGGGATCAAAGCTGGGGCCCTTGGGAATGGCCCAGCTTTTCATTGTTCCATCAAGCTCCAGCCTGAAGTCGTAATGCAGCCGGGTCGCCCAGTGTTTCTGCACCACAAACGACAACGCCGCGTCGTTTGCCTCAGCATCCTTGCCCATTTCATCCGGCTCGGGTGTTATCGAGAAATTACGTTTTTCCCGGTAGGCTTTGAGTGAATTCCGCAGCGCCATATCCGGTTCACTCATATTGCGCGGCGCCTGGGTGGCCTGCCGGTTGGAGTTGATGCGTTATGCATATCTGCCTTCGCGGGTTTTCCGGCTGGCGCCGCGTCGTGGTTACTGTCCTTCCTGCCTCCACCTTTTTTCAGGCTTCGCTGGAGCAACTCGGTAAGATCGAGAATTTGCGCCCCGCCAGCGGATGTTTCCGCCAGCTCAGGCTGGACCACGGACTGGATGTCGCCGGTTTCCGCTTTGTGACGTACGAGCTTCATGATCTCGTCCTTGAAGGAATCCCGGTATTCTTCAGGATTCCATGTGGAACTCATATCATTTATCAGCTGCTCGGCCATTCTCAATTCTTTCTCGGTAATCGCTTCCGCCTTCATGCCCTGCGCGGGAAGATTCAAATTTTCCCAACCACGAATTTCATTGCCCCAACGCAGCAGGTCCAGAACCAGCGCGGGCCCCGATGGTATGAGTGCTGCCAGATGCTGTTTAGTCTGAATGACTACCCGCGCAATACCAATCCTCTGAGTCTTGTGAAGAGCTTCGCGCAACAGGGCGTAGACCTTGGCACCCTTATTGATCGGCACCACAAAATAAGGTCGTTCCAGGTACAGAAACGGGATATCGGTACTGGAGACAAATGTTTCGATCTCGATGGTTTGCGTAGCCTTGGGATAAGCCGCCGATATTTCCTCCTGGCTCAGAATGACATATTGGCCATCTTCATATTCAATTCCCTTGACGATATTTTCCTTGTCGACCTCCTTACCGGTTTTTTTGTTAATGCGCTTATAACCCACCGGATCCATGCTGCGTTTGTCCAACCAATCAAAATCCAGCCCTTCCTCCGACGTCGCGGAATGAAGCGCGACGGGGATATGCACCAGTCCGAAGCTGATAGCGCCTTTCCATAGGGCCCGATTACTTGAGACAGCCATGATTTATACCAAAAAAACCTGGAGTTATGTCTTCTGCATCCTGGAAACAGCCTGGGGAACGAGTTTGTACAAAATCCGCAAAGCGCGTGGCTGCGCCTACCGCCAATAGCGGAACCATTCCCGTGCTGCTCACTCATCTATTTCAAGCACGAGTTGCCATTCTGTCCGGCATTCGATTTATTGTATGTGCGATTGCACACGGATGGGCCTGCCGTGGATCTCTATCATCCAACTAAAAATACTTCAACTGGACCGCCTGGGTACGCGATTTCGCATTCCACGGCATCAAGACAGGTCAAACGGTTGAACGGGCAGGAGTAAGCGTCATTCTTGATCAAACAAATTTCCGTGAGGAAGGTAAAACTGATATGGATTATTTTTCCCTCTTACAATGGCCTGCCATGGTCGTTAACATACTGGCTGTCTGGCTCCTGACATCTCAAACCAAGGGTAAGCGCCACGCTGGATTTCTGTTTTCCATCCTGAGCAATGTCTTATGGGTTATCTGGGGATGGCACGCACAAGCCTTCGCCGTTCTTGGTCTCCAGGTTGCTCTGGCCACGCTTAATATCCAGGGGGTGCGTAAAACCGAAAGCAATGCGCAAGCGCGTTGAATAGTCCTTCATGCAGCGCGTTACGGCCGGATTTGCGAGATGCAAAGGTTTGGCCTTCTCCAAGGCGGGATTGCTAGGCTCTTTCGAATATAAAGCAGGTTTCACCCCAATTCCGGGTGGTTTTGAATTTCACTTTAAAGCCTGCTTGCTCCAGCAATCTTACCGCCTCTTCCTGCTCTTCACTGGTCCCCAGTTCAACGATAACCGACCTGACATCCGGCTTTCTGAGAGTATTCTCCGCACCTTTAATAATGGGAATCTCAATGCCATCGACATCTATCTTGATATAGTTGGGACAGGGTAGCCCCCACTTGTCGCATAAATCATCCAGCGTTACCCCGAACATGCCCTGGATATGGCTGGCCGGGCGTTTCATGGTCTTCAGGTCTTCTTTCCCGAACTGCGAACGGTTCCCGCCCGCAATGAATTTCGGAATATACAGCTTGGAGAATCCGCTGACCCCCGATATGGCGACGCCATAAGCGGTAATATTCTTCTCAAGTTTGTTCAGATATACGTTCTTGTTGAGCAGATAATAATTGATGCATTGAGGCTCAAAGGCATATACTTGGATTGCGTCGCCAAACTTCTTGGCGGGATATAAAGAGTACTGCCCGATATTCGCGCCCAAATCAAAGAAAACCGAATTGGGTTCAAAGCTGTCAAGCCAATCCAGCGTATCCGGCTCCTTGA
The DNA here is from genome assembly GCF_000355765.4 of Nitrosospira lacus. Lineage (NCBI taxonomy): Bacteria > Pseudomonadati > Pseudomonadota > Betaproteobacteria > Nitrosomonadales > Nitrosomonadaceae > Nitrosospira > Nitrosospira lacus. The sequence goes on along the minus strand of NZ_CP021106.3, from coordinate 1,687,493 downwards.
TGGAATATGTTTTTGCTCGTTGAAGCGTCCGCACATTATCCACCGCGATGCGTATGAATTGACCCTTGACGTTTACGTTCGCATAACCGCCTTTCATACCGTAAAGTGCCGCGAGGAATCCTGACAAAATATTCATGAAAAATGAGCTCATGTTGGCTACCGTAGATTCGCGAATGAAAGGTGGATTAATGCCGGGAAATGGCTGGACGAAAGGGAGTGTACGGATTTTCCGGCGCAAGGCAAGGCGCAGCGCAGGGGAATGATCATTCCACTCCAGGGAATTGGAACACAGTCATTTGACGTGAAATCCCTGGAATCCGCCCCGTAGCAAACTCATTCTGAAAGTGAAAAATAAAGTGGCACACAAAACCTTGTTGATCATAACACCAAATTGAAAAATGAGGTCAATTGCCGGATTCAGACTAATCGGAGCATCTTCTGGCTGAGCAGTTAAAGCGGTACGCTCCCGCTTGTGCACGTGACTTATCCGGCGGAACGCCATCCCCGAAGATCCGGATATCGCTGCCTGCTAACGCGATACAGGCGATACAATCCCGTCAGCCAAAATATCGGCATTGCAGATAGAGTCGCTCTCGGCGAGCGCTGCTAAAATTTCTTCAATAGGTACGCCCCTCCTTGTCAAGATACTTTTTTTGAGAAACGGGAATTTAAACTCGGTAATGAGCGGCCTCCATAAATGAAAAGTTGTATCTATCCAGTTCTTCGGCCTTTCAGGGCTCGGGGTCCGATTTAGAATACTTTCCAGGCTATAAAGTGCCGAAAGGTTAAATCGTTGACCGAGCAATCGAGAAAAGCCAACCTCATATTTTCTGACTATCGCGGCCTTGAATCCCAAAACCTCAACCCGATCAAAAAAATCGATGAACTCATCAGAGGTAATCACAGATTTTTTACAGTAAAGAAAATACGATTGCAGATGCGGGTAGAAATGCAGACAATCTGTCATACCAACGATATCGGCATCATCATTTTCCAATCTCGCGATTATATTCCCAATACTGAAAAGTGGCCCCAGAACACTGTCGTTGGCTAGCAGAAGTGCGCTGTGCGCTTGATATTGAGCATATTCCTGCAGTCCTACTTTCCATCCATAAAAATCGTGGCCTCTATTCTCCCGGATTATTATTCTTACGCAGCATTCCGACAGTTTATGGAGATCCGCATCCGAAATAGTGTCGCTTGAGCTGATGAATACGATATTGAATCCCGCCTGCACAAGCTCGTTCAAGTAATGAAGCACGTTTTTCCGGACCACGCTTTCTTCATCGTAACTGCAAAAGAAGCATACAGGCCTATCATAATCTGGCGCCGCACTTCCTCCTCCAGAATATTTAATGCGGGGCCGCCCACACGTTTCATTTTTGGTGAAAAAATGAAACATTAAAGCGCATAAGTACTTTAAGTCCCCGACTCCTTCTCTAAAACGCCAATACATGGATATTCCCACAAATTTTGGCAAGACAAGCCCGAACAGGCCCCCTCACTTCAGGAGGGGAAGTATACTTACAACTGTGTGATCAATTTGTGATGATGGCAAGCAGTGGGAATACAACCCCCAGGAGACCCGGGCTCATAAACTGATTAGTCACGCCGGGCAAGAATTCCATGGCAATAACAGAAACGTCCATCTGATAAAGCATGCCGGAAATATCGCTGCCTCGCATACCATGCCGGGTTACCCGCTGCTGTATAAGCCTCCTCATGCCTTATCCAATCAATGGATTGTTAACGATATCCGGCGTGCCAGCTTGGCGGACTTGAAGAATCGAAGCGAAAATGCGAGCGATTGAGAGCAGATTTTGGCGATTCTGAAGACCGATAGTTGTGCTTGGTCGAGAAATCAGTGGAATATGAACTGCCTGATGCTTTTACCCCGGCTTCCGCAGCCGCTTCCTTTAAGGAAGACAGGTACCCCTGAACAAGTTCCACGCCGGTACAAGGAGCCTTTACGGAATACGGCGTACGAAAAGCCAAAATGCGAATGCTGCTACCAGGCACGGCGGACGTCAGGTTTCCCGGGCTATCGGAATAAATCGCGCCAGAAACTTCTGAATCCTCTGGCATAGCGATGATAATGCAGTGCGGCAAGCACATTCAGCGCACCGGGCAGCCGCCGCCAGCGCGCATCAGGCAGCGCGGCGACCATACGCAAAAAATTGAGCGTTCCTTCAAGACGTCGAATATTATGTCCGCTGTCGGGAAAGCGATCGCCAAATTCCTGCAAGCGCTTCAGCGCTTTCTCATAACGGAGAGCCTGCAGGCCGTGAACCGTGGCACAGGTCTTGCCCCGATTCTTGCCCGGGCGCGGTATGCCAATCTGATTTGCGCTATGTTGACGATAGGCGATCAACGGCGTTGGCAGCGCTACCAGATGCGACGTGGCACCCATCAGCATTGCGATCCAGGCGTCATGCACCCATATATTAGGTATGGGCAACAGGAGATCCCGGTAACGGGAGCAAAAAGCCATCGTCGCACCGGTCACCGCGTAACGTTGGAGCAGTACGGAGAACGCATCGCCAGCCTCGACCTGCATCTGTTCTCGCCGGCGGAATCGCACTGCTTCCCATAGACGCAATCCCAATGGATGCAAGTTCTGGTCGACTACATCCGCATCCGTAAATACCACGCCTGCCGACGGGTCATCCATGAAACATTTTTCCATGAGCGCAATCTTGCCGGGATACCAGACGTCGTCCTGGTCACATAGAAAAATGATGTCGCCATCACAGGCACGTATGGCAACTTCGAAATTACGCGTCGAGCCAAGGCGCTCACTATTTGTCAGCAACCGCACGGGAAAGGGAGCATGCCGGGCAAAATCCATCACGATAGCCCGTGTCGCATCAACCGAGGCATCATCGGATACCACCAGCTCGTCCGGCGGATGGGTCTGTCCGGCGATACTGTCGAGCTGCTCCGCGATGTAGCGCTCACCGTTGTAGGTAGCTAAAGCAATAGACAGCGATAACCGGGGATTCATCTCATTGGCAAACTTTAACAGCCTTTCGAAAGACCTTGCCTGCGAGGCCCTGAGCTCCCATCCATATGGGCGTCATCCACAGGCGAGGTTCACGGCGCGTTCCTCCGGACAAGACTGATCCCGGCTGGCCCGTGGCCGCACTTGCCCTTCCAGTAGCGCCACGTAGCGGGATAGTACATCCGGGTCCCCCACCTCGATCATTTCCTTCACAAAGCGCTGATGATGCGCTTCAATGTAAAAATTGTCGCAGCCGTGGCTAAGAAATCCTTCGATCTGCCGATATACGTCATCCCGGCAGCGCAGTTCCGTCTCCGGCAGGTATTCCGCCAGGGCGGAGCGGCCCGCATGCAGGTAGTCCCCTGCCAGGACCGGCTTCTTTGCCTTGACCGCTTCAAATACCACCGAGGTGGCCAGGTCAATGATGACGTCCGCCCAGTTCATGAGGTGGATGGAGTGGATGTTGCCCGCCACGCTCACGTTCGCCAGGCGCCGCACAGAGGGGTCCCGGGTCAGGGATTGCTGCCAGCCCCCGCGCGTGTGCGGCTTGATGATCAGTTCCACTCCGGGAAAGCCGGCAACGATGCGCACTACTTCGCCCACTTCTTCCCAGAAGGTGGAGAAGTTGCTCTTCCTCAGAAAAATGACGACTTTGAGCCGGCTCGCCGAACGCGTCAGCGGCGAGGGCGGCATCAGGGTGGCCAGTTTGGCCAGCCATTCGTCGCAGTAGCGCGGCGAGCCCAGGACGGCCAGCTTCCGGTTGTCCATGAAGGGCCGAAATCGCACCGAGCACAGTTCGTTGGGCACTACTACTTTGTCGAATATGCCCGCATTGGCAAATGTGGTGTCGGGCTCCAGGCGCAGTTCCCGCCGCCGGATCAGCTGGCTCGCGTGCGGGCTGTCTCCATGCGGCAGCGATACGGTGCCAAGTCCCATGGCGCGCGCCGTCGAGAGGACTATCTCGACCCATTCCACGCATATGGAGGAGTTCCTTTCTATCCAGTCAAATACCACCACGCCTTCACCGGTCCCTTCATGGGGACTGCCGAAGCTGCGCTCGAGCAGCCGCTGCGCGGTGCTGTGCCACACCGGTGCCCGCCGTCGGGCATCATAGGTCTTGGCCAGGGCCGCCATGACCGGGCCGATGAAGGGGCGCCGCAAGCTGCGGATCAGTATCAGCGTTTGCACAAACCAGCGGGCAAATTCGACCGGCGGCAACAGGTCGCCAATATAGGCCATGCGCACTCCATCGAGCTTGCGCAGAAATTCAATGCGGTAGTCGTTGCGAAAGCGCGAGTTGCCTATCAGGACGATATCGCATGTGTGCCCCGAACCCATCCACTTGTGGATCACCGGGGTTATATGATCAATGTCGTTATAATGACGAAGAAAAAAAAGGGCTTTCATGTTCCATTATTTCAGAAAAAGGATTCTCTTCCGGGAGAGACGCATCCGTTCCCGTTTACAGCGCCTGCGGTATACAATGAAATTTGATATCGGTTACTTCAACTGCTCGAAGAGCAAGTTCAGTATCCGCCCCGCGGTGGCGGATTTCTCCGGCTCGCCATCCTTGTTAAGCACCTTGACCTCGCTGCCTGCATCTGCCTCGCTAAGCTGGATGCGGTATTGATCAGGCTTGTCGGCCGCATCGTCGCGCCAGAATAGCAGTTTCGAAAGCATACTACTGCCAGCGGTACGATTATCCACATCGGGGTTGATATAGCGCACGAAATAAATACCCTGGGAACGATCACGGTCCTCTACAGTAAAGCCGATACGGTCCAGCGCCAATCCGACGCGGCGCCACGAACGGTCGAATGGCTCGTTCAAGGTAAGTATCCCGCCCTTTTCACGGTCGATACGCGCACGCTCCTGGACCGTGCCGGAATTGGCCAATACCGTTCTGGCACGCTCTTCCTCAACGCCAAAGCGCATCATCAAACGGGCAAGCATCTCGGCTTCCAGCTCTGGATCAGGGGGACGGGGCTGCCATACCGTCCGTACATTACCCTCCATCACTTCATCCATGCCACGATGACTGATGTAAATTTCGGTAGTGCCCCCTTCCCCTCGTTCCAGACGGGTACGAAACTTGTCACGCTCGGCGGTCGAATATAATGTATCCAGGATTTTGGAAAGCGCGTTGCGGATAAGATCATCCGGAATCTTGGCGCGATTCTCCGCCCAGTCGGTTTCCATCACGCCTGCTTGCGGCATTTCTATCTTGATGATAAAACCCAGTTCGTGCCAAAACTCCTTTACAACCGGCCATATTGCTTCCGGCTCCCCCTTTACCACCAGCCAGCGCTGAGTCCCGGAACGTTCCATGCGCACAACCGCTTCATCCGGAGCGGCGGGTAAAACAGAAGTGCCACCGCCACCCCCTCCAGGATGCTTGTTGCGCTCTTTGTTGTAAGCGGAAAAAGTCGCGCTTCCCGACGGATTGATATCGGGCACAACATAACGTTCATCCGTACCGGGGGCGGTTAAATCAGGCGGCACTTCCAGCGGTGGAAGCTTCCCCGCCGATTTGTAATTGATTTTTTTTGCCTCCGGCAGCATATGACAGCCTGCCATCATTGCCGCCAGGCATAATGCAACCGCTATACGCCATCTTATGTGTAGCACTCAACTCCTCTAGATCGCAAATTCGCCTGCCTGTTTATTGTGTGGCTGTCCCGGCCTGATCCATCGCTTCCCTGACAGCTTGATGACAATGATTCGACAGTGGCGTCAACGGCAGACGCAGACCGGGGCCTATCAGCCCCATTTGCGCGACTGCCCACTTTACCGGGATCGGATTGGCCTCGATGAACAAATCCTGATGCAGCCTCAACAGCCTGGCGTTGATGGCACGGGCCGCGGCAAGATCTCCCGCCAGCGCCGCGATGCACATCTCATGCATCAGCTTTGGCGCGACATTGGCGGTAACCGAAATCACGCCGTGACTCCCCAATAACAGCAACGCCAGGGCACTTGCATCATCTCCGCTATAAACCAAAAAATCCCGCGGAACCCTGCACAACAGGTCAAAGCCACGCCCCATGTCACCGGTGGCATCCTTGATGCCGATGATATTGGGAATCTCGGCGAGCCGCAGCACCGTATCATTGGCCAGATCCGCCACCGTCCTGCCGGGCACATTGTACAGAATCTGCGGAATATCCACCGCTTCCGCCACTGCCCGGAAGTGCCGGTATAAACCTTCCTGGGTGGGTTTATTATAATAAGGAACGACGGACAGGCTCGCGTCCGCGCCGGCATCCTTTGCGAAGACCGACAGATCGATCGCTTCCCGCGTGGAATTCGCACCCGTGCCGGCAATCACCGGCATGCGCCCGGCAGCACGCTCCACCGCGGTACTGATGAGCAGTCGATGCTCATCGAAATCGACTGTTGGAGACTCGCCTGTAGTCCCAACCACCACGATGCCATCGGTTCCCTCTCCCACATGATAATCAATCAGGGTGCGAAAACGCTCCAGATCCAGTCCGCCGTCTTCGTGCATGGGCGTAACAATGGCGACCAGGCTACCTTTCATTACCGTACTACGCATGACATCTATCCGATCCGGCAAAAAAACGATATTTTACCTGAATCTCGCAACTCCCAAGAATATTCGCAATATCATGCCGCCCCCGCTATCGGGCGCATCCGGAAAGTGCACCACCCCCGCAGCGGGATGCCGGTGCCACATGAGGAGATATGGCTGCGGCAGCGCTGCGCCGCCTGATCCCCACTGGTATATGAAATATGAGCGGCCAAGGAGCCGATTCGGGATCATGCCTTCGAGAAAATCATCGCTCCATTTCTGCAATCCACAGTAATGATGTCATTGGCGCCAAAGCGCCCCTCCAGGATCTCTTTTGCCAACGGGTTTTCGATCTGCGCCTGAATCGCGCGCTTCAAGGGGCGTGCACCAAAAACCGGATCGAACCCGGCCTGGGCAAGCTCCGCCAGCGCGGCATCCGATACGCTCAGGGTCATCTGGAGTTTTGCCAGCCGCACCTCGAGGTATTGCAATTGTATTCGCGCGATGGACTGGATGTGCTTTTCATCCAGCGCATGGAAAACCACCACCTCATCGATCCGATTGATGAATTCAGGGCGAAAATAGGTTTTTACTTCACCCATCACCGCCAGCTTGATGACCTGGTAATCATCTCCCGCCATTTGCTGGATCATTTGCGAACCGAGATTGGAAGTCATGACAACAACCGTATTCTTGAAATCCACGGTACGTCCCTGGCCATCGGTCATGCGCCCGTCATCGAGCACCTGCAACAGGACATTGAATACATCAGGATGCGCCTTTTCGACCTCATCCAGCAGAATCACCGAATAAGGTTTTCTGCGTACCGCTTCGGTAAGGTAGCCCCCTTCCTCGTAACCCACATAGCCGGGCGGTGCTCCAATCAGCCGGGCAACCGAGTGCTTTTCCATAAACTCCGACATGTCGATGCGAATCAAATGATCTTCGGAATCAAACAGAAAACCCGCCAGTGCCTTGCACAACTCCGTTTTGCCTACGCCAGTTGGTCCGAGAAACAAGAAAGAACCATAAGGGCGGTTGGGATCCGAAAGCCCAGCTCGTGAGCGGCGGATGGCATCGGATACCAGGCGCACCGCTTCATCCTGTCCGACCACCCGCTCATGCAGTTTTTGTTCCATATGCAGAAGTTTTTCACGCTCGCCCTGCATCATCTTGGAAACGGGAATACCCGTTGCGCGCGAGACCACTTCAGCAATTTCTTCCGCCCCTACCTGGGTGCGGAGCAATCTCGGCTTTTTTTCCAAGCCGCTTTGCCCGGACGTCGCGCTCTGACGTTCCTGGCTGTTGAGTTGCGACTGCAATTGAGCCTCCAATTGCGGAATACGACCATATTGCAGTTCCGAAACTTTTTGCCAATCTCCTTTGCGCGTGGCTGCTTCTATCTCCAGCTTGACCTTCTCCATCTCCTCCTTGATGTGCTGAGAGCCCTGCACCTGGGATTTCTCAGCCTTCCAGATTTCCTCCAGGTCGGCGTACTCTCGCTCCAATTTCGTTATTTCATCTTCCAGCAAGCTCATGCGCTTCTGCGAGGCTTCATCCTTTTCCTTCCTGACCGCTTCGCGTTCGATCTTGAGCTGGATAAGACGCCGGTCGAGCCTGTCCATCGACTCGGGCTTGGAGTCGATTTCCATGCGAATTCTTGCCGCCGCCTCATCGATCAGATCGATGGCTTTATCCGGCAGGAAGCGGTCGGTGATGTAGCGGTGGGACAGTTCAGCCGCGGCCACAATGGCCGGATCAGTAATATCGACACCGTGATGCAGCTCGTATCTTTCCTGCAATCCGCGCAAGATAGCAATAGTCGCTTCCACTGTCGGCTCATCCACCAGCACCTTCTGGAAACGCCGTTCCAGCGCGGCATCCTTTTCGACATATTTACGATATTCGTCCAGTGTGGTGGCGCCCACGCAATGCAGCTCGCCGCGGGCCAGCGCGGGTTTGAGCATATTTCCCGCATCGATGGCGCCTTCCGCCTTGCCCGCGCCCACCATGGTATGAAGCTCGTCAATAAAAACAATGACACTGCCTCCAGCCTGGGCAATCTCCTTCAAAACAGATTTCAGGCGTTCCTCGAATTCGCCTCGGTACTTGGCTCCAGCCAGTAATGCAGCCATATCAAGAGAAAGCACCCGCTTGTCCTTCAAGGTTTCCGGTACTTCACCATTGATAATGCGCTGCGCCAGGCCTTCGACAATGGCAGTCTTGCCCACGCCCGGCTCGCCAATCAGAACCGGATTGTTCTTGGTGCGCCGCTGCAATACCTGGATGGTGCGGCGGATTTCGTCATCACGCCCGATGACTGGGTCGAGTTTGCCCGCGCGTGCGCGCTCGGTCAGATCAAGCGTATATTTCTTCAAGGCCTCACGGCTGCCTTCGGCTTCCGCGCTGCCTACGTTCTCACCTCCTCTCACCGCGCTGATGGCTTGTTCCAGCGCTGCCCGATTGGCGCCATGCTGCTTTAGCAAATTTCCCGTTTCGCCTTTGTCCTGACACGCCGCCAGCAAAAACATTTCCGATGCGATGAACTGATCGCCCCGTTTCTGCGCTTCCTTGTCGGCAAGATTGAGCAGATTGCCAAGCTCGCGTGAGGCGCTGATTTCCCCTCCGGTACCCTCCACCTTGGGCAGGCGTTCTATCGCTTTTTTCAATGCCTCGCGCAGAGGCGGAACGTTCGTACCAGCCCGTTGCAGTAGCGAAGTCGTGGCGCCGTCCTCCTGCTGCAAGAGCGCAAGCAGCAAATGCTGAGGTTCAATATAGGAATTATCCTGGCCCACCGCGATACTCTGTGCATCGGCGAGCGCCTGCTGGAATTTGGTGGTTAACTTGTCGAAACGCATGAGATTTCCTTGGTGGATTATGGATGACTCTTATATGTGGGGAAGGACCGCAATTTCAAGATAGCACAGCGCGGTAATCCCTGCTCCTTTGCCGGATGCAACCAATTCGGGCCGCTGGACGAGGCGAAGCATGGTTTCGGGGCGCAGGGGAAGGCGCAAGGGGTGAGAAGCCAAGGTGCCGCGACAACGCCGCCATGCGCCATGTAAACCACGCAATCCGACCAGCAGAAGGCTCACCCGAAAGGTAAGGCGGCAGCTGCTGAATGGAGGTTTAACGTTGCGGCACGTCGGGATAAGGATACAGGGTGTTGAGCGCCACACTTTTACCTGCGGTTTCCACGATACGTACATGCTCACGCTTCAGTTGGCGGGCATGATGCAAACCGCAGGAATAGGCGATCATATCGATTTCCCTATTCATGTTTCTGGCGTAATTGGCGACGCGCAGGTATTTCTCTTCCACCACCAGGCCGCGCTGCAAACGCCTGTTATGGGTCGTAACGCCGGTAGGGCAGGTATTGGTATGGCAGCGCATGGCCTGGATGCAGCCCAGTGAGAACATGAAACCACGGGCGTTATTGATGAAATCCGCCCCGGCGCACAGCGCCCATGCCGCCCGCGCCGAGGTCACCAGCTTGCCCGCCGCGATCACGCGTACGCGGTTTTTCAAGCCTGATTGCAGCAACGCATCCACCACTCGCGGCAATGCTTCGGCAATGGGCAGGCTCATGTGATCAAACAGGGTCTGGGGCGCAGCGCCGCTGCCGCCTTCGCCGCCATCAATGGAAAGAAAATCCGGTGCATATTCAAGGCCGCGGCGGTTCACGGCATCGCATAATTCATTGATAAAGTGCCAACCGCCAATGGCTGCCTTTACGCCCACCGGGCGCCCGGTGAGCTCGCGGATGTAAGCGACCTTATCGAGCAGCTCGTCCACATTGCTGATATCGATATGACGATTGGGGCTGATGGAATCACGGTGAGCGGGAATGCCCCGGATAGCAGCGATTTCATCGGTCACCTTGACGGCCGGAAGCATCCCGCCCTTGCCGGGTTTCGCGCCCTGGGAGAGCTTTATTTCAAACGCGCTGACCACTCTGGCGAGTTCCTTCGCCCGTGAAGGTGAAAAATTGCCGCCGTGATCACGAATACCATACTTGGCGGTACCGATTTGCATGACGATGTCGCACCCCCCCTCCTGATGATAAGGCGCGAGCCCTCCTTCCCCGGTGTTCAGCCAGCATCCCGCCTCTGCCGCACCGAGCGACAGCGCGCGCACCGCGGGTGCAGAGATCGCCCCATAGCTCATGCCGCTGATATTGATTATGGATCTGGCATGGAAAGGGTGCTCGCAATAGCCGTCCCCGATTGTGAGCAACGGGGTCGGCAGCCGGTCGCTCTCCAGTACCGGGAAAGCGACATTGACGAAAATGATCGAGCCGGGCTCACGCAGATCGTTGGTGGAACCGAAACCGACGATCCCTCCCTCATTCTTTGCATTCTTGTATACCCATGTCCGGGTAGCGCGATTAAAAGGCATTTCATCCCTGTCGCCGGAAAAGAAATATTGACGGAAATATTCCCCCTGCTTCTCGAAAAGAAATCGCAGATGTCCAATGACGGGATAATTGCGCAGGATCGAATGCTTCTTCTGGGTGACATCGCGGATAAACCAGAACAGGATGGTCCCGATCAGAATCACGCCAAGGATCGTGCCAAAACCGTAGGAAACCACCTTTAGTACCTCAGACATGACGCCCTCCACCTCGCATTCGGCTAAAATACTCCATTCTCGCAAACAAAATAAGAAGGTCTCGGGATAATTTCATGGATTTGGAAACGGAGATCAAAAATAACGTCAACCAGGCGCTCAGCGAAGATATCGGCACGGGCGACCTCACGGCGCTTCTGATTCCTGCCGGAAGGAGCGCCGCTGCCAGCGTTATCAGCCGCGAAAATGCGGTATTGTGCGGGACAAAATGGTTTGAAGCATGTTTTTGGCATCTGGCGCCGGAAACCGGATTGTGCTGGTCGGCGCAGGACGGTGTGGCAATTCATGCCGGACAGGAACTATGCCGGATAACAGGGGATGCTCGCACACTGCTTATGGCAGAGCGTGCCGCGCTGAATTTTCTGCAATTACTGTCGGCGGTTGCCACGCAAACCAGGCGTTATGTCAATGCGGTGTCCGGAACCGGGGCAGTGATCGTGGATACTCGCAAGACCCTGCCCGGATTACGGCTGGCACAGAAATACGCTGTCAGGTGCGGTGGCGGCACGAACCATCGCCTGGGTTTATATGATGGCATACTCATCAAGGAGAATCATATTATCGCGGCGGGCAGCATCGAGCGCGCCCTGCGCGCAGCGGAAAAAATTGCTCCCCCGGGGCTGTTCATCCAGATTGAAGTGGAAACACTGGATGACTTGCGCAACGCCCTGAATGCAGGGGCCAAAATGATTCTTCTGGATAATTTTGATCTCGATGGATTGCGCAGGGCGGTTGCACTGAGGGCACAGTTAACCCAAAAGGGAGCAGTACTGGAAGCATCGGGCGGAATCACGCTGGAAAACGTTCGCAACGTAGCGGAAACCGGCGTGGATCGAATTTCGGTCGGCAGCCTCACCAAGGATATCCACGCGGTGGATTTATCGATGCGATTTTCCACTGATTTTGCAGCGCGACAGTAAGCACTGGGCTTATTGGCACCCTGCTTCTTACCCCAAATCACTCCCGGGGTTATCCCTCTGCCCATTCATGGTTTATAATCCGGGCATCTCTTCCGATATCAAGTCGGTACTTCACCCATCAGCCTCCCTAAGGTTTCCGGGGTACAGACTGAACATCCGCATTATCCCGAAGGAGGCCGGATGCATCTGAAAACAACGTTCGACGCTATTGGAACAGCCGCCTTCCCGCTGTTCTTCCCTGCTCCCCCATGACCTGGTCCAGCTATCTTCCCCTCTGGCCGTTATCGGTCAGCCCCGCACTCTGGCTCGCACTCTCGCTGGTGGTGGCCGTGCTGGTGGGCGAAGCACTGGTGCGCTACGCGAAATTGCCACGCATTGTCGGCTATATCGGTATTGGACTGTTGCTGGGTCCCGGCGGACTGGGCCTGATCCCGCAGCTGCCGGATGTCGAATGGCGGCTGGTGGTTGATCTGGCACTCGGCATCCTGCTGTTCGAACTGGGAAGCAAGGTAAATCTGCGCTGGCTTAAAGCAAATCCCTGGATCGCCGCTACCAGTCTGCTGGAAGCGACTGCAACTTTTTTTGCTGTATTCATACTGTTGTCATGGTTCGACGTTCCCGGCATCACTTCCGCGGTTGTCGCCACCATCGCGATTGCCACATCGCCCGCCATCGTGGTGCGCACCGTGACTGAATCACGCGCTCAAGGTCAGGTAACTGACCGCCTTCTGCTCATGACCGCGCTCAATTGTATCTATGCCGTTATTTTTCACAAGCTGGCCGTCGCTTTCATGCATGGGGAAACCGGCACAGGCTTTGTCCACTCCGTACTGCCTCCGCTCTACCTTATCAGTGGATCGGCCCTGCTGGCGTGGCTGTTCGGTATTACGTTCGAACGAATCCATCATTATGTAGGACAACATGAGGAAACCTTTTCCTTTATCTTGTTTGGCATGATCGCATTCGCGACCATCATGGCGTCGACACTCAAGCTCAGCCCAGTCCTCGTATTGCTCGCAGCCGGTCTGATCACACGCTACCAGCGCCAGCGTCCACGCACTTTTCCACCTCATTTTGGTTCCGCCGGCGCCGTCCTGGTGGTACTGATGTTTATTGCCAATGGCCTGGCGGCTGACCTTGCGGGCCTGCACACGAGCCTGCTGCTGGTCTTGTTGCTCATTATCGTGCGCTCAGCCGCAAAATTGTTATCTGTGCTCATACTGGGACATTACAGCGGCATCGGCCTGCGTCAAACCATGGCTTTGGGTATTGCCCTTGCGCCAATGTCGAGTGTTGCGCTTTTGCTGACGCTGGATACAAGCGCCATGTTTCCCGCTTTTGGCTCAGGAATGGGACTGGTGCTGATGAGCTGCATTGTCATACTGGAGCTCTCGGGGCCTATCCTGGTGCAAAAAGCGCTCAGGTCAGCCGGGGAAACACCGGAGAAGAAAACATGAACCTGATGTCCTTTGCCCCGTCCCGGCCCCTAAGCATCGGCGTGGAACTGGAACTGCAGTTGCTCAGTTGCAATGACTACAACCTGGTTTCCTCGGCCCCCGACATGCTGCGCCGGATTGAAAGATATCCGCATCCCGGAGACATCAAACCGGAAATGACCCGCAGCATGATTGAAATCAATACTTCAGTGCAGCAGGAATATAGCGCGTTGGTCGAAGAGTTGCGTTCATTGCGTAACGTGGTATCGGATGCGGGACGTTTTCTCAATGTAGCGGTTGCCGGCGGAGGCACCCACCCCTTCCAGCACTGGAGCGAACAGAAGATTTTTGATGCGCCTCGCTTTCACCATCTGTCCGAACTGTACGGTTATCTGGCCAAGCAATTCACCATATTCGGCCAGCATGTCCATATCGGGTGCACCGGCCCGGATGAGGCGCTCCATCTCATGCACATGCTCTCGCGCTATATACCCCACTTCATCGCGCTATCGGCCAGCTCTCCATTCGTGCAAGGCCATGACACAGGATTTGCCTCGGCGCGTCTTAATTCAGTATTTTCTTTCCCATTGAGCGGCCGTGCACCCTTCGTACTGCGCTGGGATGATTTCGAACAATTCTTCGAAAAAATGACCACGACCGGCGTAGTCGAATCGATGAAGGATTTTTATTGGGATATTCGTCCGAAACCAGAGTTCGGCACCATCGAAGTAAGGGTATGCGATACGCCGCTCACTGTTGAAATCGCCGCCGCCATTGCCTGCTATATCCAGGCGATGGCGCGTTACATCATGGTGGAACAGCGCGTTGCCCCGGAAGAAGACGATTATCTGGTTTATACGTTCAATCGTTTCCAGGCCTGCCGTTTTGGACTTGAAGGGATTTTCATCGATCCGCGCACCCATGAACAACGCAGCATTCGCGATGATATAGCCGATATGCTGACGCGCATTACCGGCCACGCCGTGGAATTACGATCGGTGGAAGCCATGGAACGTATTCGCGAAATACTTATTACGGGCAACGGCACAAGCTGGTTGCGCCAGACTTATGCGCGTGAACACAACCTCGGCGATGTCATGCAGCTGCAGGCCGATTTGTGGATGAGTAACTGAGGATCCGTAGCCCCCTCACATGACACGCCCGCTACGTATCGGCCTGTCGCCGCGTATCCTGCATCATCCGCCCGCGGAATTGGGCTTTCGCAATAAGACCCTGCAGTATCTTGAGCAAACCGTTGCCCACTGGATCATGCGCCGCGGTGCGCTGGTTTTCATGCTCCCGGCCATTGAGTCGGGGGGCGTGGAACGTTCCAGTGTGCGTGTCAGCGACTATGTCAAGGAAATAGATGGCCTGGTGATGCAAGGCGGCGCGGATGTCAGTCCCATTTCTTATGGCGAAATCCCCACGCGGCCGGAGTGGTCAGGCGACCGGGTGCGGGATCTTTACGAAATAGAATTATTCTGGGAGTGTGTCGTACAGCGCAAACCCATATTGGGCATATGCCGCGGCCTGCAGCTTATCAATGTTGCATTGGGCGGAAGTCTTTACCAGGATATCGTCACTGAACACCCCAATGCCATTTCCCATGTGGATCCCGTGCTGTACGACCAGCACCGGCATGCCATCCATATCGAGGAGAATTCCAGGCTGGCCGGACTGTACAAGGATACGGATACACACCTTGTCAACAGCATTCATCATCAGGCAATCAAGCGGCTGGGGCGGGATTCACTGGTCGAGGCGGTATCGGAGAGCGATGGTATTATCGAGGCCATACGCATGCGAGGGGAATCCTATGTCGTGGCATTTCAGTGGCACCCCGAGTTTCACGCCGGCGCCAGCGAACTCCTTGACTCAGGCCCCATATTGGATGATTTCCTTGGCGCCGCTAAAAAACAACGCGTATGAACCGAGATTTCCCAACTTCAAGGCGGTGATGCGCCTGTTTCGCAAGTTCGACCAGGCGACGAACGACCGGATGATGAATGCCCTCTACGGCCTGTGCCAGACAAACCCACGACCTGCCCCGTATCGTGATATCTCCAGCTACGCTGTACACACCGCCTAAAGTACCACGGTCTCTCATACTCATCCCTTGGGATCGGTGATAAAAGCATGAGTGTTTCCAGTGGTGAAAGACAGGCCGTCCTGCTTCTTCTCCAGAGCAGAAACCTGCGCTTCGGTCAGCACTTCCCCTCTCATACGAGGCTCTGCAGCCGCCAACGCTTCTTGAATGATTCAGGCTGCAGGATTCACAAAATGACCACCAATCCATCATATCTCCTTGACAGGATTCACAAAACTACCACCAATACATCATATTCCTCTGACAAGAGGCGTGGTAATTTAAACCTACGCTGATCAGTCGATAGCAAGCAGCAAAACGCTCTCGGGTGTGAGAATTACTTGTTTATCTTGGAAGGGAGAACTTGGAAGCTCATGGCTCTGCAACTCACCATCCATACGATTGACGTCAGGCAGGGAGAAAGTGCGTTCGTTGTTGCGGCAGATGTGGCAGCCGGGCGACACCGGACGATATTGATCGATGGCGGGCTGCTTGGGTATGCTGAGACAGTCCACAACTTTATCGATCCCATCCTCAGAGGTTACGGTTACCCCCTCGATCATATTCTCGTCAGCCACTACGACAAGGACCACTCAGGGGGAGTCATAGGACTCCTGAATGCGGACAACATGCGAGTCGTAAGCCAGGCCATCTCGAACGCGGTGGCAAATGCGGCGCAATGGGCCGCAGCAGGCACTCGCCCCCAGCAAATCGCCTGCGGAGCCGCGGCCGCATCGGCGACGATCTTTGGAGCTTGCGGCCTGAACGTAAACCAAATCCTGACAATGTGCCAAGTTGTTTTCCCCCGGGCTGTCGGAAAGACAGACGACGAGGCCGCCGAGATTGGATTTGACTATGCCTTGGAGCATACCAACAAGCTTCAGAGCTTCCAGAGCTTTTCCACCCTTCAAGTCGGCGGAACTGGGAGACGCAAAAATATCGCAAAAATATCCTCGGTCGCTGCCGCGATTGCCATCGCGTCGGGAAACAATCCGGCTACTGCAGCCTTCGGCGCCATCTTCCTATTAATTGCCAAAACACTTCCTAATCAGCTACGGTTCGATACCGGGGGCCGATACTGTAACGTCCATCTTATCGATATCGGGCAACCAATTTGGCCATCACAATCTGCCGGGATATACGCCGACGCAGCGATCGGGCAATACATAACGAAGGCGAGCCGGATGATGGCACCTGGCGCAAACCGGACCCGTACGATGCCGGCTAGGGGACAAGATTCTCTGGAACAGCGGGGCCGGTCCGACTCCCACCCCCCTCATTCTCCTGCGATATTCTGCCCGGCGATCAACTCCTGGGTTTGGCAAGGGATCGGCAATAACCCTATTCAGACCGTTTGGAGGCGCAAGGCTGGAGGCGGCACGTCTAAACTTGAGTTGTAATAATTGCCAGTGACAGTTCCTTTCTTTATGCGGCTTAGGCAACTGTATTGTTTTATAAAGGTTTGCAAAGGGATTGCCCGGGATTGCCTCATCCTTACGTGCAATATTGTAAGTAAACGAATTTTTTAACGAAGGCTCAAGGGAAAACATCGTATGAACCAGATCGTACTGATTGCGTTACGCAGACCTTACACCTTCGTGGTCCTGTCAATCCTGATCGTCATATTCGGAATCAGGGCGATACGGCACTCGCCAACAGACGTCTTTCCCACCATCAAGATTCCCGTGATCTCCGTAGTCTGGGCTTACGCCGGTATGTTGCCGACGGATGTGTCGGGTCGGATCACTTTTTTCTTCGAACGCTTCTTGACCTCGACGGTGGAAGGTATCTCGGACATCGTCAGCCAGTGTTACTACGGCATCAGTATCACGAATATTTTTCTACAGCCCCACACCAACCTCCCTGGCGCAGAAGCGGAAGTCACAGCCATCGCCCAGACGATTGTCAAGGCGCTGCCGCCGGATATTTCACCGCCCATGATCATGCGGCTGGAAGCCTCTCAGGTAGCGGTTGCCAGCCTGCAGGTTACCTCGGACGAGATGACGCCGGCAGACCTTTACAATCTTTCTTATAACCAGCTAAGGCCCCTAATTGTCGTGATCCCCGGGGCGATTGTTCCGCATCCTTACGGTGGAAAACCCAAGCAGCTTCTGGTATCCCTCGATCAAGACAAGATGCTGGCCCGCAATATATCGCCAACCGATGTCCATGCGGCTTTCGATCGCCAGAATATCGTGCTGCCCGCGGGCGATATGAAGATAAAGCAGACCGACTGGATGGTCCAGACAAACGCGATGCCGCCGGAGATTCCGGAATTCAACGATATTCCGATTAAGAGGGAAGGAAATTCGTTCGTTTTCCTGCGCGACGTCGCCGATGTCCAGCTGGCAGGGCCGCCGCAAACAAACTCCGTCATTGTGGATGGTAAACAGGCCGTCATTATTGTGGTCATGAAAAGCGGCGAGGCGTCGACCCTGGACGTGGTCGACGGGATCAGGGCGGTCCTTCCGCGCATCAAGGAGATCGTACCGTCCCATGTAGACGTTAGAATCATCACTGATGCATCGGTCTTCGTACGGGAATCCATCAACGAGGTGACGCATGAGATGGCGATCGCCGGCATCCTTGTCGGTTTGATCGTCATGCTCATGCTCGGCTCGTGGCGTCCCATGGTAGTCGTTACGACTTCCATTCCGTTGTGTATTTTAACCTCCCTCATCTTCCTGCAGGTGCTGGGAGAGTCGATGAATGTCATGACGCTGGGCGGGTTGGCGCTGGCGGTAGGGATTCTTGTCGACGATGCGACAGTGATGATCGAAAACATCGATACCCATCTGGAAATGGGCAAGGAACTCGATGAGGCAATCATCGACGCGGCAAACCAGATCGTTATTCCGACGCTGCTCGCCACATTATGCATATGCATTGTCTGGCTGCCGCTGTTCACGCTTTCCGGCGTATCGGGCTATCTGTTCAAGCCGATGGCGCTGGCGGTGATATTCGCCATGCTGGCGTCCTTTATCCTGTCGCGTACGCTCGTGCCGACCATGGCGAAATATCTTATCAAGCATCCTCACGCAGAAGGGCACGGAAAGGAAGGCGGCCATGGCGAGGAAAAGCCGGCGGGGAAGGCTGCCGGTTTCAAGGAGAAGTTAAAATATCATATGGGGATTTTCTCCCGTTTTCAGGAGGCATTCGAGGCTCGCTTTGTTCAATTCTGCGCTTGGTATGGCGGGCTGCTCGAACAAACAATTGCAAATCGCCGCCGGTTCGTAACGATCATGCTGGCTTTCGCGCTCCTCTCCCTTGTCCTGTTCTACTTCAACGGCCGCGATTTTTTCCCCGAGGTCAGGTCGGGGACCATCCAGATGCATATGCGGGCGCCTCTCGGCACACGGATAGAAGCCGTAAACCGCATTACAACGCTGGTTTCGGAGGATATCTCGCGCATGCTTCCCGGGCAGGTTGAAGGCGTCATCAGCAATTGCGGCTTACCCGTCGGGCCGCATAACCTGGCCTTTATTCCGACGCCCACGATCGGCACGCAGGACTGCGACCTGACGATCACCCTGTTCGACGACAAATCAGCCGTGTGGGATATCCGGAAAATTATCCATAAAGGTCTGAAGGAGCGCTATCCGGGGAGCGAATTCACCTTTCAGCCAGCCGATCTGATAGCGAAAATCCTGAATTTCGGTGCCCCCTCTCCGATTACTGTTCAGGTTAACGGGATGGATATCTACGCAAACTACGAATATGCGCGCAAATTGCAAGGCAAGCTGCGTAAAATCGCCGGCTCCTCCGACGTGGTGATCCAGCAAACCATGCGCACGCCCACCTTGTTTGTTGAAGGCCAAAGGACATATGGACTCGGTGTCGACAGGAGCGAATCCGATATTGCCCTGAATATGCTGATAACGACCAACGGAACCCAGCAGATCGACCAGAAATACTGGCTGGACCTGAAGACAGGCATGTCATACCAGATCAACATCTATCAGCCTCAACCTTTTGTCTCAAGCACCAATGAATTGAACAGGATTCCTGTCAAGCGAGAGGGCGAAGCCGGCCTGGATCAGGATTATCAGCTCCTGGGCAACCTGACGCAGAAAACGCCGGTAGGCACGCCCGGCCTGGTCACCCACAGGGGCATCATGCCGTTGGTTGAAGTGTATGTATCCGCCGAAGGGCGGGGGCTGGGCGACGTGCTGGATGACGTCAAGAAAATCGTCGCGGAGATGGACGGAGAAGTACCCCGCGGCTCCGACGTCCAAATCGCCGGCCAGGCCGCGAATATGGTTACTACTTATGGCGAACTGCTTATCGGTCTCGTAGCGGCTGTCGTGCTGATCTATCTCTTGCTTGTCGTCAATTTTCAATCATGGCTGGTTCCCTTCATTATCATTACAGCCCTTCCCGGCGCTTTGGCAGGCATTGCCTGGGCCCTGTTCCTGACCCAGACGAATATTTCTGTTCCGGCCCTGACAGGCGCCATCATGGCCATGGGGACGGCTACGGCAAATTCCATACTGGTCGTGGCCTATGCGCTGGAGCGTATCGAAGCGCACGGCGACCCGCTGCTGGCCGCCATCGAGTCCGGCAAAGCCCGCATTCGACCTGTTCTGATGACTGCGGCGGCCATGATCATGGGCATGCTTCCGATGGCGTTGGGAGGATCCACCAATGCGCCGCTCGGCCGTGCAGTCATTGGCGGCTTGATGTTTGCAACGGTATATACCCTGTTCTTTGTCCCGGCTGTGTATGCCATCATGTATTACGCACGAAGCGCTCCTAAAGACAAGGAAAGCGTTCCTGGCGACAAAGAGATTGTTCCTCAACTCGGAAACTCCTGATATGAAAAAATCAAGTCAAAAAGGTATTGTGATTCTTGCGGTAGTTCTTGGTGTTGTCTATCTGGGTTACCGAGTCATGGAATCCCGTAATCATATGGATTCTTTAACAGAAAAGGCGATGGAGAATGATGTTCGGACTGTGGCCATCGTCAAGGCCGAGCACCTGCCTGCTCAAGAAACCATCCAGCTTCCGGGTACGATCCAGGCATGGTTCCAGGCGCCGATCTATGCCCAGGTATCCGGGTATGTAAAGATGTGGCATTCGGATTGGGGGGCGAGAGTCAAGAGAGGAGATGTCCTTGCCGAAATCAACGCGCCGGCGCTCGATGCCCAATACCGGCAAGCCAAGGCGGATCTGGCGACGGAAGTGGCCCTTAATGACCTCGCCATACTTACTGCGGACCGGTGGATAGCCTTGCGCAAAAACCAGGCGGTATCCGAGCAGGCGATTTCGGTAAAGGTGGCCGAAGCAAAAGCCCAACAGGCAAGGGTCAATGCCGCCATGCAGAATGTCCGCAACTTTGAAGCATTGATCGGGTTTAAAACAATTATTGCGCCGTATGACGGCGTAGTCATCAACCGCGCCATCAATGTGGGAGACTTCATCAATAAGGAAGGCACGATCAGTACACCGCAAGGGGAGGTCCGTAATCTTTTTACTGTCGCGGACATCACCCGGTTGCGTTTGTTTGTCAGTGTGCCCGAGCGGTTCGGCGCCCTGATGCATGACGGCCTGAAAGCCAATCTCACCGTGCCCCAATTTCCCGGTCGAAAATTTGAAGCCGAGTTTTTGACTACTGCTCGCGGCTTCGATGTGAGTACACGTACGGTGGTCACCCAATTCGTGATTGAAAACGAAGAGAAGGATCTGTGGCCGGGTTCCTATGCATCAGTCAATCTGACCGTGGATGTTGAAAATAGACACCTCTCCATTCCATCCAGCGCACTGGTATTTGATGAGATGGGGACGCGAGTGGCCGTGGTGCATGACGACAACACTGTTCACTTCAAGCCGATCAAAATACAAAGAATCCTCGACGCTACTGTCGAATTAAGCGAGGGCATCTCAACAGAGGACCGGATTATAAACAATCCCAGCGCTGCCATACTTGAAGGTGACAAGGTGTCCATTGTTGCGCCTGCACCGGGATACGATATGATCAACAAGCCAAAAGAGCCGGCGCCGGAGTCATCGAAACCAGCCTCCCATTCGGAAATGCCGGATCCGAGGGTAAAACAAGCGTTAAACGGATCACATGCACTATGACACCGACGATGATTGACTTGCGGCATAAAAAAGGAACCCATATTTCACATTTCTGTCGTCTCGGGACAAGGTTTGGCAGTTTTTTACTTCTGGCCAGCCTAGCGGCTTGCGCCAGCATTCCCTTTCCCGCATTCGATCTGTCACCCGAGTATAAAGCGCCTGAATTTGTTGTTCCGGATTCCTGGGAGGGAACGAGTTCTTTCGTTAAGGCTAAACCGTCGGATGATGCGCTCCGGCCCGACTGGTGGAAACTATATGACGATCCAATTCTAAACGGTCTTATAGAGCAGGGGATTGCAGCCAATCCAGACTTGCAGGCAACAGCTGAACGGTTCGTCCAAGCGCGCAACGCAATGATGAAGGCACGGTCTCGATATTTTCCGCAACTCGGCTTTGGGTTCGGCGGTAATAATAACAGGCAATCCGATCATACCCTCTTTCGTGCTCCTGGAGAACCTGACAGCGATACTCAAGTCATGATGGATGGAATTGCAACCTGGGAACCGGATTTCTGGTCGAAACTTCGGAATGCGGCACAGGCCAAAATTTATCGTGCTGAAGAACGTGCGGCCGATTATGGACTCGCACGCCTTATTCTTCAGGCGGAAATTGCATCGAATTATTTTGCACTGCGTGGATTGGATGCGCAAATTGCGATTTACAGACAGTCGATTGGTCTTTATAACTACTCACTGGATGTTGTGGTGACTCAGTTTGAAGGCGCAATCGCCTCTAATCTCGACGTAGCACGGGCCCAGTCGCTGCTGTTCGCTACCGAGTCAAAATTGGCTCTGATGCATGGTGATCGCAAGGTGGCGGAGCAGTCCATTGCAATTCTCCTTAATCTCGCTCCGGCCAGCTTTAAGATCGAGCCGGTAGATGAACTCCTTACCGCGCATTTTAGCCTTCCACAGACAATTCCATCTACTTTACTTGAGCGCAGGCCCGATATTGCCGCAATGGAGCGCCGGATGGCACAGGCCAACCGCACCATTGGAATTGCACGTGCCGCTTTCTTTCCGGATGTGGCCTTCCGGCTCGGAGGAGGACTTGAGGATTCCGGACTCAATCTGCTCAGCCTGGCTAACAGTTTCTGGGCCTATGGCTCGTCTTTTTCTATTCCGATTTTCCAGGGCGGATATCGCCGGGCTCAATTGCAGCAAACTTGGTCAGTCTATCGCGAGACAGAAAATACATATCGTTCGACAGTGTTGAATGCCTTTCGTGAAGTTGAAAATAACCTGACCCAGACTTACTGGATGGATGTTGCTGCCAAACGGCAGGACGCTGCTGTCGGAGCCGCACGTACCACACAGGATCTTACCATGGATCTCTATAAGGGCGGTTTGGCCACCAGCCTCGAACTCATTTATGCCCAGCTCGGCACACTGACGGCAAGCATCGATTCTGTACAGATCAAGACTAACCTGCTGAAAGCATCGGTGGCACTTATTCGCGCGCTTGGAGGAGGCTGGAACCGCGATCAATTGCCCGCTGACGATCAAATTCAACCCTTTGGCATATTGCAATATTCTGGTCTTGACAAGCCAACGCCGGTCGGCGGAATTGACGTCAATGCGGATCCCGTCGATAGAAACATCAAAAACAATAATTTGATGAAACCCCTGGTTCCATGGATTCCTTTGGTGGATCCTGGCGCCAGTAGCAGCAAAAACAATAATTTGACACGGCCCCTGGTTCCATATGTGGATCTTAGCGCCAGTAACAACAAAAACAATTTGACACAGCCCGGGGTTCCATAACTGCATCTTGCAAAGGCACCGTTCCAAAAAATTGTGAGTATCAAAGACAGCGCTTTGATATGCCTCGCTGGCAGCCTGTCGGACTTAAAGGAAATCGGCTTCAAAAATGTCTGGCTGATTTATGCTCTTTCGCTTCTTGAGATGTCCCACAATTAGTTTTTCCCACTGACCCCGGCATCATTGGAGGATGGGGTGAAAGAATCTCTGCCAGCGGAGATGCAGCACCAGTTTTATTCATGAAATTTTCATATCAGTGTCTTCGCGAACCGGGAATAGCCATGAATGCCTGAAAACCATGACGGCTAGTAATAGCCCACCTGGCTACGCGGCTGGTAAGAGATAAAACCCCGGTGGGCCAGTCCTCGGGGTTTTCCTCTTTTTCCGGGGAAACGTCATACAATAGGCCATGACCGACGACCACATGACCGACAAAAGGAGAGAAGATGGAAACGCCATTCAGGTGGGTGCCTGACAGGATTACCAATGACACGATAGAGATGCCAAAATGAGGTATTTGGCAGCAATGTTAATAGCAATCTTTTCCGCAAGCTCAAGTGCGGAATGGGTACAGTTTGCACTTGGCACCACCGGACCTGCTTATTACGATAAAGATAGAATAAAGGACTTGGGAAAAGGTGTTATTTCCGTATGGGAAAAATTTGTGATAACAGATGATCTTTTAAAAAAATCAATTGCAATGGACCCTTCTTTCAAGGACTACCGCTACACCGTAACCAGGGGAAATATAAATTGTAATGAACATAAGTTTGCCAGGACGGCCATGTATGCATATAGTACAAATAGATCTCCTTTTTTTTCATATTCTTACACAGAAAAAGATATTGAATACATAGACATAGTCCCGCATAGTATGGGGGAAGAATTAATGAGACTTTTATGTCCCAAGAAATGAAAGGTGTCAAAGCACAAAGGTGTCAGGTTCAACATTAATACGTATCTATGCTAAAGGGTGCATTTAAACAAACAGCACTAAAGTTCCATAGGATTTTGCGTAAAACCCCGTCCAACTTGGCTTTGAGTCGAATCTGATCTCCGAAATTCAGCCCGGTTCGTAGACCAGGTTTCTCGGAAACGCCGAGCCCAGAGGGCCTACCGGCCTTAAGATTGACTGATTGACTTAAGGCATGGACTCCGGTATTGAAGACAGTTTTTGCGAGATTAAGCGATAGCCCATCGCGTGCATAATGGCGTTCACGCTACCAAATTGCGGGTTGCCGTTCTCCGAAAGGGCTTTCTGCACGTCCTTTCGGGTTAGGCCAGAGGTTTCCGCGATCCGGCTTACCCCTTTAACACGGCTCACCACGCGCAAGGAGCTCATCAGAGCAGCGGTATCGCCACTGAATCTTATCGGCGTATTAGCCAATAATATTAACGGATTGGATGAGCAGAAGTATTAAACCTGAATCCGGCGGTTGACCGCTCATGTATCAGGTTAGCCCTAGGACTAATGACAAATGTTTTATGCTGTTTGACTCTTACCTTTCGATTGAGCCTGCTACAGGGCAAATTGCACGGTTGTTACGGCGCATGGCAGCGTTGCTCGCAACACCTTACTCTTGTACCTCCGCCCCGTCCGACTGCCGGATTCGGGTTTTGATTGGTGTCGATACTGGATTTACCCAGAGATTCCCGAGGTCTGCTCGACAATAAATGCCTTGACCGCATCCGCATCGGCATTCATCACCACGTACCGCTGCGGCAGGTTTTCCAGGTTCTCATATCCGGATGGCCGAGCCGGCTCTTGCCCAATAGCCTCGACGATGCTCTCGGAAAATTTAACCGGTAGCGCGGTTTCCAAACAAATCAGCGGCACACCCTCTTCGCGATGTTCCAATCCCACCTTCAAGCCGTCCGCCGTGTGCGGATCAACCAGTACGCCGTATTGCTCCCGGATTTTGCGTATCATGGCGATGCGCGCCGCATGATTGCTGGTTCCTGATACAAAGCCGAAATCCTTTACCTTTTCCCACAAGGGCGTACCGGCAAGGTCGAAGGCGCCCCCCTTGTCCACCGCCCGCCACAACTCTTTTACCTTGGCTGTATCCCGCCCGGTCAGGTCAAAAATGAAGCGCTCGAAGTTGGAGGCCTTGGAAATATCCATTGAGGGGCTGCTCGTATGGACCGTTTCCGCCGTGGCGCGCGGGCGGTAGCAACCGGTCTGGAAAAACTCATCCAGCACCTCGTTTTCATTGGTGGCAAGAATCAGCTTTCTGATGGGCAGCCCCATCATGCGCGCCACATGGCCTGCACAAATATTGCCAAAATTACCGGACGGTACCGCAAACGATACCTGCTCCGTGTTTGAACGGGTGGCGGCGAAATAACCCTTGAAGTAATACACGATCTGCGCCGAGATCCGTGCCCAGTTTATCGAGTTGACGGTGCCGATATGGTATTTTTGCTTGAACGCATGATCATTGCTGACCGCCTTGACAATATCCTGGCAATCGTCGAATACACCACGAATGGCGATATTGAAAATATTCGGATCCTGCAAGGAAAACATTTGCGCAGTCTGAAAATGACTCATCTTGCCTTGCGGCGACAGCATGAACACGCGAATGCCGCGCTTGCCGCGCATGGCGTATTCCGCGCTCGGCCCCGTATCGCCGGAAGTGGCGCCAAGAATATTGAGATCCTCGCCTGTCTTGGTCAGTGCATACTCGAACAGATTACCCAGCAATTGCATGGCGATATCCTTGAAAGCCAGCGTCGGGCCATTCGACAGTCCCAGAATATGCAGCCCCGGTTCCAGGGTTTTAAGCGGGGTAATCTCGTCAGTGCGATACAACTCGGAAGTATAGGTACGGTCAATGATGCCGCGCAGATCAGAGGCCGGAATATCATCCGCAAAACGGGAAAGGATCTCAAATGCAAGGTCCTGATAACTCAGGCTCCGCCATTCTTCCAATACCGCCGGACTGATTTCCGGATATTCTTCGGGCATTGCCAACCCCCCGTCGGGAGCCAGGCCGGCGAGGAGAATCTTGGAAAACTTTTTGGGCGGCATGCCGCCGCGAGTCGAAATGTAACGCATTTTTCACCACAAAAAAAAAGAACAAAGAATATTCCCGCGCCAACCCTCCTTGCTCACGCCCGGAATCCCGGGAGCGCCGGAATTATTTACCATTCAGTTCTTCAAGCCGGATACGCGTTACCTTACCGGTCAGCAAGGGCAGTTTCTGGATCTTGGCGATCGCGGCATTAATATTTCGCTCCACCGCCAAATGGGTAAGCATGATGATATCTACCTGCTCCTCCCCCTCGCTGGGCTCCTTCTGCACCATTGCGTCAATGGAAATGCCGAGATCGGCGAGTACGCGGGTGATATCAGCCAAGGCCCCTGGTTTATCCATCACCCGCAATCGCAGATAATATGAGGTTTCCACGTCCTCCATCGCCAAAATGGGGGTATCCGACAGCAGGTCGGGTTGAAAAGCGAGATGAGGGACGCGGTGCTTGGGATCGGCGGTGTGCATGCGGGTAACATCCACCAGATCCGCCACCACCGAACTGGCGGTGGGTTCCGCGCCCGCCCCCGCGCCATAATACAAAGTAGCGCCCACCGCATCGCCTTTCACCACAATAGCGTTCATCACGCCTTCCACATTGGCAATCAACCGCCGCGCAGGGATCAGCGTGGGATGGACGCGCAATTCGATGCCTTTGGCCGTCCGCCGGGTAATCCCCAGCAGCTTGATGCGATAGCCCAATTCCTCCGCATACCGGATATCCTCACGGGTTAATTTCGTGATGCCCTCGGTATAAGCCTTATTGAATTGCATCGGAATTCCGAAGGCGATAGCCGCCATGATGGTAAGTTTGTGCGCGGCATCGATCCCTTCGACATCAAAAGTTGGATCAGCTTCGGCATAACCCAGTTTTTGCGCCTGCTTCAGCACGGTGTCGAACGTCAGCCCTTTATCGCGCATTTCCGACAGGATGAAATTGCTTGTGCCATTAATGATTCCGGCAATCCATTCAATACGGTTGGCGGTCAAGCCCTCGCGCAGTGCCTTGATAATGGGAATGCCACCCGCCACCGCCGCCTCGAACGCAACCATCACGCCCTTTTTCTGCGCCGCGGCGAAAATCTCCGTGCCGTGCGAAGCGAGCAATGCCTTATTGGCGGTGATGACATGTTTGCCATTTTCGATGGCCTTCAGCGTCAGCTCCTTCGCGACGGTATAACCACCGATCAGTTCGACCACGATGTCGATGTCGGGATTGGTCACGACTTCGTTCGCATCGGCGGTGATTATGACGTCGTCACCCGCGATCGCGCGCGCTTTCTCCACATCGCGATCGGCAATCATGCGTATGACGATGCCTCGCCCGGCACGACGGGTAATTTCTTCCTGATTACGTTTGAGTACCGTGAACGTGCCACCGCCGACGGTGCCGATACCTAACAGACCTACATTGATGGGTTTCATAATTTATGCGGAATGATTAAAGCCTAAATTCGGTAGTTGGATGGGGTGAAGTATGCGGTTTTGGGGTGAAGAGCAAGGCGCAACGACGCGGAATGCCGTTCCATTCCAAGAAGTTGCAACGCAACCATGGACCGTTAAAACTGAACAGTTCACCCGTAGCGACCTCACCCAAAAAGCGAAAAGCAGGTAACACAAAATATCGTTTATTAAACATAGCACTGCTATTAAATGAGCGGTCAACTACCGGGTCTAGGTTAAATTGGTGGATGGGCTGATAAGGGAGTACGCGACAGGAAGCTTTTTCCCTTCCCGCTACATTTCCACCCATTCTCAGGCCCGCTCACGTCCGGCACGCTTGCGATATCGCGCAAGAAAATTCGCGATGCGACCTATCGCCTCGCTCAGATCGTCGCTGTTCGGCAAAAATACCACGCGGAAATGATCCGGATATGGCCAATTGAAACCGCTGCCCTGCACCAGCAGCACCTTCTCTTCCATCAACAGATCCAGCACAAATTGCTGATCGTTTTCGATCGGGTAAATTTCCGGATCCAGGCGCGGAAACAGATACATCGCGGCCTTTGGCTTGAAGCACGTAACACCGGGAATATCGGTCAGCAATTTCCAGGCGAGATCCCTCTGGCGCATAAGCCGGCCGGTCGGCATGACAAGATCATTAATACTCTGGTAGCCACCAAGCGCGGTCTGGATTCCGAACTGCGAGGGCACATTTGCGCACAGACGCATCGAGGCCAGCATGGTCAATCCCGCGATATAATCACGGGCAAATTGTTTTTTTCCTGAAACCACTGCCCAGCCGGAACGAAATCCGGCTGCCCGATAATTCTTGGATAACCCGTTCAGGGTAATAAAAAGCACGTCATCTGCCAATGAAGCAATCGAAGTATGCGTCGCTTCATCGTATAGCACTTTATCATAAATTTCATCCGCATAGATGATAAGGTGATGCTGGCGGGCAATCTCGATGATTTCATGCAACAGATCGTCCGGATAAAGCGCGCCGGTAGGATTGTTGGGATTAATAATGACAATGGCGCGGGTATTGGAAGTAACCTTGGCACGAATATCGTCCAGATCAGGCAGCCAGCCGGACTGCTCGTCGCAGGTATAGTGCCGTGCCGTGCCCCCTGCGAGTACCACCGCGGCGGTCCATAACGGATAGTCGGGCGATGGAATCAGTACTTCATCGCCGCTGTTCAGCAATGCCTGCATGGCCATCACGATCAACTCGGAAACGCCATTGCCGATGTAGATATCCTCCATCCGCACATCGCGAATCTGCTTCTCCTGGGTGTAATGCATAATCGCCTTGCGCGCGGCGAACAAGCCTTTGGAGTCGCAATAGCCAGAAGCGGCGGACAGGTTGTGAATGACATCCTGCAGGATTTCCTCCGGTGCATCAAAACCAAATAATGCCGGATTGCCGATATTGAGCTTGATTATGTGATGCCCTTCCTCCTCCATTTGCCTGGCGTGATCGAGCACAGGCCCGCGTATGTCATAACACACATTTGCCAGCTTGCTGGATTTCAGTATAGGTTGCATGAATTGAGAAGGCTCATCCGCAAAACGGTCCGCGAACCGGTTCGGTAGGCACCGCTAAAAATTGTCGCAATGACAGGGCTTCAGTGCCGGAATTCTATATTTCATCCAGCACCCGATTCGGCATATCCCGAGAAATTCCCCAGTTCTCTCTTTATTCCGCTTTATTGCAATGCAAAAAAGATGTAATGTTACCCGACACGCCAATCCGTCGCAAATGGAGCCTTGCTTGAAGCTGCATCTTTCGGGATTTTCCGAACAGAATATGTTCACCGGGTATGGGGCCGGATATGTCATGGTCAATCAGACGCGCTATGAACGCAATCTGATCATTTTGCCCGACCGCATCATTGAAAACTGGGAAGCTGCAACCTTTGAGCAGCTTACAGCGGAGCACTTCGAGCTTCTCCTCCCGTTACAGCCTGAAATGGTGTTGTTTGGGACGGGAGCCACCCTGCGCTTTCCTCACCCTTCCCTCACAAAAACGCTGATCGCATCAAAAGTCGGAGTGGAAGTCATGGATACCCAAGCCGTCTGCCGCACTTATAACATACTGACAGCGGAAGGACGGCGTGTGGCGGCGGCGTTGCTTATTTAGGAATCCGGGATAAATTCATCCGTGGACACACTACCGGCGAATCCGCGGATCCATCCTTAACCCGCATGGACTTCCGGTGCGGTTGATTTACTCCCCGGCAGCAGGAACAAACAACTCGTTTCGCACCCGCTCCCGCCAACTCTCGATCCAGGCCGGCAGATCCGCAGCCAGCATGGGGCGCGACATAAAAGTGCCTTGGGCGAGATCGCATCCCGTACGATACAGAAGGTCCCAATCGTTCCGGTCTTCAACTCCTTCGGCCACGACCTCCATGCCCAGTTGCCTGGCCAGGGACAGGCTGGCGTCATACATGGCCCGCAGCGTCTCGTCGGCCCAGGCGCGATGCACAAAACCCTGGTCGATCTTGAGTTCATCGAAGGGAATATCGCGCAACTGAGCCAGTGAAGAATGCCCTGTACCGAAATCATCGATTGAGAGCCGGAAACGCTTCAAGCGCAATCGGGTCAGTATCTCGAGCGGAGCCCGAGTATCCAGCATCAACCGGCTTTCCGTCACTTCCAGCACCATATCCTGCGGCGCCACGCCAATCTTGGCCGTAAGTTCGGCAACAAAATTCAGAAAACTCAGCGAGGCCAGATTATCCATGGATACGTTGACCGCTACCCGTAATGCCAGTCCTGCTTGTCGCCAGGCTTTGGCCTGGGTCACCGCTTCGGTGAACACCACTTGCGTCAGATCATCGATCAGCCCGAAGGCTTCGGCCACGCCGATGAATTGATCGGGAAACACGATACCATCCACAGGATGCCGCCACCGAACCAGCGTCTCCACGCCCACCACCTCACCGCTGGCCACCGCCACCTTGGGCTGGTAGTAATTGATGAGCTCCCTATTGTCGATGGCAGCACGTAACTCGGCCTCCCCGTAAACTTTCTTCGTTATCCTTGGACCACTCGCGGATGGAGGTGTCCACTTCTCCAGCAGTGCGGATAGTGTCTCCGGCTTGACCGGCTTGTGCAGGTGCCCGAGTATCGGGATTTTATGCGCTTGCACCAGCTTTTCGGCGGTCTGCAATATGCGCTCATCCTCGCCGCTCACCAGGATGAGACTACCGGTATAGTGCCGTCCGACCAGATGCCGCACAAACTCTATTCCATCCATTTCCGGCATATTGAGATCCAGCAAAATCAGGTTTGGCTGGGAATCCTTATCCCCTATCCGATCCAGGGCAGCTCGTCCGCTATCGCACAGCGTAACCGAAGTAAATCCGAGGTTTGACAGAATGTGGCTCAGCAGCTTGAGCATGAAGGACTCATCGTCAAGCACCAGAATCCTGACTGCGGATCTTTCGACCATGGTATTTTTTCCTTCGGATCGTTATTCGTCAAAACAGCCGCGTAATTTTTTTTCTATATAACGCATGACACAGGTCCTGCCTTGCCTGCGATGCCAGGGAGCGCAACGCGGTGTGCGTCCGATTTTACCAGCAAGCCGAATGGGATGGTGTTTTCGGGCGGTCGGCCTTGCGAGGACGGAGATGCCGGGACCACACTCCTGGCTCCCGTATCCCGCTGCAGGGTTGCGCTTCCTTCGAGACACGCTGCTGCTCCTTGCGCGACCGCACTATCCGAGCCCCCGTCTTCTTCGCCCATCAGACCCTCCATTCTCCCTCCTGCCACCGGCCGGCCGTGACACCTCCTTCCGAAAATCTTCCGAAAGTTCATTCAGGCGCTCCGTGCAACGAATCAATATAACTGTTCACGACAGCCAATTCCGCTTCGAAGCGTGGCATCAGCGCTTTCACCGCGTCGATGTCGCCCGCCTTCCCCGCCTTTTCCATGTCGGCACATAGATCGCCCAATACCAATGCTCCCACCGAACGAGCCGATGACTTGAGTTTGTGGGCCGCCGCGCCGACCGTTGCCGCGTCTCCCGCCTGCGCGGCGGTACGCAAATCTGCCGCTATTCGGGCCGAACTGGCACGAAAGTCCCGCAAAAATTCACTGATTATCGCCGGGTCGTTTCCCACCAGCGCTTCGAGGACACTCACATCCATGGATCTTTGCGCGGTCGCTGGCGTGGCGGGAATAGCGGTTTCCGCAGGCGCCTGGGCACCGGACTTGGGAACCGGCAACCATTTGTGCAATACTGCTTTCAGGTGAGCAAGCTGCACCGGCTTGCTCAGATAGTCATCCATGCCAATCTCGCGGCAGTGCTCGGCCTCTCCCTTGAGGGCGTTCGCGGTGAACGCGATGATGGGAACGCGAACCTCGCCCCGTTCGGCGCTGCGAATGGCCGCGGTCAACTGGTAGCCATCCATTTCCGGCATATGCAGATCGGTGAGCAACACTCCGTAGTGGCCGCTCTCCCAGCGTTTCAGCGCTTCCTTGCCGTCTCCGGCGATATCCGCCGCATAACCGAGCAGGGAGAGCTGCTGTCGGATCACTTTCTGATTGATCTCGTTGTCTTCAGCCACCAGGATCAGCGTGCCTTCACGCATCGCTTTATCGCGTGATGGCACAACCGCCGCTTCGACCTTGTCGGCCTGCTGCGCTTCTGCTTCCTCATGCATTCGCCCTGCCGCGATAGCCACCGCTCGAAGAAAGGCGTCGCGGTGCATGACGTCGCCGTCCAGCGTGACGGTATCCACCGCTTCGGAGCGCTCATGACGGCGGCGCCCACGCCGGATTACAACGAAGCGAGGCTCGATGTCGGGCTGATGATGTCCATGCTCAAGAACCACGAAATGTGGATCGAGATCGGGCCGGGAACGGCAGGCGGCGCGCAATTCCTCGACCGGTGGTACATCATGTCCCGCGTCGATGACAAGCAACCATAAGCCGGATGGCAGAGTGTCGATTCGTTTCCGCGCGGCCGCCAGATCCGACACCCGCTCAACGGTGGCACCGCTGTGTTTCAGATATACGGCGAGATCGTCGCTCAACCCCTTTTCATCGCCCAGTACCAGACAGGAGACGCCGGTCAGATCCACAACCTTGGCACCCAAAGGTTTGGCTGGCAGTGGCACGAAGGATAAACGCACGGTAAAAATGGAGCCCTTGCCCAATGCGCTTTGTACTGTAATTTTCCCCCCCATCAACTGCACCAGGTGATGGGAAATGGCCAATCCCAGACCGGTACCGCCAAACCGGCGCGTGGTGGAAGCATCCCCTTGGGTGAAGGAGGTGAAGAGTCGCGCCTGGGTCTCCTCACTCATGCCGATGCCATTGTCGGATATCTGAAACTCCACCGTCACCTGATCCAGGTTATGACCCGCCAGTAACGCGCGTACCGACACCCGGCCCGGCTCATGCTGCCCGCTGGAAAATTTAATGGCATTATTGGCCAGGTTGACCAGCACTTGACGCAGGCGCAGCGCATCGCCGAGAACTTCATCGGGAATCGCCGGATCGAGGAATAAGGTGAGTTCCACTCCCTTTCTCGAAGCCAGGCTTTCCAGCATGTTGCAGGCCTTCTCCACCACGTTCACCACCGACATGGGTGCTTCTTCGATCTCCAGCCGGCCCGCCTCAATCTTGGAAAAATCGAGAATATCGTCAATGATTTCCAGCAGGGCAAAAGCCGATTCACGGATCAGATCGACCATTTCCATCTGATAGCCGCTGAGGCTGGTTTGCTGCAACACGTCCGCCATGCCGATCACACCGTTCATGGGAGTGCGTATCTCATGGCTCATGGCTGCAAGAAAAATCGATTTTGCCTGGTTGGCTTGCTCGGCATCCAGCCGGGCCTGCTCCAGGTCTTTCATGATACGGACTCTTTCGCTGATATTAACGCCTGAAGGTATCAGCTTAACCACCCGGCCTTCGGCGTCGCGGACCGGCACGAGCATGAAATCGATCGTCATAAGACCGCCGTTGGCAATACGCACCTCGACATCACGGCGCACTACCTCACCCCCCTGAGCCCGTTCAATATCCTCGTGGGTTTGTCTCTGCACTTCCGGGTTATAAGAGAACCACCAT
The DNA here is from genome assembly GCF_000355765.4 of Nitrosospira lacus. Lineage (NCBI taxonomy): Bacteria > Pseudomonadati > Pseudomonadota > Betaproteobacteria > Nitrosomonadales > Nitrosomonadaceae > Nitrosospira > Nitrosospira lacus. Next base: position 1,653,480 of record NZ_CP021106.3, on the reverse strand, counting down.
GTCTCATCGAGCCGCTTGCCAATGACGTCCTGGCTCCGCAGGCCGCCCACCTCCAGGGCGGTGCGGTTGATCTCCACGAAAACTCCGTCGGGGGTCGTTTCGCCGACGAGGGCAGCCAGATTGTCCACGATGGCTCGAAGACGCTGCTCGCTTCCGCGCAAAGCCTGCTCCACCTGCTTGCGCTCGTGGATATCACGAAGAACACCCGTGAAATAGCGTTTTCCCCCCACGAAATATTCGCTGACCGCGACATACAGGTCGACAGGCTCCCCATTTTTGTGCCGCCCCACGACTTCTCGGCCCATCCCGATGTTATGCAATCCCTCGACTTCAAGCGTGAGAATGTGATCGAATTCGCAGCGGCCCCGTCCGGTCCGGAAGTACCTCTCGATATAGCCATCGTGGCCGCTGCGATGAGGTTCTGGCATGATCAGCGAAATATTCTGGCCAATCACTTCATCGCGGGTGTAACCAAAGAGTTTTTCGATAACAGGATTGACGGAACGAATGATGCTTTTATCGTCGATGGTAATAATGCAATCCACCATGTGCTCGACGATGGAACGCGTTTCCTCCTCCTTGCTGATGAGGGCTGCATTGGCACGCTCCAGATCGGCGGTGCGCGCCGCAACCCTGGTTTCCAGATCCTGATTGAGTTGCCGCAGATTATTTTCCGCGCCTTCCCTTTCCCGGTTGCTGGCATTCAGGCGTTCCGTCATGGTATTGAAGGTGCTGGCGAGTTGCCCGATCTCGTCCCATCCCGCCACCGGCACGCGTTGCTGCAAATTGCCGGCGGCAATGTGCCGGGCGCTGTAGCTGAGATTCTTCAGCGTGGTGACAACACGCCGGCTAAACAAGATTGCGCCCAGGATGGCCGCCAGGAGCGTCAGGCCGAGAATCAGCAAACTGAGCGTGCGCACCCGTTGCAGGAAAGCGAATACCTCGTCTGCATCCATCTTGACCTCGATGCCCCAGTTCATGCGAGGCAGATACCGCCATGCCGCGACCACCTCCTTGCCGCGGTAATCCATTTTCAGGCCGCCTCCGCGCTCGCCATGCAGACCACTCTGGGTAATCACCGCAAACGGCGCGTTATTCAGAGGTATCTTCAGTTCCAGCGCTGCATTGGGCTCATGTTTCAATGGAGCAATCACCAGCGCAGTGCGCTGATTCAGAGCCCGGGTGAGCACGGTTTCGCCGCTGGCCCCCAGCCCGACGTTATCCTGCACCACCTGGAACACGCGTTCGCTGTAGATCTGTAGCGCCAGTACACCTTCAAGTTTCCCCTCAACCACGATGGGAGACGCCATGAAAGCCGCTATCCTGCCGCGCGAAGGCTCATAGTGTTCAAAGTCCGAGACGCTGCTTTGCAATGTATCCAGCGCTTCGCGAGTCACAACCCCCAGGCCGCTGTTCCGGTAGGGACCGGTAATCAGGTTGGTGGCAAAATCAGATTCATGGGCGTCGGTATACACGATGTCACCCTCGGGTGAAATCAGAAACAAATCATAGTAATCGGCTTCCTCTACAAAACGTTTGAATTGCTCGCGGTATTGGGCATCCAGTAGACGATAGGCCTCGGATTTCCACCCGCTGAGGGCATATACCCGGGCAAATTCGCGCATGGCCGCACGTATGGCGCTATCTGTCTGTATCACCCTGGCATCGAGAAGTCGCTCACGCAGATAGCTGTCGATCTGCTCCGCTTTCATGTCCGCTATGGCCGAGACTTGTTGAATGGCCGTTTTCTGCATCTCTATTTCAAACGTGCGCAGCAGACTGTAACCAATTATCAGGATGGGCAGCAAAGAAACACCCATGAACCACACCGCGAAGCGCTGTGTGAGTGAGGTAAATTTCATGGCTCCCACCCGGAAATCGCCCCCAGCAGCCGATTCCACTCCTCGAGGGACCGGTAGGTGGGAAATGGCGCAGGTTCAAGCGGGCGCCCCGATTCCCAGACAATATCGAATTGACCGTCGTCGCGAGCCTTGGCGACGCGCCCCACCTTCCATACATGATGCGTGATGGGATCGACCGACACCACCCCTTCCGGGGCGGGCAGACTCTGGCGCAGAAGCGTGCGCTGCACCTGGGTCACGTTGCCGGAACCCGCCTCGAGCACGGAATTAATCCATATCTGCATATTGACATAAGAGGCTTCCATGGGACCGTCTATCACGGCATGCTGACCAAAGCGGTCGCGAAACCGGTTCACGAAAGCCTGATTCTTGGGGGACGAGATGCTTTGAAAATAACTTCGCGCGGCATAATGGCCCGTCATCGTCTGGAAATCCCGAGCTGTCAGCCCCACCTCGGTAATGCTGAACGACAAGACGGGTATTTCATCCGGAACAATTCCGCTTTTGGCGATCGCCTGAAAGAACCCGGCATTGTCGGTGTCATTGATGGTAGTCAATACCATATCTGGCCGCTGATCAAGGATATCCGTCGCCAGCTCATCCATATCAACGTGGCCCAGGGGCAGATATCGCTCCCCCACCACTTCCGCACCATGTGCGGCCAGCAGGTCCTTTATGAGGATATGCACCACGCGTGAAAAGACATAATCCGATCCCACCAGATAGATTCGCTTGACGCGTTTATTGCGATTACCCGCCTTGCCGAGATGACTCAGCGCCCAGTGAACGGCCGGCATGATCACCTGGTTGGGCACTGCCCCGCCGTAGAGGACGTTGGGCGACTGTCTCATGCCCTCCTGCGATTGCTCCATTCCTTCGTACTGCAGCGCGTAAAAGAGCAGGTGATGATGTTTTTCCACAACCGACTTCACCGCTTTGCGGCAGGCCGACGTCCAGCAGCCAAACAGCGCCTGCACGTGCTCCATGGTAATCAGGCGCTCAGCCTGCTCGGCACAATAAACAGGATCGGAGCGGCAATCGACCACCATGGCCTCGATCTTCCGGCCATTGACGCCACCCGCCGCATTGGCCTCCTCAATCGCTAGCTGGAGCGCATCCACCAGGGGTTTTTCACTCGGCGCCAGGACACCTGACAGGGAATGCAATATCCCCACCCTGATGCTCAGCTCCGCGGCCGAGTGCTGCCGCCATATCAGAACGCTGGCGACCAGCAGGACAGCCAGGAGAATAAGGAGAACGCGCGTTTTATAGCTGCCCATCAAACTTGATCTTCCCCCGTACGACAAGAATCCGTCCTTCAGATAACCGGACAATCAGACAGATAATCTCACCGACCCTCTTATCATAGACACAATGGCCGCCTTACGGAATAAATCCCGCAAGAAATATCTCTCTCGACGATTTCAAGGCGCTGATCCCGGTCAAGGTCCACTCAGAACTTTCAAATGGGCAGTCACGCTTCGCCCTAACGCGGGTAACGCATATCCCCCTTCCAGAGCCGATACAATCCGATTGCCGGCATATTGACGCGCAATCTCCTTTATTCGTTCTGTCACCCAAGCGTAATCAGCCTCCAGCAGATTCAATGAAGCCAGGTCATCGTCCCGATGCGCGTCAAAGCCCGCGGAAACAAATAACATCTGGGGCCTGAACTTCGTGAGCGCCGGCAGCCAGCACTCGCTCACCGCTGCACGGAAGGCGGTGCCGTTGCTGCCGGCTGCCAGCGGGATATTGACCATGCGTTCGGAACGTCCCGCAACCCCGCAGTAGGGATAGAAGGGATGCTGAAAAGTGGAAACCATCATGACGCGCGGATCGTCTCGAAAAATATCCTCGGTACCGTTGCCATGGTGCACATCGAAATCCACTACCGCAATGCGTTCCAAGGCATGCGCCTGGATGGCATGGGCGACTCCGGCCGCAATATTGTTGATGAGGCAAAAACCCATCGCCCGGTCATGTTCCGCGTGATGGCCCGGTGGGCGAACGCTGCAAAAAGCGTTTTCCGCATGCTCGCCGATCACGAGATCGGTTGCCAGAATCACCGCCCCTGCGGCACGAAAAGCCGCTGCAAGGCTGTGCGGATTCATCGCAGTATCCGGATCGAGATACGTGATTCCGGTGGAGGGCGCCGTGGCGGCCAGTGAAGCGATATACTCCGGCGTGTGCACGCGTTTCAATTGTTCGAGGGTTGCCAATGGCGCAGCATGACGTTCCAGCCGGCCCATCAGGCCGGAAGCGATCAACTCGTCCTCAATGGCCTTGAGCCGCGCCGGACGCTCAGGGTGATAGGCGCCCATATCGTGCAGCAGGCAATCGGGATGGGATATGAAGGCGGTATGCATATGTAATCAAAAACCTCCCGTTCCAGGGGAGTGGCGGCAGCTCAAAATTGAAACCGCTGCCCACTCCGTGATAACCTTTGCCTCACGTTACTCAGCTTATTGAGACAGAATCCGCTTTAACTTAAAGAAATAAAAAAAATCGGGCGTTCAATGTCTCTTTTTCGACAACTCTGGCTGGCCGTTATACTGGTCACCCTGACAAGTTTTATAGGCAGCTTTGCTGTAAGCATGCAAAGCACGCGAAGCTATCTTGAACAGCAGCTTCATCGAAAAAACGTCGATAGCGCCAATTCCCTTGCGCTCTCCATATCTCAACTGAGCAAGGACCCCACTACGATCGGGCTGCAGATTTCGGCACTTTTCGATAGCGGTCAGTATGAGACTATTTCGATCACTTCCCCCGATGGCACAGTAGTCGCCGAGCGGGCACAAGACCGGGTAGACACCGCCGTTCCGGGATGGTTTATCGATCTCTTCCCCATACAGGCCGTAGCAGGCCGTGCCCAGATCTCGAACAGCTGGATGCAGTTTGGCGTCGTCAAGGTGGTCAGTCAAACTCATCTCGCCCACCAGGCTCTCTGGGAGCAGACTGAAACACTGATAATCTGGTTTCTGATAGCGGGTGCCCTAAGCGGACTCATCGGCATGCTGATACTGCATCGCATCAAACGGCCGCTGGCGGCGATGGTTGCCCAGGCTGAGGCCATTACGGAACGGCGCTTTCTCACCATATCCGAACCCCGCATACCGGAGCTGCGCAGCGTTGCTCGCGCCATAAATGACCTGGTAAGACGCCTGCATAACAGGTTCATCGAGGAGACTTCGCGCCTGGAAGCCCTGCATAAGCAAATTCATCATGATCCCGTTACCGGCCTGGCCAACCGTGACTACTTCATGAGTCACCTCCGCAGCATATTGCCGCCTGTCAATGAAGCCGCCGCAGGCAATGCACAAAGCGGCATCCTTCTTATCATACGCCTCAACGATCTGGCGGAAATCAACCGCAGACTTGGTCACACCGGGACCAACAATCTGCTTTGTCAGGTTGGCTCGCTTATAGGTAACATTGCCAGCGAGACGCCGGATCGTCTCGCCGCCCGTCTGAACGGGTCGGATTTTGGACTGATCATTCCGAATGTCGATCATGCCGGTCAATTCGCAAATCAATTAACCCTGGAACTCACCGCGCTGCCGTCCCAAACCGATGGTGAAGTCGCCGACTTCTGCCACATTGGCGCTATCCGCTATCAACACGGAGACAAGCCTGATGAACTGCTCGCCAGAGCCGACACTGCGCTGGCCACTGCCGAGAGGCAAGGCGTCAATGCCTGGCATGTTATCACCGGCCAATCCTCCAGCAACTCTTCTCTTGTAGCTGCAGCCAATATCGGCGACTGGCGCCATATCATCGACGACGCATTGAATGAAGACCGCTTCAAGCTGGTGCTGCACCCGGTGGTTGATCCGGCCGGAATTCAACTGCACCAGGAAGCCGTTATACGCCTCCAGACCCAGCGCGACGGAAAGTGGCTGGCTGCAGGCAATTTCATCGCCATCGCCGCCCGCCTCAATCTCACCGGGCCGGTCGATCTGAATGTCGTTCGTCACGCCCTTGAACCTTTGCAGTCTCAAGCCGGTGAACTCGCGGTCAACCTCTCCGTCGAAACGATCACCGATTGGGGTTTCCGCAATAAGCTGGCCCAGTTGCTGGGCCAATATCCGCAACTATGCCGCCGGCTCTGGCTTGAAGTGCCGGAATACGGAGCTTTCCGAGAGCTTGAGGCTTTCCGTGACTTCTGCCGCACCTTCAAGGGCCTTGGCTGCCGTATCGGCATAGAGCACTTTGGCCACCATTTCGGTGAATTCCAGAAACTCACCGATCTCGGTCTCGACTATCTCAAGATCGACCCCAGCTTCGTGCGTGGCATCCATCAGAAAAAAAACAATCAGAAGTTCCTGAGAGGTTTGTGCAGCCTGGCCCACAGCATTGGGATCATCATCATTGCCGTCGGCGTGCAAAATGAGGCCGAACAGAGAACATTGATAAAACTGGGCCTTGATGGCGTTACCGGACCCGGCGTGAAATGAGGCCTTCTTGCTTCAGGCATCGATCCGGACCATACCTTGACATATTGGAATATTCTATCTATAACTTTCCCATACTCTACAGTTTTATACCCCGCCTATCAAAAGGATAGATCATGACTTCCTCACATGCATGGCATTTTTTCCGGGCAGGTGGCTTCGATCAGGTGCAAATCGATAGTGGCGCGGATCTGCTGGCTTTAAAGGAACTGGATCAGAAGTTATGGGTGGCGCTGAGTTGTCCGACACGCGGGATAGAATTCGACAATAGAACCCTCGACTTGATCGACCATGATGGGGATGCACATGTACATGCAAACGAGGTCCTCTCAGCCATCGCCTGGGCAGGCGGTTTGCTGAAAAATGCCGATCTGTTGGTCAAGGGTTCTGATTCTCTGGCTTTAACCGATATAGACGATAGCAGTGAAGAAGGACAACAGATACTTGTTTCAGCACAGTACATTCTTAAATGTCTGGGTAAAGCCGATGCGGCAGAGATTTCCCTTGCGGACATGGCCGACGTCGAGAAATTTGTCGCGGGCCTGGAATTCAACGGCGACGGCGTGATTCATGCCGGCCAGATCTCGGATGCGGGATTGCGTGAGACCGTCGAAGACATTGTCAAGTGCCGCGGCTCCGTCGCCGACTTGAGCGGGAACGCGGGCCTTGACCAGGAAATCAGTGATGCCTTCTTTGCCGAAGTTGCCGCCTATTCGGACTGGCAAGCCAGCGCGAATGGTAATACCGATATCCGGTTTCTCGGCGAGAAGACGCAAGCGGCCGCCGACGCTTTTCATGCCATCCGAGACAAGGTCAGCGACTACTTCACGCGCTGCCAGCTGGCTGCTTATGATGCACGCGCGGCGGAGCCGTTAAGCCGTTCGGCAGAGGATTATCAGAATATCGCCGCGCAAACGTTATCGGCGCAAAACACAGATATAGCGAATTTCCCGCTGGCGACGGTGGAACCTGACAAGCCCTTGCCATTAATCTCCGGGGTCAATCCCGCCTGGCAGAAACAGGTGGATGCCTTGTATGAGCAAGCCATCGTTCCGTTATTCGGCAGAAAGGACAGCCTTTTCGCTGCTGAGTGGGCTGCGCTTTGCCTCAAGTTTGAGGCTTTCGATGCATGGCAAAGTACGAAACCGGTCTGTTCCGCGGAGGCGCTTGGCGGGAAGCGCTTGCGCGAGATTTCCGGCGGCGGACACAAGCAGGCAATCGATAATTTAATCGGCCGGGACAAAGCGGTGGAAACCGAGGTCAAGGCTATCCGCTCGGTGGAAAAATTGTTGCGCTATAACCGCGATTTATTCAATCTGGTAAATAATTTCGCATCGTTCCGCAGCTTCTATACCGGGAGAGACAAGGCAATATTCCAGCTGGGCACATTGTATCTGGATGGACGCAGCTGCGATCTTTGTGTCAGGGTCGAGGATATCGGCAAGCATGCGGAATTCGCCAACATGAGCGGCTTGTACTTGGCGTATTGCGATTGTGTGCGCAACGGCGGCGCGGAGAAAATGAGTATCGCCGCCGCCTTCACGGCCGGTGATTCCGATTTTCTCATGGTTGGCCGGAACGGCATTTTCTATGACCGGAAAGGCCAGGACTGGGATGCCACGATAGTGCGTATCCTTGATCATCCGATCAGCATTCGGCAGGCATTCTGGTCGCCTTATAAAAAACTGAGCAAATTTATCAGCGAGCAACTGCAAAAACTGGCTTCATCGAAGGCCGCGGCGGCGGATGAGAAACTGATCAAGGCGGCGGTGGAAACCGGCACACCCATAGCGGCGGGCACCCCCCCTCCGCCGCCCAAGCCCCCCTTCGATGTAGGCAAATTCGCCGGGATCTTTGCCGCGATAGGCCTCGCGCTCGGCGCTATCGGCGGGATTCTCGCCTCGCTGGTCAGCGGGATACTGGGATTGAAATTCTGGCAGATACCCTTGGCCATATTCGGTCTGATGTTGCTGATTTCGGGTCCGGCCATGATTATGGCCTGGTTCAAGCTGAAAAAACGCAACCTCGGCCCGGTACTGGATGCAAACGGCTGGGCGATCAACGCACGCGCGCGCATCAATATCCCATTTGGCACATCGTTGACCAAGCTTGCTTACTTGCCGCAAGGCGCACGCCGCTCGATGACCGACCCATTTGCGGATAAAAAACCGGTATGGCCTTATTACGTGGTGATTGCAGGTATCATGGGTGCCTTGATCGGCTTGTGGTATATGGGCATTTTCGAGACTGCCCCCACCAAGTAAAAGGATAGACGGCATGCACCCGCAGTACACGCGTCTTGTTATCGCCAAAATGAATGTCACCTTGAATGTCATCTTGAATGTCACCTTTTTCGGAGAATTGCTTAATGGATGAACTCAAGTCAGTAGCCGATGCCATCGTCGCGCACCAAAAAGGCATTCTTGCGGCGGATGAAAGCAACCCCACGATCAAGAAACGCTTCGACTCGATCAAGCTCGAATCGACCGAAGAAAACCGTCGGCGATACCGTGAACTGCTTTTTACCACCGAAGGTATCGAGCGTTATATCAGTGGCGTTATCCTCTTTGATGAAACACTGCGCCAGAATTCCCGCGACGGCACGCCTTTCGCCGAGCTGCTGTCAAGCCGGGGGATTATTCCCGGCATCAAGGTGGACAAAGGCGCAAAAGCGCTGGCCCTGCATCCCGGTGAAAAAATTACCGAGGGCCTGGACGGATTGCGTGAACGGCTGGCTGAATATAAGCAACTGGGTGCGAAATTCGCGAAATGGAGGGGCGTGATTCAAATTGACGGACATGATATTCCTTCGACATACGGCATGCATGCAAATGCCCACGCCCTGGCGCGCTATGCCGCTCTCTGCCAGGAAGCGGACATTTTACCCATCGTGGAGCCGGAAGTACTCATGGACGGCCCCAATGATATGGATCGCTGCGAAGTGGTTACATCGAAAATGCTTGAGATTCTGTTTGCTGAACTTGATGCTCACCGCGTCATATTCGAAGGTATTCTGCTGAAGCCGAATATGGTGATCGCGGGTATGAAGTGTACGCATGAGTCCAGCGTGCAACAGGTTGCCGAAGCCACGGCTCGTTGTCTACGACGCTATGTCCCATCGGCGGTTCCCGGGATCGTATTCCTGTCCGGCGGCCAAAGCGCGGAGGATGCCACCGATCACCTGAATGCCATGAATGCCATGGGATCGTATCCCTGGCAGCTCAGTTTCTCCTATGGGCGCGCGCTGCAGGCACCGGTTCTGGCCGCCTGGGGCGGGAAGGAAAACAATGTGGCAACGGCACAAAAAATATTTTTCAAGCGTTGCCAATTAAACGGTTTGGCCCGGGAAGGAAAATATAACCGGGCAATGGAAACGGCGACAAATAGCTGACCACTGCACGATATCAGATCCATCGGACGCATAGGCGCGCACCAAGCTCTTTGAGGCGCATGCCGATCGAACGTTGTCGCCACTTTTCAAGCGTGATGAATCTGGAAGATTCGATATCTTTCTCGAACATTGTTTTCATTTGCTCACCAAAATCCTGCCCGAGAACCACCGCGTTGATTTCCTGGTTATACTGAAAACTGAGCCAGTCAAGATTGGTTGAGCCTATAGTGGACCAGACACCATCTATGAGTGCCGTCTTGGCGTGCAGTATCGCATCCTTGCGTTCGTAGATCTTCACGCCAGCACTCAGCAGCTCGTCATAGTAGGAATGCGAGGCGTGAAAAACCAGATTGGAATCGGTTTTGCCGGGTAGCAGCAGCCGCACGTCGACATTGCGCCGGGCAGCGGCCTTCAATGCAGCAAGTAATTGCGGGTCCGGTACAAAATATGCTGTTGTAATATAGGCATAGGTTTCGGCGCTGTTGATCGCTGACAGGAGCGTGGCATAGATAGGGCTGTAAGGCCCATCCGGAGAACTGCCGATGGCACGCACCACCTCATTCCCTCTACTGCCCATCTGCGGGAAAAAGGATTTCGACACCAGCGGCTCACCCCGCTGTTTTTCCCATGTCGCGAGAAACAATTTCTGGAAATCGCTGACTACGGGCCCTTCAATACGTAGATGGGTATCGCGCCACGGCGGGGTATCCTTTGTGCGCGGTTTTGACCGGGTGAATGACCCGCTGGAATACACGCTGCTAATATTGACGCCACCCACAAAGGCAATCTGGCCGTCAACCACGAGCAGTTTGCGATGATCGCGGCCCACTTCCCATTTCTTGCGAAGCATCAATGGATTGAGGGGATTGAATTCCAGCACGTTGATGCCACTGTCCGTTAACGACTTGAAGAATTCTTTGGGTGTATCGCCCGATCCGACGCTGTCGTATATAAAATTCACCTGTACGCCATTCTTTTGCCTTTCAATCAATGCCGCCGCGAAGCGGCGGCCAATCTCATCATCCTCGATACTATAGGTTTCCATGTTGATATGATTCTTCGCACCCTGTATCGCGGAAAACATTGATTTGTAGGTAGCAGGGCCATCAAGCAGCAGCGTTATCTTATTGCCCGTTACCAACGGGCTTCCCATGAGCTCCTCGACTTGTGCAAGGTGCCTGTCAAAGATGTTCGTTTCCGAGCTACGCTTCTTCAGCTTTGCCAAGACTGCTTCGCTTTTCTGGGCAGAAAGCGGACCATCCGCGCCGTCCACACGTACGTCATGGTTGGTATGCGCCATTCTATCCGGCAACGGTAGCGAACCACAGCCCGCCAACAGCACCAGGCAAAATACCACCGCACATTTCTGGATCCTCATGAATTCTGCTTCCTCGGGTTTGTGATATTACCGGTTACGTTGTGGGAGACGGACACTTAAACATTTCACGCTCCCTTGAGAATCAATGCCCCTGTTTCTTATATGGAATTAAATCTAAGATTCAGAGTGGTAAAAGCAGAAATCGTTCCAATCGGGACACACTACAAAAAGCAAAATACGGATGACGCGGAGCAGGAGCATGGATGTCCCAGGACCGCCGGGGCAGGCAAACTACTTGAGTGTTTTGCCGGACCGGGAATGTGAAAGGAAGGAATTGGCATGCATGACGTCCGGGAGTCTCGGAGTCCCTTGCCGCCACTTCCAGGACTTGCCTTGAGGAACCGAATGAACGGTTAATGTTTCTGATATCGCCCGATCAATTCAGAAGAGGCGATGACATGCCCTTGCATCGCCTGCTCCAGCTTTGCCTTGGTGGGCTGCTTCAAATCCGGCAATACCGTATCCAAGGCGTAGAGCTTATGAAAATAGCGATGATTGCCTATCGGAGGGCACGGTCCCCCATAGCCGGTGCGCTGCCAGTCATTAAGACCCTCCAGGGTACCTGATGGAAGATCCCTTGACGCAATGGCCTCGGGTAAGCCGCTGGTATGGGCCGGGATGTTGTATAGCACCCAATGCACCCAGGTTCTTTTAGGCGCAGCGGGATCAGGCGCGTCCGGATCATACACGATTAAGACCAGACTCTTCGTGCCCTCGGGTATTTCGGTCCAGAAAAGTTCGGGAGAAGTATCATGGCCCTCACAAGTATGGCGAGCGGGAATAACCCCCTGGTGAGGAAAAGATGAGGACGTAATGGTCATGGACATGATAGCTTTCTCCTTCTTGCTTATGGACGGCCTTGTTTCAGCCGCTCCCGCCGCTATACAGACGGAGGCGATCCCCAGCGAGGCGGCAACAACGCCAATGCGCGTCCATCGGATGAAATAAGACCCCGCTTCCATTTGCTACGCGATGGGAATGGTTCTTCCCTTCGCGCCACCCAGTTTCGGCAGCCTGACCGTCAGGACGCCGTTCTTGTAGCTCGCTTGCGCGTTGTCCGTATCCACATTGCGCGGTAACGGAATAGTACGCTGGAATGCCCCGTAGGCACGCTCCATGACGTGGTAGGTACTGTCCTGGGTAGTGCGCTCGAGGCGCTTCTCGCCGCGCAAATAGAGTATGCCGCCGTCAATGGTGATATGGCAGTCTTCTTTCTCCATGCCTGGCAGCTCCACCCGTACCACAATTTCTTTGTCCGTTTCCTCCATTTCACCGGCCAGCAAACTCCAGCGTGGAAAAGCGGGACGCATGCCGCTGGAGCCGTGCTCGCCGGGTTCGTCATTCTTATACCGGGTAAATTGAGTCAGCGCTTCACTGCTATGGTTGAGCAGTTCGCGCCAACCTTCCGAAATATTTTCCCAGGTGCGGCTCAGGTCGCGGCCGATATTTTTTCCTGCCTGTTTCAAGGAATCCAGCATGGCTACTCCTTTTTCGTTATCGAATCTCGACCCGGTGGTTAACCGCTTATTTGCCAGTCGAGCGCTACAATGGGTAAAGAATAATTGTGCCCCCTGATTCTCGCCTCTTGGGTGAGTCCGCTACGGGCCGGATTTGGGTTAAGTGGCAATAGTCCATGGAAGAAAAACATTTCCGGTTTCGTACGTCGGATCGGCTATTGACGACGCCGGGTTTCCTTTTGCCGCTGATATCTGACCAGCTTGGCAATGGCGAGCAGCTCTTCCGACAGCAGTTCCAGCAAGTCATCGAGAGCGAGGATACCTACCAGTCCACCGTTTTCATCCACGATCGGCAGTCGCCTTACCGTCTTGCTGCGCATATATTGAATCGCCTCGAATACTCCGATGCTTTCTTTCACCGTCACCAGTTCCCGTACCATGATATCGCCTACGGTAATAACTTTCTGGTCGAGATCCGGCGCCATGATTTCCACCACGAGATCGCGGTCGGTGACAATCCCGACCGGAATCCGGAGATCACCACGCTCTTCGACAACCAGGACATCGCCGATATGATGCTGCCGCATGAGCTTGGCCGCTTCCAGAATGGTATCGTTATGTTTCAGGATAACAACGTCGCGGTTACAGATTTCACCGACAGGCATGATGGATACCCTCCAGTATGGTTAAATATTTCATGCCAGATGGCATTATCCTAAATCCGGTAGTAGCGGACTCACCCGGAAGGTGAGAGTCACATAATAAAAAATATTGTTATTAATCAAAATACTGGTCCTATTAAAGGAGCGCTCAACTACCGGATTTAGGTTTATGCATGATGCCTGTTCCGATAAGCCAGCCGGCACTATGAGGGCAGATCGATTCAGCATGACCAGCCTGTTGCCAGGTTTAACGCGCCCAGCTTACGCGTAACAGATACTCCTGCGGGTTATAGTGAAACTCCAGATCACCCTGGTAAGCGTGATGCAACGCTTCACCAATGCCGCGTGCAAGATGGATGTCGGTCGTCGTTACCAGCGTCGCACCCTCTTTTTCTTCAATCGCCATGATCCGCTTAAGCGGATGGCCGGTCCGCTCGCGGTTTTCCACATTATGCACAAGATGCATGATTTCCTCGCGATGAGCGAGGAAGAATGTCCCCTGCAAGGTCAGAAACCCGGCGGGAAAATGATCGTGCATGCGATGGCAGGCGGGACAGGTTTCACGGTGTGCATCAGCGCCGGCTTTGCCCCATTGCCAGCGTCCTTCGTGAAATACCGCCCCGCACTGCGGGCAGACGGCGGGCTCTGGCAACTTGCGTCTCGCCTTATAGGTATCGTGCACGCGCTCCTGAAAGAGGCCGTCATCACGGGAAACCGGGTGAAAGCCGGGATACTTGACATCTGTGCCCATGGCGAGATTCCTATGGTGAAAAAATATGACCCACACGCGACAGATTAATTACCCGCAGCATGTCCAAAACCACCGGGAAGCACGGCTCCTTTCCCGGGACAAGAAAGCGAGCACCCGAACTTAAACTCACGAGCCCTGCGAGGCTGTGTCACTGACCATTCTTTCGAGAATGGCCAATGCATGGCGGCCGCATGTCATACCGCCATTAAATCCGCTATTTAACCTCGATCCGCTTGGCCGTTTTCCCACTTTTCTTGGGGAGCGTCAGTACCAGCGTGCCGTTCTCATATTTGGCGTCGGCTTTGGTTTCATCCACTTCGCTGTTCAGACTAAAACTCCGGTAAGCCGATCCCTGATGGCATTCGCGGCAAATAACCCTTTCTCCTTCCTTTTCCTCTTTTTCCCCCTTGGTCTCCGCGCTGATGGAAACCATATTGCCGTCGATTTGCACTTTCACATCCTCTTTTTTTACCCCTGGTATTTCCGCGCGGACGGTATAAGCCGTATCGTTTTCAGTCAAATCCATCTTGATGGTGGGAGCGTTTTCCATTTCCATGGAAAATGGGCGCATTCCAAAATTCTTGAACCAGTCCTCAATATTGTAAAATGGGTCGGAGCGAGTGATATCGCCGAAAAGAGGGGAACGCCGCATGATATTTGCCATGATATTTCTCCTTTATAGATAGTAGATAGTAAAGTTTGCTCAACCGCCGTTTTCTGACCCGATCACGCGACGGCTAGCGGTCAGAGTCACCCACGTTATAGGGTGCGCCATCCATCCCTGGCGCGCCGTCCCCCTCCGTCTTGACCGCCAGCCAGTCTTGCGCATGGACGCCGCGGCGTTCAGTTCGATAATAAGAAGCAGTCGAAATCATCTGATAGCCATTTCTTCGTTCCCTTACATTGGGTTCGCCTGATCGATGAGTTTTCGCCGCCATTGACTCGACTGGCATAGATTTTTTTGAGAGTTCAGCAAATTCGCCTTCATTTCTCTTTTTCTTCCTACTTCCCACATCGGGTTTACTCAATGGTTTGCTTGACAAAATATGACCTCTAAAAATGAGTTGAAGAATTATGTGGAGAATGTGTCACCATTTATTAACCGCGCAGCCTGCTCCAACGGTGGGGCTCGCAATTATTAACAGTTCCTTGTGACAATCTCTGTACGCTTTCGAACATTAGGCGACATATCGTTTGGAACGGGCATGCATATACTAGGTGCGATTTACTTGCCCTTGCAGATTCCTGGACAATCCGCCCCTCCCTGTTTGGGATCGCAATCGTCGGTGGGGTCATCCACGCAAATCCCGCCATCGGCGCATTGAATTCCCGCAATTCCACCGCATGCCCGCGGTTCGGTCTTCTTGCACTCGCCCTCGTGCTCAATGGATACGCCTGCAGCTGCCGCAGTGCATGCGTTCCCGTACGTCTTGCCGTCGCAACCGCACACCGGTCTGAATTCCCGGGTACAAATCGTGGGCTTGGTCTTGCATGTGCCTTGCGCATCCGGCATCTTGCATTGGCCGGCGCCGAAATCACAGTACTGCTGTGCGTCGGGGCAGGTTTTTCCAGCTATTCCGCCACAAGTCAGCGGCCCACCGGAATCGCCTGAACCGATGGCCTTGCATTGCGAGGTGAGCTCCACATTAAGGAAGGTACCCGCCTTGGGATGCACAGAACGCAACTGCCTGACAAAAGCGTTAAACTTTTTTGGCGTTGTGCTGAAACCTGCCTCCGCGCAGGCGGATAAACCGCCTTCAATCGGAATAGGTCCGCCCGCTCTGGGGCTATAAACAGCAAATGTATCGACGATATTCGCGGCAATTGCCTGTCCTACAAACTTGCGCACCGACCTCAAGGCGGCCCTATCAAGACCTCGCCCGTCATTGGTTAAAGTAATATTGACGGCACGTTCCGCAGGATCCGCAGGGGTCTGGGCAGTGACAGGCGCGATACCGAGGAGGGTTGCTCCCATCAGGCAAACATGAATTAACCTTTTCATTCTCTCCTCCTGTCTGTAAATCGTGGGCAAACCTCACAGGCAAGTGGCACACCTTGATGAAATGCCGGTGTGCACGCAGGTAACATCCATGACACTTCTTTTTGTAGCAGAGAAAATGCAAAAGTAAAGACGGACTTATGGTTTCCATGAGAAAAATCCACTGGCGGGTTGCATCATCCAGGCAGAAAAAACGGAATGACGGGCCGTCGTCGAAAACCGGGCCATGTACGATACCTGGCCCGGGTTTCATCGCGCGAGCATCTGCCCGCGATGCTATTTGACTACTTGATTACCGTTACATTTACGGAAGCGGACGCAGCGTTGCCTGCCAAATCCTTCGTCACGACTTCAACGGTATGCGTTCCGGCCGCGACTTTACGGATATTCCAGTTGTACCCTAGCGTGCTCCCGCTTCCGGTTGCCTTCAGCACGCCGTCGATATAAACCGTTTGTGTAATGCCTGCGGCGCCGCTATCGTCGGTTGCATTCACACTGATAGCCACATTGCTACCCGAGACACTCCCTGCCACCGGATTGATGATTTGTACGGCCGGCGCTGTGGTGTCCTGGGCAACCGTTACGGTTCCGTTGGCCACATTCACCGCCACGGCGGTTGAAGCCTTGGAGTTGCCGGCCGCGTCGAACGCATAGGCAACCAGGTTGGACATACCGTTGGGTGTACCGGTCGAATCCCAGGTGAATCCGAATGGCGCAGAAGTGTCGATGGCCACCGTGGTGCTGTTCACCCGCAGTTCTACATGGGTGACGCCGGTATTATCGGTCGCGGTCACATTCACGGGAACCAGCCCCGTCACCGTTGCGCCGCCCAGAGGCGCGGAGATGGAAACCACCGGAGGCTGAGTGTCCGCTACAGGAACAGCGGCAACGGCAGCCTTTACCGCTGCTCCCGCATTAACCCTCCCATAGCCATAATAGGGGTCACGTCCGGCAGCACCCAAATCAACGGCGGTTGAGAACAACAGACTTTCGATCTTGGTGTTCTGCAACGTAGGGGCGGCAGACATCATGAGCGCCACGACACCGGCGGTAACCGGGCTGGAAAACGAGGTACCGGATACCGCCCCATAGCCCCCACCCCGGGTTGTAGTCCAGATACCGGCTCCTGGTGCGGACACAGCAACAAAATTGCCATAGCTCGACCAGCTGGCCTTGGCGTCATTGCTGTCGGTGGCAGATACCGCGATCAGTGTGGTGGTGGGCGCATAAGTTTCATTGATACCGCTGTTACCCGCACCCACTACCACCAGCCCGCCCTTGTTCTTCATGTATTGCGCCGCATTCTGGATCGTCGAGCTGCCCGCTATCAGGGCGAAGCTCATATTGACAACACGCGCCCCACGGTCGGCCGCCCATGTCGTCCCCTGCGCCAGCATGCTTACATATCCAGCACCGCTGGTATTGGTGACGCGGATGGGCATGATTTTCGATTGACCGGAAACGGATGCGACACCCACCCCGTTATTGCCTGCCGCTGCCGCCGCGCCGGCTACCTTGGTGCCGTGGCCATATACGTCCGATGTATTGGAGTTATTGTCATAAAAATTCCATCCCGGCACCATGCGCGCGGCGAGATCGGGATGCGCGCTGTCGACCCCCGAGTCCAGGATAGCAATGGTTACTCCGGCGCCCTGGGCACCATCCCACGCGGATGCTGCGCCAATTTTAGGTAAGTGCCACGCACTGCCATAATAGGGATCATTCGGCACGAAATCGGGGGTTACAAGGTAGTCGGGCTCCGCAAACTTGAGGTGCGGGTGATGGGCGAGCCGCGCGGCAATGGCTTTTTCCGAGGCATTACCCGGCAAATCCACGATGTACAAGTCGCTCTGCCCGATCTTCCTGCCCTTGCCGCCATGGGCACCAAGTATCTTTGCCAGCTCCTTTTCGGGCAGCCCGGCACGGGGCACCACCAGGATCCGTCCTTTTGCCCATGTCTCGGAACCAGCGCCCGGTCCCTTGACTTCCGGGGGTGCGGCGTCGGAAATGGTTGGATGGAATCCCATGCAGGCCGCCAATATAACCGCGACCAAACCGAACCGGGCGCGTGTAACAGGTTTCAAGCCACTTGATGGAAATACACAGGTAGCCAGCCCTGAAATGCCGGAAGGTGATGCCTGATTGCTGATGCTCATTTGAAGTTCCTCCTCGTGGTGTGGAGGCGGAACTACCGGAATAGGCCTGGATTGAAAAATGCTCTAGCGCCGGACAATAAAGTCCATCCGAGCATCTTGCTTGATTCCCGTCAATCTATGACATTGATCAGGGAAGCGGCGTTATCTGGCAGTCCTGCCGTCCTGGGGCCTTTGCCCGGTAGACCGATGACTTTGCGTCCCCCGTTTTCACGGGGTTTGCCCTTTGCAGATCTAAAAATGTTGCGTCATCATTGCATGGATGACGCGCGCCGCCTATTGGACTGAAGTACAACTCGCCGAAGAGTGAAAATGGATAGGAAAAACCGGACCGGCAATCCCTTGCTGATGAATACGCCTTAAACCTGTACAAAATCCTGCGTGGATTTACATTTCCGTACGTACATTCCGGGACATCCGCCATTCCATGCAGAAAAATGCAAACACAACCATGATGATTGCTTGCATGCTTGGGAACGACGCGCATAGGCGCCTATTTAATGCACTTCCATGGTCGTACCAAATAACAAACCCGCCGAAGCGGGTCTGTTGTCAGGCCTGTATTAAGCAGATCAGGCTAGTTGCTTTTTGTGTCTGCGTGATATGCCGATACCCAATAGACCCAGGCCAAGAAGCGCCAGTGTTGCGGGTTCCGGTATTTCAATAGGGGGTACTGTACGATCGGTAGGACCAAGGCGGACTTGCTCCAAGTCGCTGATACCCGTCATTCCGGAGGCACTGTCGATGATTACTCTTACGATCACCTGATTATCCAGGGAAAAGCCGGTGAAGAAGTTCTGTCCCGACCCATCCAAGGCTTGGTTCAGGAAGCTGAAAGTCGCACCGAACTGATCGATCAGGAAAATATTCGCAGATCCATTCGCTCCGGCATCGATATTGAACTGCACTTTCGCAAAGCCGAGAAGCGGATCGTCCAGCCCCCACTCGATATGATTAAAGGAACCATCGGCGGCCTCAATACGCGCCTGCCCGCCTCCAGGAACTATAATATTTTCGTTACTGGTAAAGTTGACGAGTTGATGGGTCTGATTAAGCTCGCCGACTACGAGAGTATCGAGAACCCCGGGTTGCGTAAGCAGCACATTCTGGACATCTCCTGAACCCCCGATCAATCCTGTGCCTAGCTGAAGCGTTGCGGATGCGCTACCTGAGTAAAATGCACCCAGCAAAGCAATTGTGGCACTCGCTTTAAAAACTTTTTTTATGTTCATGATTCATTCTCCAAGTATTAAGTGACCCGATTAATAACAAAGCAAATGTCGTGCCAGATAGAGAATGATTATAATATATTGATTATTATAGTTAATATATAACCTTATTAAAAATATGTAAATTTTTCCGTCAGTTATTTGCTCAAGGGCCAGGAATCACTCGCTCTGAACGACGAAAAAGTTAATCTTCTATGGATATCGGTGGGAGCCGCCTCCAAGGCGGCTGTCGGCTATTTAGGGCCTGTTAACACTTATTTCGCACCCGCGACGGCGACGGATTTCTCCAGCACGAGGCATGAGCCGCGCGGCGGAGGAGACCTCCGTAAGCGGCGAGTAACGAAGGGCTGGATGAAATCCGTCCCGTCCCTTCGGGGTGCGCACAAAAAACGCGGGTGCGAAATAAGTGTTAACAGGCCCTAATAATAAGATGCCTTATGCGTCGCCAACATGCATTTAAATTCAAGAATCGGTGACATCCGGAGGAAGGAGGCCTCAATAAGGCAATGTAAGAAATTCCGACAAAATCAGCCGGCTCCGGATATTGATACAACTCGGCGCATTCACCGGGAGCTCGATTCATTTAAATGGAGAACCTATTAATAGAGATCCTATTAAACACGGAGCAATCGAGAGGGCAGCATTACTCAACCAAACTCTCAAAATCGCTGTTGCCAGATCCAAAAAAGGACTGGGCCGGTGTGGATGCCTGGCCCAGTGCACAGACGTATCAATAGGTTCGGGTTTTACTTGATAACGGTTACATTCACGGAAGCGGAGGAAGCATTACCCGCCTTGTCCTTCGCTAGTGCACGGATCGTGTGGATTCCGGCTGCAATATTCGTGGAACGGGTACTCCAGTTGTAACTCAGTGCGCCGCCGATTCCGGTTGCCTTCGCCACGCCGTCGATATAAATCGTCTGCGTAATGCCTGCAGCGCCACCATTGTCAGTTGCATTCACGCTGATCGCTACATTACCGCTAACACTACCCGCGACCGGATTGATGATTTTTACCACCGGTGGAGTGATATCTTTGACAACTGTTACGGTGCCATTCGCCACATTCACCGCCACAGAGGTCGAAGCCTTGGAGTTGCCGACCGCATCGAAGGCATAAGCCACCAGGCTGGCCATGCCGTTGGGTGTGCCGGCCGAATTCCAGGTGAATCCAAACGGGGCCGCCGTGTCAATCGCCACCGTGGTGCTGTTGACCCGCAGCTCCACGCGGGCCACGCCGACATTATCGGTTGCTGTCACATTCACGGGAACCAGTCCCGTCACCGTTGCGCCCCCGAGGGGGGCTGAGATCGAAACCGCCGGAGCCTGGGTGTCCGCAATGGTGGTGGTGCCTGCGGCAGCCTGCACGGCGCGTGCGGCATTCACTCGCCCATAGCCATAGTAGGAGTCGCGTCCAGCGGTACCCAGGTCGACAGCGGTGGAATACAGCAGACTTTCAACCTGGGTATTGGACAACGTTGACTTTGCCGCCATCATGAGCGCTACGACACCAGCGGTTACCGGGCTGGAAAACGAGGTACCGGAAACAGCTCCATAGCCCCCGCCACGGGTTGTGGTCCAGATCCCGGCGCCAGGCGCTGCCACGGCAACAAAATTGCCATAGCTCGACCAACTCGTTTTAACATCATTGCTATCGGTGGCGGAAACCGCGATCAGCGTCGTGGTAGGCGCATAGCCTTCATTGATGCCGCTGTTACCAGCCCCCACCACCACCAGCCCGCCCTTGTTCTTCATGTATTGCGCCGCGTTCTGGATCGTCGAGCTGCCCGCGACCCCTGCAAAACTGATATTCGCAACCCGCGCGCCACGATCAGCTGCCCACGTCACCCCATGCGCAATCATGCTTATATAGCCCGCACCACTGGTATCGGTAACACGTAACGGCATGATTCTCGACTGGCCTGCGACAGAGGCGACGCCGATGGCATTATTGGCGGCGGCCGCCGCTGCGCCGGCGACCTTGGTGCCATGGCCGTATACGTCCGACGTATTGGAGTTGTTGTCATAGAAATTCCATCCCGGCACCATGCGTGCGGAAAGATCGGAATGGGTGCCATCGACCCCTGAATCCAGGATGGCAACGGTCACTCCGGTGCCTTGGGATTTATCCCAGGCGGACGATGCGCCGATTTTAGGCAAGTGCCATGCGCTGCCATAATAGGGATCATTCGGCACGAAATCGGGTGTCACCAGATAATCGGGTTCCGCGAACTTGAGGTGCGGGTGGTGAGCGAGCCGCGCGGCAATGGCTTTTTCCGAGGCGTTGCCCGGCAAATCCACGATGTACAGGTCGCTCTGGCCGATCTTCCGGCCCTTGCCGCCATGGGCGCCGAGTATCTTTGCCAACTCCGTTTCCGGCAGCCCGGCACGCGGCATCACTAGGATCCGTCCTTTTGCCCATGTCTCGGGGCGCGGCCCCTTGCCTTCCGGGGGCGCGGCGCTGGAAACCGCCGAGACCGCCATGCAACCCGTCAGCAACAGCACTGCGACACTGTGGCGCGGGAAACTGAAGCGCGATGAGCCAGAGAACTCAGAAAAATTTGATGGTGCGTCCCCTGAAATCCGGCCTTCTATGCCGGCGGCAGCGGGTGCGTATTTAATGATATTCATGCTTCGATTCCCTCTTTGTAATTTATTCCGGTTTTGAAAAATCCCACATTTAAGAGCGCCATGAAAGCAGAAAGCGCCATGGGAATCTCCTCATCCCCATAGTCATTCGCAAGGAGGAGAACTCCTGCCCGACACCCGCTGATCCATAAGCTGATGGATAACATGGGCCTTGCTCGAAGATCGATAAATTGGAAAGCTATCCGGGAGATTTCCGCCCCGGTCAGCCACAGCCTGCACACACCCTGTACAACGGGTCAAAGAAGGGAAGAAACTGGACAGAATGGCCCTGGATGGACTCTTATGATGTCTTGATACCAATCCGATTATAAAATCCGGATTACTCCAGGAGCAGCTTGAATGTCGTGTACTCCAGGGTATTACCTTGCATTGTCATCCTTTTGAATCCCTCTTTTTTACTTTGATTTTTGTTATGTGGTTTCTGTACGTTTTATCTGTGATAGCTCCTTGAGTTTTATCGAATGGTCCGGCCATGCAATATAAGCATTTTTCATGCCAGAACATATTAACCATATAGAATAATAAGTTACTACGAATGCGAGGGGAAAATTGTAGCCTTTCAGCAACACCCTATTGATGAGTTGACATAACTGGTTGAGAACAATGAATTTTGCATGTCGCCAGAGAGCGACAAACAAATAATGCATGAAAGACTACTATGCACCGATGCCGCTGGTATAACGCTATATTGTGTACTGGATAAAAAACCTAATGCACGGTGATGCGCATGAATGTTCCTGTCGCATTCACCCTGCCTGGTTCCGGCAGGGCCTCGATCCGTCCGCCATCGAAGCGTATTTGCCGGGATTGCATTGCCGCAACCCAGTTAAGCCAGTCTGCGAATGGCACCGCGCTGAACACTACCTGAACCTGATTGGTGTCCGCCGCGTCAATGCTGACCAGTGCATGGGATAACCCCGCAGTATTAATCTCGGTTTGCATCAGCGTGCGCAGGTCATCGGTTGATGCTGCCAGAGGTGGCGCGGCCCGCAGGCTCTCATGTTCGGATGCCTGTTGTTGGAGGCGAACCGACTGTGCCCGAAGCAGCGGAACGCTTGCACGCAACTGGGTACGTGCCCGGTCTGCTTCCATTATCAGCCATAGATACAGGGTTATACCCAAAAAAACGACCAGAACTGCGATGAATACGCGCTCACGCGGTGCCCGCGATTCCCAGAGCCCAAGAACTCGTGCTCTCATGATGCCCTCAGGTGGATGACAACGACGCCGGTCCCTGCTTCGGCGGGAGCGGGGGAAACATCCACGCTCAAGCCGGTTTCCCGCAAGCGTGCGGCAATCCGGCGCACCGCCGCTTCGTCCATGGCAGCAAGCTCCAGCGTCATCCGCTCATTCTCGTAGGTGACGGTGCGCAGGCTGCCCGGAGCCGATTCCTTCAGCCCCATCGCCACCATTTCGATCATCGGCAGGAAATCGCCGCTATCGGGTACGCCGGCGGCATGACGGGTCTCGGCGAGTTTACGGCGCATTTGCAGAGCCGGGTCCACCACGGCGACCGCGTCGGGAAAGATGGCACGAAACCGCGACTCCATTTGCTGACGCAATACCCGCTGTTCGCTGGCAAGCAATGTCCAGTCGGCGGCAAGCGCAATGGCATGAAGTGCCAGCGCACCCCCTGCTATCCAGGCCGCCGGCCGCAGACGCGACATCAATCCGGAAAAAACGCGCCCGCGCTTGTGCTCCCTCAACAGGTTGACGCTGGCATCTGTGAGTCCCTTCCGCCAGTCCCACCCTCCCCCGAAGCGGATGGAGACGCCAAGTTCTTTCTGCCAGGCAGCGGTATCAGGCGTCAGCATCGGCTCTCCAGCCGATTCGCCCGCTGGCGCCACCGTATAGAGGGCGATGGATATGGGCTTGGCTCCACGCGCTTCCGCTTCTTCCAGCATGAGCTGCAGGGACAGCGGGGGCGACGCCCGGTTACCGCAATCGGTCGCCGCACCTTCGAACTCGCTGGTGCGCACAAATCCTTCGCGGCCATCCCAGGCGAGACTCCATTCACCCGCTATCCACGGCAACAACAGTGTTTCACAGTGCATCTCATCAACCCGCATACCCGCCGCCCCAAGCGCATCGAGCCAGTATTGCAGCTGTTTCCTGTCGACAACCGCAAGTACGTCGTCATCTCCGGTGGAACCGACCCAGCTTACCTGGCTGGCGTCCGGCTCGCGCAACATTTCCTCTTCAATCGCAAAGGCAAGTATGGCATTTGCACGACGCTTGGCCGCGGGGGGTAAACGGACACGCGTAAGCAAGACCTGGGCGGCGGGTATGATCAACTGCACGCGCCTGACGCGCCCATGGCTGGCGCATTGCAGCAGATCGGCAAGCTGTCCCTCGAGCGGACCCGCACCGGTGATGGGCCCGCGATCCTCGTCAATGCAGACCCAATCACATTGGAGCGATTCATCCGGTAGCCGGCAATGAATTTTAAGCAGACTCATAAGTATTTGCGCCAGATGATGATGGGCCATCCGGCATCCACACGGGCAAGCAATACCATGGCTCGGGCCTGCGCCTCGCCTATCGTTACGCGCAGCGTCGCCATGAAATAATCGCTGCTTATGCTGACATCGCTATCCTCCGCCACCGCACCCTGGGGAAGCCGGTTAAGAAAATCGGCATTATCGCGAAAATAGGCGCGCTGGCGCTGCTCGACCAGCATGCGCGCACCGTTGATCCCCAGGCCTTCTATCGTGGCGGCCAGAACCTCCGGCGGTGCGGTATTCACATTGATGCTGGTAAAGCGCGGCAGTGCCGTTACAAACGGGCGCAGACGTGCGCGTGTCGGGCTGTCAAAACCACGGACCAGCGCAAGTTCAGCCACATCGGTCAGCGGCCGGTTGGAAGCAAGGTAAGGTGGATTCAGCCCAAGGTAGTATTCATCTTCCGCGCCCCCTTGCAGCTGTGGCGCGCTGTCCGCGTCCATCCAGTCGACAAGCGCATCGGCGAGCGTGCCTGGCAAATTCAAAAGCGCCAGCAGGCGTTTGAAGCGGGGGAGGTGCGTGGCGCTGACTTTTCCCTCCTGTACCAGATTATTGAGATTGAACATGCCCTGCTGGTCATCAATATGGCCGGCAAGCTCGCCTTTCTCGATGGGCATCACAGGCATTCGCAAGGCCCATGCCTCCCCCAGATGGTCAACATTGCTCACGCGGCGGTCATCGCTCAATACGGCGCGAATCCAGTCCACCCCGGCTTGCACCATGACTTGTGCCTGGACATGTTCGTTCGTGAGTTGATTCTGCCGCACCCAGATACTCTGCGGGACGATAATCGCGGTCGCCGCTATCGCGGCAAGCGCAACGACCCCCATGGCAAGTACAACGGCCACACCGCGTTGCGCCGCTCTCATGACGTCAGCGGAAAATGCGCTCGATTTTCTCGCCCGAGGCCAGCATGATACGCACGCGCACTGCCTCGGGAATCGAAGAAATCGCGGCAATCGGCGAACCCGCCAACATATCCGGCCAGATACTCATCCATAGTCGATCAGCATTAAGATATTGTAATTCGAGTGTGGTAACTCCCGTCAATACGGGATACCGCTCCGGTTGCACGCCGGGTGCGACATCGAGACCGGGCCACAGCCAAAGCTCGATTTCCTGTTTTTCGTTAAGCACGTAGCCAATCCGCCGCGCGGTATCCATGCCATCAGCCGAGGCAAAACGGCTGAACTCCAGATGTGGCGATGATCCGCCTTCAGGTGTTGCCTGAAGCTTCCCATTCCACGCCGGCACGGTACCGGACGCAACCCTTACCGGGCGTGGTGCCGCAAGTTGCATGTCACGCTCAAAGCGCGTGAAGAAAGATGTTACACGCCGCCATTTTTCGGTCTCGTGCCGGACATATTCCCGCGCATCGAGCACCGCACCCAGTCCGCGATACGACATCAGCGCCAGCAGGGAGAGGATAATCAATGCGGTCAGCAGTTCGATCAATGTAAACCCATGGGACATCGCGCCGGAAATGGATTTCATCCTAAATCCGGCAGGAAGATGAATTCACCAGGAAACGTTAAGACCAGGTTCTGGAAGCGGTTTTTGTGGACCATGGCGCCGGATTAACGAATAAGCCGTCAACAGCTAGATTGAGGTTCATTGAACGGTTGCCGGCGGCTGCACCAGAAACCCCCTAAGCTGTGCAAGCACGTAGGATTCCTGGGGAACCGCGAATACGAGGATATTGACCCGGCGAAAGGCGGGGTTGGACGTCTCACTGATCTCCTCACGCCAGATGAAATGGGTATTTCCCTGACGGGCCGTACCCTGATAGGTCCCCGATGGCAGCCATTCGCCCCGCGCACGTTGCTCAGCCAGCAGATTTTCCGCGACCCAACTGGCGAACAGGCGGGAACGCAATTCGCCGACATTGCTCGTACCCTGTCCCGTAGCGCGCAGGGCCGCCATGAGCGCAACCGCGATAATCGCCAGCGCGGCCAGCACTTCGATCAATGTGAATCCGGCGCTATTGCGGCGCATTCTTGCCATTTGCCATGTCTTGTCCCGGCAACACATGCACATCCCCGACCGGGGAGCCGGCCACGGTGTAATACTCCGCGCCAAACGCCAGCTTTATGGCATAAGCCATCGTTGAACCCTGAGGACTGAATTCCAGCCGCATGGCATCCCGGGCGCGCATGGTTTCAATCAGCAGACCGGCAATCGTCATTCCTTGCGGCAGTGTTCGCGCACGCAACAACTCATCACCGCGAATTTCCAGCCATCCGGTATTCTCGCGATACCGCCAGAACCGATAGCCCGGGCCGTCACCAGTCCATGCGATGGGCCTGCCCGAGATGCGCGCTTCGACGCCGGCAAGATCGAGAAGCTGTGCCAGCCGCTCCGCCTCGACGCGAAGCAGCGCGCGCTCATCCGGCCGTATGATGACGGTGACCAGTCCGACAAAAAGACCCATGATCACCAGCGTGACCAGTACCTCGATAAGTGTGAAGCCCCGGTTTCTCTTCCCTGTGATCGCGGTGATCACGATTTTCGCCCACCCTGGAAACCAGGGGGTCTTTGAATAACCCTCTCCTGGCTTCCGCGCCGCCAGGGAATCCTGTCGCGTAAAACCACGGTCTCCATTAAGGACAAATTCCTGGTCTATTCCGTGATTCCTTAGAGATTCCAGGAGCCGATATCGGCGTCGTTGCCTTCGCCGCCCGAGACGCCATCCGCGCCAAAACTGAAAACATCAATTTCTCCGTGTACGCCGGGGTTCAGGTACTGGTAGGGATTACCCCACGGATCCTTGGGGAGGCGCTCCACATAACCTCCCGTCTTCCAGTTGGGTGGAATCGGCGGAACCGCCGGCTTTGTCACCAGTGCCTGCAATCCCTGCTCTGTTTTTGGATAGCGCTGATTGTCGAGACGGTAAAGCTTGAGCATCTGCATCAGGCTGGCAACATCCTGCTTCGCGGCGATTATCCGCGCTTCATCCGGCCGGCTGATGATTTTTGGCACCACCATCACGGCGAGAATTCCCAGGATGACAACCACCACCATCACCTCAAGCAAGGTGAAACCCAGCTGCTTACGCCTATCTGTCATAATTGGCGCATGGTTTTTGTCAATTGGACTGGAAACAGCATTTCCCATTATTTTTTAAGCATCATTGGAATACAAGCGATAAGATGAATCAAGACAAGATTACCTAAGAATTTGCCTGTTGTCGATTTTGCTCCGCCGCATGGCAACCGTTTTGCAGTTTTTTGATATCCATCAATAAAGAAAATCAAGTTTGGTCTAAAATACGCCTATCCGAAACCGGCGCGAAACTCCCCGGGCGGAATTTCCGAGGATTGCACCTTCAATTCAATCAGGCCAGTTTGTCAATTCACAAAAAATCCATGAAATAATGCAAAAATAGCCTGATTTTTATACATCCGCAAAACAGGAACAATTCATTAGCCCAGGAAAGCGAGCTGTTTCCATGTTATTTGAACTCGAATCCGACAGTTGAGTCCTCATTTTTCAGTTTGACACCATCATCCACAACGACTTTTGGCACCATGACCTTCAACCGAGGTCACTACAACTTCCTGGTTTAGGTTGAAATCCCCTTGTATGGCGACTTTTTTTTAATTTTTGAGGAAATAAATACATCATGTTCACAACCTTATTGAAAGGCGGGCGCTTCGTCACATGCTTGTCTATCGCAGCCGTAGCAACTCTCGCCGCACCGGGGCTCAGCCAGGCCAGTGGAAACGAGGTGAATTTTTCTCTTACGGACACTCCTGGGCGCTGGTTTGATACCGGTGCGACGATTGCCGGCACGCGCTCGCTTGCGGTGACAGCGCCGGGCGTGCGAGTTAATTTTTCGGGGAATTCAAATACGGTGCATACGAGAACCAGTTTGATTTATCCCACTGGAGCCGCCGGTATGCCATTTAATACCTCACCGAAAAAAGGTGGAGATACTATTACGCTGACGACCCCCGGGTTATACGTTTTTACATGCAGCATCCATCCCTACATGTTTGGTGCCGTCATTGTTGATGATCCAAAAACAACGGGGCTGGATCTGGGGAATTCCATCAGCTTGATCAATGGCATTACCGTTCCCAGCAGCAGTGACCTGGCCACGCGTCTTCTGCGGACATTCTTTATTGCGACCAATCCAGGAAACTGGCAGAACTACGCGTCCAGCGTTCCCTGGCATGTAACCTATCCTAATGTCGATGTGCGTGTGGACATCGGTGTAGTCAATCTCCCGGCGGTGCTCGATGCCCGTTACGGGAACGATGTTACGCTGGAACTCCTTAGAAATCCAATAGTACCGGCGGTCGGCGAGATATGGGTGGCAACGCAGTTTGAAACGACTTCCGGTAAATCAAAACCGGGGACTATTACCGCAGTGAGCGGTGC
This sequence comes from Nitrosospira lacus, assembly GCF_000355765.4. Taxonomy (NCBI): domain Bacteria; kingdom Pseudomonadati; phylum Pseudomonadota; class Betaproteobacteria; order Nitrosomonadales; family Nitrosomonadaceae; genus Nitrosospira; species Nitrosospira lacus. The sequence continues at coordinate 1,624,615 of NZ_CP021106.3, read as the reverse complement.
CAACTGGCAAGTCACACGGAAAGTGGCATTGCCTTCCATCAATATGAATAATCCGCATAACATGTGGACTGACCGGAACCAGAATATCATTTACGCAACCCAATGGTTTGACAGCAAGCTGGCTGTATTCGATCGTCAGACGGGGATGTTTATCCGCAATGTATCAGTGGGTGAAGCACCCGCGCATGTTATGACCCGCACGGATACCGATCAACTCCATGTCACCAACAACGGCGATACCCGGACGGATTCGGTCATGGAGCTTGCACCGCTTGCGACCGGCGTGGAGCGGCGTATCGATATCGGACGGGGGAATGCTCATGCGCACTGGATGAGCCATGATGGGAAAAAGATGGTTACCCCGAATGTGTTCACAGGGGATACGACCCAGTATAACTTCAGCTCCAACTCGATTGAGTCCATTCTGCCGGCAAGCAGCCCCTTTGGACACCCCTTGGCCACGGGCATGATGCCGGATGCCAGCAAATACTATGTGGCCAATTTGCTTGACAGCACCATGACAGTAATCAACATGAATACGCATACCGTGATCAAAAGTATCAATTTGATTGCCAACTATAATCCCGTGACGGGTGCAATTTCTGGTCCGGTGGGGGCACTCCCGATTCAAACGCCGGTCTCTCCGAATGGAAAAAGCATGGTTACCGCCAACACCCTCACCGGAACCATTACTGTCGTGGATACACGACCCGGTTTGACAACGACGGATACAGTGGTTGCAATGCTGGCGTGTGACCCAGGTTGCCACGGTGTGCAATATGGCGCCAAGCAAGGAGGTGGGTATTACGCTTATGTTTCGAGCAAATTCTCCAACAGGATGCTTGTGGTTGATCCCGATCCAAATGGAGATGGTAATCCGTCAGATGCTTCGATCGTAGGAAAAGTGGGGCTCTTTGCTTCTGGCGGTACCCAAAGTGACGCCACCATCAGTGGTAATCGCGGGATGGGGGGCCAGGGCATTCTGCCCATTCCGGTCGTCTATAACGGCTGGGTTCAGAACTTGCCCGCCTCCTGGAAAAGTCAATTGACGGCGGCTCAGCAAAACCCGGCTCAGTAGCGGTCGCTACCTGTGCAAGACCTCATTCTTCCCGTCTGTTGGTCCGGCCAGAAAATACTATTAATTTCGTCATTCCGGGCTTATCCGGAATCCAGTCCAGGCGAAACTTGGCCCGCAGAATGACATGGATCCCGGCTTTCGCCGGTATGATGTCTTAGCCGCCGGATTTGGCCCCGATATTTTGCCGGATGTTGGGATGATGGGAGGTGGTTTGCGGGATGAACTGTCGCCGCGCCAATAGCCGGGCGTATTGACGCGAAATGGGGTGCAAAGATGCCGCAAAACGCCCGCCAGCACACGCGAAGCTGGCAGCACAATTGGATTGCTTCATCATGGGCCAAATGCCATCATCCATCCCACGAGCGATAGTTTTGATACCTGCCTGGTGAAATATCCGGGCGGGCTCAACTCGTCAAACCGGAAAAGCGTGAACAGGGTACAATTACGCTTCCACCGATCAAACGCCGGGAATTAGCCTCTTAAAAGTGCCTTGTTTAACGTTTTGCAATCTCCGCAATAGCTTATGATTCTTGTTACGGAGATATGAAAGTCATTTCCCAACCTGACTCCCAGCCAAAGCCCTTCGGTTTTACGGTACCAAGTGTCATAAGTCATCAATCCAGACTATCTGTTGGAAAATTGGGTAATTAACCGAATACAAACGCTGTCGGTGTCCAATAATAATCCCGAATAAATATTAGGATGCGGGGACTTCCCATTGATCGCTTAAGCTTCACGCAGACAGCCATTGTCTCTTCGGCAATGCTTGCCGCATTGGCAATGCTTGGCTGGGTGCTCGCATACTGGATCGGGGCATGGTTCGCCGCCCCCCCTGTCTTGATTACTCGGGAACCTGTCGAAGCGGGAGGCAACGTGGCGGCTGCCAGCGATTTGTTCGGTATCGCGCAACGTGAACATCATATTGCCGCTCCGGCCGGGATTGCGATAAAACTTCTCGGTGTTGTAGCTGCCTCTCCCGGCAGGCAAGGGTATGCGATCATGCAGCTCGATTCAAAGGAGATGCTCGCGGTGCTCGAAGGGGAGGACATCGCTCCCGGTGTGCGGCTCGCGGAGGTGCATCCAAATCATATTATTTTGGAACGCAATGGATTGCGCGAAACACTTGTGTGGCCGGGGAAAAATTCATCCACGGATTCCCCCATGTCGTCGGAAACCCGTTCCCCTGCGGAATCCTTCACTCCACAAATTAACGAATGATACACGGCACGATCGACGCGACCGCAGAGGGTAAAAACATGAAGTATCGCGGGTTACGCGCGGGGGTTTTATGGATAGTCATAGTGATTTCAATCGGTCAGGCCTGGTCTGCCGACACAGCAATCAACGGGTCGCCACCGCGAACAGGATCCGATCGAGCCGCGAACCCGGGGGCTGCCATTCCGGAAACAAATGCCTTGCGCACTAACAAGTTTGCGGCTTCCGGCGAGCCGGATGTTGTCACCCTCAACTTCGTCAACGCAGAGATTGAGGGCGTGGTGAAAGCAGTGAGCGAGATAACCCGGAAGAACTTCATGCTTGATCCGCGCGTCAAGGGCACGATCAATATCGTTTCGGCGAAGCCAATGCCCAGATCGCTGGTATATGATGTGTTTCTGTCGGCATTGCGGCTGCATGGTTATGCGGCAGTCGAGGATTATGGCGTCATCAAAATTGTTCCTGAGAGCGATGCCAAACTTTATCAGAGCCCTACCATTGGTCCGAACGACAAGCGCCCCGCCGCCGGCGACCGGATCCAGACGCAAGTATTCACGCTGGAATACGAATCGGCGCTGCAACTCGTTCCGATATTGCGTCCACTCATTGCCCCCAACAACAGTATTACCGCCAACCAGAATGGTAATACGCTGATTATTACCGATTACGCAGGCAACCTTCAGCGCCTGGAAAAAATCATTCAAGCCATCGATCAACCCAGCGGAACCGATCCGATTTCCATACCACTTCAGTATGCTTCGGCGATTGATGTCGCGCAAACAGTCAATCGTCTGTTTGCGGAAGCAGTGCCAACTCAGGTTTCACCAGAGTCCGGAGGCAGTACAATCCAACGCTTTATGGTGGTCGCGGACGCCCGGTCGAATAGTCTGCTGGCTCGCTCGGGAGATCCGGCGGCACTTCACCGCCTGCGTCAATTGGTGACAGTTCTTGATCTCCCCACCAGCGCCGGGGGCAATATGCATGTGGTTTTTCTGAAAAATGCCGATGCGGTGAAACTTGCCGAAACCCTGCGGGCGATTTATCACAACATCATTCCGCCGACTTCATCATCGGGGATGGCCCAAACAACCGGCGGGGCTTTTGGAACCTCGTCCCTTGGTACGGCCCCTATGCCTGCTTCCGGTCTTGCTGCGGGTGGCTCTACCGCAGCGTCCGCGCTCACACCGGCCCCGATGCAGACGCAATCTGTTGGCTCTTCCACCATAGCGGGTATTATCCAAGCGGATGCAGCCACCAATTCGATCATTATCACCGCACCTGATGCGATCTATAACAATTTGCGCGCGGTGCTGGAGAAGCTCGACGTGCGCCGTGTGCAAGTATATTTTGAGGCGCTGATTGCAGAGATTACCGCCGACAGAGCCGCTGAATTCGGAATTCAATGGCAGAATTTGAGCAATGCTGCCTTGGGTGGCACTCAGGTCTTTGGCGGCACCAGTTTCAATACAGGTAGCGGCGGCAGTATTCTCTCCATTGCACAGAATCCTGTTACAAATGCTGGAGCCGGTTTGAGTATCGGTATTATGAAAGGTCTTGTCACCGCCATTCCCGGGGTCGGACCCCTTATCAATCTTCATACCCTCATCCGCGCCCTGGAAACAGATGTCAATGCCAACATCTTATCCACCCCGACGCTGCTGACCCTGAATAACGAAGAAGCCCGAATCGTCATTGGCCAGAATGTTCCGATTCCCACCGGTCAATTCATTCCGCCGGTGGGTGGCGCCGTATCATCACCGTTTCAGACCGTTACACGACAGGATGTTGGATTATCGTTAAAGATCAAACCACTGATCTCCGAAGGTAATACCATCCGTGTGCAGATTTTTCAGGAAGTATCCAGTGTGGTTCCGGGTACCATCAATTCAACCAATGGTTTGATCACCAACAAGCGCTCAATCGAATCAACAGTGCTAGTGGACGACGGGCAGATCATTGTGCTTGGGGGCTTGATGCAAGATACGGTCACCGACGGGGTCGAAAGAATTCCGCTGGTGGGACAGATTCCGTGGGTTGGCCAACTATTCAGCTACAACAAGCGATCACGCAACAAAACAAATCTGATGGTGTTCCTGCGGCCAACGCTGATACGCGATGGTGAGGCTGCCGATCCACTTTCCGGCGCGCAATATGATCGAATCCTGGGGGAGCAGAGAAAAGCAAAACCTCGATATAATCTCGTGCTGCCTGACATGGAATCGCCCAGTCTGCCGCCGCGTGAACCGCGGGTTCCGGTGATAGTGGAATCGCCCAGTCTGTCGTCGCGTGAACCGCAGGTTCCGGTGATAGTGGAATCTCCTAGTCTGTCGCCGCGTGAACCGCAGGTCCCTGCGATACCTGGTCAGGTTGATATCCCCGATGGAACAGGACCCAAACGATAAATACCTCGCTCCCCATGACTTTCTCAGACAGGGTCCCCTATGCGTTTGTCAAGACCAGCGGCGTCGTCGTGACCTCCATCGACAATGGTCTGGCAGAGGTCGCCGTCCGTAGCGGCGCAAAAATCAGCGCATTGGCGGAATTGCGCCGTGTGCTTGGCGTACCCCTGCATGCGCGCCGTATCGCCACCGTCGAGTTTGATGAGCTTGTCTCCACACTTTATAATGGTACGGCCGCTGGTACCGCCGCGCTTACCGGTGATCTCGCCCAGGACATAGACCTCTCCAGATTGCTTCAAGAATTGCCAAAAGTCGAAGACCTGCTCGAAAGCCAGGATGATGCGCCGGTTATCCGTCTCATTAATGCGCTGTTTACGCAGGCGCTACGCCAAACCGCCTCGGATATTCACATTGAACCCTATGAAACCCGCTCGGTGGTGCGGCTGCGCATCGACGGCACGCTGCGTGACCTGATCGAACCGGCGCGCGCGCTGCATGCTGCCCTTGTCTCGCGCATCAAGATCATGGCGCACCTTGACATAGCGGAGAAGCGCCTGCCGCAAGACGGACGGATCACATTACGGATGGCGGGCAGACCGGTTGACGTACGCGTATCCACGATTCCCACCGTCCACGGCGAACGGGTGGTGCTGCGATTGCTCGATAAGCAGGCCGGACGGCTCGACCTGCCGCGGCTCGGCATGGATGATGCCACACTGGCGCATATGGACAGGCTTATCCGGGAGCCCCACGGCATTATCCTGGTGACCGGCCCCACCGGCTCAGGCAAGACGACCACGCTTTATGCCGCGCTCTCGCGGCTTGACTCGACCGCACTCAACATCATGACGGTTGAAGATCCCATCGAGTACGATCTTGACGGCATCAGCCAGACGCAGATCAATACCCGCATCGAAATGAGTTTTGCGCGGGCTTTACGCACCATTTTGCGCCAGGACCCCGACGTCATCATGATCGGGGAAATCCGGGATCTCGAAACCGCGCAGATCGCCGTGCAGGCCAGCCTTACCGGTCATCTGGTATTCGCTACCCTGCACACCAACGATGCGGTGAGCGCGGTCACCCGGCTCGTGGATATGGGGGTTGAACCATTCTTGCTGGCATCAAGCCTGATCGGGGTGGGCGCCCAGCGCCTGGTGAGACGGATTTGCCTGGAGTGCCGCGAACCCTTTGCCGGCGATGCGGCACAGCTGCGATCCCTCGGATTCGATTCGGCAACCCACGTTTCTTATAAGGCGCACGGGTGCGCCGCCTGCAATCACTCCGGGTATCGGGGACGCACGGGCATTTACGAATTGCTGACGGTTGACAACGACCTGCGCCGACGCATCCATGATCGCGCGCCCGAGCAAGACCTGCGCCAGTACGTGATTTCCCGGGGCATGCGGTCATTGCGGGATGACGGCATGCGCCTGGTTGCACAAGGCGTGACCAGCCTGGAAGAGGTCGTGCGCGTAACGCGCGAATAGGGTCTCCTTAATCCTGAATCCGGTAGTTGGACGGCGTGAAGTGTACGGTTTTTGGGGTGCGGGGCGGCCATGCACGGGAAACGCGGTCGCCGCATCCCTGCGCTGCCCGATGCCCGCTTCGCGAAGTCCCTCGTGCCACGCCGGGACGCCCCATTTCAAGGCGTTGCGAACAACGCGGTCATGTGCCGCCCAAGCTGTGCATTCACCCTGTACCGGCCTTACCCGGAAGACGAGCGTCGAACAATACGAAATATTGTTATTTATCATAACACCGAGCTATTAAATGAGCGGTCAACTACCGGATTCAGGCTAATGGAAGCCTACCGCTATGAAGCGCTGGATGCCGCGGGCCGCACGGTATCCGGCGTGGTGCAGGCCGATACGCCGCGCCAGGCGCGCGCGCAATTGCGTGCCCAAGGCTTGTTGCCTTCGGTGGTCGACCAGGTAAGGCCCCGGGAGCATGCGCAACTGCCCTGGACGCGGGGGATTTCATCGGCTGAACTGAGCCTGCTGACAAGACAATTGGCGACGTTGCTGTCAGCCGGGTTGACAGTGGAACAGTCGCTTACGGCGCTGATCGAGGAAGCCGCCGAATCCGCGACAAGAGAATTGCTGGGTGGCATTAGAACCGAAGTGATGGGGGGCCTCTCCCTCGCGGGTGCCCTGGGCAGCTACAGCAAGAGCTTTCCCGATTTTTACCGCGCACTGGTGCATGGAGGAGAAGAATCCGGTGCATTACCGGTAATATTGCAACATCTGGCAGACTATCTCGACGCACGCCAGGCTTTGAAGCAAAAAACCAGCCTGGCTCTTCTTTATCCGATCCTGGTGACGGTGGTAGCCATTCTGATCGTTACCGGACTGCTGGTCTACGTGGTGCCGCAGGTAGTGCAGGTATTTCAGCATTCACGCCAGAACCTGCCTTTACTGACACGTGCGCTGATCGGATTGAGCGATTTTCTCGGCATGGCCTGGCCCTATCTTCTCACGGCTATCACTGGCGGCCTGATCGCCGCCCGCATGATGCTGCGCCACGACAGGGCAAAGTACCGGTGGCACGCCCTGCTGCTGCGAATGCCCTGGCTGGGATCGCTCATTCGCGGTGAAAATACCTCCCGTTTCGCCAGCACTCTCTCGATTCTGGTCGGGGGAGGCGTGCCGCTTCTTACCGCACTCAACTCCGGTGCGCGCGTAATGAGTAACGTGGTAATGCGCAAGGCCATCGAAGACACCATCGCGCGGGTACGCGAAGGGACGGGCCTCGCCCGGGCGCTGCGTGAAACGCGCGTATTTCCCCCCCTGCTTGTCCATCTGGTGGCAAGCGGGGAAATGAGCGGCAAGCTGGAGCAGATGCTCGAACGTGCCGCACAGCTCGAGACCCGGGCGCTCGAACGGCGCCTAGCGGTATTTCTGACGCTGCTGGAGCCGGTGATGATCCTGGTGATGGGCGGCATTGTGCTGCTCATCGTTCTCGCCATACTGCTCCCCATTATCGAGATTAACCAGCTGGTGCATTAAGCAGTCCCTGGAAGGGTTTCCCGGAGAGCACGCTATGACGCGTTTAACCCCCTCGCCAGATCGGCCTTGATGTCCTTGATCGCCTCGAGCCCCACTGCGATGCGCAGAAGACCGTCGGTGATGCCCGCCGCATCCCGGCTTTCCTGACTGATGCGCGCGTGGGTGGTCGTGGCGGGGTGGGTAAGCGTGCTCTTGGTGTCCCCCAGATTGGCGGTGATCGAGATCAGCCGCACAGAATCCACCACGCGCCATGCCGCCTCTTTACCGTTCTTGAGCTCGAATGAAACAATGCCGCCACCCGCTTTCTGCTGACGTTGGGCCAGCGCATGCTGCGGATGCGACGGCAGGCCGGGATAATGGACTCTCGCCACGCCAGGCTGCGCTTCCAGCCAGCGGGCAATTTGCAGGGCATTTGCACAATGCATCTCCATGCGAACCTTCAGGGTTTCCATTCCCTTCAGAATTACCCAGGCATTGAATGGGCTCAGGCTGGGTCCGGCTGTGCGCAGGAAACCGAACACTCCTTGTTCCATCACCAGATCCCGCTTTCCCAGTACCGCCCCCCCCAGCACCCTGCCCTGGCCCTCGAGGTACTTGGTGGCGGAATGAATCACGAGATCGGCGCCCAGAGCCAGGGGCCGTTGCAGCGCCGGTGAACAAAAGCAATTGTCGACCGCAAGCCATGCACCGGCTTTTTTTGCCACAGCCGCAAGCGCGGCGATGTCCGAAATTTCCGTGAGCGGATTTGATGGTGTTTCTATGAACAATAATTTTGTATTAGGTTTCACCGCCGCCTCCCAGGCTGCAATATCGGTGGCAGAAACAAATGTGGTCTCGATATTGAAGCGCTTGAGGATATTGGTGAACAGGCTCACCGTGGCGCCGAACAGGCTGCGCGATGCAACGACGTGATCGCCGGCGGAAAGCAGCCCCATGACGCAGGCAAGTATCGCAGACATGCCCGAAGCTGTCGCTACGCACGCTTCCGCCCCTTCCAGGGCGGCAAGCCGCTCTTCGAAGGCCGTAACCGTGGGATTGGTAAAGCGCGAATATATATTTCCCGGTTCCGCGCCGGAAAAGCGCGCCGCGGCCTGGGCAGCGCTGTCAAATACAAAACTCGAAGTCAGATACAGAGCTTCGGAGTGCTCGTTGAATTGGCTGCGGTGAATGCCCGTATGCAGCGCCAATGTTTCCAGTTCAAAATCATCAGACATGCAAATCCCCCAAAATAAAAAACCCGTTCAGCATTTGCCAAAACGGGTTTCCCGCTTTAGCCGAATTTATAACGCGCCCGCAAGCTGAATATCAAATCGGCGCACAATCTACGTTATTAAACTACGCTGGGTAACTGTTTTTGTCAAATCCCCTTTTACCGGGATAATCCATCAGGCGGCCCCCGAGCCTACCCAGGTGTTGGCAGTCACCTCGCGCCCGGACGGATTATCCGGGTTTAATCCGCGGCCGCCAGATTCAGATCCAGTTGCGTGCTGGATCCGGTTCGCGACAATGGGGCACCCCCGTTGCGTTGCGCTTCCAGAACAGCCAGATACTCCTCGGTGACATCACCAGTAATGTAATGGCCATCGAAACAGGAGGTCTCATAATGCGTAATGGATGGATTGACCCGGGATACGTCTTTTATGAGGGAATCGAGTTCCTGGTAAACGAGGTGGTCGGCGCCGATTTCACGGCAGATCTCGTCATCATTCCGGCCGGTGGCGATGAGTTCCTGGCGTGTCGGCATGTCAATGCCGTACACGTTGGGAAACCTTACCGGCGGGGCGGCCGAAGCAAAATAGACCTTATGCGCACCCGCCCCCTGCGCCATTTGCACGATCTCCCGGCTGGTGGTCCCGCGCACGATTGAATCGTCCACCAGCAGCACGTTCTTGCCGCTGAACTCCACGCGCATGGCGTTGAGCTTCTGGCGCACCGATTTACGCCGCTGCTGCTGGCCCGGCATGATGAAGGTCCGGCCAATATAGCGATTCTTGACGAAGCCTTCACGGAAACTCACGCCCAGGCGATTTGCCAGTTGCAAGGCGCTGGGGCGGCTGGAATCCGGAATTGGAATAACCACGTCGATATCCAAGTGCCGCATGGTCTTACTGATTTTGTCAGCCAGGCTTTCACCCATGTTCAGCCGCGTTTCATATACCGAAATACCGTCCATCACCGAATCGGGGCGCGCCATATAGACATACTCGAAGATGCAGGGGTTATGCGTGGGACTGTCGGCGCATTGCTTATTGTAGAAATTCCCGTCACCATCAATGAAAATTGCCTCTCCCGGCGCGATATCCCTCACCAGCTTGAAACCAAGGGTATCGAGCGCCACACTCTCGGATGCCACCAGGTATTCGATCCCTTGCCCGGTATCGATGCAGCCGAATACCAAAGGGCGTATGCCATAAGGATCGCGAAAAGCCAGCAACCCGTAACCGGCAATCATCGCCACGACCGCATAAGCGCCCCGGCAACGCCGGTGTACCCCCGACACCGCAGCGAAAATGGCGGCAGGGTCGAGGTGATAGTTCTGGGTACTTTGCTGCAATTCGTGAGCCAGCACATTCAGGAGCACTTCGGAATCGGAATTCGTATTGACGTGACGCAGGTCCTCGCGAAACAATTCCCGATTGAGCTGCACCGCGTTCGTGAGATTGCCGTTATGCCCGAGCACGATGCCAAACGGCGAGTTGACATAAAATGGCTGCGCCTCGGCCGAGGATTCGGAGGAGCCCGCGGTGGGATATCTCACATGCGCGATACCCATATTCCCCGTCAGCGCACGCATATTCCGGGTGCGAAATACATCCCGCACCAGGCCGTTGCCCTTGTGCATATGGAAAGTGTTATCCTGGGCGGTAACAATGCCAGCCGCATCCTGCCCCCGATGCTGGAGTACCAACAGTCCATCGTATAGCAACTGGTTGGCGGGAGTTTGTGCGACCAGACCGAGAATTCCACACATCATTGCACCCCGCAAAAGTAACTTGAATTAACGCTGTACGAGAAAGCGCAAAGAAATCTCTCTCGTATCATACGGCAAATACACCCGCCGCCGGCAGAATCACCGCTCATTGTTCACGCTTCAGTTTCACATAACTGATGCGCCTGGACAAATCCTGTGGCAGCCACGGCATGACCATCATCGCCGCTGTCTCCAATGGTTTGCTCAGTAAAGCCTTCTGCCAGAACGCCTCCTGGGGCAACGCGGTCAAGCCCGCTGCCAATATAATCAGCAGCACGACCAGCAACCCGCGCATAAACCCGAATAACGAACCAAAAAACCTGTCGGCGAACCCCAGTCCCACCGTCTTTATCAGAGCCGACATCAGCATGGTAATCAGCGCCATCGCCAGCAATGCCGACAAGAACAACGCGCCAAACGCCAGCAACATGCGCAGCGATTCGCCGTTGATGCTCGACGGCAGCATGGGCGCAAATCCCGCCGCGAACGAATTCGCCACCATGAATGCGACTACCCAGCCCGCCAGCGAGAACAGTTCGCGTACTACGCCACGCATCACGCTCAGCAAAATTGATACAACAAGTATGGCAAGAACGGCGTAATCGAAAATAGTCATTCGTAGCGGGAGCAAAATTACACAAGCGCGATTTGCTTATGCTGCAGCGGGTTCCAAAAACTCATCGACGCTATTTATCTGTCACTACGCCATCCAGTCCCAGCTTCTTCAATTTCTCGCGGGCAACCTCCGCTTCCTCGCGGGTGGGAAACGGACCGGCGCGCACGCGGGTTATTTCCCCTTTGTCGGTCTTGATCGTCTCCGTATAAACCTTGGCGCCCTTGGATGCGAGATTCTGATGCTGTTGCCGCGCCTTGACCGGGTCGGAAAATGCGCCCAGTTGCACCACAAATGGTTCCGTAGCGGCAGTGGCTTTGGCAACTCCCGGCTCGACCTTGGTACCAGGATTTGTCCCAGTCACAGCGGGCTTCTCTACCGGCTCATCCGGGGATCGAGCAGATTTGACGGGTGGCCCGGATTCCTTTTGCGTTTCCTGATGTATGCCCGTTACGGCTTTTTCGGAAGCAGGGGTTTCCATACCGGGAGCAATCCCGGGAATGAATTCCTCCGCGGCTTCTTCCGATGGAATACGGATGTCAATTTCCTGACTCCGCTGCGGCGGTTTACTATCGAGCACCATCGGCAAAACCACAACCGCTACGATCACTAACACAATCGCACCGACCAGGCGCCTTCTCGCACGCTTTCTAAGCTGGATTTCTTCTTCGCTGACGGCTTTTGCCATTTGAACCCAAATCCGGTAGTTGGTCGCTATCCGTGCTCAACCTTGTTCCGGTACCGTAATACTTCGGCGACAGTATGGAACGAGCCAAATATGCAAATTCTATCATTTTCGGCCGCTTGCTCACAGGCATACGCGTAGGCCACGGCAGGATGAGGGAAAGCACGAATAGCCTCCCCCCCGCCATCCACGCCCGCCGCTTCCAGCGCCTGCTTCACTTCATTTGCCGAAGCCCCGCGTGGTGCATCAATGCCCGCGGTCAGCCATATATCCACCTTTCCCGCAAGCGCCCGCGCGACACCGGCGATATCCTTATCCTTGAGCATTGCGAATACGGCATAAGTTTTCCGGTAGCGTCCCATGGCGCCGAGATTAATGGCCAGCGCATGCGCGGCACCGGGATTATGCGCCACATCAAGCACCGTCGCCGGCCGCCCGGGCAATACCTGAAACCTCCCCGTCAATGTGACGTCCAGCAAACCCTGGCGTACGTCGCTCATGGTAACCGGCAGGCGGTCCCGGACGATGTCGAGCGCCGCCAGGCAGGCGCTGGCGTTGCGCAACTGATAGGCCCCGCGCAGGGCGGGATGGGGAAGCGAATGACGTTTTCCGCCTGGCCCCCAATAACCCCATAAGGTCGCATCGGCAGCATTGGCTGAATAGCCGAAGTGTTCGCCCATGTGCATCAAATCCGCGCCGATGGCATGTGCATGATGCCGGACACTCGCGGGGATATCCGGCTCCGCGCAGATTGCGGCCCGGCCGCTTCGGAAAATTCCTGCTTTCTCGAACCCGATTTTTTCCCGGGTATCGCCCAGATAGTCCATATGATCGAAGTCGATGCTGGTGAGCACCGCGCAATCGGCATCAAAAATGTTGACCGCGTCCAGCCGTCCGCCCAGCCCCACCTCCAGAATTGCGACATCCACGCCGGCTTGATCGAATAACTGCATCGCCGCCAGCGTGCCGAACTCGAAATAGGTCAGGGAAACACCGCTGCCGATGCGGGCTGACTCCACCACGTCAAAAGCACTGCACAATTCGCCGTCACTCGCCTCTTGCCGGCTTATCCGCACCCGCTCGTTATAACGCAGGAGGTGCGGCGACGTGTAACAGCCCACGCGGTACCCCGCACAGCTCAGAATCGCTTCCATCATGGCACACGTTGACCCTTTGCCATTGGTCCCGCCGACAATGATGACGGGAAAAGATGATGCAAGGCCCATCTTGTTCCTGACGCGATTTACGCGTTCCAGCCCCATTTCGATCGCCGCGGGATGGAGGTGTTCCAGGTAGCTCAACCAGCCGGAAAGCGTTCCGGATTTCGGACCCGAATCTGTTTCCCTCATCGGCGCCTCATGCCCTTCCATGCATGCAGCATACAGGCGGAATGCGATCAGACGAAAGCGTGGCCAGCAATTACGAAACCGGAGCAGACGTATGCATCAGCAACGTGCACAGATTGGCAAGTTTGTCGCGCATGCGTCTGCGGTCCACGATCATGTCTATCGCACCATGTTCCAACAGGAACTCGGCACGTTGGAAGCCTTCCGGCAGCGTTTGCCGCACCGTCTGCTCGATCACGCGCGGCCCCGCAAAACCGATCAGCGCCCCCGGCTCGGCGATTACCACGTCACCTATGAACGCAAAACTGGCCGACACGCCGCCCATGGTGGGATCGGTCAGTACCGAGATAAAAGGAAGCTGATGCTGACTCAACTGAGTCAGCGCCGCCGATGTCTTGGCCATCTGCATGAGCGACAGCAACCCTTCCTGCATGCGCGCCCCGCCGCTGGCGGCGAAACATACAAAGGGCAGACGCTGTTCCACGCATACCCGCACCCCGCGCGTGAAGCGCTCACCCACCACCGATCCCATCGAACCACCCATGAAACCGAATTCAAAAGCCGCCACGACCAGGGGAATCGTTTTTACGCTTCCCTGCATCACCACCAGGGCGTCGTCTTCGTCGGTATCTTTTTTTGCATCCGATAGCCGGTCAATATAGCGCTTGCTATCCTTGAATTTAAGCGGATCGAGCGACAGCACTTCCCCGCCAATCTCATAACGTCCCTCTGCATCCAGTAACAAGTCGAGGCGCACTCGGGCCGATATACGGTTGTGATGGTTGCACTTGGGGCAGACGTTGAGATTATTTCCCAGATCAGAGTAATACAGCACGGCTTCGCAGGAGGCGCACTTGCTCCACAGTCCTTCAGGGACGGCTTTTTTTTCGCCGCTTTCCTTGCGCTTGATTTTTGGCGGGAGAAGTTTCTGAAACCAGCTCATGGGGTTGTGTGGTCAATAGCGACCTCGTTGATTGCGCTACGCAGACTTCTTACCAAACGACTGACATTTGCCAGCATCTCCGCTTTGGGCGAGTTTTCTATTTCCTCGATGATGCGGCTTCCCACCACCACTGCGTCGGCAAGCTCCGCTACCGCCTTAGCCGTGGTGCTGTCGCGTATACCGAAGCCAACGCCGATGGGAATGGAAATGAGAGAGCGCAATTGAGCCAGCTTGCTGGCCACATCGCTCAGATCAAGGTTTAAAGCACCAGTCACTCCTTTCAGCGAAACGTAATATACGTATCCCTTCGCCATTTCCGCCACATGTTCAATGCGTGCCCGCGGGGTGGTGGGAGACAGCAGGAAGATTGCATCAATCTGCTGGCGTTCGAGATATTGCACCCATTCCCCGGACTCTTCCGGTGGATAATCCACCGTCAACACCCCGTCCACGCCGCAAGCTTTTGCTCTTACCGTGAATTTCTCATATCCCATTGCTTCTATCGGGTTAGCGTAACCCATTAATACGACCGGGGTGGAAGAGTCGTTTTCCCTGAATTTCTCGACCATGCCCAGAACATCGTTCAAGCCGACATGGTGCTTTAATGCCCGTTCGGAGGATCGCTGTATGGTCGGTCCATCGGCCATGGGATCGGAAAAAGGCACGCCCAGTTCAATGATATCGGCGCCCGCCTTCACGAGTTCATGCATCAACGGCACCATCATCGCGGGTTCGGGATCACCGGCGGTGATAAAAGGAATCAACGCTTTTCTGCCTTGCTTGCGCAGTTCGTTGAAGGTAATTGCAATGCGTGACATGAAATAGGAAGCCGGATTAAAATGTGATATCGGAAGCGCGCGCCACGGTAGCCATGTCCTTATCCCCGCGGCCGGAGAGGTTCACCAGCAGCAGCTTGTCGCGGCTGAGCGTGGGGGCAAGCTGGGCGGCATAAGCCAGCGCGTGGCTGGATTCCAGCGCCGGGATAATCCCTTCGTAATGACACAGGTCATGGAAGGCCGCCAGCGCCTCGTCGTCGGTTATACCTACGTACTCGGCACGATGGCTGTCCTTGAGCCATGCGTGTTCCGGGCCGACACCAGGATAATCGAGGCCAGCCGAGATGGAATGCGTCTCGATGATCTGCCCGTTCTCATCCTGGATCAGATACGTGCGATTACCGTGCAGCACGCCGGGTGTTCCCTGTGTCAGGGTGGCGGCATGATGACCGCTTTCAATGCCGAGTCCCGCCGCTTCCACTCCTATCATGCGGATATCACTGTCCAGGTAGGGATAAAACAGGCCAATTGCGTTGGACCCCCCCCCCACGCAGGCAATCAGCGCATCCGGCTGGCGCCCGTATTCTTCCTGCATCTGCACAATCGCCTCCCGTCCGATAATCGTCTGAAAATCCCGCACCATCATCGGATAGGGATGCGGTCCAGCCACTGTGCCGATGATGTAGAACGTATCTTCGATGTTGGTCACCCAATCGCGCATGGCTTCATTGAGCGCATCCTTCAGTGTCCGGGAACCTGATTCGACCGGCACCACCGTTGCACCCAGGAGCTTCATCCGGTAAACGTTGGCCGCCTGGCGTTCCACATCCACCGAGCCCATGTATACCACACATTCCATGCCATAACGCGCGGCTACGGTGGCGCTGGCCACGCCATGCTGACCCGCGCCCGTTTCGGCAATCACGCGTGACTTGCCCATGCGCCGGGCAAGAAGAGCCTGTCCGATGGCATTGTTGATTTTGTGCGCGCCGGTATGATTCAGGTCTTCGCGCTTCAATAGAATCTGCGCACCCCCCAGATGCGCCGACCATCTTTTGGCATGATAGACGGGGCTGGGCCGTCCCACATAGTGCTTCAACTCATAAGCAAACTCGGCCTGGAAGCCGGCATCATCGCGATAATATTCATATTGAACGCGCAATTCCTCCAGCGCCGCCATCAGCGTCTCGGCAACGAACACGCCGCCATACGGGCCGAAGTGACCGTGACTGTCAGGAAGATCATAAACTTTCACTATTTCGAACTCCTTGCATGAAAGCGGCAATTTTCTCCGCGTCCTTGATGCCCTGGGCAGCTTCCACCCCACTCGATACATCCACTGCCCAAGGCCGGGCCTGCCTGATTGCCTCGCTGATATTAGCGGCGTGCAGCCCGCCCGAAAGTATCAATGGCAGCGGCAAGTCCGGCGGGATCAGATGCCAGTCGAATACATGTCCGGTGCCCCCCGGCTCGCCTTTCACATAAGTATCCAGCAGCAATCCCCTGGCACCGGCATAACGGGTTGCGTATTGTAGCAAATCTACACCGGCCCTGACGCGCACTGCCTTGATATAAGGCAATGAAAATTTTTGACAAAAATCTGGAGACTCATCTCCATGAAACTGGAGCAAATTCAGGCTCGCGGTGGAAGACGTTTCCTTTACCCATTCCGTATCCGGATTAACATACACACCCACCGCACTAATGAATGGCGGCAACGCAGCAACAATTTCCCGGGCTTTAGCCGGCGCGACATAACGTGCACTCTGCCTCCAGAACACAAGGCCAATGGCATTCGCGCCAAGGCTCACCGCCGTCAGTGCGTCTTCAACACGCGTGATACCGCAAATTTTTACCCGGATAACCATGCCCTCCGTTCGCCTTATGGAATTTGGATTCACCTGATAAAATGAGCGATCAACTGCCGGCTCGAGGTCAAGTCAGGCTGCCTATCCTGGCTATTCTCGGCAACACCCGGGCAAGCGGCGGCTCGACAAAACCGGGAAGCTTCCATTTGGCATCGTAGGTGACTCCTGCCAAATATAGCCCCGCAGCGGAAAACGTAGGCGCCGCGTAGCGGCGATCACGGCCTGTCAACAATGCCTTTACCCATTCGGGAGGATATTTGCCCTTGCCCACATATATCAGGCATCCGACGATGTTGCGCACCATGTGATGCAAAAATGCGTTGGCACGCAATTCGAATACAATAACATCTCCCTGTCGTGTAATTTCCAGCTTTGTCAAATTACGCACGGGAGATTTAGCCTGGCATTCTGAGGCACGAAAAGCGCTGAAATCATGCTCACCCAGCAGCATTTGTGAGGCTGTCTGCATCTTTTCCACATCAAGAGCCTGATGGAACCAGCCGATCTTGCCATGACAAAGCCCCGGACGCACGGGGTGATTCGATAGCAGATAAAGATAGCACCGCTCGCTGGCGCAGTAGCGGGCGTGAAAATCATCAGGAATTTGCGATGCCCACAATATCGCGATGCTGGGGGGTAACAGGGCATTGACCCCGCGCACCCAGGCATTCATCGGCCGCTCGGCCTCGGTGTCGAAATGCAGAACCTGATATGCGGCGTGAACCCCTGAGTCGGTGCGCCCCGCTGTAACGACCCGGACGTCATCACAGGCGATCTTCGACAACGCGCCTTCCAGCGCGTCCTGCACGGAACCCCCTGATGGCTGACTTTGCCAGCCACAGTAAGCACTGCCGTCGTATTCCAGTATCAGCGCGATTCTCACAGAACAGGTGGCGTAATGACTATCCCGAATCCGATGGTTTGACAGGGTGAAATGTGCGAGTTCCAGGACACAGGACAGCGCGCGATACACTCATTGGCTTCACCCCGAGAAAGCTTCGGAAACCCGTAAGACACCTCCGCAGACTATTCGGTTTCCGCATGGGCTGCGGGCACTTTCTTCCCCGTATCGATTTGTTTGAGTTCTCCCGAAGCCCCAGCCGCCTCGGCCCGCTGTTTCCAGTCCGTCGTCTGGCTTTCCACTTCCTTATCCGCTTCCGCCGCGGTTATTACGCCAATTTCACTCTCATCGGGTAGCCGCAATATTGGCCCCGCCTTAAGCTGATGCATGTTATTTCCAAAGAAAGCGTCCCGGTTTGCACGATGCACAGCGACCAGCATCTGATTAAAGCTTACCTTGGAAGAGTGAATAATATTTTTTACTATCCCGCTTAAAGTATCGCCGTGCTTTACAGGGCCATAGACAGCATGAATCTTGCTAACCGGAGCGGATTCCAGTGCCGTCACGTTTTTAACGATGACGGGGCTCTTGATGGGCATGCCTGATCTTTCAGCCCCAGCCGCTTCCATCTTGACAGAAACGGGAAGGTGGGTTTGATTTACGGGAACTATGGGTGGATGCGCATCAATTTCCGGGGGCGCAAGCACAACGGTATATTCCCGCAACACTCGCCCTGATGACCAATTTAATTGGATCAAGATGTTCAGAAGCGGCTCGGAGACAGGTTGCGGAGAAATTATCCGGATGTATGGACTCCCGTCGGAGTGGCTTTCAATACTCGCTTTAAAGGTGGAAAGAAGAGGTAAATAATCAACGTTCACCTGACGAAAAATTTCCTGTGGCGCGAGCCGTACTATTAAAGAAGCCTTCTCCTCTTTTTCTACCGCAACCAGATCGACCTCAGCTTTGAACGGCTGCCCCAGAGCGGAATTGACCGTCAGCCTGCCCAGGCCCGTTGCATGAGCCAATGCCGGGAGCAAAAGCCCTGCTAAGAGCAGGCAAGCTTTGAAAACAGGTTTAGGCACTGCACGCTCTTTGAGAAGAACACCCGCAAGGTTAGGCTTCCACCAGAATTCTCAGCATTCTGCGCAACGGCTCCGCTGCGCCCCACAGCAATTGATCGCCTACCGTAAATGCCGAAAGATACTCTCCTCCCATGGCAAGCTTGCGCAACCGCCCTACCGGTATGGTTAGCGTTCCGGTTACCATGGCGGGAGTCAGTTCTTTCATTGTGCTCTCGCGATCATTCGGAACAACCCGCACCCAGTTGTTGGAAGCTGAAAGGATATCTTCAATCTCATCAAGAGGAACGTCCTTCTTCAACTTTATGGTCAGCGCCTGGCTATGGCAACGCATGGCGCCAACACGCACGCAGATACCGTCAACCGGAACCGCGTGGTCGCTACGGCCCAGGATCTTGTTCGTTTCGGACTGGCCTTTCCATTCTTCCCGCGTCTGGCCATTACCCAGGTCTTTGTCTATCCACGGAATGAGACTGCCTGCCAGCGGCACGCCGAAATTCTGGGTTGGAAAGTTCCCGTTGCGCAGTGTTCCCGCAACTTCCCGGTCAATATCCAGTATCCCCGAGGCCGGATCGTCCAATAAATCTTTTGCCACCCGGTGGGCTTCGCCCATTTGCAGCAGCAATTCCCGCATATTCTGCGCGCCGGCGCCGGAAGCTGCCTGATAGGTCATGGCACTCATCCATTCCACCATATCTTCTTCGAACAGACCACCCACGGCCATCAGCATTAAACTTACCGTGCAATTGCCACCGATATAATTTTTTATATCATCGTGCAGGGCCTGCTTGATGACCGGCATGTTGACCGGGTCAAGAATAATGACGGCGTCCCCCCCCATGCGCAGCGTCGAAGCCGCATCGACCCAGTAACCCTGCCAGCCAGCCTGCCGCAACCGGGGGAAAATGGCACTGGTATAATCCCCTCCCTGGCAGGAAATAAGGATATCCATTGCCTTCAGCTCATCTATATTGTAGGCATCTTTAAGCGGCAATGTTTCCCGGCCGATATCCGGACTCTTCCCTCCGTGCTGCGAAGTAGTGAAAAATACCGGCTCAACCAGTGCAAAATCATTTTCTTCCCGCATTCGCTGCATCAGTACCGAGCCCACCATACCGCGCCAGCCAATAAATCCCACTCGTTTCATTGATCGCTCTCTATCTGTCTATATGTTTGCCAGAACGGCGTCGCCCATTCCTGTGGTGCCAATCTTTTTCATCCCCGGTTCGTAAATGTCCCCGGTACGATAACCCTGCGCAAGAACTTTCTTCACCGCGCCTTCAATGCGCGCCGCCGCTGCCTCCTGGTCAAATGTGTAGCGCAACATCATCGCCACCGACAATATGGTTGCCAGGGGGTTTGCCAGATCTTTACCGGCGATATCCGGAGCCGAGCCGTGAATCGGCTCATATAGCCCCTTATTCCTGTCGTCCAGCGACGCCGATGGCAACATGCCGATGGAGCCCGTCAGCATGGAAGCCTCATCCGACAGGATATCGCCAAACATGTTACCCGTCACCATCACGTCGAACTGCCTGGGATTGCGCACCAACTGCATCGCGGCATTATCCACCAGCATGTGTGAAAGTTCCACGTCCGGATATTCCTGGTTTGTCTCCGTTACCACATCGCGCCATAATTGGGTACACTCCAGCACGTTCATTTTGTCCACCGAACACAGCCGGTGATTGCGTTTACGCGCTGCCTGGAATGCCACCCGGGCAATTCTGCGTATCTCCGCTTCGCTATAAATCATGGTATTGAAACCAATACGCTGACCGTTGCGTTGTTCAATACCCCGTGGCTCACCGAAATAAATGTCCCCCGTCAATTCCCGTACGATGAGAATATCCAGGCCCGCCACGACTTCGGATTTCAGCGTTGAAGCGTTGGCAAGCTCGGGATAGAGCACCGCCGGCCGCAGATTGGCGAATAAACCCAGCATCTTGCGTATACCCAGCAAACCCTGTTCCGGTCTTAGCTGACGCGGCAGCATGTCATACCGCGGCCCCCCCACCGCGCCCAGGAGCGCGGCGTCGGCATCGGTCACGAGCCTGCGTGTCGCCTCTGGAAATGGCTCCCCGGCCGCATCAACAGCGCACCCCCCCAGTAAACCCGGCTCCAGTTCAAACCTTAATCCGTCACTCCTCAGTGCCTCCAGTACTCGAACCGCTTGAGCGACAATTTCCGGACCGATACCGTCACCGGCCAGGACTGCAATTTTCATAAAAAATACCTCAATAAATCCTGATCTCGTCCTGATACGACATTATTCGAGAAAATACTACCGCTTGCATGTTGAATATATGTGGCGCACTAAAATTTCTTTGCGAGTGTTGCGCGGATTATCCGTTTATCTTGCCTCTCACTCTCGGCCGGCAAAGCGCTTGCTGATGCTCCGACACCCTAACATCCTTTTCCAAACAAACCTTTTATGCAAACAGCCATGGCTGCGCCGCCCGGTGTTTCGCCTCGAATGCCTTGATCTTGTCAGCGTGTTGCAATGTCAGGCCAATTTCATCCAGGCCATTCAGCAGACTATGTTTACGGAAAGGATCGATATCGAAAAAGAAGGATTCGCCGCCGGGCGTCGTCACCGATTGATTTTCCAGGTTGATGACCAGATGATAACCCTCGGTCACCAGTACTTCGCGGAATAACTGATCCACCTTGTCCACATCGAGCACAATGGGCAGCAGACCAATCTTGAAGCAATTGTTGAAAAAGATATCGGCAAAACTGGGCGCAATGATTACCCGAAATCCATAATCCTGCAGCGCCCACGGTGCATGCTCCCGGCTCGAACCACAGCCGAAATTTGCGCGCGCAAGCAATATTTGCGCACCCCGGTAACGCGGCAGGTTAAGTATGAATTCCGGGTTGAGCTTACGCTGCATGGCATCCATCCCCGGCTCGCCGTGATCCAGGTAACGCCACTCGTCGAACAGGTTCGGCCCGAAACCGGAACGCTTGATGGACTTCAGAAACTGCTTGGGAATGATAGCGTCGGTATCGACATTGGCACGGTCCAGCGGCGCCACCACCCCCTCACAGGAATGAAATTTTTCCACTGGCTACTTTGCCGATTTCTCGATCGCTTCGCCACCTTTCTGAATATCCTTCCCCATCCCGCTCAAGGTATTGCATGCGGACAACTGGAAAACAGCGATCAACGCAACCATTACAGATAACATTTTCATCACAACCCCCTCTCTTTTAATAAAAAAATGGAAAATCCATTTTCCAATGAATAATATTCAATATTAATATATTTCCCGCACATCCACAAAGTGCCCCGCCACCGCCGCCGCCGCGGCCATCGCCGGACTCACCAGATGTGTGCGTCCACCGGGCCCCTGCCTCCCTTCAAAATTGCGATTGGATGTGGAAGCGCAACGCTCCCCCGGCAAGAGCCGGTCGTCATTCATCGCAAGGCACATGGAACACCCCGGTTCACGCCATTCGAATCCCGCTTCACGAAATACCTTGTCCAGTCCTTCCTGTTCCGCCTGATGCTTGACCAGGCCGGAACCCGGCACGACCAGGGCAAGCTTGATATTCGCGGCAATATGCTTGCCTTTTACCACGTCCGCCGCCGCACGCAAATCCTCGATGCGAGAGTTGGTGCAGGAGCCAATGAATATCTTGTCCGGGCGGATGTCGGTGATCGGCGTGTTGGGAGCAAGGCCCATGTACTTCAGGGCATGCTCCATGTCATGACGCTTCACAACATCGGCAAGCTCTGACGGATCGGGTACCTTGCCATCGACCGTTGTGACCATTTCAGGCGAGGTGCCCCAGGTCACCTGCGGCTTGATCCGGGCCGCATCCAGCGTCACCACGCGATCGAAGGCCGCATCGGGATCGCTTTTCAGCGTGCGCCAGTAAGCAGCCGCTTTTTCCCATAAATCGCCTCGAGGCGCAAAAGGACGTCCCTTGATGTACTCGATGGTGGTATTGTCCACCGCGATCATGCCCGCACGCGCGCCTGCCTCGATAGCCATATTGCAGAGCGTCATGCGCCCTTCCATGGAAAGCGCGCGTATGGCGCTGCCGGTGAATTCGATGGCATAGCCGGTACCGCCCGCCGTACCGATTTTACCGATAATGGCGAGCGCGACGTCTTTGGCAGTGATGCCGTGGCCAAGTTCGCCTTCGACCACGACCTGCATGGATTTTGCTTTTTTCATCAGGAGGCATTGCGTTGCGAGCACGTGCTCCACCTCCGAGGTGCCGATACCGAACGCAAGGCACGCGAATGCGCCATGCGTGCTGGTATGGGAATCGCCGCAAACCACCGTCATGCCGGGCAGCGTGGCGCCCTGCTCCGGGCCGATCACGTGAACAATTCCCTGGCGCAGGTCGTTCATTTTGAATTCGGTGATATCCAGTTCCTCACAATTCTGGTCGAGTGTTTCCACCTGCAGACGCGATACCGGGTCGCTGATACCGTGGCTGCGGCCGGTGGTGGGAACATTGTGATCCGCCACGGCAAGAATCGAATCCCGCCGCCAAGGCTTGCGGCCGGCCAGTTTCAGCCCTTCAAACGCCTGCGGACTGGTGACTTCATGCACCAGGTGGCGATCGATGTAGATCAGCGCCATCCCGTCCGGTTTATTGGACTCCTGGTGCACCACATGGCTTTGCCAGAGTTTATCGTATAAGGTTTGCATCTTGCGGAAATCCCAAGGTAATTCGTAATTATCCCATAAGACCAGGCTTTTAACTTCAGCCTTTTTTTACATTATCGGCTAATGTTCATCTTCCAGACCACCAGTCCCAATCCGAGCAAAACGGCAGCGGCACTCAGGGTAAATGTAAGACCCGCTCCCAGCAACTCCCAGACATAGCCGCTGAATACCCCTCCGAATGCACCACCGAGACCGAATGTAAGACTGGTATAAAGGGCTTGTCCCTTGGCCTGATGGCGTCCACGAAAGAAATGATGCACCAGCATCATCGCGGTGGCATGATGGGCGCCGTATGTCGCGGCGTGCAGGATTTGCGCCAGCAGCACCACGGCCAGCCACTCCACTCCCCAGCCTATCATCAAAAAACGTGCTATCGCGCAACTGAAACTGAAAATCATAATTTGTTTCAGGCCGAACCGGCGCATGAGTTGCGGCATCAGAAAGAACACGCCGATTTCGCATATCACGCCTGTTGCCCATAACCAGCCGACTATGCCCTTGCTATAACCGTGCTCCACCAGATAAATCGAATAAAAAGTGTAATAAGGTCCATGAGCAAGCGCCATCAGCAAGCACGCCGCAAAAAATGCCAGTACTTCAGGGCGGATGAATATCTGCCGCACGGAAAGATTGTCCGCGGGCTGAAGCGCTATTTCGGCATCGGGAATTTGCCGGGAAAAAATTATGATACCCAGCTTGAAGCCCAGCACCGCCCATAATAACGAGCCTATATCCATGGCATCCAGCAGATAGCCGACGCTTATCACGGCGAAAATAAACCCCAGCGAACCCCAGGCGCGAATACGTCCATATTTTGCCGTGCTTTCGCCCAGGTAAGAAAGCGTGGTTGCCTCGATCAGCGGCAGCGATGCGCTCCAGAAGAAGCTCATCAGCGCCATCGTTGCCGCCATCCAGGCAAATGATTCGCCAAAAAAAACACCACAATAACTTATCGACCCCATCATTGCGGCCAATTGCACGATCAGCAACCGTTTACCGGTGTGATCGGCAAGCCAGCCCCAGGCCGCGGGCGCAAAAACACGCGTTACATGCAACAATGACATCAATATGCCAATCTGAAAGGCATTGAAGGAAAGGGACTTGAGATACAGGCTCCAGTAGGGAGCAAATGCGCCGATAAAAGCGAAATGAAAGAAATAAAAACCGGAAAGGGACCAATAGGGAATGGGGCGCATCCGGCCGATTCTAACAGGCCGAAGGAGCCAGCAGATGAACGCTCAATGTCCAACCGCAAAGTCGACATTCATCAAGATTGAACGATCGCCCTGCATCCGGTACCGATAAAACAAAGGAGGCAAGATGACTTGCCTCCTTTGTTCGCGCACCCTGCAATCTAAATCTCAAGTGCAGTGGCTTCTTCGGATCTTGTCTTTGGCGCTGTCAATACCTCTTGTCTTTGGCATTGTCCGTTCCAATTGGCGCAACCGGAATAATCCTCTCGTCCTTTCCGCGAGCGGGTGCCACATAGTCGGTGGAAGACCTGGTATCCGTGTATGATTTTGTTCCATAGTAGGAATGGATTGTATTTTGCCAGGTCGGGTCCGCCATATCCGGCCAATCATCCTTATCGAAGCCCGGCGCGGATTCAAGACGTTCCTTGTCCACCTTGAGCAGGAAACGCTTGTTCACGGTATCCAGTTGCAGGGCACTCCACGGCACCGCGAAAAGCTTGTTGGCGATGCCGAGAAATCCTCCGAAAGACAGCACCGCATAAGCGATCCTGCCATTGTTCACATCCAGCATGATTTCCTTGATATCGCCCAGATCCTCATCCTTATGATTGTATACATCGTCTCCAATGAGTGTATCAGCACCCATCAATCGAGGCCCTGGTCCCTTCTCGTCCTGGTTTTTGTACATGCCGTAGGTATCGCGATCTTCGTAACTCATGTTTGTCTCCTGTAATATGATATTTGAGAAATCCTCGTTACTGCCGTATGCCCGGCGAAGAAATCTGATCGGGTAAAAGCGTTTCAGGCGAGTACAGAATGCGCGAATGGCTAAGTGCGGTCAGTACGGTGTTTAACAAAAAGATGTTTCCAAGGCAATCCACTAAACCTCTTTATGACAATATCTGGCACAAGGCAGACAGGAATGGGAGAATAGCAACGTCAAAAAAATAGACTGAGAATGGGAGAGCGGATGTTCGAGTGGCTGGCTAGCCCGGAAGCATGGGTAGCGTTGGTGACGTTAACCGCATTGGAAATCGTATTGGGGATTGATAATATCATCTTCATCTCCATCCTCGTGGGCCGCCTTCCCGAAGCCCAGCGCAACTCTGCGAGAAGAATGGGCCTGGGGCTGGCGATGATCACCCGCCTCGGCTTGCTATTCTCCATTTCATGGGTAATGAGTTTGACTGAACCATGGTTTGAGGTATTCGGCAATGTGATCTCAGGGCGCGATATTGTTCTGATTGGAGGAGGCCTGTTTCTGCTGGCCAAAGCCACGCATGAAATACACAACAGCGTCGAAGGTCTGGATGATGAAGGCCACAAGGTTGTCGCCAACAGCATGGGAATGGTGCTCGTGCAGATTGCCATCCTGGATATCGTTTTTTCGCTGGATTCAGTCATTACGGCCGTGGGTCTGGTCGAGCATGTTTCATTGATGGCGATTGCTATCGTTCTGGCGGTGCTGGTTATGCTGATGGCGGCCAAACCGATAGGAGATTTTGTAGATGCCCACCCCACCATCAAAATTCTTGCGCTCTCGTTTCTGATACTGGTCGGAGTGACACTTATCGTGGAAGGTTTCGATGTGCATGTTCCGAAAGGTTATATCTATTTCGCGATGGCATTCTCGGTCGGCGTGGAGTTTCTCAACCTTCGGATGCGCCGAAAAAAGGCAATCAGATTACGCAAGCCGATTGATGGCATTGACTGATTGCAAGAATCGCCTCCTGAACACTTCCGCACATGATTGATTGGCAGAATGGCCAACCATTCTCGCGCCGCTTCGGTGACATCTACTTCTCCAGGGATTCCGGACTGGCGGAGAAACGCCATGTGTTTCTGCAAGGCAATCATCTCTCCGGGCGTTTTGCGTCCTTGGCAACTGGCGATGCATTTGCCATCGGCGAGACGGGATTTGGCACCGGGCTGAGCTTCCTGTGCGCATGGCAGCTGTTCGATGAAATTGCCTCATCCCGCGCCAGCCTGGATTTTTTCAGCGTCGAAAACTATCCACTCGCCGAGCGGGAACTGGCCGATGCCTTGGCATTGTGGCCAGAGTTGCGGCGATATGCCGATGATCTCATCGCACGCTGGCCGCGCCGCGTACCGGGCTGGAATCGATGGAGCTTCGGCCATGGCCGGGTACGCCTTACGCTGGCGATAGGCGACGTGGCCGAGACGCTGTCTGAAATCCATAACGGCATCGACGCGTGGTTTCTTGATGGCTTTTCACCGGCGCGCAATCCGGAAATGTGGACGCAACCGGTATTCGAACATATCGTACAGGCATCCCGCCCTGGTGCCACATTCGCCACCTATACCTGCGCCGGCCGGGTACGGCATGGACTGGAGCAAGCGGGGTTTCAGGTAAGCAAGTGGCCCGGTTTCGGCCGCAAACGCGAAATGCTGCGAGGCAGCCTTCCCGGTTCACCACTCATGCAATCCACGCGCTCCAGTCCCGCAACGGCGGTCGTGATCGGCGGGGGCGTGGCCGGGTGTGCCGTGGCATCGGCATTGGCACTGCGCGGGACGTCCGTTACGCTCATCGAACATGCGCCGGCGTTGGCCGCAGCGGCGTCGGGCAATTCACACGGCATACTGCACGCCCGCTTGAGCGCGGGCCTGAACCTGCTGCAACGCTTCGTGCTGGCCTCCTATGGGCATGCGCTGGCCTTGCTGGACCAGAGACTGCCCATAGACGGCATCGTCCGGGCGGAATGCGGAGAACTGCAACTGGCCTTTTCCGCGGAAGAATCAAAACGAATCGACAAGCTGGCGGCACTCCGTTGGCCGCCGCATATACTGCAATATGTCGATGCGGCTGAAGCGTCCAGCCTGGCCGGTATCGAATTGGCATATGGCGGCTTGTGGTTTCCCGTCGGCGGCTGGGTAGCTCCGGCACGATTCTGTGCGGAACTTGCGGCGAGCCCGGCCATTACGAAGCGCACCGGCCATCGCGTGGAATCCTTGACGGTGGCAAACGCTGGCTGGCGCGTGGAGGGGAAAGACCAGCGCGGGCAGACATGGTCCCATGAGACCCAGCTGGTGGTGGCTTGCACCGGATACCAGGTAAAATCATTTGCGCCATTGGCAGATCTCCCGCTGACCCCTGTGCGCGGGCAGATCACTCTAGTGCCCGCTACACCCTATAGCGAAAATCTGCGGGCGATCGTGTGTGCCGGCGGCTATCTCGCTCCATCGGTCGCGGGGATGCATGTGATAGGAGCAACGCATGGTTTTAACGACGAAGCGATCGATTTACGTGCGGCCGATCATGTCGAGAATTTATCCAGGCTGAGGGAAATATCTCCCGCACTCGCCAGCGCGATGAATATTGATTCGCTGGATATCGGACGGCTGGGCGGGCGGGCGGCGGTGAGAGCTTCTGTCCCCGGTGCCATGCCGCTGGTAGGCGAATCGTTGCCCGGGTTATATACCAGTCTGGGTCACGGCACCCGCGGCCTTATCACGGCCGGACTCTCCGGAGAGCTGATCGCCGCGGCCGCGTGCGGACAATTGCCGCCCTTGCCGGCATCTGTAGTCAATGCACTGTCTCCCGCAAGAAAGCTCATCGGCCGTATGAGGTCTTAAGGATTTGAACGAAGAGAGTACACACAACATGTATTACAAAAACCCGGAAACTGACCAGCTCGTGTTTCGGGATGAGCTGGAGCAGCGTATCGACTCATTTACCTTTGCGATAAGTTGTCCAGAAAACCGGGAGAATACCAGTTTGGTCAAATGGGCTCATGGCAACGCGGAGTTCAGTTCAATTTGATGAAGGGGAGGCAGCCAGATGGAGCAACCCAGGTAATCCTCGAATAGCTCCCCTCCCAGCTCATCGATTGGCTGCCACAGAATCGTTGCGCAATCCAGCCATCGATAGCCTGAGCGAACCAGCGCGAGCTGGTGATCGCCCGGGTAGAAATGCAAGAGATAGTGTTTCAGCGTATCAATTGCCATTTGCCGCGCAGGCTTATCCACCGTTGGCCAACGGGTTAGCAGCACACTGCTTTGCAGGAGCAGACATGCAAATCGGGTATCGAGCCGCGCGTGTCCGGCAACCGCCCAACTCGCATCATAAACCTGCATGCCGGGCGCCATTTCAACCTGCAGATCAACCAGAATGGTATCCAGGCTGGAAATGCCGGATGCGATGCGCACGCGATAACCCTGCAGGCTTGCCTCTTCAAGGAGAAGCTGACTGACGCTGTCGAAAATCATCGGGTTGCCAGGTGTGAGATAAGCAACAGGTACCCCGCGACCGAGCGCATCGAGGATGATGCGTGCGGCATCGCGGTAATTCAGCGCCCGGTTCCGGTCAAGCTGGTAAGCACGGCCCAGGGACTCCAGAGGAGGTATATTCGCCGCGCCGGCAAGTGTTTCGTGAAGCATCCGTACGAAACCGTCGACTTCCTCCTGGCTGAGCCCGACCACATATCCCTGTCGACACCGGTTCAGAAACCCTATCGCCTCGAGCGTCAGATGAGCCACGCCACGGATACCCATCCCGATGAGTACGAGGTCATACTCCGCATCGGCATCGCTGGTCATCGAGGCGCGCCGCCTCCCGCTTTGCGCGTTGGATGTATCCCGGTGCGGTCCGGCAAACCGAAGTTCCCTAGAAAGTGGATCGCAATATCCCAATTTTGAGTGCCCTCGGTACTCCCGTCATGGATTATATTCTCGCTAGCAAGCACATAGCCTTCGCCGGGTTCAATGGCAATCTTCAATACCGGATAGCGCGGAAAGCGGGTCATGAAAAAACGCGCCAGCGGCGTCCCGCTCAGATTCATATTCGCCGTTGCCAGGTTGGCTGGCAGGTTTGAATGGAGAACCGTCAGCGGCAGGTTCAGCATCAGTAGATATCGAACCTCTTCGCCCAGATTGATGCAAAGCCGCCCCGGCAGCGAGGCACGATCATCCCCATCACGAGCAAACCAATCATCCACATGCAGCCCGATACGGCACCCGTCCCGCCGCTGCGTCAGTACCCGTGAATTGGGCCGGCTGATGCGAACCAGCGGGGATCCTCGTACGCCGCCGCACCCCGCGGCAAATTGACCAAGCTCGCCTAGCAGGTGTGAATAGTCCGCGCGATCCAAAGCGCCTGCAAATTGGGATTCATCCGTGCAGAACTTTAACCGCCGAAACAACTTTCGTCCCTGACGGCTGAGGAACTCGGGCAGCCTGACCACATCAAGGGCGGCTGAGCGTGCGCTACCGGCTCCTTGCGTCAGCATCGTCACCTCGGCCGGTCTTAGCGCGCGCCATGGCTGAGCCGGCAGGATGGCGCCGGAAGCATATGCGCCATCGTCAGCTTCTCCCATCCACGCCGGGACCGTGCCCTCGCTCACCTGGATACGGTCCGCCGCGACAACACCGCAGCTGAAGCGGCGCGCGCACACGGGAAATGCCGTCAACCGGGAAAACGGCGCAATGCCGGGTAGCCGCCGCGAATCCGATCCAGTATCGATGGAATCCGGGAGATGAAGAGCGGGCATCAACGTTATCATTTTAAACCGCCAGGCTGCTATAAGAGGCGATGGCGAGTATAGGTGTCGATCGCCCTATGCGCCAATCTTCGCAACGCCGCGTCTTCGAGCAGTTCCATGACCACGTCGAGAACCAGTTTTTTCGAGAACCGGCAGTGGGCTGTTTCAGTGATATCGAGCTGCCCCGCCTCACCCAGCTTGTTGGCAGGCGACCCTCCGCCACAAATGGAAAAATAGTCGCATTCGCTGCGGCAGCGGATAATACCCGCCTGGATATGCCGGCCGATCGTACCGCGATCCAGGGATGACAGCACCGCCTCGACGGAATCATCCTGCACGTTCCCCACGGCGAAAGCACCAAAGGATGCGTGGGTAACATCCAGCAGCTCGGGCGAGTAAGTGCCGTACCGGCCATCGTGGGTGAAAGACAGAATGGTCCCCAGGGTAGCTTCGGAGCTCACCACGGAAAATTGGCCGGAACGGATCAGATCGGCAAACGTGACCAGTTCCCGAAAGAGAACCGTGCCGCGCCGCAAGCTCAGGCGAAAAATCTCGCGCAGGAAGGATTGGTAAAGGGCCGTGGATACCTCGGGATCATCGAAGAAGCTGTCCCGGTTCACACCCTCCTTTTCCTGGGTATTGAGCCCCACGAAAGGTATTCCGAGCTGCTCGAACGTTTCATAGAACCGCAGGGGCTGGCGCATCGCGTATTTCGATAGCACCGCAATGGCAGAAGGTAAAATCCCGTGCGCACGCAGCCTTTCGATACCCTTGATAGTTTGCGCAAAGGTACCGGTACCCGCCCGCGTGAGGCGATGTGCATCATGCATATCTTGCGGACCATCCAGGCTGACGCCAACGCTGACCTGGTATTCATTCAAGACCCGGCAGTGCCCTTCGCTGACAAGTGTCGCATTGGTCTGCAAGGCATGGGATATGTTGATGCCGTTCGCCTGCAGGGTCAAAAGCTTGTCGAAGGCCGCCGCGTAAAAAGCAGGCTCCAGCACCAGCGGTTCGCCCGAGTGCCACAGTATGGTGACCTCGCTCGCAAACCGGTTCCATTCGGCTAGCCGGGCGACGATCTTGTCGATCATGGGCAGAGTGATCCGGGATTTGTCATCCCGCTGCGCCAGATAGCAATAGGAACAATTGATATTACAAAAAGGCGTGCCCTGAATGACGACCAGACTGGTCTGAGGCCCGCCCGATCCGGATGCGCTGATCACAAGAAAACTCCTCGAAAGCCGCCGGGATACGTCGGTCCGGGCCGTTCAAGAGACTAGGGAGCGGTTTGCTTCGACCTCACAGGCTAAGCCGGCATGTGCCTTGAATCAGAGTGTAACCAGAGCTTCCGACAGCGACTCTCAGCCACCCTGATGGGGCCGGATACCCCATCTTATTACCACGCATACGTTCCGCCATCAGTCAATCAATGGAACGCGACGCTGTGGACACACCGGGGTTCAGATACTTGGTCCAATCAGCCCACCCTGGTCCATTGGTCCAACTGGCGACCGCGGGAGAACCCTGGCGACCTGATTCCTGGGGCGATTCGAGAGCCGCCGTATCTGCCTTGAAATCGGCATGCAACTGATTCAATTTATCCGAGATGCGAGTTTTCATGTGTATCCTCCAGTTGATTATGCGACAGCACTTCCAGTTCCTTGAGGCCAATCCGTAAAAACCCAATCTGAATATATACTGGTTAAGAATACACAAGGCGGATGGAGGTGACAAGGGGTTTTCCAGGTAATTTATCCACGCGTCCCTGAAAGATATCAGGCTTCCCGGGGATATGCCAAGACGGGTAATGGAAGGGACGGTACCCGCAAATACCGGTTCCAGCGGGAAATTCCGCACCGGTCATGTGCTGAAAAGGATAATCCTGAATCCGGCAGTTGGACGGGGCGGTGTACGCAGTTCTGGGGGGTGCAGGGTAGCAAGACGCACTCACTCGGAAGGCGAGACTCACATTATGCAATTCCGGTATGGAATGAGTAAAGCGATTAAGACCGTGGGGCGGCAGGAGGGCCTTTAAGCGACGCCCTGTTTATCGCTAAACAGGGTTATGTGTATAACAGTTTCTGATCAGTCTTTCGACCTCATGCGAATGTTTGCCTGTGCCTCTGCTTTATTGATGGCCGAGATCTGGCGTCCGAATGCATCGCGTGTCTTTCTATCAGCCTGTGCGCTCTTGATGCTGCGCTCGCATCGCCAGCGTTTGCCCGTCTTTGTAATGACCAGGCGCATTTCATCGCGCGAATGTTGAACGTGGCAATGGTAGCAATAAATGGTGGCAGACATGGCTGATTATGAGAAGTTGTACGTTTCTCCAGCTTCTTCCAGAGTAACCGGGATGCTGGTTGGGGGAAAACAAGGGCCAGACTTGCGCCTGGCCTCTGTTCACGTGGCGCGCCCGGCAGGATTCGAACCCACGACCCCTTGGCTCATAGCCTAGGCGCTATAATAATATTATATATCAAATGGTTGACTATAGCCAAATGTACAATACCTTTTCAATGAATTCATCTATAAGGCTTTGATATATATAAATTGGGAGTTGAGTAATGGTACCGGAAAATTAACCGCCGCTGAATAGACAACCGCCCCATTACACCAGATTAAAACCTTCGAATTCGACGGAATTAAGGTAATCCGCATTTTCCTTTCAAAGCCCGCGGGACATTGAAAGGTTTCTTGCAAAACCGATATGGGGTTCCAGTTTCTTGAGACAACCCCTATATCTTTCTATCATAAACTGGGGTGGGGATAACAAACTACCCTCGCTTATTTCTCCTATCAGAATCAATTGGATAACCGGGCCAAGGACACGGGCTCTCTGCGTTTGTTTTGTGGTCTTTGGTAAGATCCTCCAGAGGCAAGCTTAGGAACCATGTCAGGAACATGGCTTCATCGCGTGCTTGGCTATAATCTGGTAAATCGTACAAGAAAATATCGCCACCCGTATTTCCGAGCAACAGAACTCCCAGCGTTGGTTCCCCGTTCTCAGTTGTTCCGCTCCAGTAGCGCAGGGCTATCGCGCGATAATCGCCTAGGCCAAAGTCTTTGCGCCGTATAGGAGCGAATAGCTGCAGCCCCCATGTTTGCTGCACTATCCCCTGACTGACGTCAATAAATATCTCATATCGGGAGAAAATCTTGACAACTACCACAAGAAGAAACAACCCCCCGGCGGAAAGAAATAGCCCGATAATGAAGAATATGAGCGCGCTCCCCAACGGAGTCTCAGCAGCACTCCCGAGTTGTAGCATGCTCAACCCGGGCACAATGAAACCGAGCCCGGCTGCCAACAATGGGAGACTAACCAGCAACGGTACTAGATAGCCGGCATCCTCACGGATCTCCAGCCGATGAGGCGATGTTTGCCTGAACCGCTTTGGTTTTTCCATTAAGAATCTCTCTTTAGGTAGCAATCATAGCAGAATGGTTGAATGCAAATTGATGCTAAGAATGCTTTGATTATACTGGCGCAATATTCCTCACCCTCGCCGCCATCTTTCTGATCGCCTTCCTGGCATTCATCGTGGTTGCACCCCAAGAATCCTAATTCACCATATGAAGAGTGTCCAGCCCAAACGACTCTTGATTATGTTACGCATTAGGAGATTTTCGATGAAATGGAATGCATTTTCTACTCAAGCGTTGGCGTTCTTGACTATGTCAGTTCTTGCGCAACGAGCCCCTGGGAATTTTCGAACAGGGCAAGGCTATCAGGAAGCCCAAGCACCCGGGAGGTTTCGTGAGGATGGCAATCCTACCTGCGAAACCGAAACATCGCGCCTGGAAGCTTTGGTCGAATCCCAGAAGAAGAAAATCTCCCTACTGGAAGCAAAAATTAAGCTCTTAGAGGCAGAGCTGCAAAAGCAAAAAGGAGCAAACCAGTGACACACCAACAGTTGGATCAAACCGACAAGACACAGATCGCCCCGGTAATGGGATTACTGGGTACTATTGTTGGCTACCTTTTGGGGAAAGAAACGAGGGAAAACGCCAGCGGAATGGGAAGTTCAAGGAAGGATACGCCGGGAAAAACGATCAAGGAGCTTCATGATGGAGGAAACATCAACTGAGTAACACACTTTCGCGCAATTAACCCATATTCCTCCAAGCTATCAGCCATCTCCGCCATCACCCTCTCCCCGATCACATCCAGCGTGTCAAACTTCGCCTAATGGGTTTTGGCATTTCAGGTTAAGTCAGAAATAAAAACCCGCACAGTTAGCAGGTTGCAAGCAAAAGCCACAAGGGACATTTGCGCTCTGTGACTCATGATTAGGATCTTTTCTTAAGCAGTCTTGCAACGACGTGCCATGAAGCCCAGTAGGCAGAGGCCAGCCAGGAACATAGCATATGTTTCGGGTTCGGGAACTGGCGCTAATACAGCTTGAATCTGCATTGAGTCAGCACCATATAAACTTTTTGCACCTGGGCTGCCAACTGCAAGGATACCGAGGGGATGAAAATCCTGAGCACGAGCGCTCGAATCCAATCCTTTGATCTTGATTACTGCTATATGGGATGTTTCCAAATCGTATATTTGGCGCTCAAATGAAAAAAAATGATAGGCAAGACTCCAAGGGTTGATGTTAAATGCACTCCCACTACCAATACCTGACGGTGCCTCAAAAAATGGCTCTCCCGGTGTGGTGGGAGTATCTTTACTCATCTGTATTGGCAACGGCGTACTCGGATCAAAGCTCAGTTCACTGATCCAACCATTAAGAGAAGTCGGAACCGTCGTTAGACGTAACTCTACACCATAGTCCCCGTCGCTTATCGTAAGATAAGAAAGTGAGCCTGGAAGTGGTTCCATTCCGTCAGACGTAATTCTGTCCGTAAATGAGTAATTGAACGTAGCCGCAACGGTTAGACTCGGCCAAATTACCGAAAAAGCAAGTACCGTTATCTTAGCAAGCACTAGAAATCTACAATACATCTCTCTTCTCCCTGCGTCATATTGGTTATTGTTTGTAAGTCTGATGAGCGACAGGCGCCAATCGTCAGAACAGACTATCAAGGGACAATACGTGCTCCTGAGCTTACTTATCTATAATAGTACCGAAATATCTATATCGCGTACATAGCGGTAACCGTTAATTAACCTGAACCTGAATCCGACATGTCTGTCAGCTAAAATCTCGAACACTACCTATTAACCAACCCATGCCCCTCCAGCTCACCCGATTTTCGGTCGATCACACCACCATCTTCTCTCTCGACTTAACGGCATATATTTCCGCCAGCCACGCCACGCCCTTGGGTTCCACTCTTGTTTGTTGATATGCATATTTCTGGCTTTCGCCGGTATAAACGCTGAACCTTTCGGCATCCAGGTGGATCTGGTATGGCAAGAATTCCTCGAGTGTTCTTGGGGTCCGTCTCTGGTTAGGGCGGCAAAGGGAACGGTTGGACGGAAAAGGACATGCGCCGGATATGATCGATTGCCCCTACCGCCCGCCCGGTGACAGGCTATGGGTGAAAGAAGCGTTCAAGAATATAGCCAGCGGTGAAGTGAAAAATGGTTACGGGGAAGTTCGATACGGGTTTCCCTACAAAGCGGACGGAGCAACGAACTGGGTACTGCGCCCCACGATCATCCACGATTGCATGCCGATGCACGCACTACTGAGGCTATTTACAGACGCAAACCAGAGCGTGTTAAGCCATTAAAGTGAAATTCTATAGCGCACTCGTGATTCTATAGTACAAAAAGAAAATGCGGTTCCGTGAAGAACCGCATCATCTGGCGCGCCCGGCAGGATTCGAACCCACGACCCCTTGGTTCGTAGCCAAGTACTCTATCCAACTGAGCTACGGGCGCTAAAGCTGGTCAATTTTACTCGCGTCATTCAAAATTGCCAGCAGCCTGTCGGACTTGAAGAATCGAAGTGAAAAAGTAGCTGGACGAGGGCAGATTTTGCCCATTCTGAAAGCCAATAAATGTTCTATTGACCGAAAAAGTGGCAAAATATGAACCGGCCAGACGCTTTTGCAGCCGATTTCCTTTAAGTCCAACAGGCTGCCAAGCATAATTATACCAGATTGGGGGCTCATCAAGTCAAAGTGAGCTCCACTCAATTAAAATTTTTCGGAAATCGCTAATTTCCATTACTTCTTTACCTCGGCGACACATTCTATAATCAGGCACCGAAGGAGCATAACTTGACCAACCGCCTGCCACATGAAAGGACACCACTATGCAATTCATCATCTCTGGAAGCCATGGAACCGATGATCCCACAATGGCTACGCTGCCTTTCATGGCTGCGAAAGTCGCACGGGAACAAGGCCATGATGTAATTCTTTTTCTTTGGAACGAGGCTGTAACGCTTGCCCGGTCTGGAATTGCCGATCATGTAACGGGTGTCAACCTGCCACCATTAAAAGAAGTTCTAGCGGCTGTTCAGGCTGCGGGAATCCCCATATGGGTTTGCGGGGCTTGCGCCACGGCAAGAAAGATTGGTGAACCCGATCTCGTACCCAGCGCGGCAATCAAGGCCATGGGCGACTATATCAAAGCGGTGGCCGAACGCGAGAAGTGCGTCGCTTTCTGATCTATGCGCGGGTAATCAGGCAGAAACTTGTTATGGGCTGAATTCACCGTTCCGAAGCTCACAAATCTGGCACCAGTACCGCCGCACCCGTCAGTTTTCCTTCTCGTAGTCTCATCAGCGCGGTGCCAGCCTGGCTGAGCGGCAGTGATTCGGTCGTCACTCGCACAGGCACTTTCGGTGCCAATGCCAGGAATTCTTCGGCATCCTGGCGGGTCAGGTTGGCAACGGAGACCAGCTGTTTTTCGCGCCATAGAATACTGTAAGGGAAAGCGGGAATGTCGCTCATGTGAATACCGCCGCAAATCACGATCCCACCGGGGCGAATGGCGCGTAGCGCGGCAGGCACCAGGGTACCGTCGGGTGCAAATATAATGGCGGCATCAAGCTCTTCGGGCGGCATCCTATCCGAGCCGCCTACCCACGCCGCACCCATCTTATCGGCAAAGTCCTGTGCTGTCACATCACCGGGGCGTGTAAACGCGAATAATTTCCGTCCTTGATAGCGCAGAATCTGCGCCACGATATGAGCCGCGGCGCCGAAGCCGTAAATCCCGACCCGATCGGCGCTCCCCGCCATTTTGAGCGCACGATAACCAATCAGGCCGGCACATAACAAGGGTGCAGCTTCGACATCGCTATAAATTTCAGGTATGCGAAAACAATACCGCGCATCCGCCACGGCATATTCCGCATAGCCGCCATCGATTTGATAGCCGGTAAATTTTGCGTCCTCACATAAATTTTCATGGCCATTGCGGCAATACCGGCAGTGACCGCAGGTCCAGCCCAGCCAGGGAATGCCAACCCGCTCCCCAATTGAAAAATTGGGAACATTTGTTCCGCAGGATACCACCCGGCCCACGATTTCGTGTCCGGGAATAATGGGTAATTTTGGGTTGGGCAACTCGCCGTCAACGATATGCAAATCCGTGCGGCAAACGGCACAGGCCGCTACCCTGACCAGCAATTGATCCGGATTTGGCAGGGGACGGGGCAGGCAGCGCATATGCACCGTTTGTCCCGGCTCATCCAGCACCATCGCTTGCATGGAATAATTCAGCTCGGACATATCGCCCCGCAAAGCTCAATTGTTGAGCCCAAGTATAACAATGGCGATAACAATCGAAATTGGGGGACTCGCCAGAGGAAGAATGCCATAACCCGATTTGGCAAAACTATTTGGCGGAGAGAGAGGGATTCGAACCCTCGATAAGCTTTTTGAGCCTATACTCCCTTAGCAGGGGAGCGCCTTCGACCACTCGGCCATCTCTCCATAAAAGAGGCATTAGGATAGCGTTTTACCACTCTCCGGTCAAACAAATGGATCGTAGTACAACGGCGTGTTTCCGCAGCATTTCAGGCTACCTGATCCAGTTCAAAAATCTTATGCAGCACCCGCACCGCAAGTTCCATATATTTCTCGTCCACCACCACGGAAATTTTTATTTCGGAAGTGGAAATCATCTGGATGTTGATACCTTCCTCCGCCAGGGCTCGGAACATTCTGCTGGCGATGCCGACGTGCGAACGCATTCCCACGCCTACCACCGATACCTTGGCTATCCTGTCGCCGCCGATTACACCGCGTGCACCGATATGGGGCTGCACCTGATTCTCAAGAATATCCATGGTTCTCGCGAACTCGTTCCGATTTATGGTAAATGAGAAATCCGTCATGCCATCGTGACCGACATTCTGGATAATCATATCCACATCGATATTGGCATCGGCAACCGGACCAAGGATTTGATAAGCAATGCCCGGACGATCCGGCACACCCAGCACGGTAATTTTCGCCTCATCGCGGTTGAATGCAATACCTGAAATAATTGCGCGTTCCATGTTCTCGCCTTCCTCGAAAGTAATCAGGGTGCCCTCGCCTTCTTCATCGAAACTGGACAGCACCCGCAACCTGACCTTGTATTTACCGGCAAATTCCACCGAACGAATTTGCAACACCTTGGAACCAAGGCTCGCCAACTCGAGCATTTCCTCAAAGGTGATGGTCTTGAGTTTCCTGGCTTCGGGGACGATGCGCGGGTCGGTCGTGTAAATGCCATCCACGTCGGTATAGATCTGGCATTCTTCGGCTTTGAGCGCCACCGCCAATGCCACACCGGTGGTATCAGACCCGCCGCGGCCCAGCGTGGTGATGTTGCCGGTATCATCGACCCCCTGAAATCCGGCTACCGCTACAACATATCCGGCATCGAGATCAGCGCGGATCCTCTCCTCATCAATTTTCAGTATGCGCGCTTTGGTATAGGCACTATCGGTAAGTATTCGCACTTGTGCGCCAGTATAACTCTTTGCTTTGACGCCCAGATCCATCAGCGCCATAGACAACAGGGCAACTGAAACCTGCTCCCCGGTCGACACCATGACATCCAGTTCGCGCGGGTCGGGTTTGGCCTGAAATTCCTTCGCCATGGCAATGAGGCGATTGGTCTCTCCACTCATGGCAGACACCACCACCACTACCTGATGGCCCCGGGATTGAAATTTTGCTATCCGGCGGGCAACATTTTTGATGCGCTCAGTACTGCCAACCGAGGTGCCGCCATATTTTTGAATAATCAGTGTCACGTTACCGGATTTTCTATATTAATAATAGGGAACTCTGCCGCAAACAAAGGGGTCGTATATGTTGAATCAATTACGCATCGAGCGGTGAAAAAATTGATTCCGTAAAAAGGGGAATTTTACCCGATTACCGGAAATAAAACTAAACATATGCAATAATGATAACCAGGCAACCATGAACAATGTCAAGCAGCATGCACTTATGACTTGCATTGAGCAGGAAAACAAATTAAATTTATGAATGTGCAATAATCCTATAACATAACCCATACCATAACCTATGGAGAGCTGCCCTTATGAAACTCTTTGAAGAAATATCCAACCCTCGCGATATCCGGCGTAAGCTTGGCCTGAATCAGCATGATTTCTGGAGCAAGGTAGGTGTCACTCAAAGTGGTGGTTCCCGTTATGAAAGCGGGCGAAATATGCCAAGGCCGGTGAGAGAACTCGTACGACTTGTGCATATCGAGCATATCGATCTGGCCAAGATCAGAAAAGATGATCTCATTGTGGCCGCCTTGTTGAAAAGCCAGGATCCCGATTTATACAAGAGCCTGAAAAAAACCGCCAGATCAAAATAACCCTGGTAAAACGGTCGTCGCGGCCAGACGGCCATGATCCTGTCCGATTGAATCATTTGGCGGGACAGCGTGTGACCGCTACGGGTTGAGCTTAACGGCGAGGCCGAGCGACTGAATTTTCGTATAAAATGCATCCATCCATATCTGATCGACTCTTGTAAGCCGCGGAGCTTCCGGCTGCATGGATGGACGCGCGAGGCCATATAACAAGGTTCCTTTGAGCGGCACGTCTTCCCTTAATAGTTCCTCTATAAATTCAAGATAGGCGTCGGATTCCGCACTGGAAGGTGGCCTGCCATCGATTTGAAATATACAGGTTTGCAGCCAGGTAGGACAAAGGGATGCGGCCAGTTGCAGATTCTCGCGCATCCGCTTCAAGCTCATTCGTGTATTGTTGATGCGCTGCCTTCCTTCGCGCGTGACGCTATCCAGCTTGAACCAGACTTCGCCATTAAGCTCCGCCATCCGGCGCAAGCCCGCCTGTACGCCCGGCCGGTCAATCAGGCTGCCATTGGTAATCAGCACCAATTTAAGATCCCTGGGCAAATCATGGTCACACTTCACTCTTCCAATCAACTCGATCACCTGCTCAAATTCTTCGGCGCTGGTGGGTTCGCCGTTGCCAGACAAAGCAATGTCGTTGATGCGCCTTGCGCCCAAAGGCACCTGTGCCCGCATGAAATTGCCATATTGAATTTCATGCAGAAACGCGCGTAACTCATTTTCGAGCCGGGCCAGGTCAATCACCGGCGCCGTCCCGCGTTTGAGTTCAGGAACCTGGCAGTAAATGCAACGCCAGTTGCAAGCATTGTTGGGATTCAGATTGACACCCACCGACACCCCTCCGGCGCGGCGCGATACAACCGGATAGATATAGGTCAACCCTGCGCTATCGCGGCTATGATCCGCAATATTCAATAGTTTGGAGGTGCTCTCCAATGCTACAATCTCCGTAATGTTAATCACACGCAGGCTGGAATTCGACGCCGGCCACCGCATACCTTCCCATAATAGCAAATGCCGCCACTTGCACGGCCATCGTTACGCTATTGAAATTACCTTGTCAGGTGACATTATCACTGAGGCAGGCGCCGCCGAGCAAGGCATGGTGATGGATTATTCGGAAGTAAAACGTATCGCCAGCGCTGTTTTGGTAGATAAATGGGATCACGCATTCCTGGCCTATTCGGACGACGTGCCAGTAATGGAATTTCTTCAATCTCTTGATGGACACAAGACAGTTGTGCTGGATGTACCACCCACAGCGGAAAATCTCGCGCTCACCGCGTTCCGTATACTTGACACGGCCTACCGGGATAGCTACGGCAATCATCTCAGACTGGAGCAAGTGCGCTTGTTTGAAACCCCCAATTGCTGGGCCGATGCGACGCGAGGTCAAGTATTTGGCCCTGCGGGATAGTCTACTCCCAATCGACCTTCCCGGCACAAAATCGTCTACAGCCTTATTGATACTCTGCAAGCACTTTCCCTCCTGGCGCAACGGTCGATTTGCTTTATGGCTTCTTTTTGTTACCATGCAAAATGAAGAAATTTACAAGCGAATCTTTTTGCGAGTCATTCAAAATAGGCTTTTCCCATGCTAACTCAGCCCATTCCAGATTTTGAGCTTCCTTCCACCGGCAACAAGGTATTCAGTCTATCCAATTCCGCCGGGAAGAACCTGGTGATTTATTTTTACCCCAGGGATGACACGCCCGGCTGTACCACCGAGGGCCAGCAGTTCCGTGACGCTTACAGCGAATTCACCAAACTCGACTGTGACATTGTAGGTATCTCGCGCGACAGCGTTAAATCGCACGAAAGCTTCAAGACGAAAATGGATTTTCCTTTCGAGCTTTTAAGCGACGGCGATGAGGCCGTCTGCAAATTGTTCGATGTCATGAAGATGAAGAATATGTATGGCAAGCAGGTTCGCGGCGTAGAGCGCAGTACTTTTGTACTGGATGCGAAGGGAACGTTGCGGAGGGAATGGCGGGGGGTCAAGGTTCCCGGCCATGTTCAGGAAGTGCTAGAGTTCGTGAAAACCTTGTCCAGAGAGGAGCCATGAGCCCCAGAAAATCGGCTTCTCCCATTACTACCGTCACACGTTTGCGGGCTCACCCCAAGCTATTTGTACTCGACAGCAATGTACTGATGCACGACCCCACCAGTCTGTTCCACTTCGAGGAGCACGATATCTATATTCCCATGGTGACGCTCGAAGAACTCGACAACAACAAGAAAGGGATGTCGGAAGTGGCGCGCAACGCCCGTCAGACAAGCCGTTTCCTGGATGAGATCGTGAGCAGCGCGATAGCGGATATCGATGAGGGCATTTCACTGGAATCGCATGGCAGCAAGAACGCGACCGGACGGTTGTTCCTCCAGACCCAGGCAATCAGTAGCGTTCTGCCAGTACGGCTGGCAAGTGGCAGCGCCGACAATCAGATCATCGGCGTGGTTAAATTCTTGCACGAGACCTGCCTCAACCGCAGCGTCGCGCTGGTCTCCAAAGACATTAACATGCGCATCAAGGCGCGGGCGCTTGGACTGGCGGCGGAGGATTACTTCAACGATAAAGTGCTGGAAGATACCGATCTCCTCTATTCCGGCATTCAGGAACTCCCGGCGGATTTCTGGGACAGGCACGGCAAGGAGATGGAATCGTGGCAACAGTCCGGACATACGTTTTATCGCGTAAGCGGCCCGCTTTGCACTCATTTCCTGATCAACCAGTTTGTTTATCTGGAGCATGACAAGCCATTCTACGCCCTGGTCAAGGAGCGTAGCGGCAAGACTGCGGTTCTGCAGACGCTCAAGGATTACACGCACCAGAAAAACAATATCTGGGGCATCACGGCACGCAACCGCGAGCAGAATTTTGCGCTCAATCTGCTGATGAACCCGGAAGTGGATTTTGTCACGCTATTGGGACAGGCCGGCACGGGTAAAACCTTGCTGACGCTGGCCGCCGGTTTGATGCAGACGCTTGAGTACAAGGTTTATTCTGAAATCATCATGACCCGTGTCACCGTGCCGGTGGGCGAGGACATCGGCTTTCTACCGGGTACCGAAGAAGAAAAAATGACGCCGTGGATGGGCGCGCTGGAAGACAATCTGGATGTGCTCAACAAAACCGACAACGATGCCGGAGAATGGGGGCGCGCCGCCACACGCGACCTGATTCGCTCGCGTATCAAGATAAAATCGCTCAATTTCATGCGTGGCCGCACTTTCATCAACAAATTTCTGATCATCGATGAAGCGCAGAATCTCACGCCCAAGCAGATGAAAACCTTGATTACTCGGGCCGGCCCCGCCACCAAGGTAGTCTGTCTGGGCAACATCGCGCAAATAGATACGCCTTACTTGTCCGAGGGAAGCTCTGGACTGACCTACGTGGTCGATCGATTCAAAGGATGGGATCACAACGGACATGTAACCTTGCAACGTGGAGAGCGTTCAAGGTTGGCGGATTATGCGGCGGAAGTATTATAGGACGGTATAGCCAACTGCTGGATTCAGGATTGATGGCAAGCAACTGTTTTCAGAAGTTACGGAGCACGGCAGGCAGGTAATTCGCGCATTGAGGTCGTGAATTGGATGGTTAATAATGCCCGGATTTGGCGTAACTCTCAAACCGGGTGTATTCACCGAGGAAAGTGAGATCAACTTTACCTATGGGGCCGTTGCGCTGTTTGCCGATAATGATTTCGGCGATTCCCTTGTCCTGCG
The DNA here is from genome assembly GCF_000355765.4 of Nitrosospira lacus. Lineage (NCBI taxonomy): Bacteria > Pseudomonadati > Pseudomonadota > Betaproteobacteria > Nitrosomonadales > Nitrosomonadaceae > Nitrosospira > Nitrosospira lacus. The sequence goes on along the minus strand of NZ_CP021106.3, from coordinate 1,580,934 downwards.
TGTCCGGGTTGTAGACTTCATCACGGTAAATAAACAGAATCAAATCCGCATCCTGCTCGATGGCGCCCGACTCGCGCAAATCCGACATGACCGGACGCTTGTTCGGACGTTGCTCCAGGCTGCGATTCAATTGCGATAACGCAACGACGGGTACCTGCAGTTCTTTTGCCAGCGCTTTCAGAGAACGGGAGATTTCTGAAATCTCGGTGGCACGATTCTCACCTTGGCCGCTGGCGGACATCAGCTGCAAATAATCCACCACAATCAGCCCCAGCTCACCATGCTGACGATAAAGCCGCCGCGCCCGCGCCCTGAGTTCCAATGCGTTCAGGGCAGCACTTTCATCGATAAACAGGGGGGCGTCACTCAGCTTGCCCAAGGCATGGGTCAGCTTGGACCAATCCTCGTCCTGCAAGCGGCCGGTGCGTACCTTGTGCTGATCCAGGCGCCCCACGGAACCCAGCATCCGCATCGCGAGCTGTGCTCCCCCCATTTCCATGCTGAATACCGCCACCGGCTTTCCCAGCTCCAGCGCCACATGTTCAGCTATATTGAGGGAGAATGCGGTTTTACCCATGGAGGGCCTGCCCGCAACAATGATCAGGTCACCAGGCTGGAAACCCGAGGTTTTCTGATCGAGGTCATGAAAACCGGTCGCAACGCCCGTCACATCACTGGGGTTGTCCTGATTGTAGAGCGTCTCGATACGCTCCACAACCTGCTTCAGGAGCGGCTGGATATCGACAAAGCCTTGCTTTCCCCGCGCCCCCGCCTCGGCTATTTCAAACACCCTGGCTTCCGCTTCATCCAGCAAATCCGCGGCGGACCGCCCGGCGGGATTGTAGGAGGATTCGGCAATCGCCGATCCAACCTGGGCCAGCTTGCGCATTACCGCCCGCTCCCGCACGATTTCCGCATAGCGGCGAATATTGGCTGCGGACGGCGTATTTTGAACCATCACGCCAACATAGGCTAATCCGCCCACATTTTGCAGTTCCGCCGACATTTCAAGCGACTCTGCCACGGTCACTACGTCCGCCGGTTTGCTGTGCTCGACCAGCTTGCAAATATGCCGGTAAATAAGGCGATGATCCTGCCGGTAAAAATCATCCTCGGTGATGACGTCAGCCACTTTGTCCCAGGCATGATTGTCCAGCATCAGTCCACCCAGCACGGACTGTTCCGCCTCGACCGAATGCGGGGGCATTTTGTAGGTTTCGAGCGACTGATCGTTGGTGGCTGTGGCGAGGAATTGAGCCATGGAATCCGGATGACGTTACAGGTATTGGAAAGATTCTACCACTAGGAGCCTGCCGGACTTGAGGAATGAAGCAGAAAATGACCGGGCGAGGACAGATTTTGACGGCTTTGAAGGCCGGGCCGGGCATCGGCGGCATGTAAAAAGGGCTGCTAGCAGCCCTTTTTATTTGCCCCGATAAAAGCCTGCTTGCACTCAGGAAGTGGCTTCACCGAGGACTGATACGACGATATGCGCCAATACATCGCTGTGCAACGCAATAGTCAACGGATGGTCACCTACCTGCTTTAATGATCCTTGCGGCATGCGTATCATGGACCGTTCAACCTCAAAACCCTGAGCCTTGAGCGCTTCCTCGATATCTGCGTTGGTGACCGAACCGAACAGCTTGCCATCCACTCCGGCTTTCTGAGTGATTTGCACCATCAATCCGTCCAGTTTTGCCGCACGGGCCTGGGCATCGGCCAGAACTTCCGCCTGCGTTTTTTCCAGTTCGGCACGTTTTGCATCGAACTCCGCAATGGCGGCTGGCGTCGCCCGCTTTGCCTTACCTTGCGGGATCAGAAAATTTCGCGCATAGCCATTCTTTACCTTGACAACATCACCCAGCTGGCCGAGGTTGACAACTTTTTCCATCAGTATGATCTGCATATTGTCGTCCCTCAATGCAAATCAGTGTAAGGAAGCAGTGCGAGAAAGCGTGCACGCTCAATGGCAATACCCAACTGGCGCTGGTAACGCGATTTAGTGCCGGTAATGCGGGCGGGAATGATTCTGCCATTTTCATTGATGAAATCTTTCAATATCTCGATATCCTTATAGTCCACCGTCTGAATACCTTCCGCGGTGAAACGGCAGAACTTCCTGCGCTTGAACAAGGGACGATTGGCCTTCTTATCCTTTTCCTTATCCTTGCTATCTTTTCGTCGTGTAGTAAAACGAGCCATAATTCTTTTTCCTGTTTCTCTAAATGAGATCTATATTGTTTATATGCAACACCAACTGCAAACTCATCCGGCTCTTTTTAGCCAAAAAACCGGTTGACTTCACCTTGGTACCCAGTGCCATACTGGAAATGGTTTCAGCCATTTGTGCCAATGCAACCGCAGAAATTTCGCATTCTACCTGGCGCGGCGTGCCCGCTTCGATTTGACGCGAAATATGGCTGATTCTGAATTCTGCCACTGGCACACCCGCTGGCGTATAACGCAGATCGCCTATTTTGATAATCCTGCCGCAAATTACGGTCTGGTTGCAATTCAAATCAGCTTATCCAAACCTCATGCCACCAGAGTGGTTTCCCTGAGTTCATCCGCCGCAGGCGTTGCCGGCTTTGCTTTTTCCTCGCGCATCATCGGCGAAGCCGCAGTCACCGGCCCATCCATTTTAATGGTTAGATGGCGTAGTATCGCGTCGTTGAACTTGAACGCATGGTCCAGTTCGTCACGGGTTTCCTGATCACATTCAATATTCATCAGGACATAGTGCGCCTTGTGGACTTTCTGAATCAAATAGGCAAGCTGACGGCGTCCCCAGTCTTCAAGGCGATGAATCCGGCCGTTTTTTGCGGTTACTATGCCGCGATACCGCTCGATCATTGCGGGGACTTGCTCGCTCTGGTCGGGGTGGACAATGAAAATGATCTCATAATGTCGCATGCAGTCTCCTTATGGGTAGAGCCCCCCGAGATGCGAACCCGGTGGGGCAAGGTTAAGAGGTCGGTACTATACTGAACCAGAACAAAAATATCAATCAGTAAAGGTATTCGAAACAATATATTGAAATAAGAGTAGCGCGGACGGAAATTAATCGGGGTTTTAAATTCTGTTTCTTTCCCCGATGCTCTCAACGTCAGCAGCCTGCGGGCACGGGATCGAAGCAAAAAAGCAATTCCGATGAGCGCCGCTTTTGACGGCTGCTGAAGACCGATAGTTCTATCGGCCGAAAAAGGGTGCAAAATATGGCCCCGCCCGGCGGCAGGCGTTTCACGGAGATTTATTCAAGAATTTCCTTTCCTGTCTAATGTTCTGCCCGCTGCCGACGGGTCTCAAACAAGCATATGCCAGCGCTGACGGAAACGTTCAGGCTTTCCACGCTGCCCAGCATGGGAATGGAAACAAGCTGGTCACAGGTTTCGCGCGTAAGCCGGCGCATGCCTTTCCCCTCCGCACCCAGCACCCAGGCAATGGGCCCATCCAATCTGGCGGAATTAAGATCGCTGTCCGCGTCGGCGGCGGCTCCAACCAGGGTTATACCGCGCTGCTTCAATTCTCGCAGGGTACGAGCCAGATTGGTTACGGAAACGTACGGTACAGCGTCGGCAGCGCCACTCGCTACTTTGTGCACGGTGGCGGTGAGCCCAACGGCCCGATCTTTTGGCGCAATGACAGCGTGAACGCCAAAAGCGTCCGCTACTCGCAGGCAAGCACCCAGATTATGCGGATCGTGGATACCATCCAATACTAAAAGCAATGCCGGCTCCACAAGCGTGTCGAGCACATCTTCGATGTCCACATGGCTGCGGGACGCATCGATATTTGCCGCCACGCCCTGATGGCGGGCATTGCCTGCCATCGCCGCAAGTCTTGTCTGATCGCAGGAGATCAGTCGAATATTCTGAACCTCGGCAAACTTTGCCAAATCACGTGCACGCTGGTCGCGGCGGGCAGAATCAAGAAAAATTTCCCGGATGCTGCCGGGATTCTGCCGCAAACGGCTGGTAACGGCGTGGAAACCGAATATAAGACGGAGATTAGACATTCTCTCAATACGTATTTCAGGTGGGACGAGGAGGATGGCCTGACGGATTTAGCTGGAATCCCTGGCACCCTCTCCAGCCAGTACAAAATCGATTTTGCTTGACTCCAGATCCACCCGCACAAGCCTGATCCTGAGCCGGTCACCAAGACGGTAGCGCTTACCGCTGCGCTCACCCAGCAACATGTGCTTGGCGGCGTCAAAATGAAAATAATCGCTGGGCAACTCGGAAATATGCACCAGCCCTTCCACATAAATACCGTCCAGCGCCACAAACAGGCCGAAACCCGTTACACCGCTGATGACCCCCTCGAAACATTCGCCGATTCTGTCCTGCATGTAATAGCACTTGAGCCATGTCTCCACATCGCGCGTTGCGTCATCCGCGCGGCGCTCCGTCTGGGAGCAGTGCATGCCCAGTTCGTGCCAGTCGCCAGGAGAGTACACGGTCCCGCTCAGCACCGCCTTGATGGCACGATGCACCAGCAAATCGGGGTAACGCCTGATGGGGGATGTGAAATGGGTATACGACTCGTAAGCAAGTCCGAAATGACCCACGTTATCGGGACTGTAGACCGCCTGACGCAAGGATCGCAACATGACGGTCTGCAACAGTTGCGCGTCAGGCCTATCCTTTATCCTGGTCAGCGTCCTGGCGTAGTCCTTGGCACTGGGCGCATCGCCGCCACTCAGCTGGACGCCGAATTCCTTGAGGAAATCACGCAGGGCAACGAGCTTTTCCGGCGTAGGGCCCTCATGGATACGATAAACCGTGGGTTGTTTGTGCTTTTGCAGAAAATCCGATGCGCATACGTTGGCCGCCAGCATGCATTCTTCGATCAAGCGGTGGGCATCATTCCGCTTTATCGGGAGGATACGCTCAATTTTGCCTTGAGCGTTGAATATCATCTGCGTTTCAATGGTTTCGAAATCGATCGCTCCGCGTTTCTTCCTTGCTTTCAGCAGAACCTTGAACAATTTGTAGAGCAGCTGAATATGCGGCAAAAGCTCTTGATATTGCTTTGAGTCCTCCCCCTTGGGATTGTCCAGCATCCCTGCTACCTTGGTATAGGTCAACCGGGCGTGGGAATACATTACCGCAGGATAAAACCGGTAGCCGCCAAAATCGCCCGCGGCATCCAGCGACATCTCGCACACCATGCATAAGCGTTCCACTTGCGGGTTGAGCGAGCATAAACCATTGGAAAGGACTTCCGGCAGCATCGGGATCACACGTCTCGGAAAATAAACCGAGTTACCGCGGTTAAGCGCTTCCCGATCCAGTGCATCATGTGGACGCACGTAGTGACTGACATCGGCGATGGCAACATATAACTTGAAACCCTTCCCTTCACGCTCACAATACACCGCGTCATCAAAATCCCGCGCCGTTTCGCCGTCTATGGTCACCAGCGGCAGGTGACGGATATCCTCTCGTTCCCCCAACTCTTCTGTTAGCACCTTCTCCGGAAATCTGCTGGAAAGCTTTTCCACATCCGGTGGAAACAGATAAGGCAGGTCATGCTTGCGCAGGGCAATTTCAATTTCCATTCCCGGCGCGGTGTACTCACCCAGAATCTCGACGATGCGGCCAATGGGTTGCGCATGCTTGCTCGGCTGCTGGATGATCTCCACCATCACTACCTGGCCAGCCCCGGCATCCATGGATTCTTCCCTCGGTATCAGGATGTCCTGGCTGATGCGCCTGTTCTCCGCCTCTACAAACAGTATTCCATGATCGGCGTGCAACCTTCCCACGAGCTGCGTGACGGCGCGCTCAAGTACTTCCACAATGGCCCCTTCCCTGCGCCCGCGCCGATCCACGCCAATCTCGCGCACCATCACCCGGTCGCCATGCAGCGCCTTGTGCATTTCCTTGGCACTCAAAAACAAATCCGGACTGCCATCGTCGGGCACCAGGAATCCGAACCCATCCGGATGCCCCTGTATCCTTCCCTTGATAAGATCGAGCTTCTCCACCACGCAGATATCGCCCTTGCGGTTACGCATGATTTGACCTTCGCGCACCATTGCGGAAATACGGCGGCTGAAAATTTCATTTTCTTCTTGGGTGATTTCAAGCAGGCCCTGCAACGCTGTTTCATTCACGGGCACACCTTGCTCTTCCAGGATTTGCAGCATGAACTCCCTGCTTGGCAGCGCGTGGCCGTAACGTTGTTTCTCACGTTCAAGATGAGGATCCAGACTGCGGAGGTCGCGTTTCTTCTTGATTGACAAAGCAATGATTTCCTATAGAATTGGCGCCTCTATCCCGCGCCTCTGTCCCCTATCGAGACAGAAAGCAGGCATTGCCCAGATGGCGGAATTGGTAGACGCACTAGGTTCAGGTCCTAGCGGTGGCAACACTGTGGAGGTTCGAGTCCTCTTCTGGGCACCATGATATAAACACGCTTCCCGTTAAAGCGCAAGGGTATCGTATGTGCGGAAACTGCACGGTTGTTCCGTGGTTCAGGTGGATACCATACCGTTTGGCTTCGGAATTATAGCAGGCTGTACACGGTATCGAAGAAAAGGTTGAGCAACCTCAAGGCTGTGCCGCTGATAACGAATGGCAGGCCCCGATGGACAGCGGCGGAATATAATCAACCTCGTAACGTTTTGCGTAATTTCCACAGCTGAAATGACACCCGTTTTCGCGTGAATTAGCCACGGTTACCGGATGCCGCCGATTTTGGTATTTTCCAGCTGTAAAATCTTACAGCTATCCACAGTTTTCAATCCGTTGTCTCATAACGTTTTGGATGCAGGTCATTACCCCCTTATTCGTCATAATGGCACAGGGATTAACTTCGTATGATGTGCCGTGTAGAAAGCAAAAAAATGGATTCAATTCCATTTTATGTGAACAGCGCCGTAATACAAGGGAAGGGGTTCCTGGCTTGCGACCCAACCTCACCGTGAATCCCGATTTCTGTTGACACGGTGGGCAAATCTCTCCACGGAAGCGATGCAAGAGTGATATTCAAGCCAGCAGATTACTCTCACAACTACTGGAGTTTCTCCAATGAATGATATCGTTGCCGCTTTTAACGAATACTTTGAAGTGATTGACGCATCCTCTCCGGAATTGTTGCGTCGCGCATTTCAGCTGCGCTACCAGGTGTATTGCATCGAGCAGCGCGCCCCGGGGTTCGAAGCATCGAAGTATCCCACAGAGATGGAAAGTGACGACTACGACCGTCATTCATCCCATATACTTCTACGGCATCGTCCGTCTGGCGAATTTGTCGGAACCGCGCGCCTGATACTTCCCGATCAACTGGACCCGAAGAAACTGCTTCCAACCGAACAGCACACCCGGCTTGATCCTGCCCTTATTGACATGAGTAAAGTACCGCGGCGGCATACCGGTGAGATATCGCGTCTGGTCGTTATACGCCGCTTCGCCCGGCGCAGCGATGAACCCCTGCGTGCGCTTCAGCAAGGAGCTGACATTGAAAAATGGAACCCGGTGAACAAGCGGCGCTTCCCTCACCCACTACTGGCGCTTGCTGTCGGCATCATACGCATGTCGGCTGAAAATAATATCACTCACTGGTTATCTGTAATGGAGCCTTCATTGAATAGACTGCTGAGCCTCTACGGACTTCAGCTCGATCCGGTGGGACCGATTATCGAACACCATGGCCAACGCGGACCCTATCATGTCGATCTAATCAAAATGCTGGACAAAATGCACAAAAACCACCACCAGTTTTGGGAGCTGGTTACCGACTACGGCCGGGTCAGGCCAATATCCGGCAAGTCCACGCAAAGTTTCATACCCGCTGCTGAACCTTTGCTGGAAGCAGTCGAGTGATAGATCTTAAAAGATTTCTGCAGTTTTATCCGTGGCATTGTTATCAAATGTGCCCGGTAAAGGCTGAACGATAAGGAGTCGGCAGTATTGCAAATGCGGGTGCGCTCAAAGCGCATCCCCGGTTTGCTGTCTGTCTGTTCTGTTTCAATTTCTATTTCTGATGATCTTGATCCCAAATAGGCCCTAGTGGATAGCGCGAACGAATAAATCATATAACACCCGTGATAACTAGAATAAACACTGGCCGCTTCATTCTACTGCTATGCCTGTTGCTCGGCATGAACCCCGCCATGAACATGGCTTGGGCAGGGGAACCCTATGAAATTGTGACCCATCCGAGCGTGAATGAGAAGACACTGTCCAAAAGTTCTCTCCGCGCCATCTTCGGCATGCGCCTGCATACCTGGCCTGACGGCACAGCAATCAAAGTATTTGTGATGCCTGACGATGCGCCCCTGCATGCCGCCTTCTCGAAGGAAAAACTGAATGTCTTCCCGTACCAGTTGCGCTCCGCGTGGGATCGGCTGGTATTTTCCGGTACGGGCCAGGCGCCCGATACCGTAATGTCCACGGACGAAATGCTTGCCAGGGTTGCCAGCACGCCCGGAGCAATCGGCTATTTAATCAAATCCAAGACGGATGGCAGAGTCAATGTACTTGAGATCAAATAGCGGTTCGCGTGAGCGTTTCCGATGGGTCATCGCTACGATTGCCCTGCCGGCACTCCTGTGGAGTTTTTCTGCACAAGCTGACAACCTGCCAAAGCTGCCAAAATTTCCGTCGCTGCCTACGCTGCCAAAGCTGCCGCCATTACCTCACAACTTGCAAATTCATGGCTTCGCGAGCCAATCCTGGCTGATGAGTTCGGGTAATAACAACTTTTTTGGCAAGAGCAGTTCCGATAGCGGCAGCTTCGACTTCAGGGAATTGGGGTTGAACGCTTCGATGCGGCCTCTGACCAGGTTGCAATTTTCGGCCCAAATGCTGTCGCGCACCGCTGGCGAAGGTAGCCCGGGCAATGTCCGTCTCGATTTTGGATTCATGGACTACAGGTATTTCTCCGGGGAGAGCAGCCAACTTGGAATACGGCTCGGCAGAATGAAAACTCCCCTGGGCTTCTACAACGACACGCGCGACGTTCCTTTCACGCGGCCGAGCATTCTGCTACCCCAATCCATCTACTTCGACCGTACCCGCAAGCTCGCGCTCGCCGCCGATGGCGTCCATTTGTACGGGGAGTACCGTTCCGATTTGGGGGATATCTCCTTTCAGGCAGGCGTGGTGCGTCCACTGGTTCGAGGTGCCGAAGCCGAGGCGGCCGTGTTCGGGGGACAATTTCCGGGTCATTTGGCGCCGGAAATCTCCTATACTGGCCGCGTTAACTATGACCTTGACGGCGGGCGTATCCGCTTTGCGGTCAGCGCATCACAGTTGAACATCCGTTACATTCCTGGCGCGAGTGATGTGCTTCAGGGAGGCTCGATTCACTTTATCCCGTTGATCTTTTCCGCACAATATAATGCCGAACGCTGGAGCCTCACTTCAGAATATGCGCTCCGCCGCCTTCAGTACAACAATTTTGGCGTCATGCCCAACCTGGATTTCTACGGCGAGAGCTATTATTTTCAAGGTGCCTACCGCTTTACTCCCGAGTGGGAAGGCATTGTTCGTTACGATGTTCTGCTTACGGACAAAGACGATCCTCATGGAAAAAAATGGGCGGCTGCCCAGCCTGGCAGAGCCGGCCTCGCCCATACCCGCTTTGCCAAGGATATAACCGTCGGCCTCCGTTGGAACATCACGCCCGAATTCATGCTGCGCGCGGAATATCACCGCGTAAACGGCACCGCGTGGCTCTCGACCCTGGATAATCCAAATACTGGCAACTTGTCTCAGCACTGGGATCTGTTTTCAATCCTTGGCTCCTATCGGTTCTAGGGACAGCATATTCATGCAACAGAATCTCCATAAAGGCGCGGTACGGCGTGACGGTACCGCAAGCTCCGGATCCCAAAGATTTCTGGGCCTGAAATGGAAAGTCTTGTTGTTGAGCAGCCTGATACTGTTCGCCATCGTAGCATCGTTCAGTGCGATTACTTACCTTCGCCTGATAGACAACTTTGAACGCGAAAGGGATGTGCAGCATCAGCGTTATGCCAGCGAAGTCGAAGGCTTGATAAAGGAAATCTCGCAGGATTTACATCAATGGGCTGAAATGATCCCTTCCCTGGAGGGCATGAGCACCGCCCTGCTCGGGAGCAACGGTGAGGATATTGCGAAAACGTTTGAGCTTTACTGGACTCCCCTTCAACTCAACAAGGGCATTGAGCTGGTACGTTTCTATAATAAGTCGAATCAGTTGCTGGCAAACTGGGGCAACCCTGAATCCGAGATGCACGGAAACGAAGCGATGCTGAATTGGGTTCGCGAAGTTAATGCCCAAGAACAGCCCATCAGTCCTTTAAGTTGTGTAGAAAGCTGCATGCAGTTTGTTGTGGCCCCCTTGCTGGTTGAGGGAATAAGCGTTGGCGTGGTCGTCATCGGCATCTCTCTGGTCGATGCCGTCCTGGGGTTCAAAAATATATCAGGCGCCGATATTGGCTTGTTTATCAAGGAACAGGACAACGCGCCTAAAAATAATGGTATGAGAATTCCAAACTGGGGCGTGCGGATTGCCGCGCTTACCAGCAAAGAAAAAAGCCTCGCAATTCTCCTCGAAGCCGCCGAACGATACCCCGATTTTAATAACCTTGAAAATGGTATACAGGTTTCCTTGGGCGGCCGTCACCAGCAAATAAGACTGCTTTCGCTGGGGAGAGGAAATCCAGCCGGCAAAGCGTTGATCGTTATCACCGATATCACTTCCACCATTGACGTCATCAACAGTTTGACGTGGCAAAATGCAATGACAGGCTTGGTGGGACTTCTGCTTTCCGTAATACTCTTGTTTGTAATCCTTACAAAGCCGCTGTCGCGATTCAAGCACATTGTCTTTGCCTTACCGCTCCTGGCCCACAGTAATTTTGAAAAATTCCGCTCGTCACTGCATTCCGCCAGCCAGAAACGATGGCTAAAGGATGAAATTGACACGCTCGATGAAACAGCGGTTGCCCTGTCTTATCAACTCGAGAAGCTTGAAGATCAGGTCGCAGACCGGACGCGGATATTAGCGGGGAAAATGGATGAGTTGAGCAAGGAAAGGGATTTCATTACAAACCTGCTCGATATTGCGCAGGTTATTGTATTGACACAAAACGCCAATGGCAAAATCATGATGCTCAATGCCCATGGCGAGATGCTTATTCAGTATACGGAGCAGGAACTGCAAGGAAAGCCCTTCATCGAACTTCTCGCTCCCGACAATGATCTGCAGGACCTGTCCGCTCATCTTGCGGAAGTGCGGTCTGAACGAAGAGACCAGTTGCGTCATGAAGCCAATATTTTGTGCAAGGATGACTCGGTACGTCACATACTCTGGCTGCATTCCCGTCTGACGCGGCACGCCGCGGATGATCCGGCGATATTATCGGTAGGGCTCGATATGACGGAACATAAGCGTGCGGAAGGCAGGCTGGCGTGGCTGGCCGATCATGACCCGCTTACGGATCTATTCAATCGGCGCCGCTTCCAGGAGGAACTGGAGCAGATGCTCAATTTGGCTGCCCGTTATAACTATACGGGCGCACTTCTCTTTTTCGACCTTGATCAGTTCAAGTACATCAACGACACGAGCGGACACCAGGCGGGCGATGCTTTATTGAAGATGGTTGCGCGTATGCTGCTTGGCAGCATACGCAGCGTCGATATACTCGGACGGCTGGGTGGGGATGAATTCGCGGTGATATTACCGCAAACCACTTCCGAAGGAGCCATAGAAGTTGCAAAAAATGCTCTGGCGGCCATGAGCCAGGGAAAGCTGACGGTAAATGGTCGAACTCATAAAGCATCAGCCAGTATCGGTATTGCCCTCTTTCCGGAGCATGGGAACAATGTTCATGATCTGCTGGCGGCAGCGGATCTCGCCATGTACCAGGCAAAGGAAGCGGGCCGTGGCGGCTGGCATTTGTTTTCCAACGAGGAGAAAACCCGCGAGCGCATGCACACGCTCGTATATTGGAAAGAGAAGATCGAATATTCCTTTCTGCATGACAGGTTCTTCTTTTATTTCCAGCCTATTATGCATATTCCGAGCAAGACCATCGATCATTACGAGGTCCTGTTGCGCATGCGCGATAATGACGGGACAATACTTGCCCCCCATCTTTTTATTCCCGCGGCGGAACAAACCGGTCTTATTCATGCCATCGATCATATGGTTTTGCGGAAATCCATTGCCCTCTCGGCCGAAATCCAGCACCGGGGACACAATATCCGTTTCTCGATAAACTTGTCCGCCCATGCCTTCCACGACCCCGAATTACTGTCCACCTTGACAGAGGCTTTCGCTGCATATGGCGCGGATCCCTCCACCTTCATGTTTGAAATAACCGAGACTGCGGCTTTGGAAGACCTGCCCGCAGCACGAAAACTGATGGAGACAATCAAGACCTTCGGCTGCAGTTTTACGCTGGACGATTTCGGCGTCGGTTTCTCTTCCTTTTATTACATCCGGCAGCTCCCGATCGATGTAGTAAAGATCGATGGTTCGTTTATACGGAATCTAGCCGACAATCCCGATGATCAGATCCTGGTAAAAGCGTTATGTGATGTGGCCAGAGGATTTGGGAAGCAAACAACGGCTGAGTTTGTAGAGAGTGCCGCAACATTTTCGCTGCTCGAAAAAATGCAGGTAGACTATGCGCAAGGTTATTGGGTAGGAACGCCGGGGCCGGCGCATGAGTCGCCCTTCAAGGATTTCTTGCGGGAATGAGAAGGAGAAGCCTGAAATATCAGTCTTATTTGCTCTGACAGTATTGATCAGAACTCGTTTGCGGCGTCTGTTCCGTACCCCTGGCAGAGAGAGTCGTTCCCGGTAGATGTTGCCAGGCAGGTATTTGCATAAGACGCGACTACTATCATTGCAGACAACGCAAGAACCCTGGTCAATTCCATCTTTCTGCTCTCCGATGGATATGCGGTCTCCCCTTATGTAAGCACAGTAGGAAGATTATCAACCTACTTCTTAAGGATCCCGCAGATATGGACAATTGGACTTAAGTACACGTGGCGTCACCGGAACATCGGGGCCATGATCTCGGCCATGGTTAACCCATTCTCCGGCCGCATTCGCGGCGGGCGGTTTCCTGAGGTTCAAGCTTCGTCCGGCTCTGGGTTTTCGGCAAATTCCGGCGTCGCCTTGACGTTGGGAACGCCGGATAAGATGGATTCCCGCTTGCCAACCTTGCCCGGAATTTTTGGCGTGGCGCACACGACATCGGCATTTTGCGCGCGATGGCGCAAGGCATGATCCATGAGCACCAACGCCAGCATTGCCTCCGCGATGGGCGTGGCGCGAATCCCTACACAGGGATCATGTCTGCCGTGCGTTTCCACTATGACGGGCTTGCCGGACTTATCAACCGAGCGTCGCCCCAGACGGATGCTGGAAGTGGGCTTGACGGCAATATTAACGATAATATCCTGGCCCGTGGAAATCCCCCCCAATATGCCCCCCGCGTTGTTGCTCAAGAATCCTTCGGGAGTGATTTCATCAGAGTGCTCGGTACCTTTTTGCGCAACGGACGCAAATCCGGCCCCGATTTCCACACCTTTCACCGCATTGATGCTCATCATGGCGTAGGCGATTTCCGCATCCAGCCGATCATATACCGGCTCACCCCAGCCTACCGGCACGCCTTCCGCCACGACGCTGATTTTTGCTCCGACAGACTCACCGGATTTGCGCAGCTTATCCATGAACTCTTCGAGGCGGGGTACCAAGCTGGCATCAGCGGCAAAAAACGGATTCTGGTTAACCATCTCCCACTGTTTAAACGGGATATCCACGGGTCCCAGCTGCGACATAAAGCCGCGTATTACCACCCCATAATTTGCAAGCAGCCACTTTCTGGCGATAGCTGCCGCCGCCACCCGCACCGCGGTCTCGCGTGCCGAAGAACGTCCACCGCCCCGGTAATCGCGTATGCCATATTTCTGCCAGTATACATAGTCCGCATGCCCTGGCCGGAAGCTATCCATGATCTTGCCATAATCCTTGCTGCGCTGATCCTCGTTGCGGATCAGCAGCGCGATGGGCGTGCCGGTAGTCTTGCCTTCGAATATTCCGGAAAGAATCTCCACCGTGTCGGATTCGCGCCGCTGGGTCACGTGGCGGGACGTACCGGGTTTGCGCCGGTCCAGATCCCCTTGAATGTCTTCAGTGGATAGCTCCATTCCTGGCGGACAACCATCCACAACACAGCCGATAGCGGGACCGTGAGATTCACCAAAAGATGTAACGCAAAAAAGCCTGCCAAGGGTATTACCAGACATTTTATTTTCTCGCCAAATCAAGTCCTCAAGTTTAACATATCCCTTCCATCCCTCTACGTTGCCATCCAGTCAGGCATTGGAAGAATTGATCATGACAAAACCCGATCCCGACAAACTCAAGGGTCCCGGCGGTTTAACCTTGCGCCAGATTCATGAACAGGTGAAACTGAGCACGGCCCGCGACCAATCAGAAAGATTTCAGAAAAAATCCGCGCAGACGATCAACCTTAATCGCTGGCAGCGGTTTGTCCATTATGTATGGGATAGAAATAAAGGAAAATCATGAAGGCCATACTGATGAATATCCCGGGCGAACCGGATGTACTGACAGCAGCCGATGTGCCCATCCCGCCCCTCACCGATCCATCCAGCGTACTGGTAAAACTGCATGCCGCGGGTGTGAACCCGATAGATACCAAGGTGCGCAAGCTCAATATGTATTATCCCGATAAACTGCCCTCGATTCTGGGCTGTGATGGTGCGGGCGTGGTGGAAGCGGTAGGGGGTTCGGTCACGCGCGTGCAGCCGGGCGATGAAGTATTTTTTTTCAACAATGGCCTGGGTGGATCACCTGGAACATATGCTGAATACACGGTGGTAAGGCAGGAATATCTGGCATTGAAACCGAAGAATCTCTCCATGCTGGAAGCGGCTGCTATGCCGCTCGCCATGATTACGGCATGGGAAGCGCTGGTAAACCGCGGCGGTATGAGCAAAGGCCGGCCCGCGCTCATTCACGCGGGC
The DNA here is from genome assembly GCF_000355765.4 of Nitrosospira lacus. Classification (NCBI taxonomy): domain Bacteria; kingdom Pseudomonadati; phylum Pseudomonadota; class Betaproteobacteria; order Nitrosomonadales; family Nitrosomonadaceae; genus Nitrosospira; species Nitrosospira lacus. Next base: position 1,565,923 of record NZ_CP021106.3, on the reverse strand, counting down.
GCGGGCGGCGTGGGTCATATCGCGATTCAGCTTGCCCACTACTTGAATGCACCGGTCGCCACGACGATATCATCCGCCCGGAAGGCGGAGTTTGTGCAATCGCTGGGAGCGGAACTGGCAATCGATTATACCGGGCAGGATTTTGTGGAAACGGCACTGAACTGGACGGGTGGACTGGGCGTGAGACTTGTCATGGATACGGTGGGCGGAGAAACTTTCTGTAAATCTTTCGCCGCAACCCGGCTATATGGCCGCGTAGTGACACTGCTCTCGACTACATGCGACATCAGGCACACCAATACCGCACGGCTGCGCAACCTTACCGTCGGTTATGTGCAAATGGCCGCCCCCCTCTATTTCGGTATACACCGGGCACGTGTGGCGCAGACCCGCATACTCGAGCATGGCGCAATGCTGCTCGAGCGAGGTTTAGTCAAAGTTCACATTAGCCATGCACTACCGTTAGAGAAGGCTGCCGAGGCGCATCGGTTGATCGAAAGCGGACACACCATCGGTAAAATAGTATTGCAAATCGTCTGAACTATTATCCAGAATCCAATGGTTGGTCTCACCCAAAAGGTGGGAATCCTGTGGCACAGTCATTACCAATCAAATTGCCAGACTGACAAATCAGCGGTCAACTGCCGGATCCGGGATGATATATTCAACCATGCCGCGAATTTTATTCACTTATCCGCGCTACCCGCGATAACATCTCGATTCCCCATGCCACCCCAAAGCCCGTAACGTCGCTGCCAACCGCGCCCAGTCCATCCTTGTTACTGCTCGCGGAGAGATCCATATGCAACCAGGATACATTGTCCACAAACCGGCTGAGAAAGCGTGCGGCGAGAATGTGATCTGCCTCACCCTCAAGGGTGCACTGTTTGACATCGGCGATCCGGCTTTCCAGCTCCCCATCATAATCGGCATCCATCGGAAATGTCCAGATTCTCTCGCCGCTTGACTTTCCCGCTGCAAGCGCCTTCTGCGCCAATTCTTCCCGGTTACTGAATACGCCGCTATAACGCGATCCCAGCGCCACGTGCATGCTGCCGGTCAACGTCGCGAAATCAATCATCACATCGGGCTTCTGTCTACCCGCCAGCGTCAAGGTGTCCGCCAGCACCATCCGGCCTTCGGCGTCGGTATGGATAATTTCGATGGTGGTGCCATTCAGCGCTGTTATGACATCGTTCTGCTTGTAGGCGCGCGGACTGATGTGGTTCTGGGCGATGGCGAGCCAGCAATCGATGTTCACCGGCAGGTCGGCGCGCGTTGCGGCCAACAAAATTCCCAGAGCCACGGCGGATCCGTTCATGTCCTCATGCATGCCGTGCATGTAGCGAGGCGGCTTCAGATTGTGGCCTCCGGTATCAAAGCAGATACCCTTGCCTACCAGCGCCACGGTTTTATGCGCACGCTTGATGCGCCGCTGCAAATGCACGATGGCGGCATCTTCGGGGTCGCTACCCTGGGCCACGGCGACAAATGCACCTGCACCCATCTTGCGCAGCGCCTTGACATCAAACTCCTGATACTTCCAGCCTTCGCTCGCCGCAAGCTTCTTGGCGCGTCTGCGATAAAGCCTGGGCGTCAATTCGTTGGGCGGCAGCACCGTGAGTTCACGCGTGAGCAGATTCCCTTCCGCCTTGGCCTGCGTCAAGGCAAAATTGCCCGCGTCTTTATATCCATGCAACACGATTCTTGCCAACGGCTTCCTGTCCGGTTTTTTCTTGCTGGTTTTCCGTGACGGCAGCACTGAACCGTTGATCCAGGCGGCATATACCGCCAGTTCCGCGAATACGCGTTTTTCGTCCGAATTACCGTAAATCGCAAGATGTATTTCTGCAGGATTTTCCTCCAATAGCAATCGCATGGCTTTGCGAACGGAGGTTTGTTGCTCGAACGGGGATTCACCTGAATCCACCATGACCCATGCGCACAAGGCTCCGCTGCCAAGACTGGCGGCCGCGGGGGAATCGCTAATTTCTCCAGGCTGCATTCCTCGCCGGGATAACAAAGCTTCCAGTGCGTTCTTGCCCAGGAAATCGGGTCTGTTCCGAGGTTTATCCGAAATCCCGCCCAGCTTGGGCAGCACCACCAAGATATGTGTTGCCTTGGTGGATTCACTTATGGGCGAAGCATTCTGTGTCAGCGTTGCGAGCATATTGGCGCCTCATCCTGTAAAATGTGAGCGTGTTATTATATACACCATGCATCTATTCCGCCCGCCGCATGTAAGCCCAAGGAATTTTACCCATCACCTGAACTCCTATGCATCAGTATCTTGACCTAATGCGGCATGTGCTCAGGCACGGGCACAAGAAATCCGACCGCACAGGCACTGGCACGCTTTCGGTATTCGGCCACCAGATGCGTTTCAACTTATCGGAAGGATTTCCGCTGGTGACCACCAAGAAATGCCATTTGAAATCCATTATTTACGAATTGCTGTGGTTTTTGCAGGGAGATACCAATATCAAGTACCTCAAGGATAATGGTGTTTCTATCTGGGATGAATGGGCCGGCGAGAATGGCGACCTGGGTCCCATATATGGCCGGCAGTGGAGATCCTGGCCGGGAATGGAGAAACAGGAAATCGATCAAATAACCGAGGTGATCGAGCAAATCAGGAATACCCCGGATTCACGGCGCATGGTTGTTTCATCCTGGAATGTAAGCGAGCTGAATAAAATGAAATTGTCACCCTGCCACGCCTTGTTTCAATTCTACGTTGCTGAGGGCAGGCTTTCATGCCAGCTCTATCAGCGCAGTGCGGATATCTTTCTCGGCGTTCCGTTCAATATCGCCTCCTACGCGCTGCTCACGCTGATGGTGGCGCAAGTATGCAATCTGAAGCCTGGAGATTTCGTGCATACCTTGGGCGATGCCCATCTTTATCTTAATCATTTGACACAGGCGCAGGAACAACTGAGCCGGGAACCCAGAAAACTGCCGGTGATGAATTTGAACCCGGCAATCGATAGCATTTTTGGATTTAAATATGAAGATTTCATGCTGGAAGGCTATGACCCTTATCCGGCAATCAAGGCGCCGGTCGCGGTATGACTCCCCGCCGCCTATCCATTCTGGTGGCCATGGCCCAAAATCGCGTAATCGGCAAGGATAATACATTGCCATGGCGGCTGCCCCCCGATCTGAAGCGCTTCAAAGCGCTTACCATGGGGCATCCCATCATCATGGGTCGTAAAACTTACGAGTCCATCGGCAGGCCGTTACCGGGCCGCACCAGCATTATTGTTACACGGCAACCCGATTACAAAGCCGAGGGTGCTATCGTGGTGGGTTCATTGGCGACCGCGCTGAGAACCTGCTACGAGTGTGCCGATACGGCTGAGAGCTTCATCATCGGGGGAGCTGAAATATTCCAGCAGGCGTTGACTGTCTGCGACCGGTTGTATATTACCGAGATTCAGAAGGATTTTGAGGGTGACGTGCTATTTCCCAAATTCAGCCAGGGCGAATGGCGCGAAACGTCACGCGAGAAACATCATCTGGATGATGATGGATTGGAATATCATTTTGTCGTGCTTGACCGCAAGTGGAATTAAACCCGGATACTGCATCAGGACGCCCAGCACTCCGGTAGGCTCGGAGAGCCGCCTAATGGTCTCTGGGTTAAGCTCTCGGCTATTTCACGAGACCAGCCTCGTGATCGGGTGAAATATCGGGATAAGGATATGTCCTCCACTATCTGGGCATGAATGGCCTGAGTAAAAAAAACGGCGGGGCACGCCTTCATTGTGCCCCGCCGTCAATTCTGTTTCGATTTCCTGCCTACAACACCATCACATCCGGTAATGGAAAACCGTTGAAGTTGCTGGCATAGGCGGTAGTGTATGCCCCGGCATTGGGAATATAGATAAAATCGCCTTCCTGAATATCTTCCGGCAACATTTCGTCCCGCATGAGGATGTCCACCGAATCGCAGGTCGGACCGGCCACGGACCAGGGAATATCCTGGCCCTTGCGATCAGAAAGGATTTCATAGCGTAAGCCCTCGGTAACCTCGATCACGCCGCCAAACATGCCTGCATCCCAATACATCCAGCGCTTGCCATTGCGGGTGGCTGTTCCCACCACGCGGCAGACGAAATACGCGGCATCGGACACCAGGTAACGCCCCGGCTCGGCCATGACCCGAATGCTCTCCGGCAGGTCGGCGATAGCCGCATTCACGACTTCCGCTATGATTTCAATCGAAGGAATGGGCTTGATATGACGTACAGGATAACCGCCGCCGATGTTGAGCAGGCGCGGGGTCAACCCGGCACGGCGCATATCGGCAAAAACTTTCTTGGCCCGCTCGATACCCACCCGCCAGTTCTGCGGATTGCGGCACTGAGAACCCACATGAAAAGTCACCCCGGCGAGGTCGGCCTTAAGTTTCGCCGCTTCATTGATGATGCCCTTGATCTCCGCGGCATGCGTACCAAATTTTCCTGCCAGCGGCCAATCGCTGCCAATGTTGGGCGTATCGATGCGCAAATACATTTTTGCATCCGGCTTGACGCTCACAATTTTACGCAGCTCTTCGATGCTGTCCAGCACATACCATTCCACGCCTTTAGATGCCGCATATTCCAGGTAAGCCCTTGATTTCATAGGGTTACTGTAATATATCTCGGCAGCGGGCACACCCAGGCCGAGCAGCAGATCCAGTTCAGAAATAGAGGCTATTTCAAAACCCACGCTCTCCTCGATCATGGTTCTCAGCACTCGTGGATCCGGATTGGCCTTGACGGCATAATGTGGCTGCACGCGCGGCATGGCGGCTTTGAAACGGCGGGCTTTATTACGGATGATATGGCTGTCGACCAGCAGGAATGGCTTGCTGTAGCCCTTTTCCAGGGCTTCCCGGACATATTTAAAATCCAGGCTGACTTCGGGATGAGTATCGAATACTGCTTCGGGCTCTACTTTTTGCCGTAGAGCGGCATTACGCACTTGCATGAGAATCTCCTCGGGGAGGCGCTACGTTACGGGAATATGGATGTTTACCAAATCGGCCGTATCGAAATAGTTTGCTTTGCTTTTCATGATGACCTCCTGTTCTTTATGTGGCGGAAAAAAAGCGGATTATAGACCGCATTTTGCCGGAATCAAGCGTTTTTTTCTGATATGAAAAAAATAATTACGGACAGTTGAAATCCTGTGGAACAACCTATCCTGCGTCGCGTCGCCATTGCCGACTCTGAATAAGGATACGGAAAGACGAAGCGCCTTATAGCGGCCGAATCTTGTAGTTCCTTTGGCATATTCTGGACCTGAAGCCGGCCCCATCCAAACTATTTTCGTAACCATAGGAATCCTGCCCAGACCTCGCAAATGAAATCAGATTTTCGGGAGGGTCACGCCCTGCTGTCCCTGATATTTTCCGCCGCGATCTTTATAGGAAATTTCGCAGACTTCGTCGGATTCAAAGAAAATCACCTGGGCCACTCCCTCATTCGCGTATATCTTGGCAGGCAGCGGCGTGGTGTTTGAAAATTCCAGCGTGACATAGCCTTCCCACTCCGGCTCAAACGGCGTGACATTGACAATGATGCCGCACCGCGCATAGGTGGATTTTCCCAGGCAAATGGTCAATACATTGCGGGGAATACGGAAATATTCGACAGTGCGTGCCAGGGCAAAGGAGTTGGGCGGGATGATGCAAACTTTGTTCTTCACATCGACGAAGGAGTTGGAATCAAAATTCTTGGGATCGACGATGGTGGAGTTGATATTGGTGAACAGCTTGAATTCATCCGAACAGCGAATATCATAGCCGTAACTCGAAGTTCCGTATGAAACGATCTTGTGGCCGTTCGCATGCTTGATCTGATCGGGCTCGAAAGGCTCGATCATGCGATGCTCCGCCGCCATGCGGCGAATCCATTTGTCAGACTTTATGGTCATTTTTGAAAGACGAGAATATGAGTGTAATATTAAGCATGAGCAGACAAGTCAACCTCGCGGCCCCACCGTCATTGCCAGCCATTGACAGCCATTTGCCAGCCGGTTCACCACAGGATTATCAGGTATCCTGGATCACTATGTTTGCAAACAATGCCGAGTGATCGAGCGACAACTCGTCGATCTTGACCGCGAGGCGGCGGGCAATACCACGATAGATCTCCGCTATCCGCCCGTCAGGATCCACTACCACCGTGGGGGCGCCCGCATCGGTGTGTTCGCGGATTCTGATATCGAGCGGCAGTGCGCCAAGGAACTCCACATCGTAATCCTTGCACATCTTTTTCCCGCCGCCCTCGCCGAAAATATGCTCTTCGTGACCGCATTGGGAACAAATATGCGTACTCATGTTTTCGACGATGCCGAGGATGGGAATCCCCACTTTCTGGAACATCTTGAGCCCCTTGCGAGCATCCAGCAACGCGATATCCTGCGGGGTGGTGATGATAACGGCACCCGTAACCGGCACTTTCTGTGCCAGCGTCAACTGGATATCACCGGTGCCGGGCGGCATATCCACAATGAGATAGTCCACATCGCTCCAGCGCGTATCATTCACCAACTGCTGCAGTGCCTGTGTAACCATCGGCCCCCGCCACACCATGGGTGTCTCCACATCAATCAGGAAACCGATGGACATGGCCTGGATACCGTGTGCTTTCATCGATTCAATGGTTTTCCCATCCGGGGATTCGGGGCGGCCGGTAATCCCCAGCATCTGGGGTTGTGAAGGGCCATAAATATCGGCATCCAAAATGCCGACAGAAGCGCCTTCCGCAGCCAGTGCCAATGCCAGGTTTACCGCCGTGGCGGATTTGCCCACCCCACCCTTGCCGGAAGCCACCGCAATGATATTCTTCACGCCGGGAATAAGCTTCACTCCGCGTTGTACACTATGGGAAACAATCTTGCTCGTGATATTGACACTCACGTTGCCACTACCCGGAATAGTCTTGAGTTTGCCGGCCACCTGCTTGCGGATAATTTCGATCACGCTCTTTGCCGGATACCCGAGCACGATATCAAGTGAAATATCATCGCCATCTATTTTGATGTTACGCGCCTCATTGCTGGCCACATAATCCTTGCCCGTGCTCAGATCGGTAATTTCCTTGAGAACGGATTGCACTTGCTGTTCGGTGATAGCCACTTTACTGCTCCTTTACCCTGTGCCTGCGAAACAAATAAAACCAAACCAACCTTGAATATTAACAAATATCGGACTCGAAGGCCGGATGGTAAAAAAATAAAAACAGGACTTAATGAAGAATGAATACACGGAACAAATCCTGTTTTTTAACGGCAGCTTAGTCTACTGATAAGGACGGCTGCACGGAATCAGCCCGCTCAAGCGCATCAGGATTGGTTTCTGCAGTTCTACAGACCGCGAGGCCCGCAGTTTGTTACAATTATGTTTGACAATTTCCATAGACAATTGATGAACAAGCGAAAAATTCTTGTCACTTCCGCCCTGCCCTACGCCAACGGCAGCATCCATCTTGGCCATCTGGTGGAATACATTCAGACCGACATCTGGGTACGTTTCCAGAAAATGCAAGGGCACGAGGTGTATTATGTATGCGCCGATGACACGCATGGTACACCCATCATGCTGCGCGCCGAGCAGGAAGGCATTACGCCGGAAGCGCTGATAGCGAAGGTGCATGGCGAGCATCTGAGCAACTTCACAGGCTTTCATGTCGAATTCGACAATTACTACACCACGCATTCGCCCGAAACCCGCCAATACGCCGAGAATATTTACACCAGGCTCAAGACCGCCGGGCTGATAGCTGTCCGCGCCATCGAACAGCTCTACGATCCGGTCAAGCAGATGTTCCTGCCGGATCGCTTCATCAAGGGCGAATGTCCCAAATGCGGTGCGCACGATCAGTACGGTGACAATTGCGAAGCATGTGGAGCGGCCTATACCCCCATCGATTTAAAAAATCCCTACTCCGCGGTATCCGGCGCGGTCCCGGTAAAAAAATCCACCGAGCATTTCTTTTTCAAGCTCTCGGATACTCGTTGTGTGGATTTCCTGCGCGCATGGACAACCTCGGGAACCTTGCAGCCGGAGGCTGCCAACAAGATGCGCGAGTGGCTGGGTGCAGCCGGAGAGAACGAGCTCTCCGACTGGGATATCTCGCGCGACGCACCGTATTTCGGTTTTGAAATCCCCGATGCGCCAGGCAAGTATTTCTATGTATGGCTGGATGCTCCAATCGGCTACATGGGCAGCTTCAGAAACCTGTGCGAGCGAAAAGGTATCGATTTTGACGAGTTCTGGAAGAAGGATTCAGCCACTGAGCTGTATCACTTCATCGGCAAGGATATTCTCTATTTTCACGCGCTGTTCTGGCCGGCAATGCTGAAGAATGCCGGTTACCGTACACCCACAAAGATTTTCGTCCATGGTTTTCTCACCGTGAACGGCGAAAAGATGAGCAAATCGCGCGGCACGTTCATCACTGCCGGAAGCTATTTGAAGCAGGAGTTGAATCCGGAATGGCTGCGCTACTACTATGCCACCAAGCTGAACGGCACCATGGAAGATATCGACCTCAACCTGGACGATTTCGTCGCGCGAGTAAATTCCGATTTGGTGGGTAAATACATCAATATTGCAAGCCGTTGTGCGGGATTTATTACTAAACGCTTCGATGGAAAGCTATGCAACTACATTGCCAGCCTGGATAAGTATAAATACCCTCATCAAGCAGATTCATTTTTAAACAGCGACAATGGCGACCTGACCGCAGGGGTAAAAACCAAGGAACCTCAGCCGGCAGGAAATTACCGATTTTCGGAGGATCCTCTCGGGAATGAATACTGGCTCATTATGAACCTTCACGGTGCTGCCGAGCAAATCGCTGATTACTACGAAAAACGGGAATATTTAAAGGCGAGCAAGAAAATCATGGCGTTGGCCGATGAAGCAAACCAGTATGTGGATGACATGAAGCCTTGGGAACTTGCCAAACAGGAAGACGAAGTATCAAAAATCCGGCTGCATGAAGTTTGCACGGTGGCGCTCAATATCTTCCGCTTGCTGACCTTATATCTTAAGCCCGTAATGCCACAGCTTGCGAACAACGTGGAAGGCTTCCTGAACATTCCGCCACTACAGTGGTGCGATGTTCTGAAAGATTTACCGTTGGACCACGCCATCAACCCTTACCAGCACCTGATGACCCGTATTGACCAAAAAGAGATTAACGCCATGATCGAAGCCAACAAACAAACTCTCGAACCTGTCACAAACCCCCATTCGCCTGTGCGTCATGCTGAAGCACAGCAACATGCCACCGCGCCGGTTGCCGGAAGCATTTCGATTGATGATTTCAGCAAGGTGGATTTGCGCATCGCGAAAATCGTCGACGCTGAACATGTACCAGGAGCAGACAAGCTGTTGAAGTTAACGTTGGATATTGGCGAAGAACAGCCGCGCACCGTGTTTGCCGGCATAAAGTCCACCTATCCTCCGGAATCGCTCAAGGGCCGGCTGACCGTCATGGTGGCTAATCTCGCGCCACGAAAAATGAAATTCGGCATCTCGGAGGGAATGGTACTGGCTGCGGGAGGTGAAAGCGGCGGACCTTATCTGCTCGCTCCCGATGAGGGCGCGCAGCCGGGAATGAAGGTAAAATAGGCGGCCCGAAGAACGTGCAAACACGTTTTTCGCTCAGGCACGCTCATGAGGGCGCATTTGATACCCAACGAATACAGCGCCGGTTCTGTTGCATCATCCCATTTGACAAGGATAAATGACCGGCTTGCGCCAGATTTTGCGCGCTCGCAAAAGCATCCATGAAAATCCCGAAAAGAATTGAACCGCTCGTCGAGGAGGGTCTCGTCGATGAAGTCATCTGCCAGCTCATGAGCGGCAAGGAAGCCATGGTCTACGTGGTCCGCTGCGGAGAAGCGATACGTTGCGCGAAGGTATACAAGGAAGCCAACGCACGCAGCTTCCGCCAGAGCGTGGATTACACCGAAGGCCGCAGAGTGAAGAACAGCCGGCGCGCCCGCGCCATGGAGAAGGGCACCCGCTATGGACGCAAGGCGCAGGAAGATGCGTGGCGCAGCGTGGAAGTGGATTCCCTGTGCCGTCTTGCCGCCGCCGGCGTGCGTGTGCCGCAGCCCTATAATTTCTTCGAGGGTGTGCTGCTGATGGAACTGGTGACGGGCGTCAATGGCGCGGCCGCCCCCCGGCTCAATGATCTGGCGCTCACGGCGGAAGAGGCGCGCGCGCATCACCTCACCCTTGTCAGGGAGGTGGTGCGCATGCTTTGCGCCGGGATCGTCCATGGCGATTTGTCCGAATACAATGTGCTTGCCGGCAGCGACGGACTGGTCATCATCGACCTGCCCCAGGCCATTGACGCGGCGGCCAACAACAACGCCCGCAGCATGCTGGTCCGCGACATGGATAACCTTGCTGCCTACTTTGGCCGCTTTGCGCCCGAATTGCCCGCCACTGACTATGGCAGGGAGATATGGTCACTCTACCAGAGCGGGAAATTGCTTCCGGAGATCAAGCTGACAGGGCATTTTGAACGTGACGAGAAACCGGCTGATGTCAGCAGCGTCATGCGGGAAGTAGACGCCGCACTCAAGGAAGAAGCGGAACGGCAACGATACAAGCGGGAAATGGCAAACCGGGCACTCTCTTGATTTCAAGTTCACCTGGATACCCGATCACGGATAATCAGCGGCGTTCATTTGTCACCCAGGTTACTCGACATATGGGTTACCGCAAAAGTTGAAGAAAAGCACAAAATCCGCCACTGAAGCGGGTCCGCCTCTGAGAAGCGCTGTTGCTCTCTATCAACCCGCCCCAACAGCTCGGTGTCTGATACGCATCAGCTTGGCTGACGCTGCCTGATCGCGGGAAATAGCTGAGTGCCGGGATAATGCTCCTGACTCCAGGAGATTATTGCCGCCAGCACCGGCCACAAGCTTTCGCCTTTATCTGTCAGGAAATACTCATAGCGCGCGGGTTTCTGCTGATAGGCCCGTCGAGTAATGAGACCCGCGGCTTCCAGTTTCTTCAAGCGATCCGCAAGGATATTTGACGCGATTTTTTCTGGCGAGGATATCAATTCCAGATAGCGGTGTTTGCCCAGAACCAGATCCCGGATGATCAGCAGTGTCCATTTATCGCCAAAAATATCCAATGCATTCGTGAGCGGGCAGCACGACCTCTCAAAAGCAAATTTTCCTTCCGCCGTCTTATCGTCGTTCATAACTTGCCTGCACGAAAAATCATCGAGTTACTAATATAATATAGTTACTTGCATTCTGCAATATATTGAGCTAAGCTTTAATCACTTGCTTATTAAAAGCCATAAAGCGGGATGTCACTGGGCAGATTGACCATGGAGATTTTTATCATGTTGAAACTTTGCTGGTTTCGAGCGTACATGGGCATTCCTGATCATCAACAGATATCGGAGTAAAAAATGTCAAACAAGTTATCCGACGCACGCTTGCAGACACGCATCGACGCCTCTCTGCGGCCTTTATTAATCCATGGCCTGAAAGGCATCGAGAAGGAAAGCCTGCGCATCACCCGCGAGGGCGCCATCTCGCAGCTGCCCCACCCGCGCCGGCTCGGGGCCGCATTGACGCATCCGCATATCACTACTGATTATTCCGAGGCGCTATTGGAATTGATCACGCCGGCATTGCCGGATGGAAACGAGATGCTGGGTTTTCTGACCCACCTGCATCAATACGTCTGTGCCAACCTCGGTGATGAACTGTTGCTGGCAGGCAGCATGCCTATCGGCGATTTGCGGGACCCGGCAATTCCCATCGCCGAATATGGTTCGTCCAATGTGGGAAGGATGAAGCATATCTACCGGCAGGGTTTGAGCTACCGCTACGGCCGTTGCATGCAGGTCATCGCCGGAATCCATTTCAATTACTCGCTTCCTGAGCCATTCTGGCCGCAATACCAGCATTCCATGAAACATGCCGGCGATCTGCGATCATTCACGACGCAGGCTTATATGCGAATGATCAGAAACCTGCAGCGCTATGGCTGGCTTATCCTGTATTTATCCGGCTCGTCCCCGGCGGTCGGCAAGAGCTTCGTCGATAGCCGCAATTCCCTTTATTCCGGTACGTTGCAGCAATTCGATGAGACTTCATATTACAAACCCTTTGCCACTTCCTTGAGGATGAGCGAGATCGGCTATTTGAATCCCGTTCAATCGATGTTTCATGTTTCCTTTAACAGTCTCGATGAATATATTCGGGATTTGGGCAGGGCAACAACGATACCTTATCTCGGATATGAAAGAATCGGGGCGAAGGTGGGCGATCAGTACCGGCAGTTGAATACCCATTTCCTGCAAATCGAGAACGAGTATTACACTTCGGTGCGGCCGAAACAGCCGGCGCAATCCGGCGAGAGGCCGTTGCAGGCGCTGGGAAGCCGGGGGATTCAATATGTTGAAATACGCTCCGTGGATGTGGATATGTTTGAACCCGCGGGCATTGCGATCGAAACCACGCGCTTTCTTGAAGCACTGGGTCTTTTCTGTCTATTCCAGCCCAATGCGGGGCATGACTTGAAGCAGCATGACGAGATCAGTCATAACGCATTGTCTGTGGCCAATCGCGGCAGAGAGCCGGGACTGAAGCTGTTAAACGACGGACGGGAAATCCCGCTGCAGCAATGGGCGTTGAGGCTGTGCGAGCAGATGCGGGAGATCTGTGAGATCCTGGACAACGGCCATGCCGATAAACCCTACACCCGCGCATTGCACCGGCAGATCGAAGCGATTCGCCATCCCGAGTTGACGGCTTCAGCCAGGGTGCTGGCGGCCATGCGCGCGCAAAAGATGTCGATTACCGAGCTGGTATTGCAGAAGTCCCTTGAATATACCCGTTATTTCCAGGATGCCGCACTGGATGCCGCGGTAGGGAGGAGTTTTGATCTCCACGTCGCCGCTTCGCTGGCGCAACAGGATCAGATCGATGCCACGGATGAGATCCCCCTCAACGAATACCTGGACAATTATTTCTCTCAGGACCCCTCCCCCAGCATCATTCATTCACAGGACACACCTCACACCATGGCCCGCGCACAATCATGATTCAACATCATATTCCCAATATCGTTCAAGGCGTAACCACATTCCGCTGATTGCGGGAAAACCGGTGCCCAGCCAGCTTGCCCGCATTTCCAAGCCCGGACGAAACATACTGCACTCTTAATGCAGGCGATAGGTGCGCAGCCGCTCACCTGGATGTGATGTGCATGCATAGAGTTACTTGCATTTTGCAATGCATTAGGATAATATTCGTCACTGGTTAACTGCAAGTTAACGCGGGTACAAATAATCAGGGAGTTTTTGATGGTGATACTTTATCAGTTGGAACGCACGTGGGGCATTCCGAATCTCAGTCATTTCTGCTGCAAGACGGAAACATACCTGAGAATGGCGGATATTGAATATGCTATCAAAGCAACCCTTCCGTTGTTTGCGCCGAAGCGCAAGCTGCCATACATCGAAGATGGCGATCTCAAATTAGCAGACTCGCGTTTTATCATACGGCACCTCAAAACCAAGTATAAGGATCTGGACGAAGGGTTAACCCCATCAGAATCGGCGTTGTCGCTCGCGATGCAGCGCTTGCTGGAAGAGCATCTGTTTTGGGCAACGATGTATTCGCGGTGGCAGTACACGGACGCAAATTGGCAGGTGAACAAGAAAGCGATTTTTAGCGTAATGCCTCCTGTCATCCGCGATCTGGCGGCAGCTTATTATCGCCGAAGGATCCAGCGGCAGATCCTGGGACATGGGACGGGACGGCACAATGCCAAAGAAATCTTTGAGCTCGGCATGCAGGATATTGATGCGTTATCAGCATGCCTGGGAAACAAGAGATATTTCCTGGGCGACAAACCGACCAGCCTGGATGCCAGTGCCTTCGGATTTTTGATCAATACCCTCGGCTGTCCCATTGAATCTCCACTCAAGGACCACAGTCTGTCAAAAGACAATCTTAAAAATTATGTTGCCCGTATCAAGCAGGAATATTATCCGGAATTGCAGTAACAGCAGTATTAAAGCGCAACCCGGCATGAAATTCCATCATGACTTGCCCGGGATCGAAATATCCCCCAACGCATGGTGTAAGCATGAGTTGGGGTTCACATTTCGGCAGAGATCCTCATTGCGGCTCAACAATCGGGATCATTGCTCTTCCTAAGGGTTTCCCTTAGTAAAAAACCAGGGTTTCCCCAATATACTCATAGTATTGACTGAGATAGGATGTAGTCACTTTCATTCCATTTGGGTTCATTACCATCATGAAAACAAAAGTAGGAAATATTGTTGCGGCATTATCGATGGCAGGCTTGTTAATCTCACTGAGTCCTTCCGCGACCGCCGCCAAGCCTGCCGATACCCCGGAGATTCGCGCAGCCGCCCAGCATGCCACAACCCGGAGCGACCATGAGGCTGTGGCAAAATATTATGAAGATGCCGCCAAGCAAACGCAGGTAAAAGCGGAGGAGCAAAAGGAATTGCTGGAGCATTACGAGAATAAAAGTTACCTCTACGGCAGGCGAGCGCAAGATCTTCAAGCGCATGCCTACGCGCAAGTACGCGATTACGAACAAGCTATTGAAGCCAACATCAAAGAAGCCAGCCTCCATCGTCAAATGGCTTCGAAGCTCAACGAAAATCATGCGGCGTCCGCTTCTAACACACCTGACGTTGTGAACGGTCTGTAGCATCCCACGGTCGGAATAACATTTCGAATCATCGTATTTAACTAAAAAATGAGGGCGTCGGATAATATCCGACGCCCTCATTTTTTGCTGATGCGGACAAGGTTGCAGTAATCGTGCAATTATGATTCTCCCAACCTCTGCAGATAGCCTCGCCAGCCTCCAAACCCACTGATATCCGTTGCATCCACCACCGCATGGTGCTCACACAGAAAGCCTTGCACCGTCTCGCCGTTGGCGAGGGTAATGGTGCCAATACCCAGCGGTGCCGGAATCTCCGCCACAAAGCCGCCAAATTCCCGCAGGGGTAATTCCCAGACCTCAACCTGGATAGCGACTCCCTGTTCGCCTTTCTCGGCTCGCAGCATTCCAGGACGATAGGGCGGGCCGCCCGGAAGGGCATAGAGCCGGTATTCCGGAGAAGTTGAAGTGCTTGTGATGAGTCGCGCCTTGCGGCGGGTTAATTGTCCGTTCAGCGGCAAACCGGTTAGATGCGCCCCGCAGACCGCCACACGTATTGAATCGGGCTGCTGATCAGATCCGGACGTGCCTTGAAATGAAATACCGTCGGGCAGGCGAATGCCGGTTGCGCCAAGCGGTAGCGCATAGGCCCATTGCATGCGCCCTGCAAGATGCAGGAGGGGTTCGTCCTGATGGGCGGGCGCCGCCAGGGTTATGCCAAAAGGCAAGCCATCATTCTGGAATCCAGCTGGTACCGCCACCGCGGCATAGTCGAGAAGATTCATGAAATTGGTGTAATACCCAAGATTTGCATTGAGGCGTATGGGATCCTGCTGTATCGCCTCAATGGTATAGATAGTGCCTGCGGTTGGCGTCAACAGGCAATTCACGTCATTCCAGACACGATCAGTCTGACGTTTAAGCCTGCGCAATCGGTATAGACCGTTGTATACATCTGCACCCGAGTAGTGTTGCGCACCGGCGATGATCTCGCGTACCGGAGCAATCACCTGATCGCTGTGCAACTCGAAAAACCGCTGAATCCCCGCATAACGCTCAGCTACCCAAGGGCCTTCATAGAGCAGGCGCGCCGTGTCCAGAAAAGGTGCAAAGTCGATCTCGATGGTTTCTCCACCCAGCATCCGGATCGTTGCTATCGCCTCATCGAATAGCTGTTGACTCTCCCGGTTACCAAAAAATTGCAGTTGTTCCCGACGGGGGATTCCCACACGAAAATCGGGCGCTCCACCGAAATCGAAACTATGCCCTTCCCGCTCCCGGGAGTAGATATCGTCTGCATCATACGCCGCGCTCACCGCCAGAATGCGCGCCGCATCGGCGGCCGTGAAGGCAAAGATGGAAACACAGTCCAGGGAGCGGCAGGCCGGCACGACTCCGCTTGTGGAAAGCCAGCCTTTAGTGGGCTTATACCCGACAAGATTATTGAACGCCGCAGGTACCCGGCCAGAACCCGCGGTATCGGTTCCCAGGCTGAAACATACCGCGCCTTTTGCCAAAGCCACCGCTGAACCGGAACTCGAACCACCCGAAATATAATCGGGATTAAATGCATTGCGGCAAGCTCCATGGGGAGAGCGGGTACCATTCAGCCCGCTGGCAAACTGATCAAGGTTGGTCTTGCCGATGGGAATCGCCCCCGCATCGATCAATCTCTGTACCACCGCCGCATTATGCTGAGGCGTGTAGGCAAAGGCCGGACAAGCGGCCGTGGTTGGCACACCCGCCAGATCGATATTATCCTTGATGGCAAAGGGAATGCCATACAATGGCAGCGGCCTCGCCATGCCGTTCGTCCTGGTCTTGATTCTGGCCTCCACCGCGCGGGCATAGCCTCGCAATGTCTCGAGCGGCAAGGTGTGTATCCAGACATGATCGGCGTCATCCCGCACCTGTGCGTGCACCTCTTCAACCATCCGGCCGGGAGTCAGCTCGCCACTGGCATAGCGTTGCAACAGTGAGGGAATGTCGCCCAGAGGCAATAACTTGCTCATGATCATTCTTCCTGAATCACGAGCAGCATCTGCCCGGCGGATACATGTCCGCCGGCCTTACAGAACAGCCGTCGTACCGTGCCGCTGACAGGTGCTTCCACCACGAATTCCATTTTCATCGACTCGACTATCACCATGGGACTTCCCGCTTCGACGCGCCCCCCTTCCCCAGCCAGCAGTTTCCATACCGTGCCGGTCACGTGCGCACTGACCGCATGCGCACCTTCCGGCAAATCCAGCTCACTTTGCGTATCGGCTTCGTCAAGCGTAGCCTCGCTCACATATTCGGCCTTGCCCTCGATCTTCCAGCGCTCACGCTCGGCTTCAAACGCGGCCTGCTGTTTGACTTTAAAAGTACTGATTGATGCTGCGTTCTGTTGCAGGAAAATGTTGTATTGCTTCAAGCTGAACGTGGTTTCTTCCACGCGCAGCTTGAAATGTCCCGTGACAAAATCCTTGCGCAGTTTGAGCAGTTCACTCTCACTTACCGGATAAAACCGGATCTGGTCAAAAAAGCGCAACAGCCAGGGCTTGCCCTCCCTGAAATCGCCGGTATGGCGATAACGGTTCCACATCTGCACGGTACGTCCGACAAACTGGTAACCGCCCGGACCTTCCATGCCATATATGCACAGATAAGCACCTCCTATACCCACCGCGTTCTCGGGAGTCCAGGTGCGTGCCGGGTTGTACTTGGTGGTGACCAAGCGATGACGCGGGTCGACGGGGGTTGCCACGGGTGCGCCTAGATACACGTCACCCAGTCCCATTACCAGATAGCTCGCTTCAAACAGGATATGCTGCACCGCTTCGATGTCGTCCAGTCCGTTAATGCGGCGAATGAACTCGATATTGCTGGGACACCATGGCGCATCAGCCCGAACCGATTGAATGTATTTCTCTATCGCCAGCCGCGTCGCCCCGTCGTCCCAGGACAATGGCAGATGCACGATACGCGTTGGCACTTCCATATATTCTATATCAGGCAATTTCTTTTCCGTGGCAACGAGCCGCTTCAGGAGCTTGTCGCGCGGCAGCACGCGCGAATCAAAATGGATTTGCAATGAGCGGATGCCCGGCGTCAAATCCAGGACGCCTTTGAGCCGCCCTGCATCAAGATCGCCCTGAATCCATTCCATCAATGCATGGACGCGGAAGCGCAAATTCAAGTCAAGCTCCGGCGGTCCGTACTCCACCAGCAGATTTTTGTCCCCGGACTGGCGATATACCACCCGCACCTGGCGTGCGCCTTCCTCGATGCAATGCAGGATAGGGCTGTCCATGGTGCTGACTGCCTTGGGTACGGACACAACCTTTGGCACCCGGAGGCGCCGGATCGTCGCATCCTGCAATTTCTCCAGTGCCAGCGCCTGTTCCATCGGCACCCGGTGAAAACGCACGCTATCGCCGGGCTTGAGCTGTCCCATCTTCCACAATTCCGCATGGACAATGGTCACGGGACAAACGAAGCCACCCAGACTGGGACCATCCGGACCCAGTATTACCGGCATATCGCCGGTAAAATCCACCGTGCCGATAGCGTAGGCATTGTCGTGGATATTGGATGGATGCAGCCCCGCCTCCCCGCCATCGTTACGCGCCCAATGCGGCTTCGGGCCGATCAGACGTACGCCGCTACGGCTTGAGTTGTAGTGCACTTGCCAGTCAGTGGAGAAAAAAATTCGGATATCTTCATCGGTGAAAAAGTCGGGCGCGCCGTGGGGTCCGTACAGCACGCCAATTTCCCAGTTATGGGTGTAATGCGGGACCAATGCCTCCGGGAGCACGCAGCGGACGTGGCTGTTGGCCGCCACCACATGAAGTACGTCGCCGGTGAGCAGGGTGCGCCCGGCGTGCCCGCCGAATTGTCCGAGCGTGAAGGTGGACTTGCTACCCAGATAATCCGGCACCTGAATACCGCCCTGCACCGCCAGATAGGCACGACAGCCATGATCCCTGAGCTTTCCGAACTGCAGCAGCGCACCGGCCCGGATTGAATGCGATCGCCACTGCGCCAGGGGTTCGCCATCCAGACGCACTTCCATGGGTGCCCCACACACCGCGATTACGCTGTCACAATTGAAGCGCAGCGTCGGTCCGGCAAGGGTGATTTCGAGTCCGGCCTTGTCTTCCCCATTGTTAACCAGGCGATTCGCCAGACGAAACGCCAAACTATCCATTGGACCGGATGGCGGCACGCCGATATTCCAGTAGCCGGTCCGCCCGGGATAATCCTGCACGGTCGTTTGCACGCCAGGGAAGAGAACATCGATCGTATGTGCAATATAGTGAAAGCCATTCAGAAAGCTTGTCGTATACCGGCCGCTGCGAAATGCCGTGCCCTGGAGAATCTGTTTAAGGTAGTCTAAATTGGTTTCGATGCCATGCAGCGCGGTGGCATCCAGCGCAGCAAGCAGCTTGGCGACCGCCTGCTTACGATCCGCCGCATGCACAATTATTTTTGCCAGCATCGGGTCATAGAAGGGGGATACTTCGACGCCGCGCTCCACCCATGTTTCGACACGCGCCCCGGACGGAGGCGGAAACTCCGTCGCAGTGAGCGTGCCACAGGACGGTTGAAAATCCCTCGCCGGATTCTCGGCATATACGCGTACCTGAATGGAAGCACCGTGCGGCTTGATGTCGAACGAGCCCAAGGGTGGCAAATCTCCGGCAGCCTGCCGTACCATCCATTCCACCAGGTCGATGCCGGTCACTTCTTCGCTCACGCCATGCTCGACCTGCAGGCGCGTATTCACCTCGAGGAAATAGAATTCGCCGCTGGATGCATCAAAAATGTATTCCACTGTCCCCGCTGACTGATAATTGACTGCCTTGCCCAGACGTATGGCGGCATCCACCAGCGCCTGGCGCAAGCGAGGCGTAAGGTCGGGTGCGGGTGTTTCTTCAATCACCTTCTGGTTGCGCCGCTGCATCGAGCAGTCGCGCTCCCCCAGCGCGACCACCTCACCCTGGCCGTCGCCAAAAATCTGCACCTCGATGTGGCGCGCGTTCTCGACATATTTTTCCAGGAACAGGCCAGCGTCCTTGAAGTTATTCTGCGCCAGATACTTCACCGATTCGTAAGCGCCGCTTAACTCGTCCCTGTTCCAGCACAAGCGCATACCGATACCACCGCCGCCCGCTGTGCTTTTCAGCATTACCGGATAACCGATGGAAATCGCCTGATGAAGCGCGTCTTCCACATTCTCCAGCAAATCGGTTCCCGGCAGCAGCGGCATCCGGTTGTGCAAGGCCAGCTCACGCGCCGTATGCTTCAGGCCAAAAGACCGCATCTGCTGCGGCGTCGGACCAATGAAGCAAATGCCATGGGCAGCGCATTGCTCGGCGAAGTCTGCTTTTTCGCTGAGAAAGCCATAACCGGGATGAATGGCCTGCGCACCGGTATGCCGCGCGACTTCCAGGATCTTGTCGGTGCGCAGATAGCTTTCCGCTGCAACGCCGCTGCCGATGCAGTATGCCTCGTCGACCTCCAATACATGCCGCGACAGCGCATCTGCATCCGTGTACACCGCCACACTTTTCACCCCCATGCGGCGAAGCGTACGGATAATGCGGCAGGCAATGGCGCCGCGATTGGCAATCAATACTTTCTCGAACATGATTTTCCCTATTCCCGGTTGAGTTGTCCGACTAATCGAATGCCATATCCTCGGGAGCATCCCAGACCAGCAGGCGGATCGGTGTAGGGTTATAGGCATTGCACGGGTTGTTCAGTTGCGGGCAGTTCGAGATCAGAACGATCACATCCATTTCGGCTTGCATCTCCACATACTTGCCGGGTGCCGATACGCCATCCACAAAATCCAGACCGCCTTCTTCCGATACCGGTACATTCATGAAGAAATTGATGTTGCTGGGCAGGTCACGCTTGCTCATGCCGAGATGCTCGCAGATGGGTTCATGCGCCAGCGCATGCAGAAAATTGTCGCGGCAACTGTGCATTGGGAATTTCTCCGGCGCATAGCGTACGGTATTACTTTCCGCCGCACAGGCCCCGCCCACCGTGTCATGCTGTCCGCATGTATCCGCGACGATGGTGAGCATGATGTTGCCGTAGTTTGAGTACAGCCTGCTGCCGGTGGTCAGGTACAGCATGTTTTGACGGCGAATGGTATCGGTGGCGCTGTAACGCTCCAGCGCATGGGCGGCATTGTAAAATAATGTATCGACTGCCTGATTACCCTCCAGATCGACGATACGGAATACCTGTCCTTGGGTCACCTGCTTGACCCAGGGTTCGCCCGCCGCGCAGATTTCATCCACCACCGCGGTCTTGGGATCGAGCCTGCTTTCAAGCAGATTCGCGCTCATGAGGCACCTCCATGACAGGCATATAAACGTTGAGTATTTTGCATCCCGCGCACATTCTCGGGAATGCGCGCGCACTCCTCGACCATCGAGGGTGGCGTCGCAAAAGCCGTCAGCCTGACTGCTCCAGGCTGGTATGTTTGCGCCGGATCAAGGGGATGCGGCGCGGCGGACAGCGCCATCAACGTATCCATCTCGAAACTGAGATTCACATAATCTCCGGCTTTACTGTTGCCGGGATGAAACATCAGTTTGCCCGATGAGCTGGCGGTCACCTTGCTGAAGAAATTGATATTGGATACTACGTCACGCATCCCCAGTCCCCACTTTCCCAGCTCGATCAGCATGCCATCCAGCCCGCTGCGAAACATCTCGTTGCGAAGCTCCTGGTATCGGCCGGCGCCATATTTCCGGCGTATCAATTCCGCGTCGCTCATTCCGCACACGGTGTCATGCCAGCCAACAGTATCCGAGGTAATGCAGCAGAAAATATGACCCATATCCGAGTGACAGGCATGCCCCTTGGTCAGACGAAAGGTATGCTGCGACTTCAGCGTATCCGCCATGTTATAACGCTCCAGTTTCTCTTCCTGATTGAAGAACAGTACCGCGGCATTGGCGCCCCCGATTACATCCATCAAACGCAACGTCGTGCCCCGGCGCAAGACGCCGGACCAATGACAACCCCCGGGAATATCTTCTTCCCAGAGAAATGTATCTGGATGGTGCATGTTTTTCTCCTCATCAAAATGAATCATTAATTTCCGATACCGGAATTGCTGTCGGCGCCTCCCGGCTCACATCGGCGAAATACCTTTGAAGGTATTCTTTTTTTGTCGCTCCCCAACGATTTTTTTTATCAAAATGTGCAGTGCGGTTACGCTCAGGATACTGCCCAACACCAGCGGAACCGCCCAAAGCTGCCACCAGGGCGCATTGGGCGCTACAATGTAGGCGCGTGGCCAGGCGATATTGATAAACTCAAACACCGACCAGATGAAAGCTATCGTATTGATCACCAGCCCCCACGGGCCCAGCTTCAATTCGCCCAGCGCCGGATTCCAGCGACCAGTAAGACGGGTGTACAAGCCAACCCCGGTGGTCATGGAAAACATGGCGTAAAGCCCGCCCGTGCCGAAGGCTATTACCGTGGCGACCGCTCCATCGTTCAAGCCGAACAGCAATCCCAGTCCGGCCAGCGATACCGTACAGATAATGGCATTGCGCGGCGTGTGATCAGCGGCCAATCGGCTCAGCGCAACAGGCATATTGCCCTCGCGTGCCATCGAGTACACGATGCGCGACGTGTATTTCACCACGGATGCTCCGCAAGCAAGGAAAGCAATCATGACAATAGCCAGAAAAGGTTTCTCGGCCCAGGCTCCGAAGCTATTGATAATCACGGGTGTGATGGGATCGGACGAGGCACTCGTATTTGCCAGTGTGGCGCGGTCGAAGCTCAACGTCAGGGCGGCAGAATTGAAAAGCACCACGCTTCCCACCATGCATAGCGAAAAGAAAATCGCGCGTGGCACCATCCGCTTGGGCTCATGGGTTTCTTCGGCAATAGTGGAGCAGGCATCAAAACCGATGAACGCCCATCCCGCGATGGCAAGCGCAGCCAGGAAAGCGGCGGTCTCGCCCGGCGCCGTGCCCGTACCCAGATGCTGAAATAGCTCGGAAAAAGGGTGCTCCCGGAAGAACAGGAACAGAAGCAGCGCCACGCCAAACGAGCCCACCACCTCGGCATAAACACCCAGTGTAATGATCAGCTTGAAAACACTGACATGAGCCAGGTTGAGCAGCGTGCAGATCAGCAGAAAAACCGCGCCCCACATCACCAGCGTATGGCCGGAGCCACCCGCCGATCCAAAAAAAAAGGAGAGCCAGACACCCCCGGTGTAAGCGGTGGTGGTGAGCATGGCGATGGTGGAACTGACGTAGATGACCCCGGCAAACTGCCCGGTGATACTCCCGCCGAGTTGCCGCGCCCACTTGTAGGCGCCCCCGGCGATCGGAAACTGCGAAGAAAGCTCGGCGTAAACCGTCGCCACCAGCAGTTGCAGCACCAGACAGATGACAAGTGCGGCAAACCAGCCGCCCCCCGTTACCACGGTCTGCACACCCATAATGGCATAGAGCCCCACCACGGGTGAAACAACCGCGAAACCGAGGGTAAGGCTATTCCAGACGCTCAGGCTGCGATTGAGTTTATCCGCAGTCGGGGGAAGGTCCGGGGAAGCAGCAGAAGACGAGATACCCTGTCTTCCCTCTATCGACATGGCGTTCCTCCCGTAGCGCTCTCGATACGCTGAATGCGCCGACCGTCCTCAATTATCCAGCTGGGCGGTTGACTCACCCGCTCTTTAATGTCAGCAGAACCGAACCGCGGGAAGACAGGCAATCCCCCAGCGATCACAATGGGCGCAGTCAGGGGAACAGCGAAGAAAAATCCAGAAAGGGAGGATATGACGAAGTCTCCTTTAATCAGTGGGCCAAGTTCCAAGAGTCAATGTATGCCTATACATTATCTCCCGGGCTTTTATCCCTCCGTGGAGCCTCGTCAAAACGAAGCCGGAAACTCTCGGACCAGACACTTACCCAAAGGAAAGCCGGAACCCTAGTTTCTCCTTTACATCAGTTTCACTGCTTTGACCGCTCTTCACACAAAACGATCAATACTCAAACCCAGCAAGGCGCTGTGTCAGGTAGCTGCCCGCGTGAAAAAATACGATACATGCTTAAACTTAACGACTGAACCAGTAGCATATAAATTGTACACACCTGATCAAAAAAAACAATAGCAGGTCACAAACACGTTGCCCTGCGCGATGGGGGCGGATATTTCAGACCCATGGCCATGATGTCGCCTCCCCGCCTCGATTCCTGCCAGTTTGTTTCTGCGAAGAAATCTGATGAGGCATATACTTAACCAAAATGGTGACGCTCAAGGAGGATAACATGCTTCGAAACTGGATATTGGCGCTGCTGTTCGTCTTGTTTGGAAGTCCCGCTTATGCTGATGCACCGCCACTGCGCGACGCTACGCGCGGCGAACTGTTGTACTCAACACACTGCATCACCTGCCACAGCGCCAAGGTTCATTGGCGGGACAAGAAGCTCGTTACGGACTGGACAAGCCTTCGGGCGGAAGTGCGCCGCTGGCAGGAAGTTTCGGGACTTGGTTGGGGTGATGACGATATTACTGAAGTCGCTCGCCACCTGAATGCTCTCTATTACCACTATCCCAAGCCAGACTGACCGGAAGCTATCAAGTTGTCGATAGACGCGCCGCGCCGGCCCTGGTGGCTTGAGCCGCTGCCAACAGAGACGGTTGCTCTCGCTACCGCGAGGATGGGCCTGTCGGTCACCGAAGCTAAAGCGCGCCTTACCCGATTCGGGCCCAATCTGTTCCGAGAGCGGCGGGAAAAATCGCTGCTGCTACAATATCTCGGTCGCTTCAAAAACCCCCTGGTGATCATCCTTCTTATCGCCAGTGCGGTTTCCGCGTTCACCGGGGAGGTCACGAACTTCCTCATCATCAGCTTCATCGTTCTGCTTAGCATCACGCTGGATTTTGTCCAGGAGTACCGTGCCAACGCATCCGCAGAAAAATTGCGCCAGTCGGTTTCCGTACGGACCACCGTGCTGCGCGACGGCAATCCGATGGAGGTCACGGTTACAGAGATCGTACCCGGCGATGTTGTGCTGCTTGCGGCCGGGGATCTGATTCCCGCGGACGGAAGTGTGCTTGAAGCGCATGATTTCTTCGTCAAGCAGGCCCTGCTGACCGGTGAGTTCTATCCGGTGGAAAAGCGGCCAGGCATGCTACCCGATACCGCCACCGATCTGCAGGAGGCGACTAACGCGGTGTTCATGGGCACATCCGTCATCAGCGGCAGTGCCCGGGTGCTGGTGGTGAAGACGGGTGCGGATACCGCGATCGGAGAAATTTCTGACAGCGTTTCCCGGCCATCGGAGCCGACTTCGTTCGAGCTCGGTACCCGCCGCTTCGGGATACTGATCATGCGGCTGACCATTCTCATGGTGATGTTCGTGCTGCTCGTGAATGCGTTTTTCCACAAGCCGTGGCTGGAATCCTTCCTCTTTGCCGTAGCCCTCGCCGTCGGACTGACACCGGAACTGCTGCCCATGGTGGTGTCGGTCACGCTATCGCGTGGCGCCCTGCGCATGGCCAGGATGCACATGATCGTCAAGCGACTGTCCGCCATTCAGGATCTGGGGTCGATGGATGTACTCTGCACCGACAAGACCGGTACGCTGACCGAGGCAAAGATCCGACTGGAAAGACATGTGGATGCGACGGGCCGGCCCAGCGAACGGGTGCTTCAACTGGCCTATTTCAATAGCTTCTTCGAGACGGGCCTGAAAAGTCCCCTCGATGAAGCCATTCTTGATCACCAGCATATCGAGATTGGCTCCTGGAAAAAGATCGACGAAGTTCCCTTTGACTTTGAGCGCCGTCGCGTCTCCGTGCTGATCGATAATGGCGAGACACGCTGGCTGGTGGTGAAAGGCGCGCCGGACGAAATCGTCGGGTTGTGCACACACTACGAAACGGAAGGCGCCGAGCAACCGCGTCCCGTGGATGAAACTGCGCTGGCAGCGATTCGCGGCCAGTACCACGCCCTGGAGGAAGAAGGTTTCCGGGCGCTGGGTATCGCCTGGCGGCAGGTACCCATGGACCATCCCCATGCCGTGGTGAGTGACGAAACAGAATTGGTGCTCGCCGGTTTTGCAGCCTTTCTCGACCCGCCCAAGGCAAGCGCTGCCCCTGCATTGGCCGCCCTGGGCCGGGTCGGTGTCGCCATCAAGATCGTCACCGGCGATAGCGATCTGGTTACCCGGCATGTTTGCGCAGAATTGAAGATTCCAGTGACGGGACTCCTGACAGGAAAAGAGATCGCGCAGATCGACGATCACACCCTGCAAGCCCGGGTCGAAACGGCGAATCTGTTCTGCCGGGTGAATCCGGCGCAGAAAGAGCGTGTAATCCGGGCACTCAAAGCCCGCGGCCATGTGGTCGGCTATCTGGGCGATGGCATCAATGACGCACCGTCACTGCATGCGGCGGATGTCGGGCTATCGGTGGATTCGGCGGTGGATGTCGCCAAGGAGGCGGCCGACATGATCCTCCTGAAACGGGATCTGCATGTGCTGCATACAGGCGTTCTGGAAGGACGGCGCACCTTTGGTAACATCATGAAGTACATCATGATGGGCACGAGCTCCAATTTTGGCAACATGTTCAGCATGGCTGGGGCTGCACTGTTTCTGCCTTTCCTGCCGATGTTGCCAACCCAAATCCTGCTCAACAACATTCTCTACGATGTCTCGGAAATCCCGATCCCCCTGGACAAGGTGGACACCGCCGATATTCACAGCCCGCGTGTGCTCGACATGAATTTCATTCGCAACTTCATGCTCGTGATCGGGCCGATCAGCTCCCTGTTCGACTTCCTGACCTTTTACGTCATGCTGGTGGTTCTACAGGCCGACGAGAAGCTGTTTCAGACGGGCTGGTTCGTTGAGTCGTTATGTACCCAGGTACTGGTGATCTTCATCATCCGTACCCGTGGGAATCCTCTGAAAAGCCGCGCCCACCCACTGCTGACAGTGACCTCGCTGGCTGTCGTCGCCAGCGCGGTACTGTTACCGTTTACGCCGATCGGAACGTATTTTGGCTTTGTCCCGCCGCCCGCCAAATTTTATTTTATCCTCGGGGGCATGACGCTTGTCTATCTATTCGCAGTTGAACTGGCCAAGCAGGGCTTCTACCGATGGGCAGCGGCGGGAAAGAGGCCACACAGATCTGGCAGCCGGGCCTAGTTCGATGGCCTCGACAGACGGCATGGGTTCCGGCAATTTTTTTAGGGAAACAATTCATCGATCACTTCCAATTATCGGATGAGCATCCCTTGATGGGCTATACCGGATTTTGAAACAGTACTCGATCACTTAGAACGCCAGCCAACCACTCAGAAATAGCGTATCGTTGCCAACTGCATTTCGACCGGAGCCATCGTAATTGCGGATACCTCCATTGAATTGGAAATAGTGAACGTACTGCACTGCAAGCCTCAGGTTTGCTAATGAACCTGCAGTTGAGGCAGTCTTGCCAAAAGGGGCGTAGCTCAATTCGGCAGTGAAGGCTTGATTGTTCGGTTTGCCAGTCCGGCTCCCGCTAATAGGATCAGTAGAGAAATATATGACGTTGTCCGCTGTCCCCGAAGTTTGCCCATAAAACAAGTTAAGACTATAGGTTTGCTGGAAGGTATACGCAGTCCTGATGCGGACCGTATCCAGGCTGCTGTGCTGTTTTTCCGCCAATCCTAACGCCATACTGGCGTTCATGTTTCGATTCTCACGAATGTAGGTCGCATTGAGTTCAAAGATATGCGCAAGATTCGCTAAATACTGGTAGGTGGCATCAAATCCGAAATCGGTGAACTGGTCGGTGCCAGCGCCTTGTATCCGTTGCGGATTGACGTTCGCTTGCATGCCAAAAGAGCCGATCGCGCCGTAATGCCCATTATGATCGTGCTGGAGCGCAATACGCCAGTAAGGGGCGCCGCCGTCGATTTTATTTTGCCCGGGGTCGAATGTATTTACAGTTTGCTGCACATTTCTGGGAAGACTGGTGTAGCCCCCACCTTCAACATATAAGAGATTATTCCACATCATATATGCAGTCACGCCGCCGACCTGGCCAGCCAGTGACTCGATCAGTGTTCCTGCGGCCGGGGTTGGCGCCAACGCTGATGATGCCGCAGGCAAACTCCACGCTGGCAGCGTATTCCAAAGATCTGAAACAGTAGGGGAATTATTCGCCGATATGCCATAAACAAATTGCTGGCCGGCCAGGTTTCCTTGATCCACGAGGCGGATGTCGGTGTTATCAAGGATCAGATTTGTTTTTGCCACACCATCAAAAGTTGTTTGCACGAAAGCACCCACGTTCGAAGTCACGCGGCCGGCATAAAAAATAGAGGCTTGATCCATGGCGGCATTATTATTGGAACCGAAGTGATCCGCCGCACCGCCCGGCTGGCCTCTCTGGGTATGGGTGAATGATCCTTGAACCATGGCGCTAAGCGGAATAAATTTTGCATCCTTACCGCCAGCCATCGTGTAGCCAGTCAGCTTAAATTGCCTGCCGACAGGCGTAAGGCCAGGTCCAAAGGCTTGCACATGACAGGAAATGCACGGCATGCCAGTCTGACGCGTAAAGGCAGGCATGGCCCGGACTTCAACGCTTGAGAGAAACATCACTAGCAGGACTACTACCGGGGGTATTGCTGTTCTGAATGCATTCATGGCATTACCAACTCCTGTTAAAAGTACGATAAAGCCATTGCGATCAGTCCGGGCGCTTATTGATTGGGGCGAGAGAGATAAATGGCCACAGTTCTATCGAAAGCTGAATCGATCGATATGGTCTGCTAAAAATAGAATTCAAACTCAACGTTTCCGGACAATGCTACGTTGACAGCACTGAAAAATTTGGGGGATTTTTGAATGGATTCAAATCACTCCCGAATTGCAGACACCTTAACCATTGATTTAGTATCCAGGGCAGATGTTAACGAGCTGAATGCATTGTACCGGCTAATCCGAGATCGAAGCGGGTATGCAAGTTAACGGGAACAAGGTATCCGGTCGCAGAAGAGGGCCAGCGGGCATGGATATACCAGCATAAACTGACAGATGGATCAGGTGCCATAGTTATGCGCCAGAATCAGCCGTCCGCAAGCTCTGGCTATTTGACGTGGCTGATGCGGCAGGTGCAGACTGTCAGCTAACGGGCTGTTCCAGAACGATCTTGGATAACATAGATGCCTTTACTCTCGATATCCCATTTTCTTCACCGCCACCTGCTCTGGTTCCTGATCGCTGCATATGTGATTGCCGTGATTTTGCCAGCTCCCGGTCTATGGATAAGAAATGTTTCTTTTGGCGAGATCCATGTCTTAAAGCAGAAAATCAATATATCGTTGTTGATGATCATGCTCGCCATGCTCATGTTTAACGCAGGGCTGGGATTGAAAATTTCCCACTTGAAAAATATCCTGCGGATAAAACATGTCTTGCTGGTCGGACTGTCGGCGAATCTGGCCATTCCCATTGTCTATGTTTTTGGGATCACGATAGCGATGAGGCTCTGGTATGAACCGCTCGAAGTCCAGCACATTCTCGTGGGCCTGGCATTGGTCGCAGCCATGCCGATCGCGGGGTCGTCAACCGCGTGGGCGCAAAACGCCAATGGTAATTTAGCCCTGAGCTTGGGATTGGTCTTTTTTTCCACGATTCTGAGCCCTATCGTTACTCCCATAGCATTTCACATTTTTGGTGAAATGGCATCGGAGGAATACGAGAAGGTCTTGCAGGGTCTGGCCACGTACGGGTCAGGGACCTTTCTGGGTCTTTGGGTGGTGCTGCCGTCGTTGCTGGGCATTGTGGCGCGCCTGATAGTTGGCGAGGGTTGGCAATCCGGAGTACTGCCTGGTCTGAAGTTCATCAATAGCATTATTTTATTATTGCTGAATTATTCGAATGCTTCAGTCTCCCTGCCGCAAGCCATGGCTGATCGTGATTACGACTTCCTGGCCATCACATTGGCCATTACTGCAGGGCTGTGCTTAGCCCTGTTTGCCGCAGGGTATGGCCTGAGTCGCCTGTTCAAGCTGAACCGGGCCGAGCGCGTTTCACTCATGTTCGGACTGGGAATGAACAATAACGGGACCGGATTGGTACTGGCATCTTTAGCTTTATCTTCTTACCCAAATATAATGGTGCCGATTATTTTCTACAACCTGATTCAGCACATCGTAGCGGGAACTCTGCAGGAAATAATGACTAGAAGGGCAGACGACCTGGACACGTGAAGTGATCAACCGCAATCGCCTTGAAAAGAATACCAGGAACCATCCTGATGGAATCACACATCACTGACTGCGGGGACATATCTGACACCACCGGTGCAGCTTTTTTCTCAACCAACCGATTCGCAGTTGCAATATGGCTTCCTGATCTGGATCTGTTGTTATGGCAGGTAGGACATGTCATGACTTCGCAGTGCTCCGGCATGCGCCTTACGCTCCAGTCAACCGGACGGCCTGTACGCGGCCGCTCTCCGAGTGGTCCGCCTCGCGCATACAGGTTACTCTTGACGTTCAGGCGTCGCTATCACTAAAACAGAATGGTGTTATGGGGCATATTGAGAGACATAGAACGAGCCGGATCGGATGGCTCCGTGCGGCCGTTCTTGGCGCAAATGACGGGATTGTTTCCACTGCCAGCCTCGTCTTGGGTGTGGCGGCGGCAGGCGCGAGTTCACAGAGTATTTTGATTACGGGCGTGGCCGGTCTTGTGGCGGGTGCGATGTCGATGGCTGCTGGCGAATATGTTTCGGTGAGTTCGCAGGCCGATACCGAGCGTGCCGATCTGGATCGGGAGCGCCGGGAGTTAGCTGCTGATCCCGAGTGCGAGCACGCTGAACTGACGGCTATCTACGTCGGGCGCGGACTTGATGAAAAACTGGCTTCCGATGTCGCGACCCGATTGATGTTGCATGATGCACTCGGCGCGCATAGGCGTGATGAGCTGGGTATATCCGATGCATTAACCGCACGACCGGTTCAAGCCGCATTGGCCTCGGCCGGTACTTTTTCAATTGGCGCCGCCCTGCCTCTCCTGGTGGTCGTTTTGGTGCCGGAATCCGCGCTCATGTGGGCGGTATCGGGCAGCTCGCTCTTGTTTCTCGCCTTATTGGGCTCGCTGGCAGGGCGCGCCGGAGGCGCTTCCATGATTACCGCTGCCGCGCGGGTGGCATTTTGGGGTGCGCTGGCAATGGCCTTGACAGCCGGAGTTGGAACATTGTTTGGAATAGCTGCTTAAAATCCCCGCCACTAATTACATCCTCGATTATTTAATACTGTTGAAAATCCAGTATAGTTGTCGAAGTCCAGCCAGCAATTGCTTTTAGCGGGGTCCACTCCGCCGGACTACGAACGGATGTCGTCAGGGGCCAAAGTTGTCTCCCGGTAATAAGGCTGGGCATCCAGGAATCCGAGAGTTTTGTGCTGGAGCAATCCGGGCGAATAGCCATGGCTCCAGCCTCTTACGTCGCGCGGTCACCAAGGAGGATGCATCATGATGAACAACGGAAAAGTTTACCAAGGCAGCTGTTTTTGCGGCGCGGTTCAGTTCACAGTCAGCGGTGAGCCGAATGGAATGGGTTATTGCCATTGCGAGTCGTGTCGACGCTGGTCGGCGAGTCCTGTCAACGCCTTCACTTTATGGAAGCCTGAAGCGGTGCAGATCACGCTGGGAGCGGAAAACATCGGCACTTACAACAAGACCCCGCAGAGTTATCGCAAATGGTGCAAAACCTGCGGAGGTCACATCTTCACCGAGCATCCGGGCATGGGGCTTACGGATGTGTATGCAGCCGTCATCCCGGATTTTCCTTACCACGCGGGCGTGCACGTTCACTATCAGGAAACGGTGCTACGCATCAAGGATGGGCTGCCAAAAATGAAGGACGTTCCGAAGGAAATGGGAGGGTCGGGTGTTAGCATGGTGGAGTGACACGGCAGGCTCTTCAAACGTCATCGCTCAAAAGGCGCTCCAACTCACCAGCAACTCGCTACGCATGACCAGCAGCTGAACTTCGGCGTTGATCTGTTTTCATTGCCCTCATAGCTTTAATGGCTTTACGTAACCCGTCATTTCAAAATAGCCGCGGCCAGCGGCTTTGCCATCGCGGGTGATCGTGACCGCGCCTTCCCAATAGACCGCGCCGGTCGATTGCCGTGAGTCGAGTTCCTGATCGTCCTGCAATGGTGTGAGCAACCATTCGGTTGCGCCGGTTTGAATCCGCATCGCCACGGGATAGGTGGCGTCGGTGCGCGGCGAGCGCCACGTACGCTGTGGATGAAAATGCACCTGCTCCGGCTCGAAGAGCGTAATGCGGCCAGATGCATCGCGCAGTCCTGCGTATGCCCACACTTTGCTACCGTCTTTGCCTCGAATTCGAAACGCCATCAGGGCAGAGCCATCATCAAGATTGGCACCGACCCAATCCCATCCGTCGGCATCTGGGTCGAGGTATGCGGTGGACCATTCGTGGTCGAGCCAGGCGGTGCCGCTTACGGGGCTCGGTTTGCCGTGGCGGGTAACCGTTCCGGAGACCTGCAGGTGCGGTTCGCTGTAGTAATAGCTGGCTTGTTCCGGTCGAGGCCCTTTGCGTGAGAAACCGTTTTTGTCTTGCTTCATCGGCGGCTGGGAAGGGATCAGTGACAAGCGTAACGTAAAGTCGCGCGCCTGGATGGTGGTCTCATAACGGCCGTTTTCCTCGCGTATCATGCGCCAATCGTCCAGTCTTACGTCCGTATTGCCTTCTTTGGCATAGGCGAGGCCGAAACCCTCGCGCGCGCTTTTTTGATCGTGCAACAGCTTCCCGATGGCTGGATCGGACAGTGCCGCATGCGCAATAACAAGCTGGTTGGGCGCAAAGCGGCTGGGGTTGGCGCGGTCGCTCTCGGTCGCGGCACGGAAAAAGGTGATCTGGAAACCGAGCGGTTTTTTATCAGGAGCCTCCAACCAACCGGTTACGTACCACCACTCGGTCCGGAAGCCTAGATGCGCGCCGAAGTCATGGGGAAAGGCAAGCGCAGTGCCGGGAACCACCGGGGAAAACTGGGGAAGCAACCGAGGTGACTCGGGAGGTGGCCCGACGGGTGAACCAGGAGATGATTGAGCGACAGCGCAACCCGCAACCAGATGCAACGAGAAAATCATCATTCTCGCGAGGAGCCTGATGAGGTGCCCACTTTCGCGAAAAACCCCCATGGGGACGGGATTGCGCTTGAAAAAATACATTACCAATCCTCCCGTACCGCTCGTATGGCGTCACCTGCGATGGCATGACGTCCGGATGCCAGCGCGGTCAATGCTGCTGATAGCAGCAACACCAGGGCTACGGTCATGAGCCCACCCCAAGGCAGGCTCAACTGCATGGTCCAATGGAAAGACTGTGGATTCACGATAAAGACGAGAATCAGGCTGATGCACCAGCCGAGCGCAAACCCGAGCGCAATGCCCAGCGCGGTCAGCAGACCGCCTTCCGCTGCCAGCATACCGAGAATCTGGCGGCGCGTCACGCCGATATGGCGCAATATGCCAAACTCCTTGGTGCGCGCCAGCGTCTGTGCCGAGAAGCTTGCCGCCACACCGAGCAGCCCTATAATAATCGCGACCGCTTCCAGCAGGTACGTGACCGCGAAGCTGCGGTCGAAAATATTGAGGCTGAGCGCACGGATCTGGCCGCGCTCCGAGAATTCCAGCGCGCCGCCGAACGGCAAGCGTTTCAATGATGTAATCACCTGCTCAGGAGTTACACCCGCCTGCAGCCAAAGCGCGGCATCGTTCACTTTCTGATCGCCTGACAGCGCCTGGTAATCTGCCAGCCGTAACTGAATTGCGCCGAATTGCCGCCCATAGTCGCGCCACACGCCGGCAACCACGAAGCCTGGCGCGGACGTTCCTATCGGCAAGGTTACGCGCTTGCCGAGTGTATAACCGTATAGATCGACCATCGCTTCCGATACCCAGATGGGTATCGCATCCTTTGGAAGCAGGGCGGACGCAATGATTTCACCGGTCATCGGCAAGGTGCTGGTGGGATCGGTCATGTCGATGGGCCGCGCAATCAGCGCAACACTGGGCCGGCTCGGATCGAGCGTTAGTTGCGATGAGCGGAAAAAGTCGGCGCGGGAGAGGCCTGGCGTAGCAGCTATCACTTTCATTTCATCCATTGTAAGGCCGCGCGTATCGCCGCTTGCCGCTGTCTGGACGTATAAATCGGCCGGCAGAATATGCTTGAGCCAATCATCAACCGATACCCGGAAACTGGTGACCATGATCGCCATCGCAACCACCAGGCTAAAACTGGCCAACACGCCCCCCAAGGCGACAGCGGCCTGATTGGGCGCATTGGCCAGCCGGGCCAGCGCCAGCGTCGGCACGGCATCGGATGTGCGCCGGGTTACCGCGGAAAATACGGCGGAGAAAACGAACGCTGAAAGGCGCGGCATGAGTGCAATGCCGCCAATCAGCAACAAGGCCACTGCGAGATAGCCAAAGACCGGTAAGTCAAGAATCGGTGGCAGTTGCGTGAGTAGGCCCCCCAATGCAAGGCAGGCCAGGGCGGGCCAGGGTGTAGCCAGTTTCGAGAGCGCGGCATCTTCGCTCCCCGACTTGAGTGCAGGCGCCGGATGGGCATTTGCCGCTTCCCAAGCGGGGGCTGCGCTGCCCAACAAGGTGACGCCCAATCCCAACGTAAAAAAGATCACGGCCGCGATGGGATCAAAATGCACACTCGGTTGTACTCCGGGGAAAAACCCTCCTCCCAGGTCTCCACCGAAAACATTGAGCGCGGCCGCCGCTATCGCGTAGCCCAGGGCAAGACCGAATAAGGAACCAATGGCGCCAAGGACTGCTCCCTCCAATAAAACCTGTCCCAGCAGTTGTTTGGGCGTTAATCCGAGCACCCGCAGCAACGCAAACTGGTGACGCCGCCGAACGACCGACAGCATCTGCGTGGAGAAAACCAGAAATGCGCCTGTAAACAGTGCCACCAGGGCCAGCATGTTCAGGTTGACTCGATAGGCGCGCGACATATTGGCGACACGCGCTTCCTGGTCCGCGGTTTCCGTCACAACGTATCGTGCACCCAACTCTCGCGCCAGCGTCGTTTTGAACGCTTCGTGATTGATGCCTGGCATCAGCTTCAATTCAACGCGCGACAATTGACCGATACGTTGGAAACGCCACTGCGCCGCACCGATATCCATGACTCCGATACGTTGTCCCGCGCGGGTTCGCACCAGACCGCCCGCGACACGCAACGTGATGGTTTGCGTTCCCACCCGCAACGGCAGGGAGTCACCCCGCTTTACCCCCAGCCATTCCATTGCAGCAGGGGAGAGAAAAATGGCATCGTCCGCTAGGATATCGAACAACCTGTCTTCCGCCGGGATGCCGATCAGGTCAGGCGCGATATCCGCGGCACGAAAAATATCGAGCCCGAGAATTTTCAAGGTGGCATTTTTCCGTTTTTCCGGATTGTCGCGGACAACGACATCGAGCTCCAAAACCGGGTTGGCAAGCTCGACGTTACTATGCTCCGCCAGAGCCGGGTAAAGTGACTCGGCGAAGGTCGCCTGAGTACCGCGCACCTGCAGATCGGATTGGCCGGAGAGACTTTTGGCTGCGGCGGAAAATTCGTTGAAGGCAGCGCTATTGATCAGATGAATCGCAAACCCGAGCGCTACCCCAAGTGCGATTGCAGTGACAGCGACGGCGGCCTGCGTCAGATGTGCCTTCCATTCGCCCAGCAGCAACCAGCGCAACAACGTGCCCCCATCTGCCCACTTCGTCATCTGCTTTGATGCGAATCTGCCGAATCCGCTGGATGGAGCCCGTCTTTTGTCAGTATCAGCACCCGGTCGGCCGTTGCCGCGGCTGCGTGCGAATGCGTGACGATGATGGCGGATGCGCCATTCGCCTTGATTTCCGCGCGCATTAGCATGAGTATGTCATGCGCGGTGTCCGGGTCAAGATTGCCGGTCGGTTCATCGGCCAGGATCAGTTTAGGGCGATGTACCAATGCACGGGCGATAGCGACTCGCTGCATCTCGCCCCCGGATAGCTCGCGCGGAAAATGCTGTCCCCTGCCGTGCAAGCCGACCGCATCCAGCATTTGCCCGGCTCGTTCTTGACCACGCTCACCCGAGATGCCATTCAGCAATAAGGGCAGAGCGATATTCTGACCCAGCGTCAGGTGCGGCAGAATATGAAATGCCTGAAAGACAAACCCAAACGCCTTGCGTCGCAACCGGGTTGCCGCATCGTCATCCAATGACGACATGGCGATGCCGTCAATCAGTATTTCACCCGCGTCCGGAGTGTCCAGACCAGCAATCAGATTCAACAGCGTCGATTTGCCGACTCCGGATTCGCCCATTATCGCCACATATTCGCCGGCACCAAAGGTGTAGGATAAATCGGTCAGCACCCGCAGCCCGTTCGCATACGCTTTGCCAATATGACGCAGTTCCAGCATTAATTTGGACTTAGTTATCGAACCGGCGCAACGTGGAGCGAGACCGCATTCTTCAGAGATAGTCGGTCCAGCATGTATAGCGGGAGAAAAGCTCTGGCAACAACGTGGGATTGCACTGAAATTATCCTGAATAAAAGTGCTATTGTAACTGTTAACCCTTAGCCGTTATCGCTGGGGAGTGGGAACGTGAGGATAGAACATTTGCGGACAGAATATTGTCAGCCCTGTGAGGAGGGTTATAAAGACTCAGCGCCTTAGCGTCTGATCATCAATTCGGAATCTGTCCTTACCCAGTCACTTTTCGCTTCGGTTCTTTCACCCGGCCGTCCGCCAGAACTTGCAACTGCGTCAGTGAGCTTGGCCGGAAGTAGCGAGAATGGTAATAACCTCTTCATCCGTCACTTGGGGGAAATCCATGTAAAATTGTGCGACCGCACTGAAGTTTCTGGGTGTCGAAAGGCATATTACGCGGTCGGCATTCCCGCTCACCTTTTCCAGTGTATCGGGGGGCGCCACCGGTACTGCGCACACCAACTCAGCGGGTTGTTTCGCCCTGAGCGCATGCAGTGCCGCAAGCATGGTCGAACCGGTAGCGAGTCCATCATCGATTACGATGACTATGCGTGCGGCGGGATCAATCGGCCGCCGGATGGGAGTATATTCAGATCGGCGCTGCCGTATCGTTTCCAGTTGTGTGGAAACTTCATTCCTGATGTATTCCTTGTCCGCCCCCACTTGCGAGGCATAATCGGCAAGATACACCCAACCGCTTTCATCGACCGAACCAATGGCGAATTCCGGATTCCCGGGCGCGCGCAGTTTGCGCACCAATACCACATCCAGTTCACCGTTCAACTCATCGGCAATAATTTTCCCCATCGGTACCGCACCTCTTGGAATCGCCAGTACTAGCGGGTGTTTGTCCCGGTATTCGGAAAGAGCCGCAACGAGTTGTTTGGCGGCTGCAATCCGGTTTGCAAAAACCATGACAATCTCCCACTAGGTCGAGTTAACATTCGTTCGCACAAAATTGGTAAGTTGGAACCTATTTGAAGTATAGGTGGCTTAGGCATTTTTTCAATTTTTTTCGCTATGCAGCCGGTTAACAGATAAAGTTTAACTGCCGTGGTCTACATCGTTCGGTTGATGAGTGCACGAATCTCGCTGAGTGGACGAGTATTGAGTACATCCTGCTTTTCCAGCCAGCCACGGCGTGCTTGCCCGATGCCGAAGCGCAGGTTGTCGAACTCGAAAGTACTGTGCGCATCGGAATTGATGCTAACCAGCACTCCCTCTTCCTTGGCCATTCGGCAATAGATATCAATGAGATCAAGACGGTCTGGATGGGAATTGAGTTCGAGGAAGCAACCTCGGCGCCCGGCTTCACGAATAATGCGTGGCATGTCTACGTCGCAGGGTGCGCGCTGCTGGATGAGTCGTCCGGCAGGATGCGCAAGCATCGTAAAATGAGGATGTTCCATGGCGCGCAGTATGCGTTCGGTTTGCCTGGCGCGCGAAAGCTCGAATTTGCTATGTACCGCACCCACGACCAGGTCGAGTTGCGCAAGGACATGATCCGGCAGGTCGAGGCTGCCATCTTCCAGGATATCCACCTCTATCCCCTTGAGCAAAGTAATGCCTTCCAGTTCTTCGTTAAGTGCATCGATTTCCATGCATTGGCGCGCCAGCCGCCCTGGATCGAGACCGCGCGCGACGGCAAGACCGCGCGAATGGTCTGTGATGGCGAGGTATTCCAGACCATGCGACTGGCCGGCGAGCGCCATTTCGCGTAGCGTGTTATGGCCGTCTGTAGCTTTGGTGTGGACGTGCAGGTCGCCCCGCAGATTGCCGAGTTCCACCAACTGCGGCAGACGTCCAACACGCGCCACCGCAATCTCACCCCGGTTTTCACGGAGTTCCGGCGGGATATAAGACAGGCCGGCAGCATGATAGATCGATTCCTCGCTTTCGCCCGCAATACGGATTTTCCCTTGGTACACGCCGTATTCGTTGATCTTGAGTCCGAGCTTCTGAGCAATCTGCCGGACCGCGATACTATGTGCCTTGGAACCGGTGAAGTAGTGCAGGGCAGCGCCGTAATTTTCCTGGGCCACGACGCGCAGATCGACCTGGATACCACATTTGAGAATGATGCTGGCGCGTGTGGCACCCGCCGCCAGCGTCTCGGCAACTTCGTCATAGGCAATGAAATGCTGCATGACAGCACTATCCGGTGTTGCCGCAACCACAATATCGAGATCTCCAACGGCCTCGCGCATGCGCCTGAAGCTGCCCGCAACAGTTACCTGTGTAACGCCAGGCACTGCTCCCAGGTATGATCGTAGCGCCTCGGCATATTGTGCCGCCACCGCCAGCTTGAACCGGCGTACAGGATGGGTATGTGCTTCAATGGCCTGCAGGATATTCAGTTCGGTCTTTTCGCCAAAGCCGGGTAGAGTACGAATGCGGCCGTCGCGTGCGGCACAATAGAGTTGCTCGACAGTCCGCACATCCAGATCTTGATAAAGATGCTTTACCCGTTTGGGGCCAAGACCGGGTACCTTCAGAAGTTCAGTAACAGCGGGGGGAAGTTCCGTGTGCAGACGGTCCAGTAAGCTGCAGTGGCCGGTAAAGGCAATCTCCTTTATTTTGGCGGAAAGATCGTGACCAATGCCCGGGAAGCGTGTCAGGTCATCATTCTTTTCCACGAGCAAGTATGCTTCCGTAGAAAGCTCGCCGATGGTGCGCGCTGCATTACGGTAAGCACGTATACGGAACGGATTCGCTCCCTGGATCTCGAGCAGGCTGGCAATCTCCTCGAAGATCGCAGCAATGTCGGCATTATGACTCGGCATGCGTATTTTCCCGTCGATCTTTATTTATGCAGCCATGCTGCCTGGGGCAGACGTGGAAAGGACCATTTTGCTCCCCATCAAAGTTTAGTATATCCCGGGAATGGTCCAATAGGGTCCAGAGCGGCAGTCCCTGCCCGATTTACGCTCGCGCCGGGTCCAACCAACAAGTTCGTTTAAAGCTACTATAATGAAATCATGGTTTTGATCGAAGCGGAAGAGAATCGACCTGTGACAGCCGAATCTTCACGGTATTTCGAGCATGATGCCGATGTCGGCATTATCGGGTGCGGCTCAACTGTCGAGCAAGCGTTTGAGGCTGGAGCGCAAGCGCTATTTGCCATCGTCACCAATCTTGACGCAGTGCAACCAACGTCTACGGTAACGTTCGAGTTTGAAGAAACCGACTCCGAGTTTGCCTTTGTCACATGGCTCAATCTGTTGCTGGGTAAGTCGCGTGAACTGGGAATGGTTTTCAGCCGCTTCCATGTGCGGCACATTGGCAATCGGTGGCGGGCCGAAGCATCGGGCGAAAAGTGGTATGCCGGAATGGAGCGCGGCGTTGAGGTAAAGGGGGCAACTCTGACGATGCTTTCGGTGAAGCAATCCGGGTCCGGATGGGAAGCGCGCTGCGTTGTGGACGTATGAGATGGATCTGACCCAGTTACGCCAGCTGCAACCCTACCTCTGGAGCTTTCCCCTCCGGCCGGGCGAAAAGCGCGCGGAAGTGCTGCTTTACGGTACCGCGCCCTTGCTGGCCAGCATGGATGATAAAGTGCTGGAGCAAATTGGCAATGTCGCTTCTCTGCCTGGCTTGGCTGGTGCCGCCATGACCATGCCGGATGCGCACTGGGGTTACGGATTTCCCATAGGGGGTGTCGCTGCGTTCGATGCTGAACAGGGAGGTGTAATCTCCGCCGGAGGCGTGGGCTTCGATATTTCATGCGGCATTCGGTGCCTGCGCAGTAATCTTGATTTGCATGACGCCACGCCAGGCCTAACGGCGCTTGCAGACATCCTGTTCCGAGCGATTCCCGCTGGCGTAGGGGAGGAAGGAGACATAAAATTGAATCCGGCGCAGCTCGATCAGGTACTTCAGGATGGTGCGCACTGGGCCGTGCGGCAGGGTTATGGCAACACCGCGGATCTTGAATACATAGAGGAGCGCGGTCGTGTTGCCGGCGCGATTCCAGATAATGTATCGGAACTGGCCAAGAAGCGCCAGCGCGGAGAAATGGGCACGCTGGGTTCAGGCAATCACTACCTTGAGGTGCAGGTGGTGGAGCGAATTCATGATGAGGATGCCGCATCGGCTTTTGGCCTGCATGAAGGCCAGATTATAATCTCGATACACTGCGGCTCGCGCGGCCTGGGGCATCAAATCGGTACCGACTACCTCATTATGCTGGCCAAGGCGGCCAGTCGGCTTGGCTTACCTAACCGGGAACTGGCTTGCGCACCGATCAAATCTCCCGAAGGCCGGCAATACATCGGCGCGATGAATGCCGCCATCAATTGTGCGCTCGCCAATCGGCAGATTCTGACCCATCTGACACGCATCGCTTGCGCGAAAGCTTATCCTCATGCGGAATTGGAAACCTTGTTCGACGTTTCGCACAACACCTGCAAGGTGGAAACCCACGAAATAAACGGCAAGGACAGACTGCTCCATGTGCACCGCAAAGGTGCGACGCGCGCATTCGGTCCGGGTCATGCCATGTTGCCGGAACGCTACCGTGCAGTAGGCCAGCCAGTCGTCATCGGTGGAAGCATGGGCACCGGCTCATATATTCTGGCCGGTGCCAGCGGAAATCAGGCGTTCGCCTCGTCAAGTCATGGCGCGGGCCGCGCCATGAGCCGCAACAAGGCATCGGCACGCTGGCAGGGCCGCGAGCTGATCAGCAAACTGGCGCAACAGGGCATACTGATTCGCTCTCGTTCTATGCGGGGAGTGGCGGAGGAGGCTCCAAGCGCATATAAAGACGTCGATTTGGTTGCGGAAGCAACGGAACAAGCAGGGCTCGCGCGCCGAGTCGCTTTTCTTCGACCAAAAGTGTGTATTAAGGGATAATCCTTCAGGAGACATCATGTATCAACATATTCTGGTACCTGTTGATGGCAGTACAACTTCTGATCGCGCGCTACAGGAAGCCATCAGGATCGCCCGGCAGCAAAGCGCTCAGTTGGAACTGGTGCACGTTGTGGAGGATATGCCTTTACTGGATAGCGGCAGTTACATCAACTACGCTGAAATGCAGGAAACATTAAGGAGCAGCGGCAAGAAAGTACTGGCGCACGCACAAATGGTGGCGCAATTGGCAGGCCTGGATGCGGAAATAAATCTGCTTGAAGCGCATGGCGAGCGGATTCCCAGCGTAATAGTGGAAGAAGCCGGGCACTGGCCAGCCGACCTGATCGTAATCGGTACCCACGGCCGTTCCGGTTTCAGTCGCGTTCTATTCGGCAGTGTGGCCGAAGGAGTCGTTCGTACGGCGCATATACCCGTATTACTGATTCGTGGCGCATAGGCCCCGGATCAACGCAGTATCATAAGGAGTTCCATTATGAAATCATGCCGTCCAGCTTCACATGATGGACTGCATCAATATGAATCATAGAGAGGATATAGTCATGAAATTTTCACTGCAAATCACTACACGCGACGTTCCCCATTCTGAGGCACTGGAAAGTCATATCCGGCAAAAAGCAGAAAAACTCGAGACGTTCTATCCGCATATCATGGGATGCCGGGTGGTAATCGAAATCCCTCACAAACATAAACATCAGGGACGCATGTTCAACGTGCGCCTCGATATCACCGTGCCGGGAAAAGAACTGGTCGTTAACCGCGAGGCGGATGAGGATGTGTATGTCGCATTGCGCGATGCCTTCGATGCTGCAAAGCGTCAGCTGGAAGACTATGGCCGCCGTCAGCGTGGCGACATCAAGGCGCACGCGCCAGTCGTGCGCGGCAAGGTGGTGCGCTTGATTGCGGAGGAAGGGTATGGATTCATCGAGACACCCGACGGGGAAGAATTATATTTTCATCGTGATAACCTCGCTGAAAATAACTTTGACAAACTGGAGTCAGGCAGCGAGGTACAGTTCCTGGAGGATATTGGCAGCGAGGGTTTTCAGGCGAAGCGCGTGAGCACCGGCAAACATCACACCACAAAAGGAAAAGCAGAATGAGGAATGGGGAGCGGTGCATTCAGTCACCATTCTCCGGCACCAGCCGGATTATGAAGCCCGGCTGACGGAACGCTCCCGGTACTGGAGTACGTTGACGGCCGGCCCTGCTTCAGGAGTCGAGAAGTTTTCAGTTCTTTACCGCCCAAATGAGCAACAACTTCCATGAATAATGACGGATTCATGAAGGGCGGGCTTGCCGCAGGTGACGCCCTGATTCTCGTGGATGTCCAGAACGATTTTCTTCCCGGCGGCAGCCTTGCCGTACCCAATGGCGACGAAGTCATACCGGTACTCAATCGTTACCTTGCACTTTTTCATGGCCATGGCTTACCCATCTTCGCCACTCGCGATTGGCATCCCCCGGATCACTGCTCCTTCCTGCAACAGGGAGGGCCGTGGCCACCGCACTGCATTGCGTCAACGCCGGGCGCGGCATTCCCGGCAAGCCTTGAACTTCCTCCCGATACACACATCATTTCCAAGGCTGTCACTCCGGAAAAAGACGCCTATTCCGGCTTTACGGATACCGAACTCAATGCTTTACTGCAATCTTCCGATGCTCGTCGTCTATTTATCGGCGGTATCTCCGCGGAGTACTGCGTACTCAATACCGTAAAGGATGCCCTGCAGTATCACTACACCGTCTTTGCGCTCAACGACGCGATATGTGCCATGGACATAAATTCGAATCATAGTCACGCACTTGAGGAAATGGTGCGTCTTGGCGCGATTCTAATCTGCTTCAAGGCACTCCGGGCATGAATCCGCTTTCCAGCCCTCTTTTGACTGACCATTATCAGCTGATGATGTTGCAGAGCTATCTTGAGCAAGGCATGGATGAGCGCGCGGTATTTGAGTTTTTCGTTCGCAAGCTGCCGCCGGGGCGGAATTTCATGGTTGCGGCTGGTCTGGAGCAAGCCCTTGATTTTCTTGAAAACCTGAAATTTTCACCGGAAGAACTGGCTTGGCTTACCCCGCGTTTCCCGCCTGCGGTCATTGCCTACCTGGAAAAATTCCGTTTCAATGGCGACGTTCATGCCATGCCCGAAGGTACCGTATTTTTTCCGGATCAACCTATTCTGCGGATAACCGCCCCGCTGCCACAAGCCCAACTGGTCGAGTCACGGATCATGAATCTGCTGCATTTCGAGACGTTAATTGCCTCCAAGGCGGCTCGCCTGGTGATGGTGGCGCCTCACAAGCTGCTGGTGGATTTTGGCATGCGCCGCGCACATGGGGCGGAGGCCGGACTGCTTGCGGCGCGGGCGAGCTATCTGGCCGGATTCTCCGGCACCGCCACCGTGCTGGCCGGCACGCTGTATGGAATTCCGCTGTTCGGCACCATGGCCCATTCCTACATCCAGGCGCATGAGGATGAAGCCACTGCGTTTGAACATTTTGCACGCTGCCACCCCGATAGAGCGACTCTACTGATCGATACCTATGATACGGAGACCGCCGCAACCAAGGTCGTAGCCCTGGCCAGAAAGCTTCGCGGGGAAGGCATCGGCATCAAGGGCGTGCGGCTGGATAGCGGCGATCTCGCGGCGCATGCCCGATGCGTGCGCCAAATACTCAACGAAGGCGGACTGGAGAAGACGACGATTTTTGCCAGCGGTAATCTGGATGAATACCGGCTGCGTGACTTACTGTCATCCGCCGCGCCGATAGATGGTTTCGGCGTAGGGACAGCGCTGGATGTCTCAAGCGATGCGCCTTCGCTGGATTGCGCCTACAAGCTGCAAGAATATGGCGGCAAACCACGCCGCAAACGTTCGGAGGGAAAGGCCACGTGGCCCGGAAGAAAGCAGGTATACCGCAGCTATAGCGCGAATGGCTGCATGATTGGTGACGTGGTAGCGTTGGAGGAGAATGATCCTCATGATGGTCAACCGCTTCTCATGCCTATTATGCGGGCCGGCCGCCGCATCCATGCCCATGCTACGCTGGACCAAATACGCCAACGGACATTGGCAGAGTATGCTCGTCTACCGAAAGCGATGACGACACTTGAGATGGCCGCACCTTACCCGGTGGTCATTTCCGCAGCGTTGCAAATACTGGCTAACGAACTGGATGCGGCGCGCGTGCTTAACCCATAGACATATGGATGGACCTGCTTTCACCATGATCGCCGTAGCGAAGCTGATGTTCCTGGTACACCTGCTTGCCAGGATGAATCATCTCCATTTTTTCCTCCAGGCACACAATGCGGAAAACGCAAGCGCTTACGAATTTTGATCACGGCAGGGCTTTAATTGTTATGCCACTTATACGCGGCGTTATCACGATTTAGAAAAAAGATACACGGATGAACAGCCCTGCCGCGATGGGTCAATCCATAATAATACGCAATAGGCGAGAGACAGCTATTATTTCGTGAATCGCCGCAGCAGCGCCTTGCGCAATTCATCCAGGGCGAGCATGGCAACGCCGAAGGGAATGGCGTATAGCCAGACATCAACGCCTATAGGCGTGGTTCCGAAGAGACTATTGCCTAGCGGCATGTAAACAATGAGCAGGATCAAGATAATTTCTAATGCAATACCCAGCAGCAGCAGGCGATTGCCGAACCAGGCGAAGCGGAAAACT
Organism: Nitrosospira lacus; assembly: GCF_000355765.4. Lineage (NCBI taxonomy): Bacteria > Pseudomonadati > Pseudomonadota > Betaproteobacteria > Nitrosomonadales > Nitrosomonadaceae > Nitrosospira > Nitrosospira lacus. The sequence goes on along the minus strand of NZ_CP021106.3, from coordinate 1,521,103 downwards.
GATTCTCGGGGATGACGGCAAATAAATACGTTCATCACCTGCATCACAATGATGGCCGATAGGCATGCAGTAGTGGCTTGCAAATAAAGTGTGCTGTCGGGAGCCAGTATCTGCCCGTAGTACCAGCCGCCGTTGTGTAGTACATAAAAGAACGCTGCCATCGCCGCCGCTGCTTCAAGCAAGCCGAGGAAAAGATAGGCGCGCAACAGTAGCGGCCAATGCAGCAGCCGTTCGCTGCGCGCACGCGGCGGTCTCTGCATTACGTCGTCACGGGGTGCTTCAGCGCCCAGCGCCAGTGCCGGAAGCATGTCGGTGCCGAGGTCAACCGCGAGGATTTGCACAATGGTGAGTGGCAACGGAATTTTAAACAGCACGAAAGCCAGATAAGGGATGAGCTCGGGAACATTCGAGGTGAGAATGTACGTCATGAACTTACGGATGTTTTCGAACACCGCTCGCCCTTCCTCGATTGCTGCGACGATGCTGGCAAAATTATCGTCGAGCAAAATAATATCGGCAGATTGTTTGGCGACGTCGGTGCCGGAGATGCCCATGCTGATGCCGACATCCGCCGCTTTTAACGCCGGTGCGTCGTTGACACCGTCGCCGGTTACCGCCACGATTTCGCCTTTCTTTTTCAGCGCCTGCACGATGCGCATTTTTTGGTCCGCACCCACTCTGGCGAAGATTATTTCCTCTGCATCAAGTGCCAATTGCAGCTGGATTTGTGACATACGCCGCAATTCATCGCCAACAATGATAAGCGGGGTTTGGGTCAGCCCAATTTCGCGACCGATGGCTCGGGCGGTGTGCGGGTGATCTCCCGTTACCATGATCACCTTGATGCCCGCTGCGCGGCAGCGAGCAATTGCTGCGGGAACTTCTGCTCGTGGTGGATCTTCCATCCCAACCAGTCCGCATAAAATCAGTTCTTCCTCCAAGCGTTCACGCGCGGTGCCTGGAACGCTTCGGCGATAAGCCAAGGCGAGCACGCGCAGCCCCTCTTCCGCCATGCTTTCCTGGGCTTGGAACAAACGCTGTCGATAGGGGTCATCCAGAGTCTGTATCCTGCCGTTCAGATGGATGTCGCGACACAGTGGCAGCACGGTTTCCAGTGCGCCTTTGCAGTACAGCATGTTGCCGCCGGGTGTTTTGTACAGCAGCGAGAGGCGCTTACGGTCGGTATCGAAGGGAATTTCATCAATACGCTTGTGATCTGGATGCGCCGAGATTGCCATGCGCGCCAGTTCAAGCAAAGCGACTTCCATTGGATCGCCGAGCAAGACCTGCTTGCCCTCATGCTCGCTTTGTTTCAGGTTATGACAATACATTGCGACGGCAAACAGTGGACTGTCGCGCAACTGTGCAATATCCGCGGGCAGGTAGAATTTCCCGGACAAAAAAAGTTTTTCAATCGTCATGCGGTTCTGCGTCAGCGTTCCGGTCTTGTCGGTACAGATCACCGTGGTGGAGCCCAGGGTTTCCACTGCCGGCAGATGGCATACTAACGCGTTCCTTTTCACCATGCGCTGGGTGGCCATGGCCAGCGCCAGGGTCACCGTGGGTAGCAACCCTTCCGGGACATTGGCAACGATTATGCCAATGGCGAAAATTAGGTTCTGCCAGAAAGGTAAACCCAGCCATAAACCAATCAAGAAAAACACCACGCCGATGAGCACCGAGAGCGTCGCGATGAAACGGCTGAGGCGCATGATTTCGACTTGCAGAGGCGACAGGGCTGCACCCGTCACCTGGGTCAAATGTGCGATCTTGCCGAACTCACTATGCATGCCAGTGGCGTATACGAGTGCCTTCGCTTCTCCCGACACCATGGTGGTGCCGGCGAGCAACACATTGCGACTGTTCTGCGCTTCGTCCTGGCTGGAGCGCTCGGAATTACGCGCCAGGGGCAGTGATTCACCGGTAATCGTGGCATTGTTTACGCGTACGCCGAATGCCTCGAGCAAGCGGCAATCAGCCGGGACAGCGTCGCCGTCCGCCAGCAGGATTACGTCCCCTGGCACCAATTCAGCCGCCGGTATTTGCCTGAGAGCCCCGTCGCGCATGGCTTTTACTTGATGGGGTAGCAGATTGCGCAGCGCAACCACTGCTTTATGCGCACGGTATTCCTGCCAGAATGAAAACACGCCGTTGATCAGGATCACACCAATGATGGCGTAGCCAAGCATGGCCATGCCTTGCCCCGGTTCGTTCCATTCGGCGACGAAAGCCAGCATTGCGGCGAGCCATAAGATCAGTGCGAAAAAATGGGTAAATTCTTTGGCGAAACTCAGTAGCAGGCTCTCTTCGCGAACCTCCTCCACACGATTTGGCCCGTATTCCTGCAACCTTCTGCGTGCCTCATGCTCAGGCAATCCGATGAGGCTGCTGTGCAGGCTCGCATAGGCTTGTTCAACAGTAAGCTGGTGGATTTTCATGACATCCGATGCCACCTCTATTTCATGGTTTCACTTTCGAATTGCAATTGAAATAAATATTCTTATGGTGTGGTCAGCAACGAATTACGTATGATTTGATCACCACGTGCATGTCGATACTTAATATCCATGCAGTGACATGCATGGCTTGAATTTCAGTGATCATGAGTATGTCGTTTTTTTCTTTGTCTGATAACAGTAACGTTGTCCTGAGTAATATTATTCGCCGTAGCGGATGGTTACGTAATGCTGGCCTGGTTTGAGCAGGTTGGGACGATTGGACATCAGGATTCTGGCAATTTATCATGGAAATCCGTATAGCACATCTTGAGGAATTTCCGAGCGGATCCCTTAGTCTGCCGGCAACGTGCAACACGAAAACTTACTCAGAGGTTCCTTAAGAATCTAAATCTATGAATCATTACACAAGCACGGCTGAGTCTCGCGCAAGGCGCATGCGCAACGCATTATGGGGGTTATTCATAGGCGACGCGCTGGCGATGCCAGCACACTGGTTTTACAGCCTGAAAAATGTCCGGCAATACTTTGACGGCGGTATTCGTGGATACGAACCACCACCCCACCCGCACCCTGAAAGCTTCATGGTGGGCATGACGTACCATCCTGATATTGAAACCGCAAATCGCCTTGGCCGCTGCTATGACATTCTTCACGCGCATGCCCGTTTCTATGACACCAGCTATAGTGATCTGGCAATCGGATCTCTGGAGCGCGAGAGTGAGCACGGCAATCGCGTTCCCCGCCTGGAGGATCGTTTCCATTACCACGATGGATTGAAAGCGGGAGAGAATACACTTGGTGCTCATCTGGTCCGTGTGCTGTTGCGTTCGGTGATACGTGCTGGCCGCTATGATCCGCAAGACTTTCTCGAAGCGTTTGTGAAATATCTCACCACGCCGGGTGAAAACCGCGACCCTTATACGGAAATCTATCTTCGACGCTGGTTCGAGAATTATTCCCGAGGCCTGCCGCCCCACGCATGCGCGGAACTGCAACGCAACATATGGTCCATCGGCTCGCATGGCGCGCTGGTACGGCCCCTGGTTCTCACCATGCTGGTTGAAAGCGCCTATCAGGGACTGGGGTTTGCCGTAGAGCATCAGTGTCTCACCCACAGGTCGGAAAACGCAGCCAGTTCGCTGGGCATTCTGGTTCCCCTCCTGAACTCACTGGTGAAAGGTATCGACCCGGTTGAAGTGATCTCTGTGTATGCCAGATCCCTGCGCACACCGCAGATTACCGGCGAGGAACTCTTCACCGCCTATCGCGAGCATGGCGGTCCCGGCAATATTCCGAAAGCCGAGATGTGGCAACTTCATGTAAGACTCAATGACGCGCCTTATGAGGTATTTCAGTTAGCCCGGCAGCACGCAGAGCCAGAAGTTGTCCGTCATCTTCTTGCGACGGCCTGCTACCCGGAGCATGGCCTTCCACTCCTCTTGTATCTCATCGTAAAACATAATCTCGGGATCGAGGCGTCCCTTCTGGCGAACGCCAACGCAGGCGGGGACAACGTGCACCGGGGCATGATTATGGGTCTGATTACCGGAGCGTCCGGCTACGATCTGCCTGACCACCTCGTGGAAGGGCTGATCGACCGGAAGGAATTGAAAATCGAGATTGATGCATTCGTGGATGTTGCTCTACGAGGAAACGCCTTTTAAGCCGCGCCGCCTCGTATACTTACTCGTAGCGTAAAAACTCCTCTGCCAGCGAGTCGGCGCCATAGCGCCTGATCAGTGCTTCAATTTCCCCAAGCAGGGCGTCGTCTTCGTCATCCTCCAGTACACCATCGCCGACCAGCCTGGCAGGCAGGCCCGAGGCAATGGCTTCTCTTATCGTTTCGAGGGTGGGCGGGTTTTGCCGGTTCTCGTCGTTTATCACTGCATCGATTACCCGCGAAAGCGGTTCGCTGGCGGTGTTCTGCGCAAAATCGATGGCAAGTGCGTCTTCCCCATACTCCTCGATCAGCGCATCCAGTTCGTCAAGTAACGATGCGTCAATATCAAAGTGGTGCAGTTGTTCCACTTCCGTGAATGCAGCGGGTAGCAAGCCGGCAACAAAAGTGCGTACCGTTGCGAGTGTTATGGGTTGCTCGGCATCCGGATCGTTGACCCGGCTTTCGATGAGTGCCGACAGGTTGGGGCTGACGCGGGTGGCAATATCAATAGGATTACGGATCATGGCTTTATCCTCTTTATCCTCGGTATAAACGTCCTGGCAATGAGCAGCAGGATAAAGTCAGTTTAGATCTCGTCATGAAAAAGTCAATGCTTTCTGGTGAGTCATTCAGTACCAGAATCAGAATGGATGGAAATACGATTATTTGACAGCAGAAGAACGGGGCGGCATTGTGCTGCGTTATTCTTTTGATGCCGAAAGTCGGCGGTCCCTGGGCCCTTGACGCCATAACCCATTCTGATAGCGCGGCTTGCGGTAACCCATATCCGGCGGGCCTACCCTCACGCGGGGAATGACTTTTTCTGACGGAGAAATTCTTCGATTTTCTCCGCGGGAACACCGGGACTGAATAGATAGCCTTGCATCTCGTTGCATTTGAGCAAGCGCAAAAGATCTGCCTGCTCAGTGGTTTCCACTCCCTCGGCGATCACGCGCAGATTCAGGGAGTGCGCCAGGGAGATAATGGCGGAAACGATGCTTAGGTCGTCACGGTTGGTGGTCATATTGGTGATGAAAGCCCGATCGATTTTCAGAACATTGACAGGCAGCTTGGCAATATAACTGAGCGAGGAATAGCCGGTGCCGAAATCGTCTATCGCGACCTCGATATCCATATCGCGAATGATCCTGAGCTTCTGGATATTGGCTTCTATGTCCTGCATGATTACACTCTCGGTAATCTCGAGTTCCAACCCGATTGTCACCTTTTGAGCACCGTTTATCACACTCGTTACCATGCCGACAAAATCCTTTTGCCGTAATTGAACTGGCGAGACGTTGACGGCTACCTTGGGTGGATTGAGTCCCATGCCCTCCCATTTCTTGGAATCCGAGATCGCTTTTCCCAATGCCCACCGTCCCGCCTCAAGAATCATCCTGGTTTCCTCGAGCAGGGGAATAAAGTCTACCGGCGGTACAAGGCCATTATCGGGGTCCTTCCAGCGCATCAGTGCCTCCAGTCCGCTGATTTGTCCGCTTGCCAAATCAATTTTGGGCTGGTAGTGCAGTACCAGCTGTTCTTGTTCCAGTGCTCGGCGCAATTTGGTTTCGAGCTTCAGCTTCTCTGTAACGCGGGTGTTGAATTCAGGAGCGTAAAACAGGTGCTTGTCGCAGGAAAGCTTGGCTTTTTTCAGTGCCGTTTCAGCGTTGCGTAGCAGAGTGTCGGTATCCTGGCCGTCAGCAGGATAAGACGAAGTGCCCGCTCTGGCGGAAATGCGTAATTCATGTCCGTCGATCAGGAAAGGCTGATGCTGGATCCCGAAGAGAATTTTCTCCAGAACGTGGGCAATGTCCGTACTTTCTTGTTCGTGCGTTATGGCGACGGCAAAATAGTCCGCCGAGAGACGAGCCAGGATATCTGTTTCCGCAAGTACCTGCTTCAGGCGGTGTGCAAGCTGGCATAGCAGGCTGTCCCCTGCCTGGTGCCCGAGCGATTCATTGACATTGCTGAAGCGCTCAAGATCGAGGACAATCACTGAAATTGCCTTGTGATCATGGTGGATCGTGTTGATTCGCTGATTGACCCGGTCGAGAAACAGCGCGCGGTTCGGCAGGTCGGTCACGGCATCGAAAAAAGCAAGATAATTAATGCGCTCCTCTTTTTTCAGGTGATCCATCGCAAATGAAATATCGCCCGCCATTTCGGTCAACAGGGTCATTTCCTCCTCGTCAAAGAACTCTGTTTCCGGCGCGTAGAGCACGAAGGTGCCCACGAGCTGGTCATCCAGGATTAGAGGCAGGGCTACTTTGGAATGATAGCCGCGTTCCAGTGCCGCGGCATACCGGATCCGCATGTGCTCGTCGGCGGCGAGATCATTGCAAATAGCCGGCTTGTGGTGGGCGATCGCCTCCGCTATCAGCCAGGAATTTCCCGGGGCATCAACCAAAGCAGTCAATTTGAGCTGAGACAGATAACCCTCGTCACGGCCCGCCTTGGCCATAGGTGTAATATTCTGTGTGGCCGCATCGAACATTCCGATCCAGGCGAACACAAATTGCCCGTGGTCCACCGCGATGCGGCACGCTTCATCGAATAGTTCCTTTATTTCCCGGACGCGCACGATAGTGGTGTTGATGCCGCTGAGTACACTGTAAATTCGGTTTAGACGAACAATCCTGGCTTCATGCTTCTTGCGCTGGGAGATCTCCGCGGTTAGTGCCATGGTGCGCTCATCCACCAGTTTTTCCATGTGTTCATGCAGCCGGGCACGCGCCAGCGCGACGCTTATCTGGTGGCCGACCCCGTGAAACGTTTCCAATTCGTCGTCCTTGAACGGGCCTTGTTCTACTCCCATCAGGTTCATGATGCCCTGGTTCCGGTTACCGATCCATAGCGGTATGCTGGCGTGGAAGCGGAGGCCGGAAGCGCCACCTCCGCATGGGATGAGATGCTCGCAGTTGATGATATTGGTGGCATGGCTGAGCTCTCCCGCCAGAAAAAGGCGCCGGCACTCGCATGGGTTTTCCAGCCCCTTCGCAGTCTGCGGCGGCAGGTTGTGCACAGCCGCTAACCGGAAGGTTTCATTATCCCGCAGATAGAGCCATCCCGCCTGCACTCCGGGCAATTCCATCGCATACTCGAGCGCTTTCTCGCAGACTTCGCGCTCGCTTGTCGCCTGGTTCAGACCTTCGGCGATCCGGTAAAGTCCGTTAAGCAAGCGATTCGAATGTGCCAGATCAAGCTGCCGCGCATGAAGCTCCTTGTTGATGTGGATCGCATCCTCGTAGATCGAAATCAACAAATCCACGATCTGCTGCCGCTCGGTAGTGATGAAATGTTTTTGCCCACCCAGATAAATTTCCATCCCCATTTGCATCTTCTGGCTCCTGCGCAACTCCAGGTTCATCAACAGGTAGTCGATACGGGCCAGCACATATTGATCTTCGTACGGCTTGCGAATGAAATTGTCGGTACCGCACTCCAGTCCCTTCAGAATGTCCTGGACGTCGGACAGCGAAGTGAGCAGGATCACCGGGATATCCTTGAGCTGCTCGTCACGCTTGATTTCGCTGCATAGCGTGAACCCATCCATCTCGGGCATCACCACATCGCTGATAATCAGCGCCGGCCTGCGCCGCCGGGCCGCCGCAAGGGCTTGCTTGCCGTCGGGTGCGGAGGTAACGATATAGCGGTTTTCCTCGAGCAGATACCGCAGTTTTTCTGCCTGGGTCGGGCTGTCTTCGGCAATAAGTATTTCGAAATTGGCGGTTTCAAATATTTTGGATGTCATGGTCGCGCTCTATTTTTCCTTGATGATTCACTAGATTCAGGAGCACTGCAGCTATTTTCCCCAGTGGCAGGACGAGCATCGCTGCGTCCAGCTTGATCGCTTCACCCGGCATGCCATGTACGACGGAGCTATCTTTGTCCTGAGCGAAAGTGATTGCGCCTTTCTCTTTCAGCAACCGCAGTTCCCTCGCGCCGTCGCGTCCCATGCCGGTCAGCAAACCGGCAATGGCATCACAGCCATAGACCTCTGCGACCGCGCGAAAGAGGTATGAAACCGAAGGCCGCAGCCCATGCTCGGGTTCATCTTTCGTCAAAACAATCCTTCCTCCGCGCTCCACCTTCATCTGGTATTCGTCGGGCGCGATGTAGACATGGCCGCTCAGTGGAAGCTCGCCATGTGTGGCGACATGGACGGCCAGGCCGGACGATCTCGATAACCACTCTGCCAAACCGCCGACGAAGCCGGTCGAGATATGCTGGACGATCAATACAGGCACGGGAAAATTCTTCGGTAGCGCCCTCAGGATGGTTTCGAGCGCGGGCGGGCCACCGGTCGAGGCACCTATGGCGACAATTTGTATTTGTGCCGATTCACGGACCAAGCCCATATGTGCTGGCGGTGAAAGTGGTGCCGCCTTTCGCATTTGCGGCCAACGCCGTATTACCTTCACTTCTGACATCAGTTTTATCGTCTGTATCATATTCAGAGCCGCGGCCTTGTGATCCGGATGGCCGATGCCAACGGGGCGGTGCAGCACCGCGAGTGCGCCAGCCTCCATTGCGTCGAATGTTGTGAGAGCCTCTCCCGAGTCGTCGCTGCCGCTCACCATGACGATGGGAGTGGGATTCGTTTCCATGATCCGGCGCGTGGCCTCCAGCCCATTCAGTTTCGGCATATGGAAATCCATGATGATGACATCGGGCCGGTGGCGCCGCACGGCGGCGAGTGCTTCCTCGCCGTCACCTGCCGTAGCGACAATCGCGATGTCGGGGTCGGCACTCAGAATGTAGATGAGGAATTCACGCACCAAGGATGAGTCTTCCACTACCAGGACGTTGATCATGAACAGGAACTCATGATGGAATATGGATGAGACGCTGGACGATCTCCAGCAGATTGCTCTGATCGAAGCCGCTTTTCACGATATAGGCATTGGCACCCGCATCGATCCCGCGCTCGCGTTGCTCGCGCGATTCCAGCGCTGTCACAAGCACCACCGGCAGAGCGGCAAGTTGCTTGTCCGCACGTATTTTGAGCGTGAGGTCGAAACCGTCCATGCGCGGCATTTCAATGTCGGAAACGACCAGATCAAATGTTCCGGTCTTGAGCGTGGTGTAGCCATCAACTCCATCCACTGCGGTACTGACACGATAGCCGGCAGACTCCAGGATGGTTTTGAGCAAGATACGCGAAGTGATGGAATCTTCCACCACCAAAATAGATAATTCTTGCGCCCCTTCAAGTTTCTTGTCTGGTAACCGGTGGGGGGAGCCAGGCGCCGCAGCCGGACGCCTCACAGCCGATTTCAGCAAGTCGGGCACATTGAGCACAGGCGCCACCCGGCCGGTTCCCAGCACGCTCGCACCCGCGACATTGCGTACGCGTACCAATGGCCGCATGAGCGCCTTGACCAGCACCTCCTGCTCACCAAGTATTTCTTCCACCAGAAAAGCGACACGGACGGAACCTGAACTAAGAACCAGGGCTTGAGAGGGGCGCTCCGGCTCGACCGCCGCAACATGGCGTGCCAATTCCAGTACGTCGCTCAACCGGACCAGGGAAACCGGCTGTTCATCCACCAGGATGGTTTCACGATTTTCGACCGTCTGTACCTCCTTACTGATGATTCGTACCGCCCGCTCGATACTGGTCGAGGGAATAACAAAAAATTGCCCGCCGGCGCGAACGAGGACGCCACGGAAATTCGCCAGCATGAGCGGCAGCGAAATATGGAATGCGGTGCCGGCACCTGGTTCTGACTTGACCGTGACGCTGCCCCCCAGGCATTCGATCTTTTCGCGCACAATCGCAAGCCCGAGCCCACGCCCTGAGATATCAGTGATGATGGGGCTGGTGGTCACGCCGGATTGAAAAGCCAGCGCCACCGACTCCGGCTCAGCGAGCCGTTCCGCGTCTTCGGCGGAAATGACGCCGAGCTTGCAGGCTGCGGCCTTGATCATGGCGATATCAATGCCGGCACCATCATCCGCTACCAGAACCTCGGCCGCGCCGCTGTCCTTCTGCGAGCATGCCAGCGTAATCGTTCCCTGCGGCCGCTTGCCCTTGGCAGAGCGCGCCGCCGGCTGCCCGATACCATGATCGATGCAATTGCGCACAAGGTGGATAAGAGGATCTTTCATCTCCTCCAGAATATGCCGGTCGATTTCGATTTCACCGCCCTTGATCACCAGTTCCACGCTCTTGCCCTGCTCGCGGGCCAGCTCGCGTGAGAATCTCGGGAAAATGCCCAGCAACGACGAAAATGGCAATAACTGCATTTCCTTGACATTCTGCCGCAAGCCATCGGTCATGCCGGCCAGCATGCGTTGATCGCGCTCGGCTGCACGTTGCAGTCTCGCAAGCTGGTCCTCCAGCATCTTCATGGGGAGTTGTTCGGCATCCAGGTATTTGAGCAGCTTGGGGAGCTCGGATTTTCCCTGGGAAATCGCGCCATGCCTGATATTGCGCTCGAACTCGCGATCGACCACCTGTAGTGCCGGTTGAATCTGCAGCCGCTGCTTTTTCCATCCTGCGAGTATCGCGATGGCTTCGTTTAACTCCTTGGCATGCTGGCTTACCGCCAGACGCGGCAGCAGCAACTCCTCAACTTGGCGCATCACCGCATCGAGCTTTGTGGCCGAAACCCTGACCGTAGCCGATGCCAGGCTGGGAGGGGGAGTCGGCGTGTGCATCCCGGCACCCGTGCCAGACTCGGTGGGCGCATTGACAGGGACCGGCGGCGGAGCGTCCGGCGGCGCAGCGGAGTCCGCCAATGATCCTCTTAATGCGGCATCGAGCTGCCGTCTCAATGACTCCACCAGTGGCTTTTGATTCCCGGCCACGCTGCCATCCGCAGCCAGAAGCCCGGCAAGAGCGTCTATCACCTGGAGCAGCAGATCCACCAATGGCGGCGAGATGGCAAGATGTTTATTCTTCAGCGCCGCAAAAACATCTTCCAGGGACTGGCAGACCGACTCGATCTGCGTGAGATTCACGGCGCGCGCGGCACCCTTCAGGCTATGCGCTTCCCGGAAGACTGTCTCGATGGTACCGGTATATTGCTCGCCCGCTGGTATTTTCTCCAATGCAAGCAGTCCTGAAGACATCGCCTGCAGATGAGTATCCGCCTCGATCCGAAATGTCACCAGGAGTCTTTTCAGGAGCTCATCGTTTTTAGACGGCATGGGCGCTGATTCCATTCCCGCTAGTGTGCAGTCTTGCCACTGACCATAATGCTCAGCTTGCCGCCCATCTCATACAGACCCTGCGCCGCCAGTTCTGCCTGTTTTGTGCCCAGTACGTTCTGCTCGCTCGCCTGCTTGATATTGTTCATGGCCAGCACTATCTGATCCATGCCCACCATCTGCTGCTGGCTGGAAGCCGCGATCTGGGTCGCGGCCTGCGCCGCCTCGTTGATGCTCGCCGATAGCAGGCGGATGGATTCACCGGTCTCGCCGGACTGTTTCACGCCCGCTTCCACCGCTTTGTTCCCCTGCTCGGTAGCAAGTACTGCAACATTGGTGGCTTTCTGGATGTCGCCCAGAATCCTGCGTACCTGGCTGGTCGCCTGCCTGGACTGCTCGGCCAGGCTTTTGATCTCCTGCGCCACCACGCTGAAACTCTTGCCTTGTTCCCCCGCTCGGGTCGCCTCGATGGCTGCGTTCACAGCCAATAGATTGGATTGCTCAGCGAGGTCATTGACGGTGGCGATAATCTCGCCGATGGCGTGGCTTTGCTCCGAAAGTTGCACGATGCTGCCGGCAATGGATTCCATCTGTTCCTGGATGCGGCGCATCCCCTGAATAGCCTCGTCTACCGCCTGGCGGCCTGCCTGGGACACATTTGAAGCTTTCTGCGCAGTGTCGGAAACGTATTGCGCCTTCTGACTCGCATGCTGCGCGGTCTGCTTTACCTCCTCCACGGTAGCGGTGGTTTCACTCACGGCGGCGGCGGTCTCGGCTGCACCGGACGCAACCTGCGTGGTGGTGGCGAGGATTTCCGCCGACGACGAAGACAACTGAGCGATGCTTTCCCGCAGCTGGCGGGTAATGGTGCGGCCGAGATGAAATCCGATCATCAGGCCGACAAGAATGGCGAGCAGCGAAACCACCGTCAACGTGAGCGTAAAAAGGCTTACGTTTTCCGCAAGATCGGCTCTTCCTTTATCCAGCAGTTTCGATTGACGCTCATAGAAATGCTTGGCTTTTTCGATGAGCGCGAAGCTGCGAGGGCGGAACTCCTTGATGGTATAGGCGACCGCCTCTTCATTTTTCTGCTCCAGAGCGAGCCGGACGGCGCTTTGCTGGGCTTGCTCCAGTTGTTCCTGCAAGGATTCCATATCGTTAATGAGATCGATCCCTTCTCCAGCGCCTGTCAGTTGGCGCATTTTTGCCAGGATTTGCTTGTACTGGAGACCGTTGGCTTGGAGAAGGGACTGATTCAGTGTGCGAAGCTCCGGATAGAGCAAAACGCCCCGGACATAGGTCTGCTGAGCAAATACGACGGTCCGAAGTTCGTTGGCGCTCTCCAGCAGACGCTCGTCCACATTGAGGAAGCGGTTGAATGTCGCCTGCGTCTGGTTGAGAGCGTAAAAGGCAACGCTGGTTACGAGCAGGAGTAGTCCCAGTACGACTATGTATCCCCCGATTATTTTCTTGCTGATGGTCATGGTTTACCCTCTCAAAACTGCGGTTTTCCTGCGTGTCTCAAGGTCTAGAATTTTTGGAATTGCTGATCTTTGTTTCTTGCCGTCATCTGCGGTTTTATCCCGTTCCATGCCAGACCGTGCTACGGATCTGCCTGCTCCTCCACGACAAGGCCTTCGTCGGTCAGGAGTTTTTCCGCATCCAGGATCACCAGCCGCTCGGGAGTCACCCCCTTCAGGTAATTCTTGCGCACACCTGTTAGCGTGGGCAGCGAAGACTGGATGTCGCTCAGCAGGATACGGCGTGCACTGACGATGGCGTCCGCCAGGATGCCGAAGAGCGTTATTCCGGATTGCAGCACGATAACTTTGTTGAGATCGGTCAGCCCTTTGTCCGGCAGCTCGAAAAATTTCTTGAGGTCAATGACCGGAAGTATTTCCCAACGCAAATTGATGATGCCGAGGACAAACGCAGGGGTGCATGGAAGCGGCGTAAGGCTTTCCAGGGGCGCAACTTCGCGGATGAAGTGCGATTCAATCGCATAACGTTCATCGGCGAGAATGAATTCCACGACCTCAATGCCTTCATCGGCGGCGTTTTCCGGCGCCGGTTCTTCCGCCAGCGCAAGCGCCCTCGCCTTTAAGATCCGTTGTGTCTCATCGGTAGACGGCATCCAGATGCGTGCGAGCATAACATCTGTGGTTTTCAGACCCTGTCCGATCCCGCTGGAGTTAACGAACTCGTTGTTTCGCGGCGCTCGCGTCTTCATGCGTTGTTCTCCCTCTCGAATCCGCGCGGTCTGGTGCGGTGAAATCGATCCAGGGAGTGAATAATTTCAATAAGCCCACCAGCAGTCAGTCCCTCCGATTCCGGCAGGAGGGCGTCGGGAGGAAATCGATGCAATAGCGTCAGCGTATTATCAAAATGCCGTTTTGCCTCGCGGGCCCGGCCCTGGGACAGACACAGGTTGGCCAACGCGAAGTGCGCAAGCACAAAATCCGGATCGAGGTAAAGCGTCCGCAACAGCGATTGCGCAGCCAGTCCGCCCTGTCCCACCTCCTGTTGCAGGGTGGCCAGGAGATAATGATTTACCGGATTGAGCTTGTCGGCGGCAATTGCTTTCTCGCACCATTCAATTGCCTCGGCAAGCTTCCCCAGGTTGGCATGGGAACGGGCTGTGTCGTAGTATGCATGATGCCGTTCATGATGCACTGGATGGGTTTCAACTTGCCGTATCTTGTGTGGTTGTGCGGCTACGTTCACTCCCGCTGACAGGGTCTCCGTCTTTGCGCTTTCCAAAGCAAAGGATGTTTCCCCATCCTGAAAATAGGACATTTGTCCCGAGGCGGGTGCCGGCATGAATAGGGTATTGTTCGGCACCGGATTTTGCGTCGAGGCCATGCACTCATGCATGTTCGTCTGCGATCCGGGGATTTTATTTTTTTGATAGAGAACTGCACCCGGGAAGGTGATGGCCTTGAACCGTGGAAATAAGCTGTTCGAGACCTCCACGGGACTTACGATGAGCCATCCGCCATCGCCGAGTGCTCGATGGAAATTCTGTCCAATTTTCTTGATCACTTCCGGCTTGAAATACATCAGCACATTGCGACAGAAGATCATGTCCATCGCGTGGATGCCATGGGTGAGAGAGGGATAAACATCCTCGGTCAGGTTCAGATAGGAAAAAGTTACTCGTTTACGAATATGCGGCAATATCTCGAATTTCCCATTTTTTCTCCGTTTAAAATAGCGCTCCTTGATCGCGGGTGGCGTATCGCGGAACGACCATTCGCCATATACACCTTCGGCTGCCTTTTGCAGAAATACAGGATTAATGTCGGTGGCAAGGATGGTTGCATTCCATTCGGCGGAATGCTGAGTCAATTGGTCAAGAAGCATAGCGATCGAGTAGGGCTCTTCCCCGGTGCAGCAGCCTGCACTCCAGATGCGCAATTGCCGGTTAGCCTGTGCACAAGCGCGTATTAATTCAGGGAAAATATGTTCCTTGAGCACATCGAAGCATTTTTTTTCGCGGAAGAAGTAGGTCTCGCCCACAGTCAGGTGGCAAGCAAGTATCTCGATTTGCTTACGTGTCAGGGGTGCGGACAGAAGCTGATGAATACAAGCTTCCGTGTTCCTCATGCCAAGCGCCGGCGCAGCGGCGGCAATTCCGCGCTCAAGATCACTCCAGCGTTTTTCCGGATAGTACAAGCCCATTTGCATGGCGAGTAATTCGCTTAGTCGGGACAGCAGCAGATGGGGAACGGTGAGTTGCATATCGGGCATCAAGCGCTAGCCAGCGCCAGATCCAGACTATTTTCCTCTTCCAGAGAAAGAAATTTGTCCAGATCATGAATAAGGATCAATCCATCCTTAAATTTGCTAACCCCCGCCATGTATTTGAGTGTTGGAAGAATACTTTCTGCCGGAATCTGATTCTCCTCGGGACTTTCGACGACGTCCGTCACCGCGTCTGCAGCCAGTGCTACGGTGCGCTGTTTGGTGTGTGCGAAAATAAGCCGGTCATTCAGGGTGATTTCCCGTTGCGGCAGGTTAAAACGCTGCCGGACATTAATGACCGGGACGATTCGGCCTCGCAGGTTAACTACGCCGAGCACAACGTCCGGTGCGCCTGACAGCGGGGTGATATGGACCATGCGCACGACTCGATCCACCGCGGACAGGTGCAGCGCATGGCGTTGATCATTCAGCATGAAAACAATATATTGATTAAGCATTCCGCATGAAAACGATATCGTATAACCGCTTTACCGCCCTTTATGGCTGAAGAGTGCTGCATACCCCCGTTTATCGGGTGCACGCAGAAACAGGACTCTTGTATCCATGGTTGATGCGCTTCCTTTGCTGCCACACCATGGCAAAGCAAATGTTTGTGAGATCAGTCAGTATTGAGAATTGGATGGAAGGGCTCGGCGGATCATGCTCCATACCCATATCGCGCATCGATCCCCAACTACTCAGGACATCAAGACCTTCATATCCCGATTAATGGATCGCCCCAATTGCCTGGCAATCCATTTTTGCGCCATGCGGGAATACCCATCCTTCCGTCTTTAGCGCTGATTGATAATAGAAGTGATGAGACTACAAAACGATAACTTTAAATAGCTGTAAAATCTTACAGGTGGGAAGGCAGAATATTAGAAGTATCGACGAGGATCCTTCAATAACAAGGGTTCCCGAGGGACTCAGGGTCGGGGAATATGCGGGTGATCCCCGTATTTTTTTGGTTGCACTCGGACGTAAGCTCTTCCGCCATCCATTCTGACGGATGGCTCAGAGCTACAAAAATTCTTGGACACGGATTTATTCAACCACTCAACAGAAGGTCACGATGAAAAGTATTCCATTATTCGCTATGTTGTTATTCGGCAGTTCGTTCGTGCAAGCCGCCGTACAGGGCAAGGAGGTGACATATACTGCCGGCGGTACCGTTATGAAAGGCTACATTGCCTATGATGATGCGATCGAAGGCAGGCGCCCCGGTGTGCTGGTGGTGCATGAATGGTGGGGTCACGACGGCTATGCGCGTAAACGCGCGATGATGTTGGCGGAGATGGGTTATATTGCACTGGCACTGGATATGTACGGTGACGGCAAGCAGGCTCACCATCCAGACGAGGCCGCGAAATTCTCGGGCGAGTTGGCTAAGAATTTGCCACTGGCAAAAGCGCGGTTTGAATCGGCAATGAAGTTACTGCGGCAACAGAAGAATGTGGACGCGGGAAATATCGCCGCGCTGGGTTATTGTTTCGGTGGCAGTGTGGCGCTGCAGATGGCTCGCCTGGGCGAGAATTTAAAGGGTGTGGCAAGCTTTCACGGCGGCCTGGCAACAGAAACGCCAGCACAGCCAGGTAAGGTAAGTGCGCGGATTATTTCCTTTACCGGCATGGACGACCCCATGATTCCAGCAGAACAGGTCGCGGCGTTCAGGCAGGAAATGGACAACGCCGGCGTAAATTACAAGGCGGTGACTTTTGCCGGGGTCAAGCATAGCTTCACCAACCCGGACGCCGATGAATATGGGCGCAGATTCAATTTGCCACTTGCATATGATGCCGCGGCGGACAAGGCTTCATGGGATGAAACCAAGAGTTTCCTCGCGGATGTGTTCAAGGCGAAGTGATGCGAGAGGGATAAATTGATCATGATGCGACGACGGATCAGGATTTACGGGTACCGCCCAGCGCATCTTATTTGATTCGCGTCGGTAGCCACGGCGCCTCGTCTTCCAGGATAGTGGCCGAGGTGAAGCGACAGGCCTCTTTCGTGGCGGAGAGAGAGGGATTCGAACCCTCGGTACGGTTGAAGCCGTACGCACGCTTTCCAGGCGTGTACCTTAAACCACTCGGCCATCTCTCCGGTTGATGAAATCCCCTGCCAGGAACCCGGTAAGGGCGCAAAGAATAAACCAGAACGGCGTTTCCGGCAACTTTTCCGGTACCATAGGGGAAAATTCCCCATCATCCGTATTGCTAGAGTGAGTATTTGACAGCTCCAAGAATTGAAACCAGAAACAGGATCTTCTCATGCAAATTAAATCACGTATTCGCACTATCGCGCATTATCCTCATGAAGGCATCATGTTTCGGGACATCACCACGCTGCTCAAGGACCCGGTAGGACTGCGCGCCACCATTCAGGAGATCACCAACCGTTATAAAAAACTAGAGATCGACAAGGTCGCGGGTATCGAGTCACGCGGTTTCATCATCGGCACCCCCGTCGCTTATGAACTTGGTTTGGGTTTCGTGCCGATACGCAAAAAGGGCAAGCTGCCTGCGGAGACACGCGGGCGCGATTATCAATTGGAGTATGGCAGCGACCGTATCGAGATTCATGTGGATGCGATTCAGAAAGGCGATCGGGTGCTGCTGGTCGATGACCTCATCGCTACCGGTGGCACGGCCGAGGCCGCCGCCGCATTGATACAGGAAATGGGTGGAGAAGTGGTGGAATGCTGTTTCGTGATCGACCTGCCTGATGTTGGTGGCAGGCTCCGGCTGGAAAATCAGGGCCTCAAGGTGTTTGCGTTATGCGATTTCGAGGGTGGTTGAGGCGCTTGGGTGATGCCATTCCGCGTTGTTACGCTTTGCTCTGCACCCTCAAAACCGCACACCCCACCGCTCCAACAGCCGGATTCGAGTTGAAGGAATGCTCATACGGCGCAATGTGCTACGTTTATTGCCGCCCTACACTTTATGCGCTGTTGATAATTATCAAAATCGCATATTGTATTGGACATAGAAGAGATCCGGCGAGACGCCGGGGGCGGTGGCCTTGAGGAAATTGCCGGCAAAGAGCTTCGAGTAGCCGACCAGGATATCCTGGTGACGGTCGACGTGGATGTTGAAGCGGAAGTCGATTTCATCGCCGACGTAACTGCCGGCTTGCCCGGTGGCATCCCGCAAGGTGGCGGCACCGGCGGCGTTGTACAGGAAGTCCTGCTTGTTGGCCAGGTAGAAGCGGTGGTACTGGGCGGTAAACGTGGCCCAGGGCTGGGGATGCAGGTTGATCTGGGCATTGAAGTCGTGGATGTTCTGGCGGCCCACCCGGTCGATCCAGCCCAGGTAATAGTTCCCGAAGGGGAAGAGCTGGTTGAAGGTGTTGCGCCGGCCGTCATTGGCATTATTGTCGCCGGAGGCGAAGTCATAGCGCAGCCAGGCCTGGGGATTCATGGGTGCCCCCTTGAAGTGGTAGCCGGCGCCGGAGGCGACCGCAAAGGCGGAGATATCCTGATTGGAATACTGGCCGAACTGGTACATGCCTTCCAGTTCGTAGAGGAACTGGTTGTAGTCCCCGGCCAGGCGCCCGCCGAGGGTATGCGTGATCGAATCGCCCAAGATGCCGTTCCTGCCGAGTGCGCGGTGGCGATTGTCGTCCAAGCTCAGGAAGTACATGTCGACCAGGTGGCCCTTCATGGGCTTGTAGGTTCCCCACAGACCGAAGAATTCCTGTTTGGTATCCCAGTTGTCGAACTGGTTTCTTTCCGTGATCATGGGACGCACCCAGAATGCGTCCAGGTCAAATGTCGGCGTGCGCCAGAATGCCTTGACGCCCTGGAAGGTGCGCCGCGTGTTCACCCAGTCGAGGGTGGAAATCAGCCGCTGCGAGCCATAGAGTAATTCCTGGCGGCCGACGCGCAGATAAGCGGGGCCATCCTTGATGTTCGCCAGCTTGATATCGGCGAAGAGGTTCAGCATGTCGGTGCGATTGACATCGGTGGCGGCCGGCGCCAGGGCCTGACCGAAACTGCGGGCGTCCAGAAACTCGGCGAATATGCGGACCTTGTCCTGATACCAGAAGTCGGCGTGGAAGCGGCTGCGTATCAGATGGTAATTATCGCTGGTGTTGGTCAAACGGGCATCGGATTCGCGCATGTACCGGTACCAGAAGCTGCCGCCGAAAGACAGCAGGAAGTCCTCGCCCATGTGGATACGCTTGATGGGATCGAAAAGATCCGGCTCATAGCCCGGTTTCTCCATGTAACGGTAATCGATCTCGAAAGCGGGGTTGGTCATGAGGGCATAGGGCGCATTGGGAGAAACCGGCGGGGCCTTACGCTCATTGCCGGTGACTACATCCCAGAGCGAGTAGTACCCCGGCCCGGAGGGTGCTATGACGAACATGCCGGGACGCGATGGCGCGGTGACGGGGGGAACCTTCGACCAATCGAATTGGGCGCCCGCCTTGGGAGCCGCGGGTGTCGCCGCCGCCCCTGCGGTTGCCGTGGCCGCCGGGGTTGTGGTTGCAGGGGGGACGGGAGCGGGGTCTGCCGCGAAAACATGCAATGCCAGTCCCAGCGTCCCCGCGCCCAGGCATAATTTCAACAGGGGTCCGCGTATGCGGGCCGGAAATGCCGTGGGTGGGGTGGTCATCACTTGAGGGATCAGGGGGCGGGGCATATTCATGGCGGAAGTTCCTGTGGGTTCCTGGTAAAAAATGCCCGCAACTATAGCAGACTCATGGCATTTTTTGAATGATCATGATCAGGATAACCCGCGGTTCCATTCACCACTCATCGGGATTAATGGCTTATTCTTTTTATTCCCAGGAAGGGCAAGTCTTTCTAACGGTAAAACTTACCCTCGCGCTCCGGCTGGGAGACAATTTCCACAATCCGTACCTTTATTGTGCCGCCGCCCGGCCGTGGCCACTCTATTTCATCTCCGGTGGAAAGACCGAGAAGGGCACTGCCCACGGGTGCGAGAATGGAAATTTTGTCTCCGGTACCGTCTACATCTTTCGGATAGACCAGGGTCAGGCAGAAGTCTTCACCCGAGGAGTCGATGCTGAAGCGAACAGTCGAATTCATGGTTACCACCGATGGCGGTATCTGCTCAGACTCGACAATTTCAGCACGGTCGAGTTCGGCTCGCAATGCCGCCTTGCCGGGAAACGCATTTTCCGGAAGCGACTCAAGCAACGCCTCCAGCCGGTCCAGATCTTGAGACGTCAGTACAATTTGTGGTCTGCTACTCATTTTTACCCTCGTTTCGAGTTTTGGTTAATTTCAGACAGTTTCGGGGAGCAATATCATAGCGTAACAAAACGCGCGAAGGCCCAAGCCAGTGTAGCGCAGTCGAGTTTTCCTGCCGCCTGCTCAACCAGTATCGCACGGCAATCAAGGTATCCGGCACATCCGGTTTGGACGGTTTTGATCAGATCAGTATAGCCCGCGGTAACAAGTGCGGTTGACTCGATCGGAAAGAAGGAAGGGTAATTTTACACCAAATAGCGCCGATATTACCATGGCATCGCCATGGACTTGATTCGATACCCACGCCCGAACACGTATTTCGGGTCATCCCGCTCGCATTGACCCATTGCGGCGATGGGCGTACAGTCCAACGATGACGTGCCGGCTATCCGGCTTTTCTGAAGAGGAGATTACGACTACCATGCAGTCACCCACTATTGTGAATCCCGCCGTACTGATTCCAGTCAATCCGGCAATCGAGGACTACATGCGCGGCCTCGCAGGTCGAACAGATCACCCAGTGCTGACGGAAATGGAAGCGGTAGCGAAGCAAAACAATTTTCCCATCGTTGGCCGTTTAGTGGGGATATTTCTCGAAACATTGGCGAAAACAGTCAACGCCAGGCGTATATTCGAGTTTGGCAGCGGCTACGGTTATTCCGCTTATTGGTTTGCAAAAGCGGTGGGGGCGGATGGACAGGTAATCTGCACCGATGGAGACCCTCTCAACAAAGAGAAAGCAGAGCAATATCTCCGTTCCGCAGGTTTGTCGGAAAGAGTTGATTTTCGCACCGGACTCGCGCAAGAGATATTTACGCAAACCGAAGGGCTATTCGACATCTGTTACAACGATGTCGACAAAGGCGATTATCCCGAAGTCTGGCAAATGGCTAAAGACCGGATTCGTCCCGGCGGCCTTTACATTGCTGATAATGTGCTTTGGCATGGACGCGTGGCGGTGGAAAAATATGTTGACATTATTCCCGGCTGGACTGAAGCGATTCTTGATCATAACCGGCTCATTTTTAATGACCCTGAATTTGACGCTTTTATCAACCCGACGCGTGATGGCGTGATCGTGGCGCGTAAAAGAACATCATAATTTATCGAGTCCCACGTATCCTCTCCATTGAAACTCATTATCGTCGTATGACTCCTTTCCACAGCATTCTGACAGGCTCCGAACTCCCCTTTTTCAGGTTGCAAATACCCCCTTCCCACAGTTCAGATATGATCTGCCTACATATTACGGCTCTTTTTAATCAAATCATACGCAGCCTGCACTTCCTGAGTTTGCGCGGTGGCCATCGAGATCATATCTTCCGGCACTCCCTGGCCCATTAATTTGTCGGGATGATACTGGCTCATCAGCTTCCGATAGGCACGTTTGACTTCCTGATCGCTGCTTTCTTTACTGACACCCAATGCCTTATAAGCGTCATCCAGCGCGGTGGCGGAGGTCGCCTGCCCGCCTGCGAAGTGTGACTGGCCCAGAACCATCTCCAGCAATTGCTTGAACGCGGACTGATCATAGCCCAGATGAAAAGCAAAATCTTTTAACAAACCTTCTTCAGCCGCATCCAGTCGCCCATCCGACAATGCCATGACGATGAGGTAGATCAGCAACATCTGCTTCAGGCTGTTTGTATGCCCGCAAACCGCCATGAATTCGTTCAGCTTGGGCTTGATATCAAAATCCGGCGCCATTCCCTGCTTGAACAGGGCGATTGCCAATTGCCGATGCTCGGAAGACATTCCCAGCTTCCGCATGAAATCTTCCACATGATTAATCTCATCCTGGGAAACATGGCCATCCGCTTTGGCGAGCTTCCCCATCAGGATGAAGACGGTTTCAATGAAAACTGTCTGGCGATGGGCGTTGGTAAGCGGGTTAATTGCACCCGCACCATAAGCCCGGTAACGGTCGAGGATACTTCCGACAATATACCCGGCGAACGCGCCGAAAATACCCAGGAAGTAATAACCTAATAAAAGTCCAATTATTTTAAACAAGGGAATTCCTGTGAATAATGTGGCAAATAGTCCTAAGTTAGATAATTATTACTGAAATCGGAATTCTGACATACTTGGTTGACATATTGAGCGGATAAATTCATCGTCACGCACGAATACTTGGCCGGCTGCCGCCACCCCGCCAGCGAGTCGCATGACATTTTCCATTAATCCCCTGCCAAATCAAAAATGTATGGACAGAGTGCGGCAGACCCTTCAATACACGCGATAAAGGAGAGACTGTGATTGAATTGCATTCGAGCCCCACGCCCAACGGGCAAAAGATAATGATCATGCTGGAAGAGATTGGAATCAAATGGCAGCATATCGACGTCAATATCGGGACCGGCGACCAGTTTAAGCCCGAGCACCTCAAGCTGAGCCCCAATAACAAGATTCCCGCCATTGTGGACACGGAAGGACCAGAAGGCCTGCCCTACACCATGATGGAGTCCGGCGCCATTCTCCTTTATCTCGCGGAGAAAGTCGGGAAGTTTCTGCCAAAGGATGCTTGCAAACGCTACGATACGATGCAGTGGCTGTTTTTCCAGGTGGCGCATATCGGGCCCATGTTCGGCCAGGCCAATCACTTCAATAGCCAGGCCAGGAATAATCAATATGCCAGGGATCGCTACAACAACGAATCGCTGCGCCTGTACCGGGTGCTGGACAACCGGCTGGGCGAATACCCATGGCTCGCTTGCGACGAATACACCATTGCCGACATCGCAACCTATCCATGGTGCAAAAGGTATAGGGATCGCGGCGTCGACCGCGCCGCTTTCCCCAATTTCATGCGCTGGTTCGAGGCGATGGAAGCGCGTCCGGCTGTGCAACGCAATAATGACATGGCGGCCGAAATCCGGGAACGCATGAGCAGAGCGGCAGAGGGTCAGCCAACTATCAACATCTACGATACTAAAGATAATGCCGAACGTCTGGCTCGTGCCACATCAGCACGCTGATGTGGCAAACGGAAACGCTTGCTTTTTACACCGTGTGAACTATAAACAAATCGGTTCCATGTTTCCATACACCCTGGCAGGAAGCTCTAAAGGAGGGGATAGCGCATGAATTTATCCGAATACATCTACGTCACGAGTCGTCCTTATAGTTCCCTTTTGCGGGAAGTCAATATTTCGGGCAACCTTTTCACTTCAAAGCAGCTGGCATTCAACATGCAGATGCAGACCCAATCCAACTGGTGCTGGGCGGCAACATCAACAAGCGTGTCGCATTTTTATTGGTTCTGGAGCACATGGTCGCAGTGCGGTGTGGCGAATGGAGAACTCGGCCATAGTGATTGCTGCAACAGCCCGGTCCCGTCTGCATGTAACGTTCCGTGGTATCTCGACAAGGCGCTCACGCGCACCCACAATTTTGTAAGCGTTATCGGACAGCAAGCCAGCTTTCAGCAGGTAAGGGATGAGATTGACGCCGGGCGGCCGGTGGGTGCGCGCATCGGCTGGAACGGCGGTGGCGGCCACTTCATGGTGATTTATGGTTACAGCCGCTTTCTCGGCATGGAATACTTCGATATTGACGATCCCATATACGGCAAGAGTCATCTTGCCGTATCCGATTTCGCCAGCAACTACCAGGGAAGCGGCAGCTGGACCCATACCTATTTTACAAAGAGCTATTTCAAAATGCCCATAAAGTACCTCATTCCCGTAGAACCGGTTCTTCGCCGTATCTGGGAAGCCCGTCCGCTCTTGAAGGTAAAGCAGGACACCGGCTTAATGCGCCAATCGAGCGAATCGCCCGGTACCGAAGAAGCACGCGCCGCCCTTGGAATGGCGCATCGCATGTATTCGGTTGGCTTGGATGCATTGCTGGAAAGACAGGAACTCGCTCCCCAGCCTGTTGGCCTCCGGGTTTACGAAACGTTGGGCGACACGCCCAGCGCCTTTTTCGATGTCAGCGAAGGAGAAGAGCCGCGTCTGTTGCAAATGTCCGCATCGAAGGATCATCTGGAACGATTCGCGCGCGGTCTGGTGGAAGTGCTGGCCGCAATCGGCCGGGATGAACGGGAGGCTGAACTGCGGCTGTTGCGTGTCCCCGCGCTCAATTTCGAGGCGTTATGGATCAAGTACGAAGATGGCGGCAAGGATATACTGGTTCCCTTGCGCACCGTGGGCCAACTGGTCCAGCACCAGTCAGTGGCCTTGCAGGATGCGCTCGGCGCATTGCGAGAAGCAGCGCGGCCACTGGCAAATATGGATGATACGATGGGAGCGTGAGTACGATTTTCCGCCGCCTGTTCTCATAATGAACAAACGGCGGATCTTGTAATCAGGGAGTGCAATTTTTGCTGTTAAAGATAGTGGTTAGGGCACTCCTTCTATCATTCACCAAACGAGTCGCTTCGCCAGCGTCATAATAGGTATACGCCAAACCCGGAAGCCAAAAAAGTGCGGCGGCAACGTTGGTTCCTGTGACACCTTTCTTTGAATCGATTTCCGCCTGCGCCTTGTCAAGCTTTGCCAATTCCTCCTTGATGGCGTTACAGGAAAGGTTTTGATCGCCAGGCTGAACTACCTGTATTTTTTGCGATGTAGCACAGCCAAAAAGCAACCCGCTCGCGGCGACGGTAACTAGCATTGCACTTCTCAAGGTGAACGACATCATTCCACTCCATTTCAGCCGCCGAATATGCGTCATCGCAGCCGTGGCGGGGCCGGTTACGCGCAAAAATTACTGGAAGCACCGTCATGCAATTCACATGTTATGAGTATGCCGTGATATGCGCTTTCGCTCATGCCATATAAATGAATATCCGGCATCCTATCCATTGTCAGGCTCAATATCAAGAACAATAGAGCAACCGGAACGTCATGGGGTAAAACTAACGCCCCGTCAATTCCTCACTTGTTCGAGAATGAATACGGCGGCCGGAAACGGCACATGGGTCTGCCTTTCACTTTGGTGACAAAGATCTTATGCGTAGCGCTTCCATGGGTTAAACTTGGACATTCAATCTTACTTACGCTGACAGCTACCTATGGCCCAATATGTACTTACCATGAATCGCGTGGGCAAAGTCGTCCCGCCCAAACGCACGATTCTCAAGGATATCTCCCTCAGCTTCTTTCCCGGCGCAAAGATAGGACTGCTTGGCCTGAACGGTTCCGGCAAATCCACCGTGCTGAAAATCATGGCGGGGGTGGACAAGGATATTGAAGGCGAGGTGACGGCGATGCCAAATCTCAAGATCGGCTATCTCCCTCAGGAACCGCAACTTAATCCCGAGCAGACCGTGCGCGAGGCCGTACAAGAGGGACTGGGTGAGGTGTTCAGCGCGCAGCAGAAACTGGAAGAAGTCTACGCCGCTTATGCCGAGCCGGACGCCGACTTCGAAGCGTTGGCTTCCGAGCAGGTCCGGCTGGAAGCCATCCTTGCCGCCAGCGGGGGAGACGGCGGCCAGCAGCTTGAAATCGCCGCCGATGCGCTACGTTTGCCCGAATGGGATGCCGTCGTCAAAAATCTTTCCGGTGGCGAGAAACGCCGCGTCGCCCTGTGCAAACTTCTGCTATCCAGGCCCGACATGCTATTGCTGGATGAGCCGACCAACCATCTGGATGCCGAGTCGGTGGATTGGCTGGAACAATTTCTCACCCGCTTCCCTGGCACGGTGGTGGCGGTCACGCATGATCGCTATTTCCTCGACAACGCCGCCGAGTGGATTCTGGAGCTTGACCGGGGTCATGGCATTCCATGGAAAGGCAACTACAGTTCCTGGCTTGAACAGAAAGAAAACCGCCTGAAACAGGAAGAATCGACGGAATCCGCACGTCGGAAGGCCCTCCACAAGGAACTGGAATGGGTGCGGCAAAACCCCAAGGGACGACAGGCAAAATCCAAAGCCCGTATTGCCCGCTTTGAAGAACTCAACTCACAGGAATACCAGAAGCGCAACGAAACGCAGGAAATTTTCATTCCCGTCGCGGATAGACTCGGTAACGACGTTATTGAATTCAAGAATGTTTCCAAGGCTTATGGCGATCGCCTGCTGATCGATAATTTGAGCTTCAAGGTGCCGCCTGGTGCCATCGTTGGCATTATCGGTCCGAATGGCGCGGGCAAATCCACCCTGTTCCGCATGGTCACGGGGAAGGAACAGCCGGATTCCGGCGAAATTGCAATCGGCACGACCGTCAAAATCTCGCACGTGGATCAATCGCGCGATACGCTGGAAAGCGGCAAAACCGTGTTCGATACCATCTCGGGCGGCCAGGATATCCTTACTGTCGGCAGATACGAAACGCCCGCGCGTGCTTACATCGGCCGTTTCAATTTCAAGGGTGCGGATCAGCAGAAAATCGTCGGCAATCTCTCCGGCGGTGAGCGCGGACGGCTGCATCTGGCCAAAACGCTTATTTCGGGCGGCAACGTCCTGCTGCTGGACGAGCCCTCCAACGACCTCGATGTGGAAACCCTGCGCGCGCTGGAAGATGCCTTGCAGGAATTCGCCGGCTGCGTGCTGGTCATTTCGCATGACCGCTGGTTCCTCGACCGCATCGCCACCCACATCCTCGCGTTTGAAGGCAATTCGCAGGTTACGTTCTTCGACGGCAATTACCAGGAATATGAAGCCGATAAACGCAAGCGGCTGGGTGAGGAAGGCGCAAAACCGAAGCGAATCCGGTATAAGCCAATCAACCGGTGACACGCTGATTTGCGTTATCCTGGATACCGGTGGAATTTACCCGCCACTCGTGCCATCTGCTTTGGCCGGCAGAATAGAAAAACCCCGTAATCACGATGAGTAGCCGCACCCCTTGGGGTCATTTCACCGCCCTCGCGATCTGGATCGCTATCTCCGGGGTGATGTACCTATACTTTGACGCCCGCCAGAAGCCAACGATCGCGGTCGCCAGCATGGAGTTGGGTAGCGGAGAAGTAGTGATTCCCAGATCACGCGACGGCCATTACTATGTGCGGGGCGCAATCAACGGTTACCCTGTGGATTTCATGGTGGATACGGGAGCCGGCACGATATCCATCAGTCATGAGATCGCGCGGAATGCCCGTCTTCCCAGGGGTATACCTGCTAATTTTGTGACCGCAAATGGTACGGTCATGGGCGAAATAGTTGCCGGGCAAACGATTGAAGCGGGAGGCATCGTGGTGGAAGGTCTTAGTGTAGGCATCGGCATACACGGCGACATCGCATTGCTTGGACAAAACTTCTTGCGCAGGGTGGAAGTGGTCCAGTCGAATGATAAAATGGTGCTGCGAGTCAAGGTTAAATAGTCTGGCAGGTATCAAGCCTGAATCTCCGAGAGCTTCACGGACAGGCAGTCCGGACTGTACAAAGCTTACCGCGCCTGACAGCAATTTCTCGCCATACGCGGTTAGCATCGGCTACCATGTAGGCACCGGCCGCTCCCCCGATATGCTTATACGGAAACACATTGAAATTTCCAATCCTGTTTTTAGAATGACATTCATGAACTCAGTTTGTTATACCTGCCTGCTTATCCTGATCTTTTCAGGATTCGCGGAAGCGCGTTCGGTCGCCTCCACGCTACCGCACGGACGCGAGGTGAACGTCTTGAGTACGAAAATACCAGCGGAGATGGCAGAGCTGAAGTCATCGGAAGGCATCAGTGCAGTCGACGAGGCATTACTTGAGGAAAACCTTGAAATAAGCGAGACCCTGCTCCACAAGCTTGAAGCCCGGCGGCTGGCACAACTCGACGGAAAAGTTGAGCGGCATGATGGCGAGCGGCCACCGTCTGGAGGCAAGAAGCAGGCTGAAGGGAATAAAGCATGTACTGACTGCCCCGAATTAATATCCATTCCAGGTTATAAATTTGCCATCGGCAAGTTCGCTGTAACCTTCGAAGAGTGGGATGCCTGCGTGGCGGACGGTGGTTGTGGCGGATACCAGCCTGCGGATAACGGCTGGGGACGCGGAAAAAGACCGGTGATCAACGTGAACTGGAATGATGCTCAAGCCTATATTCAATGGCTGTCAGGAAAATCCGGTAAGGCCTACCGCCTGCCGAGTGCCGAGGAGTGGGAAATCGGCGCGCGTGCCGGGACGACCACCGAATATTACTGGGGCGATGATGTCGGAAGTAATCATGCGAATTGCGATGGCTGCGGAAGCGAGTGGGACAATCGAAGGACTGCGCCTGTGGGCAGCTTCAAGCCGAATGCTTTCGGCCTGTACGATATGATGGGAAATGTATGGCAATGGACCGGCACCTGCTGGCAAGGCAATTGCGCAAAACGCATGTTTTATGGCGGTTCGTGGAATCACAGACCACAGGATATGCGGGCTACGACGCGCAACTGGTTTGATACGACGAAACGGATGCGTTATCTGGGATTTCGTCTCGCCATGACAATCCCCTGAAACAGGGTAACTAAACGCATGGTCCCCTCCTCACCCGAGGAATATCCATACCTCAGACTGTACGTCTGATTCTCGCCCCCAGTAACGACAATTTGTCCTCGATACGCTCATAGCCGCGATCAAGGTGATAAATACGGTCAATGACCGTTTCGCCCTTCGCGATCAGTCCAGCCAGAACGAGGCTGGCGGAAGCGCGCAGGTCGGTAGCCATGACATTGGCACCATCAAGACTGGCTACACCACACACCACGGCTGTGTTGCCTTCCACTTTAATATCGGCATTCATGCGTTTCAATTCCTGCACATGCATGAAGCGATTTTCAAATATGGTTTCGGTAATGATCGCGGTCCCGGCGGCAACGCTGTTCAATACCATGAACTGCGCCTGCATGTCGGTGGGAAAAGCCGGATAGGGCGCGGTTCGCAGATTTACGGATTTCAATGGGTTATTCATTTTCAGGTGTATCCAGTCTTCACCTGATTCGATGGCGGCCCCCGCCTCCATCAGTTTGTCGAGTACCGCATCGAGTGTATCGGAGCGTGTTTCCGTAAGATGAATTTCACCACCGCTGGCGGCAGCCGCCACCAGGAATGTACCGGTTTCGATGCGGTCCGCCATGACGCGATACGTAGCGCCATGCAACTTGTCGACGCCCTCGATTGTGATGATATCGCTGCCGACGCCATGGATTTTCGCACCCATCGCAATCAGGCAATTTGCCAGATCCAGTACTTCCGGCTCGCGTGCCGCATTCTCGAGCACGGTTGTTCCATCGGCCAGGGTTGCCGCCATCATCAGGTTCTCAGTTCCCGTAACGGTGACAATATCCATGACGATGTGCGCGCCGGTGAGACGTTTCGCTTGTGCGTGAATATAACCATGTTCGATATCAATCTCCGCGCCCATAGCCTGCAAGCCCTTGATATGCTGGTCAACCGGGCGCAAACCAATAGCGCAGCCGCCGGGCAGCGATACCCTGGCTGCACCCGCGCGCGCCAGCATGGGACCCAGTACCAGGATCGCGGCGCGCATGGTTTTCACCATCTCGTAAGGTGCAACAAGATTGGAAAGATGGGCGGCGGTCAACTCCGTTTTTTTGTCGCCCGGCGCAATGGCAACGCCCATTTGCCGAAGAAGACTCAGCATCGTTGTTACGTCGTTGAGATATGGAATATTCTCGATGGTCAGCGTTTCACCGGAAAGCAGAGAAGCGCATAGAATGGGCAATGCGGCATTCTTTGCGCCGGAAATACGAATTTCGCCGGAAAGAGGTACGCCACCCTGGATGATGAGTTTTTGCATGAGTTATCGATGTTATGAGTATAAATCCATCCCAGCCCGCTCCTCGACTGGTACGAGTTCGGGTAAGAATTTCGCGATATCAGGGGATCACTGTATAAATCCAGGTATGTCAATAAAATCCTTTAGACTCCGCCCTGAATTCCCCGCGACGCAACAAGATGCCAAAATGAGCTGTCCGGAACCAAATTTTCTGTACTGATTATCGGTCATGGTTTTAGCGATTGAAATATGCGTGCGTTCCCTTCATCATATCGCAAAGGCCACTCTTACAAATCCATATTTGCAAACGTTCTACTTTGCCTGGCGCCGTCAGGCCGGCATTCAATCACTTAAAGGAGATCAAATGAAAAAAAAGACGATCCAAACTGGCGACGCGCCCCAAGCCATCGGCACCTATTCTCAGGCGATACGCGTCGACGGGGGGAATACCGTCTATCTTTCCGGCCAGATCGGGCTGGACCCATTTACCATGCAGATGGTGGTAGGGGTGGAGGGACAAATCCAGCAGGTCTTTCTGAACTTGAAAGCCGTGGCGGCCGCGAGTGGTGGCAATCTGAGCGATATTGTTAAACTGAATGTCTATCTGACCGATCTTGCCAATTTTGAGAGGGTAAACGAAATCATGGCGAGCTATTTTAACCCGCCCTATCCGGCGCGAGCGGCGATAGGCGTGGCGGCGCTTCCGCGCGGGGCATTAGTGGAGATGGATGCGGTAATGGTATTGCAGGAGTGAAGAATAACACCCGTAACGATTCCACGCCGGGTGCCGTCACTTGTTTTGTTACCAGGGTAGTGCAAGAAAAACTCGCCAAGCTTGGCATTACCGACGAATTCGATCTGTTGCTGCATTTGCCGCTGCGCTATGAGGACGAAACGCATCTTTATCCCATTAACGACCTTCCCGAAAACAGGACGGTGCAGGTTGAAGGCATCATTATCCACAGTGAAGTCATGTATCGACCGAGGCGCCAGCTGGTATGCCAGGTGGAAGACGGGAGCGGCATACTTTTCATGCGCTTCCTCAATTTTTATGGCAGCCAGGTAAAAGCGTATGCCGCAGGCACACGGGTACGCTTGCTGGGAGAAGCGCGTCCAGGTTTTTTCGGTGTCGAAATGGTCCATCCCAAATGCCGCATCGTGCGCGAAGGCGAACCACTGGCCGACGCGCTGACACCAATCTACCCGGTTGCGGCGGGCCTCGCCTCTGGAACAATACGCAAGCTGATCCTGCAAACGCTGCAGCGGTTGGTGGAGTGCGGGGACCCGCAAAGCCATCTATCGGAAACCCTGCCCGGTACGTTTTTACGGCATTATCGATTGCAAGGCTTCAGGGACAGCATCATTTTTCTGCATCAACCCTTGCCGGACGCATCAGCCGCTTTATTGCAGGAGCGCAAGCATCCGGCCTGGCGGCGGATCAAGTTCGATGAACTGCTGGCGCAACAACTCTCGATGCGTCTGCATTATCGCCAGCGCCGCAGTCAGAGCGCCCCCCTCCTGCTCAATAAAAACAAACTGACCACGGCGCTGCTTCAATCACTCCCCTTCGAGCTCACCAGCGGCCAGAAAAAGGCACTCGCCGAAATCAGCCGCGATCTTGCCGCAAGTCATCCAATGCAGCGATTGTTGCAGGGCGACGTGGGCTGCGGCAAGACCATCGTCGCCGCATTGGCGATGTTGCAGGCAGTTGAAAATGATTACCAGGCCGCCTTGATGGCTCCCACCGAGATCCTGGCCGAGCAGCACTATCAGAAGCTTTCAGGCTGGCTGGAACCGCTGCTTGCCCCCTTGGGTATCACGATTGCCCGGCTATCCGGCAGTCAGAAAAAAAAACAACGGGAGGGCGCACTCGCCGATATCGCCGAAGGTCGCGCCATGCTTGCCGTTGGTACTCATGCATTGTTCCAGGAGCAGGTGGAATTCGACCGGCTCGGACTTGCCATTATCGACGAGCAACACCGCTTCGGCGTGCATCAGCGGCTGGCATTGAGGATGAAAGGTACTCACGCAGATGCGGTGCCGCATCAATTGATGATGAGCGCAACACCCATTCCGCGCACGCTTTCGATGAGCTACTATGCCGATCTGGATGTATCGGTGATTGATGGGCTGCCTCCGGGCAGAACCGAAGTGACGACTAAATTGGTTGCGGATACCCGCCGCGATGAAGTGACTGCACGTATCCGGGAGGCTTGCCATGCCGGAAAACAGGCCTACTGGGTTTGTCCGCTGATTGAAGAGTCCGAAGCTTTGCAACTCAAGACAGCGCAGGAAACGCATGAAACGTTGAGCCTGACTTTCCAGGATTTGAAAATTGGGCTGGTGCACGGCCGGCTCTCTGCCCGGGAAAAATCGGCGGTCATGGAATCATTCAAGAAAGGTGAAATCCAGCTGCTGGTTGCCACAACGGTAATCGAGGTCGGTGTCGATGTACCCAATGCTTCATTGATGGTGATTGAGCATGCGGAGCGCATGGGATTATCCCAATTGCACCAGTTACGAGGGCGCGTGGGGCGGGGTGCGGAAGCCAGCATATGCATACTGCTGTACCAGAAGCCCTTGTCCACCACCGCTCAAGAGCGGCTTCGAATCATCTTCGAACATAACGACGGTTTTGAGATCGCGCGCCAGGATTTACGGCTCCGCGGTCCGGGGGAGTTTCTGGGTGCGCGCCAGAGCGGCGTGCCCATGCTGCGCTTTGCCGATCCGGAATATGACCGAGACTTGCTCGACGACGCCCGCACCGTCGCCGAAGAATTGCTCCGCGACCACCCGGAAGCTGCTAATCGACATCTTCATCGCTGGCTAGGGCGTAAAAGCGAATACCTGCGAGTCTAGCAGTCTGTCGGCCCCAAAGAATCGAAGCAAAAAAATGGCGGGGCGAGGATAGATTTTTGGGCCGGATATCAATGAATGATCCTGAATACGGCGATTGAACATTTGTATTTCATTTTGTTATGATTCAAAGAGACTTTACATCATTCTGCCTGCCCATTCATGGGGAATTTGCTGCCGTGCGGCTATCAGGTTCGGAATGATTCTACAAACCCTCGATCTAACGCTCCAATATCCTGGCAAGCTACTGTGCCGTAACTTGAGCCTGACTGTTGGACCGGGCGAATGCTGGGCCATACTCGGCCAGAATGGTTGCGGCAAGACGACGTTGATACACGCGCTAGGGGGCTTGCGCCGCGTCGACAGGGAAAATGAGTCTTCCGTTATGGTGGCGGGGAAACCGCCACAAACCTGGCCCCGGCGCGAGCTTGCGCGTAATCTCGGCATCCTGTTGCAGGAAGAACCGGGTGAGTTCTGGGGCAGTGTATCCGAATACGTATTACTGGGACGCTATCCTCATGTCAAAAATATATTTGGCTGGGATGCCATTGACCAGGACATGGCGCTCCACGCCATTGAGCGCATGGAATTGACCAGCCTCGCCCACCGGCCGCTCATCACGCTTTCCGGTGGCGAGCGCCAACGCGCACGCATCGCTTTATTGCTCGCGCAGTCACCCATATGTTATTTGCTGGATGAACCGCTGCAACATCTGGATCTGCGCCACCAGCTTCTCGCCATGACGCTGTTTGGCGAACTGGCCAGGCAAGGTAGCGCGGTGGTGATGGTGCTGCACGATATCGGCTGGGCGAGCCGTTTCTGCGATCATGTTCTGATGCTGTTTGATGATGGCCACACTATTCGCGGAAGTTCGGAAGAGACACTCAACCAGTCCAATCTTGAAGCGCTTTACCAATGCAATATCAAGGAAATCGTTATGAACAATGGCCGCCATTTCGTACCGGAAACGATGCCGGGTGTATAATCCGCTCCTGATGCTTTTCAAATTTCGTAATGATCCGTAAATTTCTCCACCGCGTTTTTGGCCGCAAGGTATCCATTCCCGTTTCCGCCTCCCGCCCTCCCGCTGGAGTACACGTCATCTCGCGTAAGCAGCATGGCATTACGCGCGACCATATCAATCCCTGTGCGCTAAAAGTTACCTCGGGCTTGCAGGAAGCCGGGTACTCCGCTTTCGTCGTCGGCGGTGCGGCACGCGACTTGCTGCTGGGGCTGGACCCGAAGGATTTTGACATTGCCACGAATGCTACGCCTGAGGAAGTGCGTGCTATTTTCCGCCGCTCACGCATTATCGGCCGTCGTTTCCGCCTGGTGCACGTGATGTGCGGTGCCGAGACGGTGGAAGTCTCGACTTTCCGCGGCGACACGCAAGCCGGCGAGAACGATGGATCCCCAGCCAGCGTGCATGCTGACGAACATGGACGCCTGCTGCGGGACAATGTATTCGGCAGCCAGGAAGAGGACGCAAAGCGGCGCGATTTTACTGTCAACGCATTGTTTTTTGATCCCGTCCATGAAGAGATCTGGGATTACCTGAACGGCTATGAAGATATCCAGGCGAAGCGCTTGCGTATCATCGGTGATCCTTTGCGGCGGTACCGGGAAGACCCGGTACGAATGTTGCGGGCAGTCCGGCTCGCGGCCAAGCTGAATATGCAGATAGACGCGGACACCGCCGCGCCCATCGGCGACCTTGCTCCGCTGTTGCAGAACGTGCCACCTTCGCGCCTATTCGACGAAATGTTAAAGCTGCTGCTGTCCGGTCATGCCCTGGCCTGTGTGATCGATTTACGCACACGCGGCTTGCACCATGGTTTGCTGCCGATGCTGGACGTGATACTGGAACAACCGCTGGGTGAGCGCTTCATCACCCTCGCGCTCAAGAACACCGACGAACGCGTACAGCAGGAAAAGCCGGTATCTCCCGGCTTCCTGTTCGCGGCGCTGTTGTGGCACGAAGTGCTGGCGGCATGGAATAACCGGCAAACCGCGGGAGAAAAGATGATTCCCGCGTTGCACCAAGCAATGGATGATGTGCTGGCGGTGCAAAATAAGAAACTCGCGATTCCGCACCGTTACGATGCCATCATGAAGGAAATCTGGGCCATGCAGCCGCGTTTCACCGGCAGATCAGGCCGCAGGCCATTTCGTTTGCTGGAGCACCCTCGCTTCCGGGCCGCGTATGACTTTATGCTGCTCCGTTGCGAAAGTGGCGAGATAGACATGGAGCTGGGCAAGTGGTGGGAGGCATTCCAGCACGCCGGTTCCGGCGAACGCGAAGCCATGCTGCTCAAGGACGAAACGCAAAAGAAGCGGAAAAGAAGCCGTAGCCGCCACAAACCCGTACCCAGCGTGGCGGCAGAAGGCGGGATTGCCACGGACATGGTGGATTAGCTTAATGTCATTTATGGTATCACAGCCGGCCCACCAGGCTTTTATTGCGCTAGGCAGCAATCTGGATGATCCGGCGTCCCATGTACGGCAGGGCTTTGATGAGCTGGCGCGGCTTCCGGCATGCCGCCTGCTGAGACGCTCCGCGCTTTATCGCAGCGCGCCGGTGGGGTGGCTTGATCAGCCTGATTTCATCAATGCAGTGGCGCAAATCGAAACCGCTCTCGATCCGCACGGCCTGCTCCAGGGGCTACTCGAAATCGAGCACTCCCACGGGCGCGTGCGCAAATACCCCAACGGGCCGCGAACGCTCGATCTGGATATGCTGATGTATGACGACCTGCAATGCGACGAGCACGATCTGATCCTGCCTCATCCACGCATGCATCAGCGTGTATTCGTATTGCAACCGCTTCTCGAAATTGCGCCGGATTGCCGCCTTCCGGGACGTGGAACGGTTATCGAGTTGCTGGCCGCATGCACGGGGCAATGGGTGGAACGGGAATAAAATAAATGAAGCTGGAAAAATACCGCCACATTGCGATCGAGGGTCCGATAGGCGTAGGCAAGACGAGTCTGGCGCAGCGCATGGCAGATCATCTGAATGGCACCCTGCTGTTGGAAAAACCCGGTGAAAATCCATTTCTTGAAAAGTTTTACGGCGACATTTCCCGCTATGCCCTGCCAACGCAATTATTTTTTCTGTTCCAGCGAACGAATCAATTGCAGAGCTTTGCGCAAATGGACATGTTTACCCGGGTAATGGTAAGCGACTTCCTGCTCGACAAAGACCCGCTGTTTGCCAGGCTCACGCTGAGCGATGCCGAGTATGAGCTGTACCAGCAAATTTATCGTCACTTGCAACCCCAGGCGTCGCCGCCCGACCTGGTGATTTACTTACAAGCTTCTCCCGCCACACTGATTGAACGGGTGAAGCGGCGCGGCAATGCGTTCGAGAAGAACATCTCTCAGGAATATCTATGGCGGCTGGCTGAAAGTTATACTCGCTTCTTTTATCAATATGAGGATGCGCCGGTCATGATGATCAATAGCGAAAATCTCAATTTTGTCGATAGCCAAGAAGATTTCGATCTATTGCTGCAGCAACTCGAGCAGATGCGCAGTCCCCGGGAATATTTCAATCGTGGAATCTAGGAGTCCATTCATGCGTACCACACAAGGTGCTTTACAGAAAATGCGTGACGATGGCGAGAAAATTGCCATCCTCACCTGTTACGATGCAAGCTTTGCGGCACTGCTGGAAAATGCCGGGGTCGATATCCTGCTAGTGGGCGATTCACTGGGCAATGTTCTGCAGGGGGAAGAGACTACCCTCCCCGTCACCTTGGATGACATGATCTATCACACGCGCTGTGTGGCACGCGGGTCAAGCAAAGCGTTCATCATGGCAGACATGCCGTTCGGTACGTCTCAGGTGGCGCCGGAAGATACTTTTGAGAATGCCGCCGAACTCATGGCCGCAGGCGCCAATATGGTCAAGATCGAAGGCGGCAGCATCATGGCGGAAACGGTTGAATTCCTGACCCGGCGCGGTATCCCGGTTTGCGCTCATATCGGTTTGACACCTCAATCGGTGAATCAACTGGGCGGCTACACGGTGCAAGGCAAAACAGATCACCAGGCAAAGCAATTACTGGACGACGCAGTTGCGCTGGAAAAGGCGGGAGCGGGTATGTTGCTGATGGAAGTTGTTCCCGCTGCGCTCGCCAAGAAAGTTACCAGGAAACTTTCCATCCCTACCATCGGCATTGGCGCCGGCATAGATTGTTCGGCACAGGTACTGGTGCTTTATGACATGCTGGGTATTTATTCCGGCAGGAAAGCCCGATTTATGAGGAATTTCATGATCGGTGCAGGCAGCATCCAGGAGGCGTTGGCAAATTACGTCAAATCAGTCAAAACCGGGGAGTTTCCGACACCTGAGCACGCATTCTGAATTGCGGATAGAGAGTGGAAATCATCACCGGGATTTCATCCTTGCGCAGCCGCCTCAGGCATGAATCTTCCATTGCCTTCGTTCCCACCATGGGCGGGCTGCATGAAGGCCATCTGTCGCTGATCCGTATCGCACAACAAGAAGCGGACTGCGTGGTGGCGAGCATTTTTGTCAACCGCCTGCAATTTGCACCGGCAGAAGATTTTGACCAGTATCCCCGTACTCTGGCGGATGACTGCGAATTATTGAAGGCGCAAGGCACTCATGTATTATTCGCGCCGGGTGAAAAAAGCCTCTATCCCGTGCGACAGGAGTTCATGCTGGAACCTCCGCCCATAGCGAATACGCTGGAAGGCGAATTTCGTCCCGGATTTTTCCGCGGAGTTGCAACAATCGTACTGAAACTTTTCAATATCGTGCAACCTCATGTAGCGGTTTTCGGAAAAAAAGATTACCAGCAGTTGCATATCATGCGTGAACTGGTACGGCAATTCAATGTGCCTCTGGAAATTATAGGGGGTGAAACCGTGCGCGCATCGGATAACCTGGCGTTGAGCTCCCGTAATCGCTATCTGTCTAACGAGGAACGTGTCGAAGCACTACGGCTTTATCGAGTTTTATCGCAAATCAAATGGGAAATAGAGAACGGCAATAGAAATTTTCGTGGGTTGCGGCAAAACGCAAAAGAAGACCTCGATGCTCATGGCTGGAAAACGGATTACATCGCGGTGCGGCAACGCGATACGCTGAATCCGGCCCGAGAGGATGATGGCGATATGGTGGTGCTGGGTGCTGCACGGCTGGGTAAAACCCGGTTAATAGATAACCTGGAGATATCGGTATGAATCGGAACCGGGGCTAATGGAAGACTGGTAAAACGACATGACATGTCGTCCTTGCCGGGCTGGAAATTGACCCTGAACCGGCACCCCCTATCAGGCAGGGATCGCTTCCAGGACAGCGCGCGATACCCTGCCGCCACAACTTAAGAAACCGGCATCCGGAACCGACTGGCGCCCGAACAACATTGGCATCGCTCGTCGCGCGCCCGATCAAACTCTCTGTTAGCTCGCCCTGATGGATGGTGGAGGTTGATGATAGAAGGGAGAGGAATATCCCCAAGTCATAATGGGCTCACATCCTCACGAGCGGTCCACGCTCGCCTCTACCCAAACCCAAGCCCCGGAGAGCTCCCATCCCGGCCCCGGCGGCGACCCAATCGGAAAGCGTGGCTTCGTCCGCTGCCGAAGTGACGGGACGACTGGACTCCACAATGCCCTATCACTTTGTTACATCCCTTGTCTGCCCGCGATTCGAGATGGCCTGCCACTCCATTTCTGATGGATCCAATCAGGATAGGGAATCAGAACATCATTCCTATACAACATATTGATATTATTTCCAGTTTTATCCGTCGCTATTTGGCGACACAAACTATCAATTTGTTATCAATCACTTATATTACTTCATTGATTTAGCGTTGCTGAGCAGCAACAGTAATGGGCGACTGTCTTTCACCTTATATATTAATCGACTGTTTTATATAACAATTAATCCTGGCATGATAAATGCTTTATCTCTTGAAGGATGTCGCTCGAATCAATGATGCACCAAGTGCCGGAATCCTGGCAATGAAGCCCTGAATTTGCGATTCATAACATTCAATCTCATAACCTTCAATCCACGGGGGCGATCAATGGGATAAATGGAAATATCGTACCAAAGACACTTTGCACTCATATTGATCCGGCGCAGTTGACTGACTGTCCGGATCGATCTTTAGCCTGTCTCAGTAGCGTCATGGTCGAAGGATTGACTTTGGCAAAACAGCAATAACATATGGAGGTACTTTCATTATGTTTCCACTGCAAAGCCCTAAGCAAAACCGGATTCTTGCGGCCCTGCCTGCGGAAGATTACGCGAGACTTCTACCGTATCTTGAACCCGCACTCATGTCGTTGGGACAAGTGGTTTATGAACCTGGCACTTTGATTAATCATTTGTATTTTCCGGCCACCAGCATCCTTGCGCCTGTGTACGGCGTGGAAAATGGGACTTCGGTGCGGCTTGCAATCATTGGCAACGAGGGGCTTACCGGTGTTTCGACTCTCCTGGGGGGTGGCGGCATGCCCGGCGGGGTTGTGGTACAGAGCGCGGGCAACGCTTATCGAATCAAGGCGGATATCCTGAAAAAAGAATTCGACTCACGCGGCAAATTTCAACGCCTGGTGTTGCATTACACCCAGGCCCTGATTACTCAGACCGCGCAGAATGCGGTATGCAACCGGCACCATAATATAGAGCAACAGCTGGGCCGCTTCCTTCTGATGAGCCTGGATCGATTGTCGGGCAACGAGTTGCAAATGACGCATGAGCAGATAGCGATCATGCTGGGTGTCCGCCGGGAAAGCGTGACCCAGGCGGCGCTTAAGCTGCAAACGATCGGAGCAATTCAATACAGCCGCGGTCATATCACCGTTCTGGATCGCGAAGAGCTGGAAGGTTGCGTATGCGAATGTTATGCGGTGGTGAACAATGAATACGAGCGCCTGTTACCATATCGCCCGCTTTCCGATCCCGCGCCTGCAGCCGCTAAACGCCGCGTCAGCAAAGAACTCTGGACTGTAAACTGAGGAGAACCCCGGACTATCCAGCAAAAGCCAGATTCGCCCTCCCCCTGATCCTGGTTTGAGCTGTGTAGTCCGGCTTGGCCGCTTAAACGAATCCCATTCTCCATTTCACGCCCTCATGAGTTCCCTGAGAACGTAAGGTAATATACCGCCGTGCATGTAATAGTCTACCTCGATTGCCGTATCGATCCTGCTTAATAAATCGATTTCGCGGCGCGAACCATCATTGCCATGAATCACCAATGTCACCCCTTGTTGCGGACGAATAACATCCAGACCCAGAAGGTCGAATTGCTCATCGCCTTTGATACCCAGTGATTGAGCGCTGACATTTTCCTTGAATTGCAATGGCAATACACCCATGCCAACAAGATTACTCCGGTGTATACGCTCAAAGCTGCGGGCGATTACTGCCTTGACACCGAGTAGCTGGGTTCCTTTCGCGGCCCAGTCACGGCTCGAGCCAGCGCCGTATTCCTCTCCTCCAAATACCACCGTCGGCACGCCATCAGAAATATACTCCATGGCGGCATCATAAATACTCATTTGCCGGCCATCCGGCTGATGCAGGGTGATGCCCCCTTCACTGCCGGGGATCACCAGGTTCTTGATCCGTACATTGGCAAAAGTGCCGCGCATCATCACATCATGATTGCCGCGG
The DNA here is from genome assembly GCF_000355765.4 of Nitrosospira lacus. Classification (NCBI taxonomy): domain Bacteria; kingdom Pseudomonadati; phylum Pseudomonadota; class Betaproteobacteria; order Nitrosomonadales; family Nitrosomonadaceae; genus Nitrosospira; species Nitrosospira lacus. Next base: position 1,480,686 of record NZ_CP021106.3, on the reverse strand, counting down.
CGCGCCCCGTAGCTATTGAAATCGGCCTTCGAAACGCCGCTTGCAAGCAAGTATTGGCCTGCGGGTGAGGTATCCTTAATGGAGCCGGCGGGACTGATGTGATCGGTGGTTACAGAATCGCCGAATATGCCCAGCACACGCGCATTGCGTATACCGCCAGGTTGCCCCGGCTGCATGGAGAAATCCTGGAAAAACGGCGGCTCGGCAATATAAGTGGATTTCGGCCAGTCATATACCTGCCCCGAAACCGATGAGATATCGTTCCATAATGGATGATCCTTGGTGAGATTACTGTAGAGGCGGCGAAACGTTTCCGCGTTGGCAGCAAATTTCATCAGCCCATGAATTTCGTCCTCACTCGGCCAGACGTCACCGAGCCAGACAGGCTTGCCGTCCTTGCCAAGGCCCAGCGGCTCGGTCATCAAATCCTTGAGCATGGTGCCCGCTATGGCGTATGCCACCACCAGCGGCGGAGATGCAAGAAAGTTGGCGCGAATACTGGGGTGAATTCGTGCCTCGAAGTTGCGATTGCCCGAGAGTACTGCGGCACACACTAGATCATTTGTCACCACAGCTTCCTCGATCGGCTCCGACAAGGGCCCCGAGTTGCCGATACAGGTTGTGCAGCCATAGCCTGCCAGATTAAAGCCAAGTTTCTCAAGATATGGCAGCAGACCGGTAGCGCTGAGATATTCCGTCACCACGCGTGATCCGGGAGCAAGCGACGTCTTGATATGTCGCTTCACTGTCAGCCCTTTTTCCACCGCCTTCTTTGCCAGCAGCCCGGCGGCAATCAGCACGCTGGGGTTCGAGGTGTTCGTACATGATGTGATGGCTGCGATCAGAATATCGCCGTGACCAAGATTAAACGGGGCTTCCGGTATACATAATGGCGCTGCTTCCATTGCCAGTATCGGACGGTTGTCGACCATCTCCGTAATATTCCTTTCGGTGCCCGGTCGCACCGCATGTCGGCTTGAGCTGCCAGTGATGGCTCCCATGTCGTTATGGCGGTCATCGCAGCCGCGCACTGGATAACTTTGACTCAGATCCGTTGCCTTTCTGCCATAACCACCTTCCATAATGGCCTGGGCGAAAAGTTCGATGAATCTGGATTTGATATTGCCGATCTCGATACGGTCCTGTGGGCGCCTCGGTCCGGCCAGCGAGGGCGCGACTGTGCCCAGATCAAGCTCCAGTTCACGCGTGTAATCGATGTCCCCCCTGCGGGGAATCCCATACAGTCCCTGGGCCTTGAAGTAGGATTGAAGCATGGTGACTTCCTCTTCACTACGCCCCGTACCCCTGAAATACTCGATGGTGGCATCATCCACCGGAAAGAAACCCATGGTGGCGCCATATTCAGGCGCCATGTTGGCGATCGTGGCGCGATCGGGTACCCGCAGCGATGCGGTGCCTTCACCAAAAAATTCGACAAACTTGCCCACCACGTTGGCCTTGCGCAACATCTCGGTAACAGTGAGCACCAGATCGGTGGCGGTAACACCGCCACGCAACTGGCCCGTCAGATTCACCCCCACCACGTCCGGCGTAAGAAAGTAAACCGGCTGCCCCAGCATTCCGGCTTCCGCTTCGATCCCGCCAACACCCCACCCAACCACACCAATGCCATTGATCATGGTGGTATGCGAATCGGTGCCAACCAGTGTATCCGGATACACCACGCCGTCTTTCTGGTGCACGCCGCGGGCAAGATATTCCAGATTCACCTGATGCACAATACCGATTCCGGGGGGGACCACCTTGAATGTATCAAATGCCTGCATACCCCATTTTATGAACTGGTAGCGCTCATTATTGCGATGGAATTCAATTTCCATGTTGAGATTGAGCGCTTGCTTATCACCGTAGTAGTCGACCTGCACCGAGTGGTCAACCACCAGATCGACCGGCACCAGCGGTTCAACGAGCTTGGGATCCTTGCCCATCTTTTTTGCCACGCTGCGCATCGCCGCCAGATCCACGAGGAGCGGAACGCCGGTAAAATCCTGCAATACGATCCGGGACACAACGAAGGGAATCTCACTCGTCCGCGCGGCGTCGGGCTGCCAGTTAGCCAATTGCCGCACGTGGGCTTCGGTGATTTTCTTGCCGTCACAATTGCGCAAGACTGATTCCAGCACGATCCGAATGGAAACCGGCAACCGCGAAATCCTGCCCACACCCGATGTTTCCAGGGCGGAGAGAGAATAGAACTTTGCTTTCTTGCCGGCGGCAAGAGGAAACACTTTTCGCGTATTGAACAGGTTATGCGTCATGATGATACTCCTTCAAAATAGTGCTCCATATCGCGAAAATTAAAAACCATAACGACGGGGAAGATCATTGCCACGATCACACCAGGGTCTCTGAAAAACTCCCTGCCCCCCTTCAACCTCTTCTCAATTGAAGAGGCATTCAATATTTTTATATTTGCTTTTCAATTTTAAATTTTAATGGGATCGATATTCTGAAATATCAGCTTCGATTACGTTCTCGGAAAAATGCTGGTAGGCACTCCCGATCCGCTTGGCCATTGAGTCGGGGAAAAGATGGAAATTTCCCGCTTTCAATGCGGTGACGATACCCTCGCCGACAAGCGAGGCAGGCTCGGCAATCCCGCCCAAACCCGCGGCATCACTCATGTCAGTCGCAATAAGACCGGGATGTACGCTCAGAACCACCGTACCCTGCTGATCCAGCAAATCACGCAGCGCCTGCGTGATGGAGTAGGCAGCAGCTTTGGAAGCGGAATGCGTTGCAAAGCTGGAAGCGCACTTCAGCGACGCAATCGAATTAAGTTGCACAAACGCCCCGCCCCCATTTCTCTCGAGAACGGGGGCAAAGGCTTGCGCCATGCGGATAAGGCCCAATACATTGATTTCCATTCCTCGCTCAAGCGAATTGATAGCATCGCCATCCATCGGGGTTGAAGCGATAAAGACGCCTGCGTTATTGACCACCACCTGGACGTCCCTCGCTGTCTCCGCGGCGGCCATGATAGTTTCGGGTTTGGTCAGGTCCAGTTGAACCGGAACCACCCTGTCGCCATAGCGGGCGACAATCGGAATAACGGAGTTCAAATTGCGAACCGCAGCGTAGATTTTTGCCGCGCCATTATGCAAAAAAGCGGCAAGTATTGCCTTGCCTATTCCGCGATTTGCGCCCGTGACAAGAGCTATCTTGCCCTTTACGTCATAGTGTTTCTTCACCTTCATTCTTTAATGCGAATTGGGTTAAGTGTCTTAATTGACTGAATGTGTCTGTTTAGCATGATCGCTTCACCTCGACAGGCGAGTAGCTGTATTTTCCTGTCGCAAATTTCCTGCTTCAAATTAAATGCCCATGATCCCTCCTCAGCCTGGCGCCTATACAGGATGAGTAATCGCAGTCATCAAAACTCCACACAAAACGACCTATCAAGCCATGACCTGGATCTCGGCCGGATTGCGCTTGGCAAGATATAAAAGCGCAATGCTGGATCGCCATAAACTGTGCAGAGGCTATTAAATCATGACTTCCAAAAGTGACGTACGCATTGAAGTTATCATCGTAGCATTCACAGGAATCGACTTCCATGCTTATCTGACTGCTGGCACGACTAAACAACGCGCAAATCCGAAAAATCATATAATATGAAAAAAGAACGGCTGCTGCCGCGCAACGTGGCCATCTTGCGCAAATGCGCCTTGTCACCGCTATTTCGGGCTTGCGCGTTCCATCCGATGGATTACCTTATAGCGAGCATTGTTTATGGCCCCCACGCTGGCTCTGTTGCATGGTTTTCTTGGTTTTTCGCGTCGCGGACCGATCGAGTACTTTCGCGGCGTTGAACATGCGTTGCGCCGGGTGCATATTACTCCTCTCATACCGGAAGTGCCGCCTGCCGGCACTATAGTCGAACGTGCGGAAGCGCTCGCGCAGCAGCTTTTCTGCAATGACGCCCCGGCCTTTGCGTTGCTGGCGCACAGCATGGGAGGCCTGGATGCCCGTCACCTGATTACCCATCTTGACCCGGACCGGCGTGTGAAAAGTCTGCTTACCATTGCCACGCCACATCATGGCACACCGCTGGCAATATGGATACTCGAATCAGGCGGACTGATTCCAGCCTGGATCCGGCACCTCGGCCATCCCGGTTTGAATGAATTGACTCCCCAAGCCCGTTCCGCCGCACCGATCCCGGATCGCTCCGACGTCGTCTACTCATCCTATGCAGGCCATCGCCCACTTGATGAACAGCCATTCTGGCTACGATACTTTGGACGGGCAATTCCACAGGCCAACGATGGCCTGGTGCCGGTTGAATCGGCAAAATGGGGAGAATTCCGCGGCGTCCTGCGCACAGATCACATCGAATTGCTCGGGTGGAGCCTCGATCTGCCGAACAGGCGGACCGGCCGACCTTTCGACCATCTTGATTTCTGGACCCGGACCGCTATCGAAGCCATAGCCACGGCCGCAGGCAAATCAAGCTGAAGGAGGATATACATGGATCAGACCGAGGGAAACAAGTGGAGCATGCCGTGGTACGACTGGCTGGTGTTTCTGGTGCCGACACTTCTTATCGTGGGTCTTGGGCTGGAATCCGCCTTGGGACCCGACGACGTCAAGTACCATGATTTCCGCGCCGTGGCGCACTGGTTTGACCCAGTATTTTTTCAATATAACCTGATCATGGCGCTTCTGGCCGTCCTGGTCGTGCCATCTCTCGCCTTAACCTATATACAGAGCATGACCAACCGCAAAGAGCGGCAGCTCCAGCGCGAAGTCCCGGCTGAGCGCCGTAGCGAAATCCGCAGAAGGATGGGGCACCGGGCTTCCTTCAGCACCTATCGGGGTAGTGTCTGGCTGACCACCACCATTGTGCTGCTCGGCATTTGCATCCTGTTGCTGTTCAAACCTGTTCCCTCGGCGGACGGAGGCGTGGACTTCAGTCTGGGTGCAAATATGTTGACCATGGGGCCTTTCGCCGAACTATTCGGGAAAAATCCGGAGGCGTATTATTCCCATCTCGTCCGCAATCTGACCGCTTTCCAGTACGGTTTCCTCGGTGCCTATATTTATTTCATCGGCTCGGTTACCCGCGCATACTTCACGCTGGATCTGACCTCTCACACTTTCGTCGATGGCGCCATCCGCATGATCGTCGCGAGCATACTGGCGCTGGTTCTTTCTTTCGTCTTCAACTTCACTTTTCCTGAAGACTCCAGACCCGCTGCGGCGCGAGTTGCCACATCCGCCAATAATAATGCCGCTGAATCTTCATCCACCGCTGACGCCCCGCCCGCCAATAAAGACTTGAAAGACAACCCGGATGAAACAGGTTCAGCGATACCCGCAAGCCTTAGCCTGCTTCCTGTTTTGAGCTTTTTCTTTGGCTTTTATCCAAAACGGGCCGCACTGGCCATTGAGCGCGTTGTGCTCAAAGTGATGAGGAACATTCCCGGCGACAATTACCGTGCGTTGCCGCTTTCCATGCTCGCCGGGATGAGTTACGCCCATGAATTGAGACTGGAGCGGGAAGGTTTTGATAACATTGAGAATCTCTGCAATGCCGATGCTGTGGATCTGGCCGTGCGTACCTGCTTCACCTACAATCAGTTAAGGCAATGGATAGATCAGGCCTGGCTTGCAGCGCACCTGCGCGAGGATTATCCGGATTTTGCCCGGCGCACCGGTATTGGCAGTAGCGACGAGTTGCGGCATTTTCTGTCCGCCTGTGAGTCTGCGCACGTGGATGGGGTGGAACAACTCGTATCAGGTTTATCGATGGACCCCGCGGCAGTTCCGTCGTGGAAGGTAAAACTCACGGCACTTAAAATATTGCTCGATGTAAATACCGCTCAGGGAGAAAACGCTGCCAGTTCAGATACGAAAGTGCGTGAATCAGACTAAGATTTCCCTCACTTGCCGGAAACGCATTCGAGGATGAAACATCCGGCTTAAATCACAAACATGTCAATAAATTCGTTGACGGGTGTTGCTTCCAGTCTCGGCTGGTCAAGACAGAGGTTAATGATCGTACTTTGTTGCCTGGCTGGAAACCGGCGCGCGAGATTGGCTCTGAATTTTTCTTCGAGTAGCGGAATGCCTTTATTGCGGCGAAACTTATGCCCAATGGGATATTCCACCACGACCTCATCCAGTTTGCCGCCATCCTTGAATTCCACCGTAACACCATTGGCGATGGAACGTTTTTCAGGATCGTGATAATCCTGCGTGAATCGCGGGTCTTCGACACAGATGATTCTAGCGCGCATCTTATCGATGCGCGGGTCAGCCGCCACGGCATCCTCATAATCGGCAGCGGTAAGCCGCCCGAAAATCAGCGATACCGCAACGATATACTGGATGCAATGATCCCGGTCGGCTGGATTGTTGAGTGGCCCCTTCTTATCGATGATGCGGATCGCCGCCTCATGTGTCCGAATGGTGATCTTCCCGATCTCGTCGATCCGCTCACTGATGCGCGGATGCAACTGCATCGCACACTCCGCCGCTGTCTGCGCGTGGAATTCGGCAGGGAATGAAATCTTGAACAATATGTTTTCCATCACGTATGACCCCCACTGTTTAATGGGCCGCTGAAACCGGAATGGCTGGCTCTTGAACAGCACGTCGTAAAATCCCCAGGTTTTAGCGGTGAGTGCCGAGGGATAACCCATTTCGCCTTTATGCGTAATCAACGCGAGCCAGACCGCGCGACTGGTGGCGTCTCCCGCAGCCCAGGATTTGCGTGAACCGGTATTGGGCGCATGGCGATAGGTGCGCAGCGATTGTCCATCCACCCACGCCTGCGAAAGGGCATCGATAATCTGATCGCGGCCGCCACCGAGCAAATGCGTCACCACTGCAGCGGAAGCCACTTTCACCAGCACTACGTGATCCAGCCCCACCTTGTTGAAGCTGTTTTCCAATGCCAGGCAGCCCTGGATTTCATGTGCCTTGATCATGGCGGTCAGCACGTCGCGCATCGTGAACGGTTTTTTTCCAGCAGCCACCGCGTTGCGCGCACACCAGTCCGCCACAGCAAGTATGCCACCCAGATTATCCGACGGATGCCCCCATTCGGCGGCAAGCCAGGTATCGTTGAAATCAAGCCAGCGGATCAGGGTGCCAATATTGAATGCAGCCTGCACCGGATCAAGCTGAAATCGGGTGCCGGGAACTCTCGCTCCATTGGGCACAGTCGTACCCGGAACAAGCGGTCCAAGCAATTTGGTACAGGCTGGATAAGTAAGCGCTTCCATCGCACAACCAATCGAGTCCATCAGGCAGTTGCGCGCGGTATCGTAAGCCAGGCCACCTTGAATCTCGCGATTGGCGACATAATCGGCAATGTCCACCAGCACGTGATCGGGCTGGGGGCGAATATTGGAGATATGGTATGACATAGTCACATATTATAGGGTCAGCCATCCAGCAGCGAACATCGTCTTTCCCGCAAAAGCGGGAATCCATTGATCTTCCTGAATAGATAAGCGGCAGGCAATCTCAATATTCCGAGCCGTTGATGACCGCACCGTGTCTGCCTATCCACGTTGAGCCTTCATCCGGTGCTCGCCTGAACGCACCTTTCGATTATATCTCCTGTAGTGTCGTCATTCTCATGACGGAAGAGCGCGCCTTCCGACGCCGGCCCACTGCCCTTCGTCCACCATACCAGTCATAATCTGTTCTTCACTGAATCGCTTCATCATGGTTCGCTCCTTTTCCAAGAATCGGACTCTACTATCTCATGAAGCTAATACGTGGGGCAGGTCATGGCAGCTATCACGTTGTGGAATACGATCTACCTGGAGAAAGCGATTGAAGCGCTGCGCCAGCACAAAAGTGTCGATGAAGCGCTTTTGCCCCATGTTTCACCGTTGGGATGGGAACACATCAATCTGACCGGAGACTATGTATGGCATGCCAACAAGCGGGTGACGAAGGGCAAATTCCGGCCCTTACGGCCAGTCATAACACTGGCTATTCCGGCTTGAGTTCACCTTAACGTGCGTAATTTCCGTTTCTTGAACTGACCCCCGATATCATCACCGGCCGTCTGCGCCGTGGCGTGTTCCGCAGCGTCCCGGAACTCAACGCTGCCATCAAGGAATACATCGCCATGCATAACCACTCCCCCAGGCCGTTTGTCTGGACTGCCAAGGCCAATGATATCCTGCAAAAAGTCAATTGGGCCAATCGCCATTTAAGCTCCAAACAGAATGACCCACTACACTAGCGTATAGTCTCCTGGACCAAACCGCTGACTTCACAACGAGTCGCACGCCTCGAACAGTTCCGCGTGGACACTCCAGACCATGTGCTTGCGCCTGTCATTATAGGTAACCCACCTTAGGTCGCGCCGGTAAGCGTCGTTATGTGGACTAGGTCCACCTTCTCCTACACTGCCGATCCCGCCTATCGGGCGAAATCCTATCCGTTGCACCAATCCACGAAGCGACTCCTCTGCTGTACCCAACTCAGTGCCGTACGCGCCATAGCCCAGCCAGTTGCTACGATCGACGAAGCGCTCGTCCTGATCGAAGGGGCTACTCAGTAGTAGCAAGCCACCGTCGTGTATTCGATGTCGCAGTGTACGGAGAAACACCTCCAAGTTTGGCACGCGTTCAATCACTGCCGAGCATACGATCCCGTCGAAGAGACGGAAGGGAAGGCACTGTTCGTCAGCGACCACGAAAACCACGTTGTTGCGAACAACAGAGGACACATCCACAACGATCTCTGGATCTCCTACGTACTTTCCGGAAACCGTCGCCTCCCCCACGCGAAATGAGACGCGGCGATGCCGTTGTATCGTTTTGGCAACTCGAATATGAGTTTCGGAGGAATCAGCACCTACGACAACTCGAGCTTTCCGCGCGAGTTCGTGGGAGAGTCTTCCCACCGAACACCCTAGGTCGAGCACTGTAGCGCCAAGTGGGAGTTTAGTGAAGAGCATCTCGGCCATGGACCGATAGTACATATTGTTTGCTGAGCACGAATAGAAACCCGTGACGTCGTGCAGATCGAGATGGGTGCGCGCCGCCTTGTCGTCCGCGATCACGTCGCGAAAGTGGGTCTGAATGTAGGCGCGCGCATAAGCCTCGGTGTTATACCGTCCTCTGCCAAAGTCATCCTTCCTTCCGGCCGAATGAGGTAGTCCAGAAAAGAATCCTACACCATCCTCTACACGGAAGTTGCGTTCGCATCGCAAGCAATGAAGTACCCCGGCTTCGAATGTTGAGGTCATTTCAGAAGCCACCTCAATCTTACCTGTGTAGGGCACAGCTTCGAGAGGGGGCGCATTGGGAGCGTCATTTACACAGACGGGACAGACCAAGTCACTGCCTATGAGGTCCAAACGCATAGAGTTCTCCTGGGTGAAAAAGACATGGCAATGACGTTACTCCTCCCCGGGCGGGCGATGCACCTTCATCTAATGGTCCTAAGATTCGGGCTCTCTGAAAATCCTAAATGGTGCGCGTATCCCTCACGCAGGGTGTCGCAAACTTTTCATATAGGCAATCGCCTGATCAAGTGCTCCCGGGATCTGTCCATCACTCACATAGAAAAAATGCTTGGGCTCCTCAAGCATGAAAGTCCCACGAATGCCCATCGTTATGAAGGTGCTGTCTCGCGGCACCAAGACGACGGCCTTACGAGCTAGGGTGGGATCCGCGCAAACGACCCCATATTCCATCGCAACCGACGAAGACCCTGGTGTCAACAGAACAACTATATGTTCAGCGATACGCATAAGTGCATGCACGCGAAGAAACAGGTTCAGAATGTCACGTGCATGGGTCATGGAGGTCATACACTCAAGTCCGCTCAGCCGCAACTGATGGCAAACCATAACGGTGCGTTCAAAGGGCAGAATTGGCTGTTCCGTAGCCAAGCGCTCCAAAACTGCTGTAGGATCGTCGAAGAGACGAATTGCATAATCTGCTGGAAAGAATGCCCCCAATATAAGGACGCGAGGCCGGGGAGCAGTACGGATTCCGAATCGCCCTTGTAATGGGATTGGAGCGACGCGGGAAAATCGCTGACTATCAACACAATCACATAAATCGTACGTTTCCCCCTCAATGAAGGCTTCTAGACTGCTAGCGCTCCGTCCGTTCTCAGAACAAGGTTTATTGAAAACCCAAGCTAGATACCTACTCGTGGTTTGTAATCCGTACATATCGAGAACTGTCATGCTTTGATGAAGCAACGCCCTCCCACGGCTACCATCGGTGTACAGACTTAATTCACGAGAGAAAAGCGGATAAGCGAATGTACGCTCACCGACCGGAACATGAAAGTAGTAGCTTGGCGACATAATGTTACGGAGAATCGAATCGGCCAACCCACCCTTTAACACGGGGTACTGATTCATAATGCCTTCGGGGGAGCGGTGCTCGCGTACAGGTTGTGCTCGGCAATATAGGCAATAAGCTCAGGAGTCAGTAGCGGAGTCGGTACTCCGCGAGTAAGCTGATCACGGATCTGCGTTGATGACGCGCCTCGAATTCGCGGCACAAACGATTGAACAGTGCACCCGGCTAGAGTGCTATAAACGATCGAATCTTCGTCGCGTAGGCACACAATGAGTTGCCGGACCACTTCAAGTGAGTGTTCTGGGAACTGTGCGACATACCATTGTAGGGTACTTGTGCCTAATATGAGGTAAACATCATCACCTGGATGCGCTTCCTCAATGGTGCGGTGAATATCCCACAATTCGGCATTCTCAAACCGCTCGTTATCTTTTGCTGAGAATTGGGTGAGAACACCAGGGTACGCTCCAAAAAGCAAATCAATCATTTTCTGACGATGAACTAGATTGACCAAAGCCTTATATTTGACGAGCCGGTCGGCTACAACATAGACCAAATCTAAGCCAAACTCCTGCATTGCATCCTGCACGAGGAATAAATGCGCAATGTGTGGTGGGTTGAAACTCCCAACGAACACACCGATTCGAGATCTCCGAGCCTCGCGCGAAGTAACAGCCATGGTTTCACCCAAAGCATTTCAAGGGAATTCTGCACCAGCAGCGACCTTCCCGATATAGACCGACCGTGGATGCATCACACCAGTTAGGCCACTTTTCTGCTGTTTGCGCTGCTCAGCGATATGAGCACTCCAGCCCGCGATACGGGCACAGGCAAACACCGTCACCAGGAGGTCTGACGGCACCCCGACTGAACGCAAGACGAGTGCAGAATAGTATTCCACATTCGTCAGCCATGGGTGTTCAGGTTTGTGATACCTAAGGAAACTGAGGATCCGCTGCTCAAGATCGTGTGCTTTGGCATGCATCTCGGGATCCAAGACCTGAAGCATACCCTTGAATATCTCAGATCGTGGATCTATGGTCTCATACACAGGATGACCGAATCCCATGAGTCGCAAACCTTTTGCCAGCTGATCACTGCACCACTTCTTGATATCCGCAGCGCATAGAGCTTCATCGATTTGGTTCAATACAAGGGGTGGGGCCCCGCCATGTAGCGGCCCTTGAAGTGCGCAAATTGCGCCTATAACAGCAGGATAGTAAGTGGCGCCTGTTGAGGCGATGACACGTGCGTTCAAAGTAGAGGCATTCAGGGCGTGCTCTGCCATCAAGACCATGTATGTATCCATAGCCTTTGCATGTTGCTCACTCGCTTTTTCACCGCTAAGCATATAGAGAAAATTTGCGGCATGACCAAGCTCTCGAACCGCTGGCAGAGGCTTTAGGTGCTGTCTGAGACGGTGGGCTGCCGCCACAATCGAAGGTAACGTCGCAACGCAAGATATCATGGTCTCCAATTCTGACTTCGCATCATCCCAGATTGCGCCCTCAGCAGCCAATACCGCCTTAACCACGTCAATTGGACGTGAATGGGATGGGAAACAATTCAAGACAGTCTGGCTGAGCTCAGAAAGGCATCTGCTGTCTACAAAACCGCGCCGGAAGTCCTCCCGCTCTCTTCCTCTTGACAGAGAACCGTGCAATAGTAAGTAAAATATATCCTCAAACTCTGCATCTCGTGCCAACTCCTGAATACCGACGCCCCGAATGAAAAGTCGTCCGGTCCTTCCATCGATTAGACTAAGTTCGGTCTGTGACGCGATCAACTTATCGAATTGTACTTTTGTTGCTCGCATAGATTTCTCAAAGGCATTGTGCGGATTCACCCGCGCAGGGTATTGCTCCCTTGGTTTCCTAAATGTGCATCTCGCACGACTGGAAAGGAAAGCCCCCGCCGCTGACGCGAGTCGGCCCTGTTTTTCTAGGGCCTGTTAATACTTATTTCGTACCCGCGTTGCTACACAAAAAACGCGGATGCCGCGTTACGAGGCTTGGCCATAGGCCCACTATGGCCTGCGCTTCGCGCCTTGCCTCCGCGTTTTTTGTGTAGCAACCCGAAGGGACAGGACCGTCGCGGGTGCAAAATAAGTGTTAATAGGCCCTAGAGCAAGTGCTTAACAGCATCCTGCTCGCTAATCAGCTCAGCTAATGTTCTCTCGATTCGATCTTGACTGAATTCGTCGTCGAATTTCAACCCTTCGACGATGGTGTACTTTCCTCCGCTGCAGGTAACCGGGTAGCCGAATACGACGTTCTTTGGAATATCATATTCGCCGTTGCTCGGTACCCCCATCGTGACCCACCTACCTTGCGTGCCCATAACCCAGTCGCGCATGTGGTCGATCACTGCGGTTGCTGCACTACCGGCGCTTGATTGCCCCCGTGCTTCGATGATCGCCGCGCCCCGTTTGGCAACAGTAGGCAGGAATACATCCTTGTACCAAGCATCGTCGTTTATGATGTCTTTGACACTCTCGCCTTCCATGGAAGCAAACCGATAATCCGGGTACATGGTAGAACTATGATTGCCCCAGACAGCCAAACACTTGATTAAGGAGACAGGCTTACCCATCCTGGCGGCGAGTTGACTGAGGGCACGGTTGTGATCCAGCCGCAGCATAGCCGTGAAGTTCTCCCGAGGCAGGCTCGGCGCGCTCTGCATCGCGATCCAAGCATTTGTATTCGCTGGATTCCCAACGACTAGCACTTTGACATTCCGGCTCGCGACAGCGTCGAGTGCCTTACCTTGAGCGGTAAATATCTGTGCGTTGGCGGCTAGAAGTTCTGTTCGTTCCATACCCGGACCCCGCGGCCGGGAGCCCACTAGAAGCGCATACTCAGTGTCCTTAAAGGCGACGGCAGGATCGCTATGGGCTTCCATCCCATAGAGCAGTGGAAAAGCGCAATCTTCCAGCTCCATCATTACACCTTTTAGTGCTGCCTGGGCCTTCTCGTTCGGAAGTTCGAGCAATTGCAGTATAACTGGCTGATCTTTTCCTAACATCTCGCCACTGGCGATGCGATAAAGCAAAGCATAGCTCACTTGACCGGCAGCACCGGTGACGGCAATCCGAACTGGTTTCGTGCTCATTGCAGCTCCTAGTTAATACGATAGAAATCGGGTAACCTAGTGTAGTGAGTCATTCTTATAGAAACTATTATAGATTGGCCGGTGCGTGTCCACGCTAGCACAAAAATCAGGGTCCGGTAACTCCCGTACCCGATGGATGAGATAATAGTATCAAGTTCCTCCTGGGTGAGATCGATCATGTATCGTGCATACTCACCGTCATAACCTTCTTCGATTGTGCCAGTCGTGTAATCAGCTGGAACGCGCTGCTCGCGCTTGTGATAGCCAGATTTGCGGATCGGGCATCTACCCTCGCTATGCCTATATCGCCATTATCCATAGTGCAAGCGTGGGTCGTCCAAAATGGCTTGCCCTGAGAACGAACTTTTTCTATTTTCTGAGAATGTTAAGATCAATTCCAACTCCTGTCATACGGTCATATGGCGGTCACCCGGCATTATCAGTTGTGTGCTGGAGCATTTCTATATGTTCAGAAATGAAAACCCTAAAATAAGGATTTCAAATCATCAATAATCAACTTACGATCCTTGATATTGACTGTGAAAAGCTTAACCACTAACTCTCGACAATTACGAAACTTTATATTCAGTTTTCTTGGACATAGCTGCTCTCAAGAATACAGATATCAATATAATTGGGCAACGATATACCTTATCATCTACGACTGCAGCCGCTGCTTGACGGCTTGGCCTTAAGCCCGGATGCCATCCAGTACTACGCCCATAGCGTCATCCGATCCGAGATCTTTCAACTGACTCGGCGTGACGAACGCAATCGCTATTTGCACCTGGTGGCATTCGTCGCCCACCAGTATTACCGGCTGCAGGACAATTTGGTCGCGGTGCTGTTGACCAGCGTGCAACGGCTACAGAACACCGCCACGCGCCAACACAAAGAGCAGTGTTATACCCGACGGGAGCAACACCATGAATCCCTGAAAGCTCTCGTCGGCTACCTGGACAGCGGAGCGGTTGAGATGCTGGCCGCCATCAAGACGCTCACGCAGGACGGTACGCTCACAGACGAGGAAAAAGTTCGACGCATTCGCAGCGTGCTTGATAGCCGAATGATTCCAGAACCTATGGATGCCAAGGCGTTGGGAGAACTCAAAACCAACGTGAATGGCTTGCTGAAAAACGACGTGGTCAAAAGCGATATCCACTCCACCGACGCCTTTGGCTACAGCGAGGCAATCTTCACCGCCAGTTTCCTGGTGGACGTTGCTTATGCCCCGCGGTTCAAGAACCTCAAGCGCCAGCGCCGCTATCTGTTCCGCAGCCGCAAAAACGTGGGTCAGTCCGAGTGGCGCATCAAACCCGACGCCTACCGCGATACGGATTTGATCATCGCCCAGTGGGACGACATCCTGCACTTCATCGCGACGATCAAACTCAAGGAAATCACCGTCTCGGATATCTTCCGGCGCCTGAATTCCTACTCCAAGCAGCACGGGCTCTACCAAGCCCTTAAGGCGTTCGGCCAGATCCCAAAGAGCCTGTTCATTCTGCGCTACATCGATGAACCGGAGCTGCGCATGTCGATCGAAAAAGTGCTCAACGGCATCGAGCACGTGCATCGCTTCACCCGCGCTGTGTCCGTTGGCAGCCCACGGGAGTTTTTGAACGCCGAAAAGGAGGATCAGAAGCTCGCCGAGGCCTGCAAGCGCCTCATCAATAATTGCATTGTCTGCTGGAATTACCTGTATCTGTCGCAGCAGTTCGCCGCCATCGACGACCCCGCCAAACGCGAGGAATTCGTCCAGGCGCTGCGGCACGGCTCCGCCGCCTCCTGGCGCCATGTGAACCTGCTGGGGGAGTATGATTTCTCCGACGCGCGACTCAAGGATTCCGTCGGTATCAAGCCTCCAAAATTGATCGACTAACCCACCTCGAATTTTGGGAGTTCATGAATCCTGGCTTTCTTCCATTGCTCAGTTGGTTATGCAAACTCCTGTGGGACTTTACGTACCTTTGTTGGAATTTGACCTGTATTCCGGTATTTGTTGTTGGTTATACTGTTTTGATCTGGATGACGGACAATCCGTTATTGCGAAGATCAAGCAGGACGTGAGCGCCAGGCAGGGCAGGAGGAAACGCCGATCATGCGGTGCCGGCCACGCCGGAAGCGGTTATGCAGCAAGCACGCAAGGTTGCACCGGTGCATAAGAGCACCGGGCAATTGACTTTGTTTGAGGGGAGCTTTCTCGGGTCGAGAGCGTGATCAGACCGAGTCTTGCTGGATTGTTACAACCCGGTTGCGGAGTCAGGCAGTTGCGTGGCTGCGTGATTTTGATTGAGCTTGGCAGCCATTTGCCGATGCAGGGTTGCTGTTTGGGTGCTTGCTTCCACGCTTTTCTCATAATCACGAATGAGCGCTGCGGTATGCGATTGAAGGTCTTGAGCTCGCCGGCCATAGAGATAGCTCTTGTTTTCATATTGCTCCAGCAGCTCTTTTTGCTCCTTCACCTTTGCCTGCATCTGCGCCGCAGTATTCTCATAGAATTTTGCAATGGACTCATGGTCGCTGCGAGTGACGGCATTCTGAGCGGCAGCGCGGATTTCCGGGGTATCGATTGGCTGGGCTGCAACGACCGATGAGCTCGCCGAGCCCAGCATACCAATCACGGACAACGCGGCGATAATATTTCCAAATTTTGTTTTCATGGCGGCAAATCCAATTAGGATTAAAGTGACTTTATCCTACCTTAGTCAATACCCTGGGTATATTGGGGAAACCCTGATTTTCTACTAAATGTTTCCCTTAGTGAAAACCCTTAATTAAACATGGAATTGGATGTTGTGGCGATCATGATTACATGGTGCAGGCGAACTCCTGCCGCCGCTCTAAGCTATACCAAGCGGCATGGCCAGATTAGTCAGATTCCTGGTAATAAAAATTTCCTATTATGGGGTCGTCTCAGAAAACGGATCGCAAAGTACGTTAAGGCTGCGCGGAAGCCGGAATCCAACGGTAAAGCGTTGGAATGGATACTCCAAGGTTCTTAGCCACGTCCCGTGGCGGTACACCATTAGTTAACAGTTTCTTTGCAGAAGCGATCTTGCTGTCGGTCATCTGGCGTTTTCGGCCGCCCTTGCGGCCTAGCTGGCGGGCGACTTCCAGGCCGGCACGCGTGCGCTCTATCGTCAGTTCCCGCTCCATCTCGGCCAGCCTGGCCATGACATGGAAGAAGAAGCGGCCTGATGGGGTGCCGGTGTCAATGGCGTCGGTAAGGCTCTTGAACTGAACACCTTGCTTGTGTAATTCTCCGACCAGATCGACCAGGCTCTTGACACTACGGCCAAGGCGATCCAGTTTCCACACAACCAAAGTGTCGCCTTCACGCAGCATTTCCAACGCCTTAGCAAGTCCGGGACGCTCGGCCCGGCTACCGCCGACTTTGTCATCGAAAACTTTTTTGCAGCCTGCCTTTGTCAAAGCGTCGATTTGAAGATCAAGATTTTGGTCTTGCGTGGAAACGCGGGCATAACCGATCAACATGGCCTTTTAGCCTCTCGACTGCAACGGCAGCACGCGTAAGCGCGTACGATTGGGTTCGATGGTAAGCAACGCCCCGTCCTCTAACTCGGTCGCCATCTGGCGCAGGGCAACGATGACTTGTTTACTGATCACATCCGGACTGACGTCCTCGGCGCGGATTTGCACGACGCTGGGTTTCTCACCCCGGGTGGCGGCAAGGATCGCGCTGAAGTCCAGATCATGAGTAAGTACCATGTAATTGTTCGCGGCGGCAAAGGCCATGATTCCCGAATCCGGCGCGTTGTGCGCGCCCAGCTTTGACCAATGCGCCGCCTCGATGCCTGCCTCGGACAATATGCCCACCCAGCGCGGTGACAGGTTCATATCGACGAGCAGCTTCACATCGTGGCCAGCGTGACCTCGCGCTCTTCCGCACGCCACGCAGCGTAGCGAAGCGCTTGCATGATGTCCTCGCGTTCGAGATAGGGATAATCAGCAAGAATTTCCTCGATGCTGTGTCCCGCACCAATTTGGCCAACGATCATGCCGACCGTGACACGCATGCCACGGATGCACGCCTTGCCCCCCATCACGTCCGGTTGCTGGGTAATCCGATTAAGTTGTCCCATGCCCTGTTCCTTATCAAAACTCATTGCGATGGTAAGAGATCGAGAATAGTATTTCAAGAAGTATTTTTGAGAATTGTAGCGCCTTGATTCTGTGTACTGCATCGGTGACTGGACGAGGCTTATCAAAAACCCTCGTTTACAAGAGGGGCGCCTATGCCCCGTCGTTCAATCCTGTCCGCCGCAGGCTGGCGTGAGGTTATAATACTATTAATTACAAATAGTTAAAGATTCCGCTGGTTTGGGCTTAGAACCCCAATAATAGAATCTATCCGGATAAAGTGCCGATACAGCTTTGAGCGGCTTCGGGATTTCCTGTCGGCGGTGCAACTAACCCTTCGTTGCGAAAAGAGACGGGAATCTTCTCCAGGACTTGCGCTGTCTATTTATCATGTCGTGACGCGGAGTTTCTGGCCCACTTTATAGAGGTGTTTTTTATTGATTTGGTTTTCCTTCGATTTCTCCACATAATATAGCCGGTAGCAAATAGAACAAGAGGTGAAACACCGGCGACTACTTGCAGGATGCGGGTCGGCAGTCCACCTATTATCCCGATATGTATGGGGTAAAAAGTATTGAAAATGCGGGTTCCCGAAGGAGCCTGCGAGGCATTTTCGATAAGCAATACTTCACTCGTATATTGATCGAAATAGATGAAGCTCCGCCCGTTGGGATGGGATTCTTCCGGCATTTTCTTGCGCACGACCAGCGGCGCCTGGGGCGTTTGCGGAAAATTGATCCAGGTCGTGGGGGCAGGCAAAATATGATCGGCCCGATTCAAAAACTCATCAAGGGAAAGTGTTGCTCCCGCTACTCCAGAAGTATCGGAAAGAGGCGGTGCAGGCCTTGGCGGACTGGCTGTCACAAAATTGGTAAACTCGGCTACGGTTTTATTGAATACCAGGGAAACCCCGGTAAAGGCAATAATTACCAGAAAAAGCAGGGCATAGATACCCAATGCGCGATGCATATCAAAGATCAATTTTTTCCATGGGGCGGCCCAGCTGATTTTGAAACCTCGAGAAATATTTTTTATTCCGTTGGGTGGCCACCACAGAACGAATCCGGTGATACTCATGCAGATTAATAGCAAGGCGCTAACGCCGAGGATGTTTTTACCGCGTTCGCCAATCAGAAGCTCGGTATGCAGGAGGGCGATCCATCCGATAAGGGTATCTTCCTGCCGGTGTGCCCCAAGCAGTTCGCCACTATAGGGATCCGCATAAACGAATAAGCCATGCGCATCATTCATCTTCAGCAGGTAGGTCTGCTGCGGCGTGCGCGGCATACGCACAGATAGGAGTTTGTCCCGGGGGTAGGCCTGTTTGACGGCATTCAGTACCATCTGTACCGGAACCCGTTCATCGCGTACCGCCACTTCCATCAATTCGGGATAGATGAGCGCCTCGATCTCGTCCCGAAAAACGATCATGCTGCCGGTCAATCCGCTCATCACCAGAAACAATCCAGCCGCAAGACCGAGATAAAGGTGAAAATTGAAGACGACTCTCCGCGTTTTCATAACAGACCTTGAGTAGACATTATCCTAAATCCGGCAGTTGACCGCTCATTTATCAGGTTATAGCCATGATAAATAACAATATTTTGTGCTATTTGACCTTCGCCTTCCGGGTGAACCCGCTACGGGGCAGATTGTATAATTTTTGTGGCGCATGGCAGCGTTGCAGCTCCTTGGAATGGGGCGCTTCGGAGCGTCGCACGAGGGGCCCCCGCGAAGCGGGGATCGGGCAGCGCAGGGGATGCCGCGACCGCGCTTCATTGCGCCCGCATCCCCCTGCGGGGTCGCACCTTCCTGCGGAAGGCACTGCTCCACCCTTCGCGGTCGCACCATTCCGCGTCGTTGCGCCTTGCCCTGCACCCCAAAAACCACACACTCCGCCCCGTCCAACTGCCGGATTTAGGATTATAGAACCGCTGAACAAGTCCTCGGGGGGAACGAATTACCGGCAAACCCGGGATGATCCGGAGGTCTCTTCCGAGGGGAAGGCATTTCAGGCTCAGGAATCGGGTTCCGCCGCATCACCCCGAATCGTGGATCAGAATTCGACCCGAGCCACGGTTTTCAGCAGGATGGGAGCGCCCACGCCAAGCAGCCCATTGCCTGCGGTACTCCAGTAGCTGTTGTTGGTCGCATTGTCCAGCACCGCCTGAATCGTGGTACGTTTACCCGCAATGCGGGTAGCATAACGCGCACCCAGGGTCAGTATTACGTAGTCATCCACGAAGGCCTGGTTCGCATTATTAACCGGACGTTTGCCCACGTAATATACGGCGCCGCTGAGTGCCAGCCCCGGGACACTTTGCAGGCGATATTCCGCCATCATGCTGGCGGTGCGCTCCGGCGTGTTATCGGGTATCTTGTTGAAAGTCTCCGCGTTGGACTTGTTCAGTTGCCGGGCATCCAAGAACAGGGCGGACGCAATGAGCGACAACTGCTTCGTTATTTCGCCGGTGGCCGCCAGTTCTATGCCCCGATACTGCGACATGCCGTTCAAAACAAACCGATTGGCCGCATCCACTGTTGTGGATGAGCGTTTAATGTCAAAGGCTGCCACCTGCAGCAATATCCCCTGGGCAACTATCGCCTTGATGCCGATTTCCTTTTGCTTCGACAATGCCGGCGCCAGGATCTCACCATTATTGGCGCGGTTGGAGGGTGCCTGTCCGCTTTCCTCCATCCCTTCCAGGTAGCTGCCATATATCGATACGTTGGGAACAGGCTTATACATCAGCGATACTGACGGATTGACGGTATCGGCCTTAAAGTGGGTGGTGGCCCCGACACTCTCGTAGAAGCTGCCGCGCACCCCGACCATGGCTGACCATTTTTCGCCGATCAGGATTCGATCGGATAAATAGATTCCCATGTCCGTTATCTTCGATCGGTTTGGCCCGAAGGGGACGGTAGGAGACCGCTGTGCGATATCAATCGGGTGGTACAGATTCTGCGGCACATCAACCATGGTTGATGTGCGGGGGTCCTGTTTGCGGGAATTGCCGGTGAAGCCGAGTGATACCTCGTGCGTGATCCACTTCCACTGCAAGCGGCCGAACACTTCGGCGCGAATGTTCTCGTTGTCCCACACCTGGCCACGGTTGAAGAAAGTGCGCAATGTACCGTCACCCGTGACGAGATTATAATTCTGGAACTGAGAGAAGTTGCGGTCGCGTCTGGTTTGTGCCTTGCCGACCTCGAATAGCAGCCCCCAATTGTCGCTGAGCGCATAATCGGCGCGCAGCAGCAGATTGGTAGCCTCGGCGTCGTATTTCTGCCATTCGCCAGCGAGATTGAGACGATTATCCGGCACATGCGGCAAAGTGATGATACCGTTTATCGCCGCCGGCGCCTGGATTGCCGCCTGTTCGGAGACCTCCTTGCGGTAATGTTCCACATCGAACTTCAAGGAGAGTTTATCTGTGACCCGCCAGTCGAAAGCGCCGGCGGCAAGCGCGCGGGAACCGGAAAAATTGTGGATACCAATGTCTTGGCGGCCACCGAGCAGATTAATACGTGCGCCAAATTCCTGTTCGCTGCCGAAGCGCCGGCCAAGATCGACGTGGACGTTTGCGCCGCCGTAGCTGTTGGCCATTACGGAAAGGTTGGTAACGGGAACCCTGCCGGCGCGCTTGGTCACCAGATTGACGATACCGGATGGCGGCACGAAACCATAGTATAGTGATGAAGCGCCTTTGAGAACCTCGACGCGTTCCTTGTTTTCCATAGGCGTATCGATCAGGTTGATGATTGGCAGTGATCCATTCAGCCTGTAATTGCTGCGATTTTCCACCAGAATGCCGCGAATCGAAATATTGTCGTAAGTCGAGCCATTCAATTGTGAGCGCGTAACGCCCGCCGTATTTTGCAGAGCGCCGAACAGGCCTGTCGTCGCTTGTACATCGAGCACTTCCCGCGTCACCACATTGCTCGTCTGAGGCACATCCAGCGGCGCCATATCACGGAACGTCCCGACCTGAACCGAATCCGACTTGAAGCTTCCCACGCGCTCACCGGTGACGGTTACATCGGGAAGCTTCCTGTCCAGCTCGGTCACGCCGGAAATGTGCTTGCCGCCTTGCCCGGATTTGTCAGGAGTCTCCGCGTGTGACTGCTGAATCCACGATGCCAGCGAGAGCGCGATAAAAGCAGAATGCAAATTTGCTTTCATGGCGCCTTTCCATATTCAGGGGAAAATGGTGTCCTTTCCCTATTCAGGACAGTGCACCGCACATTGGCGGCATCCATCATGCTTGCGAGGTATCGGTTCAGGGAACGCGGCGGCACCGGCGAGGACTGCGATATGGCCTGGTCCTGCAGCAATGGCACCGAAATATTGCAGATGGGTAGCGGCGACGGAAACCGGTGCCGGGTTGTTTTCGGAGGATATAAATCCCCCGCCCTGGCGCGGCGCACAATTTCATGCGGGTTCACGGGATAATTACGCCGGGTCGCGTCGACCTGCACGTAATCGTAGTCGAGCAGCAGGCAGGGAACATACTTCAGCCTGATCTGGCAGGCCGCTTGCAGGCGGTGATGGCCATCCATGACCGCCAGACTGGTGCGTTCGAGGGCAATTGGCATGCGCCAAAGCTGCTCGCGCAAAATGGTATCGGCCAAAGCTGCTGCGTGATGGGGATAATGGCATTCGTGCGGGTGTATCTGCTTAACAAGCACAAAGTGAACAGGAAACGTACGCAGCATCGTCAGGTCCTTTAATAATTGTCCAGAAACACACGTTCAGGATGGGGGTGGCTTAAAAAATCGTGATGCGAAATGTGCCAGCCATAGGCTCCGGCCAGGAGGAAGACGACACAATCACCTGCCCGCAGACGTTCGACATGAACATCGCGTGCGAGCGTGTCCTTGGGGGTACATAGCTCGCCACAAAGCGTGACCGGGGCATCATGTACTGCCGGGCGCGAAAACGGATAAGGCCAGCTATCGCGCGCCAGCACCATGAAGGGATGATTGTGCTGCCAGGAAACCGGCAGCCGGAAATGGTGCGAGCCGCCGCGCAATATAGCGAAGTGTTTGTTGTAACTGGTTTTTATGTCAGTGACTTCGCTCATGTAATAGCCGCAGTCTGCGGCGAGAAAGCGCCCGCACTCGAAGACGATCTGAAAACGGGGCTGCCGTGCTGCGATGAGCGCTGACAGCCCGGCGCAGAAGCTGTTCCAATCAAAAGGTGCATTCGGATTCGCGTAATTCACACCAATGCCGCCGCCGACATTGAGCCAGTCAAACGCCAATCCGTAACGGCGTTGCCATGCCTCTGCAAGGTCAAAGTAATGTTGCATCAGGGCAAGATGAGTGCACGCATCCAGGTTGTTGGAAATTGCATGGATGTGCAGACCCTTGAGGCGGATGCCGGGCAGCGTCGGGATGAGCTCGAACAGGGCGGGGATCTGCGTTTCGTCGATGCCAAATTGCGTGGCTTGACCGCCCATTCGCAACGTTGCCTGCTGCGGCACGAATGCAGGGTTGACGCGCAGCAGGATATCCGCCACTTGATTGCGGGATCGGGCAATCCAGTCGAGACGCCGCAGCTGGTGTTCACTTTCCACATGAGTCAGCATGATCCGCTGGTCAAGAGCGCCTTCCAGTTCGGCATCGCTCTTGCCCGGACCGCCGAATACGATCGGGATTGAGTCGTCCACGGCACGCGCTCGATGAATTTCACCGAGCGACGCCACTTCGAAGCCGTCGACATGACCCGCCAATGCTTTCAGTACCGGCTCGTCGCTGTTCGCTTTGATGGCGTAAAAAAGCTTGCACTGCGGAGGCAGGCTTTGACGCAGGCTATCCGCGCGCGCGCGCAGATGCACAAGATCGTAAAGATAGGCACAGATGGGCTGTGTGCGGGATTGGGTTCTGCCCTCCAGATAATTGCGCAGGTGTTGCAGACTCATTGCCCGTCAACCCTTGTCCGATACTCGCCCAGATGAGCCGCCATCGCACGGCATACAATGCCGCGGTCATCCCCAAGGATGAACATGCGAACCTCATCCTGATACCAGCACGCCAGGTCGCCGGGTGCGCGCGGCAGCGCACAGAACATCTTGTCGTGACGACGTGCGGCCTCGCGAATACGCGACACTGCCGCCCGTACGTCGGGATGGCGCGTCTGCCAGGGCAGGCCAAGCGACTGCGACAGATCCGCCGCCCCCTCAAGCAGCATATCCACCCCTTCTACTGCCGCGATCTCATCGGCACACTCGAGACCCTCAAGGTCTTCGATCATCATGACCACCAGCGTCTGTTCCCGTGCAGCATTCATTGAGGCCACGAGATCGTTGAATCCATAGCGGCTATGCCAAGTGGCGTTCAGCCCCCGCCCGCCAGGCGGCGCAAAATGACAAAGACGTACTGCATCCCGCGCCGCCTGCACCGAACGAATACGCGGAAATACGATGCCTTCCGCGCCGGCGTCAAGTGCCTGCAATGCTTGATAATCGGCTGCCACGCGCACCAGGGGCGCGATGCCGCTCGCCCTCGCTGCCAGCAGCATGGCTGCCAGTTGTCCGGCGTTAATGAGGGTATGTTCCAGGTCAATCACGACGAAGTCATATCCAGCTGCAGCGATCAGCTCTACACTCAGCGCCGCAGGAGTTGAGCAGAACAGGCCGTAAACCGTATCGTTGTTCTCTAAACGGCGTTTCAGATACACAATGGTTCCTCGATCTGCGCCAATGGATTGGGCGCACGCCGCGTCCGCAGCCGGATTTCTGTCTGGAAACGCCGGCTGGCAAGTAACTCGATCCCTACCTCGCTGGCAAAGCAATCGAACAGCAGGTAACGCGCTGCGCTTTGGGGATTGCGTCCTTGATGTGCATGCAACACCTCGCCCGTGATCTGCCAGAACCGTTTTTCCTCTACGCCGTAGTGGCACAGAAACAGCCATGCCAATTCCGCCAGGCTGACAAAAAAAAGCGCGTCGAAAGTAAAATCTCGCAGCTCGTCGGCACTTTCGGTTTCCAGGAAGGAATTGGGGTTGATCTGCGAGTGCTCGGGTGGCGGCATCGCGAGGACAGGTGCCGGGCCGGATAGCAGTGCTTTGCTGAAGCGCACCCCATCGTGAAAGTCCTTGAGCGCCACGCGTGCCGGCAAGCCGTCTTCCAGGAGCAAAATCATGTTCTGGGCGTGCGACTCCAATGCGGTCCCATGCTCCCAAAGTAGGTGCAGCACGGGCAGGTATGCCCGTTCCACCAGCCTTCTTAGCCATTGTTCGGGACCATGGCGCCGGATCCATGGATTAATGAGGGGCCTTCCGTCGATGTCGATATGCGTTACGGCGGTCATCGGCACTGCCCTTTCCTTCGCGTGTATATAGGTATGCACGCTTTCCCGCCAGATGCAGGACAATGCCCCATACTGACCGTAGGCCGGGGCGAGCGGCGTAAAACTCACCCCAGCCACTTCGCGCAGCAGTACAGGGCGAACCAGCGGAGGGGACCAGTCGGTGCGTGCTGCCAGGCTATGCAGCCAGTCGCTGATGACTGGCGCGTTCTGGACAGTGTGCGGCGCCAGTACGCGCGAGGTGGAAGTGTTAACGAGATTCATTGAAAGCTTGAGCGACAGCCGATTACGATCGCTCAGATTACTCAGTGTACGGATCGATTGCTGCGGCAGATATCGATCGGTCATCAGGCCAACTGTCAGGAGATCGCCCCGGGCCAGGGCTTGGTGGTAACCGGGCAGAACAACCTCATCCCATTGCCAGGGGTGAATCGGCAGCGGTAAATAATCATCCGGCCTCAAATCGCGCCGCGCCAGTTCATCGCAAAAATCCTGCCAGCCGCTCTCGCCCAGCAACTCGCAACCGCTTCCCTCCTTGGGATTCAATGTGCCGCTGATCGCCCAGCGGCAACGGTCGCGCCGTACCGCCAGCAGCAGCGGCGTCACGGAGTTTGCGATCTCGGGCGCGTAAGCGGCGTTGTCGTCCAGCGTAAAGCCCAGCCTCGACTTAAAGGAGGGATGGTAGAGATGGCCATCGGTTAACCTTGCTTCCAATATGTCGTAGCCGGCACCGCGCAATAACTTGCCGCCCTGCGCATTCAGTGTTTGCGCATGCTTGATCTGGGTTGCCAGCAGTTCGGATGCAAACTGGCCGAGCCGGGTCTCATCGGCAACTATCCAGGGGGCGATTTCCGCCAGGAATAGCGCGGGATCGGTAGCTTCATGCGTGATGCCGCTGTCAATGCGCAACAGCGGCGCCGTAATGCGCACACGGCCAAAGCTGATGGTTCGCCGCGCCTGGCATTGATAACTGACCGGGATGTTGTCTGCACGCAGGCCGGGTAAAGTCAATGTTTCTTCATACCAGGTGCAATGCGGCACGGCGCCCTCGAACAAGAGCGCCTCCAGGAGTTGCCGCAGCACGCGGCGGCTAGCCTGGCGATAGGCAGGGCTATTAACGAGGTTCTGATAATCAGCAGGGCGCACAGGTTTACAGGGAGATCATTGGATTGGGTATTTCCACCCATAGCGGAGATTCGCCGTGCTGATAGAAGCTGCTGAGCATGTTCGCTTTAGCCGGCAACGTCGGTTGCACGAGCAAATGCTGTACCAGCGAGTCATCGGATGCTGCGTTCAGCATCGTAGCGGTGTCTTGCCACAACATCGCCTCGGTGGTCAGTCCAGTACGAGCCAGGCATGCGATCACATGGCCTATATGATTGACCAGAACGTAATACTGGAAGCGATGCCAGGCCTGGCCGTCGTCATAAAGTGCGGGACTATCGTCAGGCAGGCGATCGAGAAAGGGGAAGCGCGCGCGGCTGATACTGGCCCCCTCCATGTCTCGCGCGTAGCCGCGCACTGGCCAGCCATGACGAAAAGCTACCAGCGTGTTCTGCAGGTGAGCTTCCATGCTGACGCCATATTCCAGAAATAGGTGCAGCAATGGCAGCAGCGTGACGCCGAGATAGCATTCCCACCACTTTCGAACCAGTTGCTCGCTGAGCGGCTGTCCTTCAGCGGAAAACCGCAACAGCGCGAGCAGTGGAATTTCCCCCTCAGCGGGCTCCTCGAGCACCGCTACGACCGTCTGCACATGCTCGGCCTCGGTTGCCGGCATCGCTAGCCGGTAGACCACCGCGCAGGCTGCGCGTAGCGCTTCGTCCGGCAACTTCAGCGTCTGGCTGGCCAGTTCCGGCAGGATGCCGAATGCCGGTTGTTCGAGCGTATGCCGGGGAAGAAAAGATAGCGCCAGACTGGCATCCAGCGCACGCCTCACCTGGTCGGAGGGGTTGTTCCGTATGAAATTGGTGATGCGGAGATTGAGCGAAAGCTTGAGGAACAGATTCTGCTGCGGCAGCCATACCGTGCGCACCGAAGAAGTGGGCCACGCCACCTCACCCAGTGGCCCAAGCGAAATCAACATGCCACTTTTTATCAGTGCGCCGATTTCCGGCAGACCCAGCAGATAATCAGCCTGCCAGGGATGACACGGCAATACCCGGTAATTGCCGTCGGCAAGCAGATCCCGGGCGAACAGCGCCACTCCCGGGTCAATGGATGGATGCTCGCCGTTTATGACGCGTGTCTCCAGCATGTCCGCCGCCACTGCAAAGTAATGCAGGCGAAACGAGGCGCCCAGTTCCGGGGAATAACGTTGCATATCTTCGTCGCTGCAGCCTTCCGCAGCCTTGGAGGTAACATGAAAAATGTGCCCGAAGCGCAAGCCCTGCTCGGCATCGAGGAAAGGGGATCTCCCCATGGCGGGACGATGCTGATGAAAGCGGCGAACCTGGGCTACGCTGTTGTGCATCAGTGTTTTCAGGCGATGCCCACTGCGGTGCGCTATTTCCGAAGGCTGGTTGCTGGTTGCTGCAAGCGTGTCGGCGATCAGGTCAATCAGTAGCGTTGCATCGCTTGTCAGGGGCCGCCAATCGCCGTGTTTTCCAATCCACGCGAATTGCGCCACGCGGTGATAACCGATTGGTGAGAAATAGGAAAATGCGCCGGCCAACTGATACCCGGTCTGTGTAAATGGCACAAGATATGGGATCAGTCCGGCGGTTCGCCAGGCTTTAATATATGAATGAAGCTCAAGTGGCCCCGCTTCGTCCGTTGCGAGACGTGGGTCGAAACGACCGGTTTCCCGGCAATAGGTATTAAGATATTGTTCCAGCAGGCGCCGCTCTATCGGCGCCAGTTCCAGCAGATGGGAAGACATGGGAATCATTGCTCCAGCTCGACGAAAGAAACCTCTGCAGCAGGATTGCTGAGAACCAGCAGCCCGCTGGCGACGAACAGAAGGACAATCGGCCAGATGAGCCCAACGGGCGGCAGCACCGGCAGCAGAAGCATGATGAGCAGCGGACCCAGCAGCTGGCCGACGACCATGAAGCTCCTGCTTGATCCCGTCACATGACCATATTCCGAAATAGGCCATTGACGGCTGCAAGCCAGCAGTACCGACTGCATCAAGGCGGCGTAACAAGCGCCCTGGCCTATCCGCAGCAGGGCTACCAGCCAGATATGATCGACAGCCGCCAGCAAAGCGACCGATAGCGCGCAACCCATTGCGGCATAGGTGAAGTGGCGCCGGGGAGCCCCCTGATCGTTCAGTTGGCCCCACACCGGGCCGGCCAGCATAGTCGCGAGCCAACCCAGCGCGTGCAGCAATCCGATCCTGCTTGCCATCGTGTCCATGGCAGGGAAATGCGCGGCCAGATAAAGCGGAAAGACATTGACGAAGGCAAATGCGGCGGCCTGTACCAGGCATGCGGCGAGCATCCAGTTGCGCAGGGCGCCATGAGTCAGCACGGTATGCAAGCCACCGAAGAGCGCACCGCGAACCGGTATCGCTTTCTCGGGTTCGCGGAGCTGACTCCATAACACACCCCCCGCAACGCCGGTCAGGACGGCACTGGCGATCAGCAATGGTTTAAGCGACCAGTAGTCCAGCATCACGCCGCCAAGCACCGGGCCCGCCAGCGCACCGCACGCGATGGCGCTTTCCTGCAAACCTAGCGAACGACCCCGTGAGGCGTCGTCGCTGACATATCCGATGAAGGCGGTAAGCACCACGCCAATGGTGCTTATACCCTGCAGCAGGCGCCCCAGCATGAAGCCATGGATACCCGGGCTCAATGCCATCAGCAGCATGCTGGCAACGAACAGGGTCAGCGATACCAGCAGGAGGCGGCGATAGCCAAAACGGTCGCACCATTTGCCAACATGGGACGCAAAGCACAATGTACCCAGTGCCGGCGCCGCCAGGGCAAGACTGCTCCACTCCGCTGCTTCCGCACCCACCTGCGCCAGCGTCGTAACATACAACGGCATGATTGGCACAAAAACCATCAATCCAAGCGTAGTAATGGCCTGGCACGCCAGCAGCAGCGTGAGGTTATGCGGACGCGACATCACCGCGCGTGGCTCCCGATGGCCTTGGGACTGGGTGGGCTTGCGGTTGATAAGGGATTGGCTATACGCCCCATGGCGCTTGGCATGCCTGTGCCGAAACGCGTGACGCCAAGCAGCGGTGCAAGCAGCTGCTTGAAGGGCCACTGATCTTCTTTCAGCAAGAGATCTTTCGTCTGACTGCCAATCTCGCCAGGCAGCGGTATGCATGCCAGGCATGTCTCGAGCATGTTACGGACGATGCGCCACCCATGCGCTTCATCCCGCTCATAGTACGAGGCCAACGCAGCGAGAATGGCATATAAATTAACCTCTATGGCGAGCGTCTGCAGGTAGGCCAGTAATTCCGCGGGGGTGCTCAGCTCGAGCGTATTGGGCGTATTGCGGTCGACTATATACTCCGGTACCGCCACGCCCCGGGCTTCCATCAGGGGACGGCAGACGCGCAGCGTATCGTGATCGCGCAGGATCAGCGCGGCGATCCGCCGGTCCCTGGAACAAGGGCGCTCGAAAGCCAGCAGTACGTTTTGTGCGTGCAGTTCCGGCATGACCCCTTGCGCGAAGCAGCGCAGCCCCAACTCAAGCAGGGCCCGGGCAATATCACCGAATAAACCCCAGGCAGCCTCCTGATCCGCGAGACCGGTCAGGTAATTGAATGCCGGCAGTTCGCCGTCGGCGGCGACAACCGGCAACGCCGCCATCGGGATCAGGGTTGCGCCGGGCAGCGCGGGATAGCGCCGGATCATGCAGGACAGCTCACCGGGTTCGGATACCAGCGCATCGCCCTGGCTTAACGCCCACCACTGGCTTTCGTCGCATAACAGCAGGTTGGCCGCAAGCCAGCCGTCACGTTGACGCAACGATTCCAGGCACGCGCTTGCCAGTATGGCGTTATGCAGATAGCGCGGCGGCAAAGCGCGTATTGCACCGAGTGTGTGAACGGAGAGGGAGAGCTTGAGATGCGTACCGGACCGTTCCTCGATAGCGAGCGAGCGGAGCGAGGCGGTCGAAGTCCCCGCTCCGGGGCCGATGCCCAGGTCGATGCATCCAGTTATACTTGAAGGAGCCGACCGGTTGAGCCAGGCCCATTGCCATGGATGGACGGGCAACCATAACCAGCCCGCGCTATCGGCATGAAGGGTTCGCGCAATATTCGCCAGCACATCCTGTT
This sequence comes from Nitrosospira lacus, assembly GCF_000355765.4. Taxonomy (NCBI): domain Bacteria; kingdom Pseudomonadati; phylum Pseudomonadota; class Betaproteobacteria; order Nitrosomonadales; family Nitrosomonadaceae; genus Nitrosospira; species Nitrosospira lacus. The sequence continues at coordinate 1,450,599 of NZ_CP021106.3, read as the reverse complement.
GCGCGCGGTCGAGCAGGAGACCGGCCGGGGGCTGACCGGTCAATGCGGTTCCCAGCGCCCTATCCCGCGGGACCGCAACCCATCGAAGCGGAAGCGGCGCCATCGTTTCGGTGGCATAGGGAGAGCCATCGCTTCCGTTCCAATCCTTGGCGCGGGCCAGGGGATGAAATGGCCGGTCTTTCAGGCAGCTTAGCGCCTCCCAGGATAGCAGATCATCGGGAGCCGCCATGAGGCGTTCCACGATTCTGTGCTCATGCATCGCCGCGAACATCGCCTGGCCGCATGCAAGATGGAAGAGCCGCGCGAAACGCCCTGTCGTATTGCCCCACCAGTTTGCCGTTTGCAATGTCTCGCCGATCATGCCGAGCTCAAGCTTTGCCCTATGCGTGCCGGTACGCAAATCCGCGCGCGCGCTCGACACCCGGAATGGCCGCAAACCTTCGGCTTTCCGCCCCCGCCAATGCAGCGACCGCATGCCGCCAAGCGCGATTTCCAGCATCGTTTCGCCGCCGGCCAGCGGATACATCGTGCACTGCGCGCGAAAGCCATACAGGTCTTCCAGCCAAAGCGCATCAAACAAGTCCTGGGCCATCCGGTTCGCATAGGGATGAGGCGGCATGATCTGCATGGGTCAACCGTATAACGGCAGCTGCGTGCCTATGCCACGCGCCTGCGCCAGGCGGAAAAAATGGCGGGCGCAAATGATGTCATCGATGGCCATGCCCATGGGGCTAAGTAAAATGATTTCTTCATCGTTCTCGCGGCCGGGCCTATCGCCGACCACAATTTCTCCAAGCTCCGCATGCAGCTGGTCGCGGCTGAAACGTCCTTCCATCACCAGTTGATTGATGATCTTTTTCTCGCGGTTGGATTGGTCCCAGTCGTCCACCACGACCTTGTCAACCTTTTCATAAACATCCTTATGAACATCCATGATGGATATATTGCTGATGAAAACGCCTGTTTTGAGCCATTCGTAAGCCAGATAAGGCGAGTCGGTCACCGTGCAGGTCACTACCACGTCAGCCGCACGCACTGCGGATTCCGCCGAGCCAGTGTTGATAAAACCTACCTCTGGATAGCTTTCCGCCAATATGCCGGCCAGGGTGTCGGCGGCACCGTCGGACAAATCAAACAGATGAATACGCGCGATAGCCGGAAACTGTTCAAGCAGCGTCTGCATTTGCATACGCGCAATCGGACCGCAACCAATACAGGCCACGTCGGTAAAGTCCGCGCGTGCCAGATGCCGGGTGGCGACGGCAGTAATAGCCGCAGTGCGCATGCCACTGATCAGTCCACCCTCTAATATCGCGATCGGATAGTTGGTTTGCGTATCATTCAGCACAATGACCGCGCTGGCGCGCTCGAGACCAAAGCGAACTGGATTATGCTGGCGGCTGCCTACCCATTTCAGACCTGCAACCGGCTGCTCGCCGCCCAAATAGCACGGCATGGCGATAATACGGTCGGCGATGTGATCGGCACCAGACCAGCGCAGGTAGGGTTTGAGCGGTTGCACGTAATCGCCACGAGCATGCGATGTCAAGCCATCGACTATTGCATCGACATAGGGTTGGGAATGGCTGCCACCCAGTGCGCTTAAGTCGCTGCGGCTAAGATAGAGCAAGGTGGGTGAGGAAGTTGAAGTACTCATACTGTTTGTGCAAGAGGCGTGTCGGTAAATTGCTTCGATATGCGGGCGAAGTGGCGCTCCTTCATGCGTAATAGCCACTGGTCGTTGTACACCGTATCCAGATAACGTTCGCCACGGTCCGGCAGGATCGTCAGAAAGCGCGCAGGCTTCAGCAAATGGGCAGAAAAGCGCTGGATAGCGGCGATCACAGAGCCGGACGAACCGCCAGCGAAGATCCCTTCATGTTTTACTAATTGCCGGCAGGCTATAGCGGATTCATAGTCGTCAACGTGTATGACCTGGCCCAGTTCATCACGCTTTAATAATTCGGGTACGCGGCTTGCGCCAAGCCCGGGCAGTTCGCGGACGGCTGGCTGAGTACCGAACAACACTGAGCCAAACGCATCTACAGGGATGACTTTCAGGCCCGGCCATGCCTCGCGCAGACGCCGCGTAATGCCATGGATGGTGCCGGAGGTGCTGACACCCAACACCAGATAGTCGACAGGCTGGTCCAGATCGCGCAGTATTTCCTCTCCCTCGCCGTTGTAATGGCTTTGCCAATTACGCTCATTGGCATATTGATTTGTCCATACGGCGTCGGGTTGCTCGCGCAGCATGTGCTTGACCCGCTCGATGCGGGTTTCCAGATAACCGCCCTGCCGGTCCCTCTCGGTAACGAGCTCAATATTGCCGCCGTAACATTGAATAATCTGGCAATTAACCGGCGAGAGCTTGGGATCGACCACCGCCGTGAAACGCAGTCCGCGCATGCGGCAAACCATAGCCAGTGCGATGGCAAAATTGCCGGAGGAGCTTTCGATGATATGCGACTTGGGACTTATGGAACCATCCGCCAATCCCCGCTCGATAATGTAGTGCGCGGGCCGGTCTTTAATGCTGCCGCCAGGATTGAACATCTCCAGCTTTGCCAATACCTCACATCGTGACTCGCCAAACAAACGGGAGAGGCTAACAATAGGGGTCTTGCCTATGCCATCAAGAATACTGTGAAGGATCATTTTGGTCCCTTGGGTAATAGTAATAATAATGATAATGAAACTGATAACTATTCTTATAAATATGTCCAATCTTCCGGCAGAAAAATGACCTGAAATGAGATTCACGTCCAGAATTAAGACTGGGGCACAGCGCTGCTACAGTAATGTTCTTACATTTTTCATAGCCAATAATCCCCGATAAGGGGGTAAAAATTGGCTGGCTTGCCCAGAACGGGCGGGCGGGCTAATGAACCGTGGGGAGAACCCAATCGCAACGAATATACTTACATCTCAATATCGTCATTTTGCAAGATTTAAGTCAACGGACATGTTTCATTCCATGACACTTGCGCTTATCGGTTTGACGTGGACAATATGAGATAATTTTTGGGGTTATTAATGATAATGATTCTTATTATATATAATCGGCGGCGAAAAGCAAGCCTTTTTCGGCCGCTGCGTAAGGTCGCAGAATCGCAACGACAGAGCAAAGAGGGGGCGAAGGAGATTCCCATCGGGCTCGCGCAAAAGCTGCTTGTAAATTGTAGCTTCGCTCCCAATGGGCCTAATTGACGCGCTGTCGGCCGCTCGCTCGCTGAGTTGCCGTTTCCACCCAGTAATCTGGTTGGGATGCACTTCAAATCGCTGTGCCAGTTCGGCCAGCGTCTTGTCTCCCGCCAAGGACGCTAACGCTACTTTTGCTTTGAACGCTACGTTTTCCAAAATCCTGGGGTGGCGGAATCGCTGACCACCCCCTGTCCGCCAGAATTACCAGATCAAAGCCCGACAGATGGAAATACGCCAACAACACGGTTTAGACTTAACCGACCATCCGTAAAAATAGCATAAAACCCCTTCGAACGGCATGTGTGGGATCGATTCGTAAAAGGCTCACTCACGCTCGGTTTTCAAGATCTTCCCGCTGGTGTCCAATTCGATCTCGAGCTTCTTTCCTTCTGTTCTGATCTCTACCTCATAACCGGTAACTGTTCCATCGGGCTTCATCACCTTCTCCGCCTCCTTGATGGTAGCCTTGGGATACGCCTTGGAAATGGCTTCAACCACCGGTTGGGGTAGTGTCTTGGCATCGATAGTTTCTTCTGTTTGGAGGAGTACTCCGTCGGCGCCATACAGGAATTCATATTCCTTGCCGTGTTCCTTGTACTCTGCCTCGTAGGCCTTTTTGCCTTCGAAGGTCTCTTCTTCGAACTTCACCCCTTTGGCGTTCGGATGGGCTTTTTCAAAAGCCTCGATCACCGCTTTGGGGACCTCGTGCTTGCTCAGGGCTTTCTCCTCCGCATTCGCTTGCCCAACTGTTGCCATGAAGGCAGCGAAAATAGTGGTAATCAAATAGTAGGGTTTCATAAATCCTCCGTTGGAAAATTAGTGAACGTGGACATAAACCAATGGATCCACTTAATGATGTCTACGCTGATTTGCAGGATTGTCAATAGGCCTATCGGTTGGGTTAGACGAGAATATTGTTCGAGCATTCTTTTTCTTACCGCCAGAGATGCTGTGTGCTGCCGGGTAAAAGGGCTTTGCTTCACATGGCATTCTCGATCCATGGGGGCAACGTCATTCCCGATTTATAAGCACGTTCAAGCGCCTGAAGGACACCAGCAGCGCCAGGTCATAGGCAATCTTCAAAGCTCCGCAGGCGACCAGCGGGGCGCTCAGCAACCCGGCCGCCAACAAAGCGCCGGCCAAGGTCGGGCTCGCCGCTGACGCGAGGCTGCGTGGTACCGCGGTAAAGCTCGCAGCGGCGGTGCGCTCCGCCGGAGTGACCACAGCCATCACATAGGCAGTGCGTGTTGGCACATCCATCTGCGATAGCGCACTGCGTACGAACAGCAGAGTCAGCGCGACCTCGACGCTTGGAGCAAGTGAAGCAAAAATGAGGCACACGTTGGCCGGGATGTGTGTAAACACCATTGTATTGAGCAACCCAACTTTACGTGCCACGGCTGGCGCGGCAAGCTGCGATCCGGCCGACAATAGTCCAGTCCAGAAGAAGAATGCTCCCGCCTGCGCGAGTGACAGCCCGAAGCGCTCAAAGAGCCAGAGCGTCAGGAGCGAGTTCACCACCAGCCCACCGGCAAACGCATCGACGCTGAACAAGGCCGCGAGCCTGAGCACGATGCCACGCGATGGGCCTAACGGCGCCGGCGGGGAGGCGGTCCGAGCGTCGACCGTCGGCAGGGTCCGGTATAGCAGCCAGACTGATCCGCCGATGAGACCGTAAAGCACGAACATGGCGCGCAGGCCATCGAGGAATGAGAGACCCGTCCATGCCGCCAGCCACGGCGGGATTCCAGCGACCAGAGCGCCAACGGCGGCGCTCAGCGAGCCTATGAGCGAATAGCGAGCAAACACCACGGTGCTCGCATCCCCACTGGCTGCCTGTGCCAGATGGGCATGCTCGAGCGGCAGGAACACGCTCACGTCGCCCGAACTCGGGTTGAGCGTTCCCACAAACGCAATCACGAGCAGCGGCCAAAACGACGAAATGCCCGCGAAGCTGAGGCCGGTGACAGCCATCAGCAAGGCAGCGGATAGCAGCAACCGGCGCTGTGACCACCGGTGGCCCACCGCGCCTACCGCGAGTGTCGCCAAGGCCGACCCGGCGAGGGTCGCCGTACTCAGGTAGCCGACATCGAGCTGCCCGAATCCCAGCGCCAGCAGGTAAGCGGGCAAAAGCACCGCGACATAGCCGTCGGCAAAAGCACGCAACGCGCGTCCCACTAGCACCGGGAGAACCGCTTCGATCGCCGCCCCTGGAGGCACGAGTAGCCGGGCAATCTTATTTCTCGCGCTTGACTTCACTAATTTACCCCTCCCTGTGATTTGTCACCCGCCGTCAAGAATTCTGAACAAATTCTTGTGGAGCGCTTAATTAGCACTGATAGCTAGTCACTCGCCTCAGCACCCAGCTACACATTGTGGCAACTCATCCTCTACATGCTGCGGCTTGGCGCCTTGGGATTCGGCGGCCCGGTAGCGTTGGTGGGATACATGCATCGTGACCTGGTGGAGGATCGCAAGTGGATTACCGAAGCCGATTACAAGGAGGGGCTGGCGCTCGCGCAGCTTGCACCAGGGCCGCTTGCGGCGCAACTCGGCATTTACATGGGATATGTGCATTACCGCATCCTCGGTGCCACGCTGGTCGGCCTTGCGTTTGTTATCCCATCGTTCTTCATGGTTCTGGCAGCCTATAATGAAGTGATTTCACCCCGTACTCTTTCCTCCAGGAGGTACCTAATGCCGCATTCTGTTATCCTACAATATTCCATATTGGTTGCTGCGCTGATCTTTGGTTCGGCAGATGCGCATGCAGCTCACACACCAATCACTCTGGATACTGCCAAGATTGAACAAATCACAGGCCTGAAAGGCAACTTATCTCGAGAAGAAGATGTCTTCAAAGTCTCCAAGCCGCGTACCGACGTAAAAATTCAAGTTGATAAATGGGAAATGCCATCCTTCAAGGGGCTAACTTCATGGGCTGCTTTTACCCCTGCTCAGGATGGACAAGTGCTGATGATGGGCGACACCGTACTATTCGAGGATGAAGTTAATCCGGTTATGAGTGCAGCGTTTGATGCGGGATTGGAAGTCACCGCCTTGCATAACCATTTTTTCTTTGATGAACCGAAAGTATATTTCATGCATATAGGGGGCATGGGCCGTGCTGCGGACCTCGCTACAGGCGTAAAAAAGATTTATGACAAAATAGCCGAAATTCGCGCTGCACATCCCATACCCTCGTCCGGGTTTTCTAAGACAATCCCGAAGGAAAGCAAGATTTCCGCAGCGCCTTTAGAGACGATCCTGGGTATGAAAGGAATATCAAAAGACGGCATGTTTAAAGTTACGGTCGGTCGCCCCGCCACCATGCATGGCGTGCCAGTCGGAAAAGAAATGGGGGTAAATACATGGGCAGCGTTTGCGGGTACAGATAGCCAGGCAGTCGTGGGTGGTGACTTCGCAATGCTCGCAGATGAAATGCAGCCTGTTTTAAAAACAATGCGAGCGGGTGGCATCAACATCGTCGCGATTCATCAACACATGACCCATGATCAGCCACATTATTTGTTTATGCATTATTGGGGCAAAGGCAATGCGCAAGAATTGGCAAAAACGATTAAAAAGGCATTGGACGTGCAAACTGCCGTGCGTCAATAAACTGTAGTCGTTCAGATTTAGAGCTGACAAACGATGTCAGATTCGAACTGCCGCTCAGCGCCAAACTAATCAGTCAAGCCAATAACCCTGCAACAAACTATCCATGGCCTATATTGATTAATCACACCCAGATTTGACCGCCAAGGAACGTGACGGGCGGAGCTGCCGGATGATCTGTCACGGTTGCTGCCCCAGATATGATCGGACACCTGTTCGATGTATCCCAATTGGTTGCTGCCGAAATTAAACACAGGAGAAACCAGTCATGCCAATCACGACCGAGTCGACCGAGTCCACAACGTTTACCTGCGACCTGCTCGGGCGCCACGTGTGCAACACCTTTGACGAAGCGCTTATCCCCGTTGATCCGAATGCCCGTGCCACTGCCTAACGCTTTGCGGCAGTGGTCCAACCGTCAAGCTGGCTAAAGTGAAATAAGGCTGCGTTCGACACACAAAGTGAAACGAGGTCAGTATGAAACTGAAAGTGCTCACAATTCTAGGGCTATTTGTAGCCACGAACGCATTTGCTGAAACTATCGACTTCGATCAGGAAAAACCTGGCGCACTTCCTCAGGGATGGCTCGCGGGAGTGACTGGCAAAGGTCAACCAAAATGGGCGATAGAATCTGACCCAACAGCTCCCAGCAAGCCAAATGTTCTAAGACAATTCGGCGAAGGACGTTTTTCCTGGTGCGTGAAAAAGGATGTCAGCCTCGCCGACGGAACTGTTGAAGTGAAATTCAAATCGATCTCAGGGAAAGAAGACTAGGCGGGAGGACTCATTTGGCGATGGAAAGATGGGGACAACTATTACGTTGCGAGAGCCAACGCCCTTGAGAACAATATCTCTCTCTATTACACGGAAGTGTGGGAGCCTGAAAATGCTCAAGCATGTGGATGCACCGGTTTCCCCAAACGCGTGGCACACCTTGAAAGTGACTTTTTCGGGAAAGCACATCATGATCGCTCTTGACGGGAATACATATATTGACCTCGAATGACGATCACATCTCCGGTAGCGGTGCCGTGGGGGTCTGGACCAAGGCAGATAGTGTTACGGCGTTTGATGATTTCAGCTACTCATCAAGATTATGATGGCAGGGCATTTCGTGCCGCTTTCCACCTTTTTCGTATAAACGTATCCAAGTGCGCCGCCCCTGCACATAGACATCCTCGACTTTTATTTGAAGTGCCGCACCAACTCGGGAAAAGGTATAAACCATCAAACCAATCAAGGCGCGATCGCGCAAACCGACGAGCGTGCTGGTATCAATAGTCGAGGAGGGCACGTGCTTCATCTGCAGCCAGAACCAGTGTCTTTCCTTTTCTGACTGAATGCTTGGGTCCGCGCACAAAACTCGCGGGATTTGTGGCAAGAATTTGACCCACCACCAGCCAATCGAACAGCATCCGGATCGCGGCCAAATGTTGCTTTACGGTTTACGGAAGGGGCGGATAACCGCTGCCACAGAATCTCGATATAGGCCGCTACGTGCACTGGCTCAATGTCACTTAGTTCGGTCAGCCCGTTAACTTCGCACCAGGCCGCAAATTCTCCTACCGCCCAGGGGTACGCCTTACGAGTGTTGGGATTACGGATATTGGCTGTAAAGAACTCGATGAAACGCTTGCTGGCATCTGCAGTCGGGGCGAACAATGCCGGCAAGGATACCGAACTTTGAAGCGAAGAGAGCAGGATCTGGGACATTAACGATCCTCCCGGGCATACCAAAGCCGAAGGATATAAATTAGCTTTTCAGTAACTTCATAACGCAACTCGTAATCATCCACAATGACACGTCGCACATCGCGCGGCGCAAACTCTTCAAGGGATACTCCAAGCTGAGGATAGGTCAGAAGCTGCTCTGCGCCTGCAACCATCCTTTTTTATCGCTACCATTGAGAGATCTTTGTATCACTTAGTAATACCTTTGATCGGCTTTATTGTCCATACCTGCTTTGACCTTCCCGTGGAGTGTCATCTGGGCGGCATGAGTCCCGAAGCGTTTGAACGCGCTTCGTTATGAGGCCACGGAATGTCTGCCGTTCCCGGGGAAGTCCTATAATCGACGACGTCGATTACTCCTTCCATTAATCGCGTGCAGAAATCGGAATAAATTCCCGATCCTCCGGCCCGATATAATTCGCCGACGGCCGGATAATCTTGTTGTCCAGGCGTTGCTCGATAATATGCGCAGCCCAGCCGCTGGTGCGGGCAATCGCAAACAACGGAGTGAACATGGCCGTCGGCACCCCCAGCATGTGATAGCTCACGGCGGAGAACCAGTCGAGGTTGGGGAACATTTTCTTGATATCCCACATCACCGTTTCCAGTCTTGCAGCAACATCAAACATTTTCATGTCATCCGCCTCTGCCGAGAGTCTGCTCGCCACCTCCCGGATGATCCGGTTGCGCGGGTCGCCGACGGTGTAAACCGGATGGCCGAATCCGATGATGATTTCCTTGTTCGCCACACGGCGGCGAATGTCGGCTTCGGCTTCATCCGGATTATCGTAGCGCTTCTGGATATCGAACGCGGCTTCATTGGCGCCGCCATGCTTCGGTCCGCGGAGTGCGCCGATCGCGCCGGTAATGGCGGAATAGAAATCCGAGCCGGTTCCGGCAATCACGCGCGCGGTAAAAGTCGAAGCATTGAATTCATGCTCGGCATACAGCACCAGCGAGGTATGCATTGCCTTCGCCCAGTTCCGCGGCGGCGGCTTGCCGTGCAGCAAGCGCAAAAAATTTCCACCGATTGAATCATCATCGGTTGCCACGTCAATCCGGCGATTATTATGAGAATAGTGATACCAGTAAAGCAGCATGGGTCCTAAGCAGGCGAGCAAACGGTCAGCCAGGTCGCGCGCGCCTTCAACGGAATGAGTTTCCGCTTCCGGCAACATCGTGCCCAGCGCGGAAACACCGGTACGCATGACGTCCATCGGGTGAGCCGTTGCGGGAATCGCTTCCAGCACGGTTTTAAGGTTGGCCGGAAGATCGCGCAGGCTTCCCAGCTTTTCTTTGTATGCAGTCAGTTCAGCCAGCGTGGGCAGCTTCTCATGCACCAGCAGATAGGCGATTTCCTCAAATTCACAAGTATCGGCCACGTCCAGAATGTCGTAGCCGCGATAATGCAGATCGTTGCCGCTTCTGCCAACGCTGCAGATCGCGGTATTGCCCGCCACTACGCCTGACAGCATGACGGATTTCTTGCCTTTCGCGCCGGGATTCTGGATGACTTCACTCATTTTCGGATTTTTTGAAAGATTCGAGAAACAAACTATTCAGCTTCTCTTCGTAGGCATGGTAATCGAGAAACTCGTAGAGCTCAGCCCGGGTCTGCATGGTATCGATCACATTTTTCTGCGAGCCCTCCTGGCGTATGGTCCGGTACACATTAAGGGCAGCGGCGTTCATCGCCCGAAATGCGGACAGCGGGTAAAGCACCAGGGAAACGTTCGCGCCGGCCAGTTCCTCGATTGTAAAAAGAGGCGTTAAACCGAATTCGGTGATGTTAGCCAGGATCGGAACCTGCACTGCTGCCGCGAACTGCCGGTAAATATCCAGTTCAGTGACGGCTTCGGGAAAAACCATATCGGCGCCCGCCTCCACATATAAACTTACGCGGTCTATGGCGGCTTGCAGTCCTTCGACCGCCAGCGCATCTGTCCGCGCCATCACAACAAAATCAGGATCGGTTCTGGCATCCACAGCGGCCTTGATGCGATCTACCATTTCCTCTTGGCTGACAATGGCTTTACCCGGACGGTGACCGCAGCGTTTGGCCTGCACCTGATCCTCGAGATGCATCGCCGCTGCTCCGGATTTGATCAGCGATTTCACCGTGCGAGCGATATTAAAGGCACTGCTTCCAAAGCCGGTGTCCGCATCCACCAGTAATGGCAGATCAGTGATATCCGTGATACGGCGCACATCTGTCAACACATCATCGAGCGTCGAAATCGCGAGATCGGGAAGACCCAGGGAACCTGCCGCCACCCCAGCGCCGGAAAGATAAATCGCTCTGAAGCCGGTACGATCCGCCATGCGTGCGGCATACGCGTTGACACAGCCCGCCACTTGCAGAGGCTTCTCGGCGGCAATTGCGGCACGGAAACGGAAACCGGCGGAGGCGATCATGGAAGCGGCAAAATATTAAACCGTCGAGTACAGTTATCCAAGCAGATGTTTGACAGAGTCCCGCTCTTCCACCAATTCCCCGTAGGTCGCCTGCATTTTCGCTTGGCTGAATTCGCTTATCTCCAGGTCAGGGACGATTCGGTAGACCCCATCCCGGCAGGTTACCGGATAGCCGTAGATAACGCCCTCGGGAATGCCATAGCTGCCATCCGATGGTATTCCCATGGATATCCAGTCATTTTCCCGCGTACCCAAAACCCAGTCACGAACATGATTGATGGCGGCATTCGCCGCGCTGGCGGCACTTGACGAGCCGCGCGCTTCGATTACCACTGCACCGCGTTTTTGTACGGTGGGGATGAAATAGTCTTCTATCCATGCAGGATCGTTGATAAGAAGGGAGATTTTGTTGCCGTCAGTCTCGGCATGATTCAGGTCGGGATATTGTGTAGCGGAGTGATTACCCCAGATGATTACTTTTCTGATGCTGGAAACCGGTTGCCCGACTTTAGCGGCAATTTGCGACAGGGCGCGATTGTGGTCCAGCCGCATCATTGCCGAGAAGTTTTCCGGCTTCAGGCCGGGAGCGTTTTTCATCGCGATGTAAGCATTGGTATTGGCGGGATTGCCCACTATCAGAACCTTGACATCACGGCGGGCTACTTCATCCAGTGCCCTGCCCTGGGTGGTAAATATCGCCCCATTCGCTTCCAGCAGGTCTTTACGCTCCATGCCCTTGCCGCGTGGACGGGCGCCCACCAGCATCGCGATGCTAATGTCACGGAAAGCGGTGTTGGGATCATCCGTGGCGATTACGCCAGCCAGTAGCGGGAATGCGCAGTCCTCCAGTTCCATCATTACTCCCTTGAGCGAAGGCAGCAACCTGGGTATGTCGAGCAATTGCAGAAAAACAGGCTGATCGTTGCCAAGCATGTCGCCTGCGGCGATGCGAAACAGCAAACTGTAGCCGATCTGGCCGGCGGCGCCCGTGACGGCGATACGAATGGGGGGCTTCATTCTTGCGCTCCTGTAGGAAACTGCCGGTACAAGAAATTTTCCGAGTTAATTTCCCATGCGCCCGGCACGATTGTCGAAGAATGAGCAAAAATCAGAACACGACAATCACCCGCAGGCAATTCGATTCCGACCTAACCCATCCCAAACGTGATACTCAACGCGACGCAGAAGATCCCTTTAACCCGGATGTTTCATAAATTCGCTTGGTGATCGCGCAGAGTTTTTGTTTTGCAAGGAGATTTTTTGAAAAGGCGTACTTATTCATACGCCCATTGAACAAAATTTCCATACGAAACGAAAAACCAGCGAGGACGCGCGTCAATTCATGAAACATCCGGGTTAGTATATGCCCAACGCACCGGACTATAAAAACATTCCACCCTGCTGTCAATTTAGGCAACAATCAAAGTTCGTCCTGAACTGAAATCCAGCCTTAAACCGTATTTATAGTAGGGTTTACTTGCAGGCATACTCATATTGTATCGCTCAGTATAACGGTCTACACTAAGTCGGTGGATGATGAGCGCGGCGTCTTGGAAGCAAAAAAATTGCAAAGAATACGTCCCAAGTTTCTTAATCTGATGGAAATCAGGCAGCCGCTTCCGGCTGTGATTTCTGTTCTGCACCGCATAAGCGGCGCGCTACTATTTTTCCCGGGAATCCCTCTCCTCCTTTACGGCCTGGAGATGACGCTGAGCTCTCCTCAAGGCTACGCCCAATTCCAGTCTCTCCTGGCCAGTTCTTTGTCCAAAGGCGCGCTGACACTCTTCCTGTGGTTCTTCCTGCATCATCTCTGCGCGGGTATTCGTTTTCTCGCGCTGGATCTGCATTATGGCGGGGAGCTGGAGCAAGCGCGTTTAACCAGCAAGATGGTGCTGGCCGCGGGCATCATTCTCACCTTGCTGATCTCGCCGTTGATATGGTGAAGCGTATCGTCACCGGTGCCCATTACGGTCTGCGGGACTGGCTGGCACAGCGCGTGACCGCCGTAGTGATGGTCGTCTTTGTCCTGTGTCTGGCCATTGCACTGCTGATTTCGCCGCCACATGATTACGCCATGTGGAAATCGCTGCTCAGTGGCCGATGGATGCGTATTGCCTCTTTCCTGTTTCTTGTCAGTCTGTTCTGGCATGCCTGGGTCGGCATGCGTAATATCCTGATGGACTATGTCCACGCCACCGGCATGCGCCTGACGTTGCAGATACTGGTCATATTATCCCTGTTATTTTATACCGTCTGGTCCGCAGAAATCCTGTGGGCTCTGGAGTTGGCATGGCGATAGCCAAGAGAAAATTCGATGCGGTGATCGTCGGCGCCGGGGGTGCGGGCATGCGCGCCGCTTTGCAGCTATCGGAAGCGGGACTCAAGGTGGCGGTATTGTCCAAGGTATTTCCTACCCGATCCCACACGGTGGCCGCGCAGGGCGGCATTGCCGCAGCACTCGGAAATGTCACCGAGGATAACTGGCACTGGCACATGTACGACACGGTGAAAGGATCCGATTATCTCGGCGACCAGGATGCCATCGAATTCATGTGCCGCCAGGCGAGCGAGGTGGTGTATGAATTGGAGCATTATGGCATGCCGTTCGATCGGCTGGAGAACGGCAAAATTTACCAGCGTCCCTTCGGCGGCCAATCGCAGAACTTTGGCGGCGCGCAGGCAACGCGCTCGTGTGCGGCGGCGGATCGCACCGGTCACGCGATGCTGCACACGCTATACCAACGCAACGTGCGCGCCAACACTCAATTTTTTGTCGAATGGATGGGATTGGATCTGATCCGGGATGAAGACGGCGAAGTGTGCGGTATAACGGCACTGGACATGGAAACCGGCGAAGTCATGGCGCTGCAGGCACGAGCCACGCTGTTCGCCACCGGCGGCGGCGCGCGCATATTCCAAGCCAGCACCAATGCATTCATCAATACCGGCGATGGTCTGGGCATGGCGGCACGGGCCGGTATACCTCTGGAAGATATGGAATTCTGGCAATTCCATCCTACCGGCGTGTATGGAGTCGGCGTACTCATCAGCGAGGCGGTGCGCGGCGAAGGCGGCTACCTGCTCAACAAGGATGGCGAGCGCTTCATGGAACGCTACGCGCCCCACGCCAAGGATCTGGCCAGCCGTGATGTCGTATCGCGCGCCCTGACCACGGAAATCAAGGAAGGACGCGGATGTGGCAGGGATGCCGACCATCTGCTGCTGAAGCTCGATCATCTGGGCGCGGACGTGATCAAGACACGGCTGCCGGGCATTCGTGAAATTGCCATGAAATTTGCGCACGCCGACCCCATCCATGATCCGATTCCGGTGGCGCCTACCGCGCACTACATGATGGGAGGCATCCCCACCAATTACTACGGGCAGGTGGTGGCGCCCTACAAAACCGGGCCTGAGGAAGTGGTGCAAGGTTTTTATGCGGTAGGCGAATGCGCTTGCGTTTCCGTGCATGGCGGCAATCGCCTGGGAACCAATTCACTGCTCGATATCGTGGTGTTCGGGCGAGCGGCGGGCAACCAGATTATCGAAGAGCTGAAAAAGAATCCTCATCACAAGCAATTACCGGCGGATGCCACCGATCAATCACTGGCCCGGCTGGCTCGGCTGGATGGCCAGAAGGATGGCGAAAGCGTGGCGCAAGTGGGTGATGCGTTACGTAAAACCATGCAGGCGCACTGCGGCGTGTTCCGTTTCGCGGAAATGCTCAAGCAGGGTGTGTCAAAAATTGAAGAAGTGGCGGAACGGGCCAGGCACACCGGGATCAAGGATAAGAGCAGAGTCTTCAATACCGCCCGCGTGGAAGCACTGGAACTCGACAACCTTGTGGAAGTGGCGGTGGCCACCATGGTGTCGGCCGAAGCGCGCACCGAAAGCCGCGGTGCCCATGCCCGTGACGATTTTCCAGCGCGGGACGACGACAAGTGGCTCAAGCACACTTTATTTTTTAGCGGAGGACGGCGGCTGGACTACAAGCCGGTCCGGTTGAAACCGTTGACGGTGGAATCGTTCCCGCCCAAGGCGAGGACATATTAACGGGAAGATCTCATATTAATGAGAAAATCTTCAGTCAGGAATATATAGAATCCAAAAGCCGGATATATCGGCACGCGCCAGACACGGGGGAAAAAAGGAATGCAAGCTATCGAGCCATGTGTTGCTGTGATTTTCGGGGCAAGCGGAGATTTGGCGCGGCGTAAATTGATCCCCGCGCTGTTCCGGCTTGAAGCCGCCGGGCGGTTGCCGGAAAAAATGGCGATACTTGGGTGTAGCCTGGAGCCATGGACCAGCGAGCAGTGGATCTCGGAAGTCGTCAGCATGCTCCGCTCCAAATTTACCACAGGGCTCGACGAACAGGCACTCGAGCGTTTTCGTACACGCCTGCATTACCATCCCAATCCTCCAGGCAGCAGCGATGCCTATCTGAAATTAAAGAAAATATTGGAAGAGACGCCGGGATTCCCCCCTAACACCATATTTTATATGGCGGTGCGTCCGTCGGCGTTTCCTGCAATCATCGACAAACTGGGCGTGATAGGCTTGCTCCAGCAGGAAAAGGGCTGGTGCCGCGTGGTAATCGAAAAACCTTTCGGTTACGACTTGTTAAGTGCGCAAACCCTTCAGGGTAGCCTGTACCGCCACTTGAACGAGCCGCAAATTTACCGGATCGACCACTATCTCGGTAAAGGCACGGTGCAGAACGTGATGGTATTCCGCTTCGCCAATATATTGCTGGAACCATTGTGGAACAATCATTATATTGATCACGTGCAGATCACCCATTCCGAAACCCTGGGTGTTGACGGACGCGCCGATTACTATGAGGGAGCGGGTGCGCTGCGGGATATGATACAGAGCCATTTGCTCCAACTGCTCGCTTTGGTGGCGATGGAGCCGCCGGTATCATTGGCCGCCGAGCACTTGCGGGACGAGAAGGTAAAAGTACTGAAGGCGATACGGCCCATCACGCAAAATTCGGTGCATGCCCATGCGTTTCGCGGTCAATACACCAGCGGCATGATCGGTGGCAAGGCCGTTCCGGGGTATCTGGATGAGGCGGGCGTGGCACCGGATAGTTCCACCGAAACCTATGCGGCGCTGAAACTGTTTATCGACAACTGGCGCTGGGCGGGTGTGCCCTTCTATCTGCATACCGGCAAGCGCATGGCGGAAAATAGTTCGGCAATCTGCATCCGCTTCAAAAACCCGCCCCAGGACTTGCTGCGGCATGCGCATCGCGAATCGCCGCATCCGAACTGGATCATGCTGGGCATTCAGCCCAACGACTGCCTGAAAATGGAAATTCAAGTCAAGGTGCCGGGACTGGACTTGCATACACGCACCCTCAGCCTAGACGCGACCTATCGCAAGGCCAGCGAAGAGGATTATGACGCCTACGAAGGATTGCTGCTGGATGTGATGCAAGGCGACCATTCACTGTTTCTGCGCATCGATGAAGTGGAATGGGCCTGGCGCGCCGTGGATCCCATTATCAAGGTATGGGCAATGGAACGCGATTTTATCAATGGCTATCAGGCCGGTACCTGGGGGCCGCGCGGTACCTATCGCCTGTTTGATGGTGACGGCCAGTTCTGGCGTCATTCCCTGGATCCGGAAGGCGCTGATTTGCAGGCATATTGATCACCGTTTCATAAATTTGGCGGGATAATTCATGGATGATTCTTTGCAAAAATCTATTTTTGAGCATGAAAAAATCGGTTTAGATGTAGACTCGATCAAGCAGTCTCTTGCCAACTGCCTGACCTATTCGGTCGGCAAAGACACCATTACCGCGACCGATCGCGACAGGTTCTTCGCCGCGGCGTATCTGGTGCGCAACCGCCTGATCGACCGCTGGATGGACACCATGCGCAGTTATTACATCAATGATGTAAAGCGCGTCTACTATTTTTCACTGGAGTTTTTGATGGGACGCACGCTGATGAATAGCGTGCACAATCTGGGTTTTGACCAGCAATTCCGCGAAGCGCTTAATGAGTTGGGAATCAATCTGGACAATGTGCGTGAAATAGAACCGGATGCTGCGCTTGGAAATGGCGGTCTGGGGCGGCTTGCCGCCTGCTTCCTCGATTCCATGGCGACACTCGACCTTCCTGGCTACGGCTATGGCATCCGTTATGAATATGGCATGTTTGCCCAGCGCATCGAGGATGGCAGGCAGGTCGAGCATCCGGATAACTGGTTGCGCTATGGCAACCCCTGGGAATTTCCCCGTCCGGAGGTGTTATATCAGGTTAAATTTCACGGCCGCGTAGTTCAATACCCGGATGAGAAAGGCGTGGCGCACTATCACTGGATAGACACCGACGACGTGATGGCCATGGCTTTCGACACCCCTATTCCGGGCTATGGCACCCACACGGTCAACAACATGCGCCTCTGGTCTGCGAAGGCTACGCGCGATTTCGAATTGCATTACTTCAACGAGGGCAATTATGTCAAGGCGGTGGAGGATAAGAACGCTTCCGAAAACCTGTCCAAGGTGCTGTACCCCGACGACACGACCACAATGGGGCGCGAGCTGCGCCTGAAACAGCAATATTTCTTCGTATGTGCTTCATTGCATGACATCCTCTATCGCTACAACAAGTATCGGAGCAATTTCGATGCCCTCCCCGACAAGGTCGCCATCCAGTTGAACGACACGCATCCCGCCATCGCCATCGCCGAACTGATGCGCATACTGGTGGATTTGCACCATCTGGATTGGGAAAAAGCGTGGGACATCACCACCCGCACTTTTGCCTATACCAATCACACGCTGATGCCCGAAGCCCTCGAAACATGGACGGTTGCCCTGTTCGAGAATGTCCTGCCGCGCCATTTGCAAATCATTTATGAAATCAACCGGCGATTTTTGAAAGATGTGATGCACCGATACCCCGGCGATACCGGGATAGTGCGCCGCATGTCCATCATAGATGAGGGGGGAGAAAAACGGATCCGCATGGCCCACCTGGCCATCATCGGCAGCCACAAGGTAAACGGAGTCGCGCAAATTCATACCGAACTGATGAAGCAGACCATATTCTCGGACTTCGACCGGTTTTTCCCCGGTAAAATCATCAATATAACCAATGGCATCACACCACGCCGCTGGCTGAATCAGGCCAACCGGCGTTTAGCCGACCTCATTACTTCGCGCATCGGTTCCGGCTGGGTCAAGGACTTGAGCCAGCTGAAGCGATTGATTCCCCTTGCCGATGACGCGTCCTTTCGCAGGGAGTTCGCCGCTGTGAAGCGTGGGGATAAGGAGCGATTGGTTGCCCTGCTGAAGCAAAAGCTCAACATTGATGTCAGTGCGGATTCGCTGTTCGATGTGCAGATCAAGCGGATCCACGAATACAAGCGGCAGCTGCTTAACGTGCTGCATGTGGTGACCCTGTATAACCGCATTCGCAATAACCCGGACGCGAAGTACGTTTCGCGTACCGTAATTTTTGGTGGCAAGGCGGCGCCCGGTTATGTCAAGGCCAAGCTCATCATCAAACTTATTAACGATATCGCCGACATCGTGAATAATGATCCGCAGGCATCCCGCCATTTGAAAGTGGTGTTCATGCCCAATTACGACGTATCGGCCGCGGAAGAGATGATTCCGGCAGCGGATCTCTCGGAACAGATTTCCACCGCGGGCACAGAGGCTTCCGGCACGGGAAACATGAAGCTGGCATTGAACGGCGCGCTCACGATTGGCACCCTGGATGGCGCCAATATTGAAATCGGCGGCGAAGTTGGAGAGGACAACATTTTCATATTCGGCCTCACAGCGGCGCAAGTCGCCGAGACGAAAGCGAAGGGTTATCAACCTTGGGATTTCTACCATGCCAACCCGGAATTACGAGCGGCGCTGGATATGATCGGCTCGGGGTTTTTCTCTCCGGAAGAGCCGGATCGCTTTAAACCTATCGTGGATACGCTTTTACAGCATGGCGATCAATATCTGCTGCTGGCGGATTATGCATCTTATATGGATTGCCAGAAAAAGGTTGAGGTTGCTTACCAGGATGAGGAGGAGTGGGTACGCAAGGCGATCCTGAATGTCGCCAATATGAGTAAATTTTCCAGTGACCGTACCATTATGCAGTATGCCAGCCAGATATGGGATGCGGAGCCGCTAACGGCCCGCAGTATGGGGGCTGAAATTGGCTAGCAAACCGCAGCTATCCCCGGGTGGATCGAGGTATGGTTACCGCCTTTAACCCAGATCCGGTAGTTGGACGGGACGTAGTGTGTGGTTTTTGGGGTGCGAGGCAAGGCGCAACGACGCGGAATAGCACTTCATTCCAAGGAATTGCAATGCTGCCATGCGCCGTAAAAACCATTACAGATGAAAGTTCAAAAAACATTGTTATTAATCATACTGATAAGATAATAAATGAGCGGTCAACCACCGGATTTAGGTTAATTGAATCCCGTATTCCCCATAACATGCCCGCCAGCCGATATACGATGGATATATAAAGGAATCAGCCATGAGATTCTCGATCTACCGCTTCGATCCCGACAAGGATGAAAAGCCTTATATGCAGGATTACGACATTGCGCTGGAGCCAGCCGACAAAATGCTGCTTGATGCCCTGGTACGCATCAAATCCGTGGATGACAGCTTGAGCCTGCGCCGCTCCTGCCGGGAAGGAGTATGCGGATCGGATGGGATGAACATCAATGGCCGCAATGGATTGGCGTGTATCACGCCAGTCGCCGGATTGAAGGAACCGGTGGAATTACGCCCGCTGCCAGGATTGCCGGTGATACGCGACCTGATTGTGGACATGACGCAATTCTTCAAGCAATACCATTCCATCAAGCCTTACCTCATCAACAACGATCCGCCGCCGGAAACCGAGCGGCTTCAATCGCCCGAAGAAAGGGCGGAGCTGGATGGGCTGTATGAGTGCATCCTGTGCGCATGCTGCTCCACCGCATGCCCTTCATTCTGGTGGAACCCTGACAAATTCGTGGGTCCGGCGGGGCTGTTGCAGGCATATCGCTTCCTCGCTGATAGCCGCGACCAGGCCACCGCCGAGCGGCTGGATAACCTTGAAGATCCGTATCGCCTGTTTCGCTGCCACTCCATCATGAATTGCGTGGACGTGTGCCCCAAAGGATTGAATCCGACCCGCGCGATTGGCAAGATCAAGAACATGATGGTAAAAAGAACGGTATGATCCTGAATCCGGCAGATTACCGCTCGCTTCTTACTCATTTGTCAAACTCGGCGCGACGATCCAGGAAGATTCTTTGCGCACCCCGATTTTCATTTTCAGGGTAAATTTACGAGATGAAAGAGCTGGAGCGTGCCCGCTGGCGATGCCGACGGGGTTTGCTGGAACTTGACATCGTGCTGCAACGCTTCATGGATGAGCATTACGCCCGGCTCGACGAAACAGAGTTGCGGCAATTTGAAACATTGCTGAATCTTCCCGACAATGACTTGTGGGAAATGATTGCACTGAGGAAAGAAGCGGAGGATGGAAGCCTGCAACCTGTGCTTCGCCTCTTGCAGACAATTTAGTTTCAAGCACGTAAAACGAAACAGTGGAGAACGATATGGAGCAAAAACGTAAAGCGACCCTTACTCTGGATAATGGCGGCCAGCCGCTTGAGTTTCCGATCATGTCCGGAAGCATGGGACCGGACGTCGTGGATATTCGCACCCTGCACGCCAAGAGCGGTGTCTTTACTTATGATCCCGGCTTTCTTTCCACCGCCAGCAGTAGTTCAAAAATAACATTTATCGATGGCGACAAGGGCATTCTGCTCTATCGCGGATATCCGATCGAACAACTGGCCAAGCGATGCGATTTCATGGAAGTGTGTTATTTGCTGATGAATGGAGAATTGCCGACCAGAAGCGAGAAGGCGTCATTCGATAAAACCATCAAGGAACACACGATGGTGCATGAGCAACTGGCGCGGTTCTATACCGGTTTCCGCCGTGATGCCCATCCCATGGCGGTGATGGTTGGAGTGGTCGGCGCATTATCGGCATTTTATCATGATGCGATGGACATTTCCGATGCCTCGCATCGCGAGCTGTCCGCATTTCGGCTGGTAGCGAAATTGCCGACCATTACCGCAATGACGTATAAATACAACATCGGCCAGCCTTTCATCTATCCGCGAAATAATCTTACTTATGCGGAAAATTTCATGCATATGATGTTTGCGACGCCCGCCGAGGAATACAAACCCAACCCGGTATTGGCACGGGCGCTGGATCGCATCCTGATCCTGCATGCCGATCACGAGCAGAATGCCTCGACTTCCACCGTGCGTCTGGCCGGTTCCAGCGGCGCAAATCCGTTTGCCTGTATTTCCGCGGGCATTGCCTGTCTTTGGGGACCGGCGCATGGGGGAGCAAACGAAGCCTGCCTCAACATGCTGGAAGAAATCGGCGATGATTCACGCATCGGCGAATATATCGACCGCGCTAAAGATAAAAATGATCCTTTCCGACTGGTGGGTTTCGGCCACCGGGTATACAAGAATTTTGACCCACGCGCAAAATTGATGCGCGAAACCTGCCACGAGGTATTGAGCGAACTGGGATTGCATGACGACCGTTTGTTCAAGCTGGCACTGAAACTGGAGAAAATCGCACTGGAGGATGAGTATTTCATTTCCCGGAAACTTTACCCCAATGTCGATTTTTACTCGGGCATCGTGCAGCGTGCGTTGGGCATTCCGGTATCCATGTTCACCGCCATATTCACCATGGCGCGCACAGTGGGGTGGATTGCGCAGTGGAGTGAAATGATCTCCGATCCCGATTACAAGATAGGGCGCCCGCGGCAGCTTTATACCGGCGCCGTTACCCGGGACGTGGTGCCGATCGCATTACGCAAATGATCTGGTTTTACCGGATGTTTATCAAACAATGGAATCCAGGCCATGATAAAGCAGCTATTCGAAGACTCCGCCTTGTTTGGCGCGAACGCGCCCTTCATTGAAGGGCTTTACGAAGACTATCTGCAAAATCCGGAATCGGTTCCATCGGAATGGCACAGCTATTTCGATAAATTACGCATAGTGGCAGAACCGACTCTGGCGCTGGATTTTCGGGATGTGCCGCACGGCCCGGTAATCGAATCATTTATCCGTCTGGCAAAGGAGCGCTCCCGCCGCACCACTTGTGATACCCCCCAGGAACCCCTACTGGACAAGGATGACCTTGCTTCGGAGCGCAAACAGATTTCGGTATTGCAGTTAATCAATGCCTATCGTTTTCTCGGCGTGCGCCATGCCAACCTCGACCCGCTCAAACGCCAGGAAAAACCGTACATTGGGGAACTCAATCCTGGTCACTACGGATTGACCGAATCAGACCTGGATACTGTTTTTGGTACGGGTTCATTGATCGGTCCGGCCCGTGCCTCGCTGCGGGAAATTCTCGAGGTATTGCAGCAAACCTACTGCGGCAGTATCGGCGTCGAGTATATGTACATTGCCGATACCGAGCAAAAACGCTGGATACAGAATCGCATCGAGGGTCCCCGCGCCCAACCCGATTACTCCCCTGAATATAAGCGCCATATTCTGGAGCGCCTCAATGCGGCGGAAGGGCTGGAAAAATATCTCCACACACGCTATGTCGGCCAGAAACGCTTCTCTGGAGAGGGCGGCGAAAGTCTGATTCCGCTATTGGATAACTTGCTGCAGCGTGCCGGCAAGATGGGCGTGCAGCAGATGGTCATCGGTATGGCGCATCGCGCACGGCTTAACGTATTGGTCAATACGTTGGGTAAAGTACCCGCTGATCTGTTCCAGGAATTCGAAGGCAAGCAACCGCAAGAACTGACTGAAGGCGATGTCAAATATCACCAGGGCTTTTCCTCGGCGGTATCCACGCCTGGGGGTGTCATGCGCCTGACGCTGGCATTCAATCCTTCGCATCTGGAAATCGTGGACCCGGTGGTGGAAGGCTCGGTACGTGCCCGTCAACACCGCTTGCAAGACAGGGATGGCAATCTGGTGCTGCCTGTGCTGCTGCATGGCGATGCCGCCTACTCCGCCCAGGGTGTGGTGATGGAAACCCTCAATCTTTCGCAAACGCGTGGTTATGGCACCGGCGGCACAGTGCATATCATCATCAATAACCAGATCGGCTTCACCACCTCTGATCCGAGGGACGCCCGCTCCACGCTCTATTGCACCGATGTATCGAAAATGATCGAAGCGCCGGTTTTTCACGTCAATGGCGACGATCCCGAAGCGGTCATCATGGTGACCGAAATCGCGCTTGATTTCCGGATGAAATTCCATAGGGACGTGGTCGTGGACATGGTCTGTTTCCGGACACTCGGCCATAACGAGCAGGATGAGCCTATGGTGACTCAGCCATTGATGTACAAAATTATTGGCTGCCATCCCGGTACGCGCAAACTCTATGCCGATAAACTGGAGACGGGGGGTATCATTCGTGCCGGTGAGGCTGAGCAGATGATAAAGGCTTATCGCGATGATATGGATGCGGGCCGCAATCCTAATAAAACCATTCTTTATGACTACAAATCGCCCAAGGCGGTGGACTGGACGCCATTTCTGAAGAATGGCAAGTGGAATGCAAAAGTAAAGACCGGATTGGCGGGATCCGAATTACGGGATCTGGCGGAGCGGCTGACTGATATTCCCGCCAAATTCAAATTGCATTCACGTGTGGAAAAGATCATCGCCGATCGCCGTCTGATGGGTGAAGGAAAACTGCCGCTGGATTGGGGAATGGCTGAAAATCTCGCCTACGCGGCACTTCTGAAAGATGGCTTTCCCATACGCATTTCGGGCCAGGATTCCGGACGTGGAACTTTCTTCCACCGGCATGCGGTGCTGCACGACCAAAACCGGGAGCGATGGGACGAAGGCACCTATGTGCCATTGCGCCATATCGCGCCGGGACAGCCGGATTTCGTGATAATCGACTCCGTATTGTCGGAAGAAGCGGTACTCGGCTTTGAATACGGTTACGCAACCGCGGAGCCGGATGAACTGGTGGTGTGGGAGGCGCAGTTTGGCGACTTTGCCAATGGCGCCCAGGTAGTGCTGGATCAGTTCATTGCCTCCGGCGAGGCCAAGTGGGGACGGCTATGCGGTCTCGTGCTGATGCTTCCGCACGGCTACGAGGGGCAAGGACCGGAACACTCCTCGGCACGTCTGGAGCGTTATCTGCAACTATGCGCGGAATACAATATCCAGGTGTGCGTTCCATCCACGCCGGCACAGATGTTCCATGTGTTGCGACGGCAGATGATCCGTCCGCTGCGCAAACCGCTTGTCATCATGAGCCCCAAGAGCCTGTTGCGCCACAAGGAATCGGTATCGAGTCTTGCGGAACTCGCCGATGGCAATTTCCAGAATGTGATTCCGGAAACCCGGAAGCTTGACCCGAAAAATGTGCGTCGCGTTGTCGCCTGCTGTGGAAAGGTATATTACGATCTGTTGGCATACCGCAGGGAGCAGCAGATCGAAGATGTCGCGATTATCCGTATCGAGCAGTTGTACCCATTTCCACACGACGACTTTCAGACTGAAATCAATCGTTATCCGCAAGCCAGGGATATCCTCTGGTGCCAGGAAGAACCCGGCAACCAGGGAGCGTGGCATCGCATCCAGCACTACCTGCTGCGGCACAAGCGGCCGGACCAGGCGCTAGGCTACGCATTGCGTGCATCCTCGGCATCCCCGGCGGTGGGATACCTGGCGAAGCACAATTTCCAGCAGAAGGAATTGGTGGCCGCGGCGTTTCGCGAAAGAATTTAACCAGGAGGTTGGTCCATGCTAGTCGAAGTCAAAGTTCCAGTACTATCTGAATCGGTGGCGGAAGCCACGCTCCTTTCCTGGCATAAGAAAGCGGGAGAATATGTTGACCGCGACGAAAATCTGATCGATATCGAGACTGACAAAGTCGTGCTGGAATTGCCGGCCCCCGCCACGGGAGTGTTGGCCAGGATCATCAAGAACGACGGAGCAACCGTGGTGGGCGGTGAGATCATTGCCACCATAGATACCGGCGCCGCAACCGCAACCTCTACCGCCGCTGCCACGGCGGAACCTGCCCCAGCCGCTGCCTCTGCCGCAACGTCAGCCCCGGCGATGATGCCTGCCGCCAGGAATCTGGCGGTCCAGGCCAACCTTGGAGCCGAAGAAATCAGCTCGATCAAGGGTAGCGGGCGTGACGGCCGTATTACCAAGGAGGATGTGTCGGAACACGTGAAAAGCAAACCCTCACCCACTCCCTCAACCCCGTTACCCCCGCCACCACCGGTAACGGCCATGCCTATACCTGCCGGCAATCGACCCGAGCAGCGGGTGCCCATGTCGCGGTTACGGGTGCGTGTCGCTGAACGTCTCGTACAATCGCAATCCACTGCCGCGATACTGACCACCTTCAATGAAGTCAATATGCAGGCAATCCTGGACTTGCGCGCCCGCTATAAGGATAAATTCGAGAAAGAGCACGGCGTCAAGCTTGGCCTCATGTCGTTTTTTGTCAAGGCGGCGGTTGCGGCGCTGAAAAAATTCCCCATTGTCAACGCGTCGGTGGATGGAAGCGATATCATCTACCATGGCTATTTCGATATTGGTATTGCCGTAAGCAGCCCTCGTGGCTTGGTGGTCCCCATCATTCGCGATGCCGATTCCCTGTCGCAGGCCGGTATTGAACGGCAGATCGCCGATTTCGGCAAACGCGCCATGGATGGCAAGCTGACCATGGAAGAGTTGACGGGCGGCACCTTCTCCATTACCAATGGCGGCGTATTCGGCTCGATGCTCTCCACACCCATCATTAACCCGCCGCAAAGCGCCATTCTTGGCATTCATGCGACCAAGGACCGTCCAGTGGCCGAGAATGGCCAAGTAGTGATTCGACCAATGACCTACCTTGCCCTCTCTTACGATCATCGGATCATTGACGGGCGCGAAGCGGTGCTTTCGCTGGTGGCGATGAAAGAAGCGCTGGAATATCCGATGAGCCCGTTATTGGAAACCTGATGCACAAGTAACGTTTCACTTTTGCTAGGCTATATTCTTATGGTTCATTTTCATTCTTTTCATAGAGTACCAGCATGTCCCAATCTTTTGATGTAGCGGTAATCGGTGCCGGTCCCGGCGGCTATGTGGCGGCGATCCGTTGCGCGCAGCTGGGACTGAATACTGTTTGCATAGATGAGTGGAAGAATCCTCAAGGCAAGGCCAGCCTCGGCGGCACATGTCTGAATGTCGGCTGCATTCCGTCGAAAGCGCTGCTGGAATCATCGGAGAATTATGAGCGTGCCGCGCATAAGTTCGCGGCGCACGGAATCAAGGTGGAAGGCCTGTCCATGGATGTTTCCACGATGATGTCGCGCAAGGATAAAATCGTCGCCGGCTTCACCGGTGGGGTTGCCATGCTGCTCAAGAAAAATAAGGTAACATCAATACATGGGCGTGGAACGCTGCTCAAGAGCGTCAAATATGACGTCAGCAATGTGCTCTGGCAAATCGAAGTGAAAAACGGAGATAAGGCCGACACCGTCGAGGCGAAACATGTCATCCTCGCCACGGGTTCGACACCACGCCAATTGCCGTTTGCACCGGTGGATAATGAGCGGATACTGGACAATGCCGGCGCGTTGGCGCTGACGGAAACACCAAAACGGCTGGGCGTAATTGGCGCGGGCGTAATCGGCCTGGAAATGGGCAGCGTGTGGCGGCGACTCGGTTCGGAAGTCACCATCCTTGAAGCACTACCCGGATTCCTCATGGCCGCTGACGAACAGGTGGCAAAGGAAGCAAAAAAAATCTTCACCAAAGAAACAGGGCTGGTAATACAAACAGGTATCAAGATCAGCGGGATCAAAACCGGAGAGACCATTACGGTGGAATATGCTGACGCCGAGGGCAAGGCGCAACAACTGGAAGTCGACAAACTGATCGTCGCGGTCGGCCGGGTACCCAACACCGCTGGCCTGGGTGCGGAAAATGTAGGGCTGAGATTGGATGACCGCGGTTACATCGCCGTTGACAGCTATTGCCGCACCAGCCTGCCGAACATATATGCCGTGGGTGACGTGGTGCGCGGACCCATGCTGGCGCACAAGGCCTCCGAGGAGGGCGTTGCGGTAGCCGAAACCATTGCAGGTCAGGCGGGACACGTGAATCTCGACACCATACCCTGGGTGATCTATACCTCACCGGAAATCGCTTGGGTAGGCAAGACCGAACAGGAATTGAAAACCGCGGGCATCGCATATAAAGGGGGGCAATTTCCCTTCATGGCGAACGGACGCGCGCGCGCATTGGGCGAGACGGGCGGGTTCGTCAAAGTGCTGGCCGAGGCGAACACAGATCGCATCCTCGGCGTCCACATGATCGGTCCCTACGTCTCCGAAATGATTGCCGAAGCGGTGGTAGCAATGGAATTCGCGGCCAGCAGCGAAGATATCGCACGCATCGTTCATGCCCATCCCTCGCTGTCGGAAGTCTTGCACGAAGCGGCGCTGGGGGTGGCGAAGCGGGCGGTACATATATAAATCGGGCTGAGGTTGGGGACGGAAATGAGGATGTGGCGCGATTGTCCCCCTTTCGTTCATGTGCCGATACATTTGCTCGGCTTGCTCCCACACCTCTCCGCACGCTGCGGACTGAAGTCTGCAACCAGTGTGCCTACGCAAAACGTATAGCGTAACTTGGTCGTAATTTGACGTTCGTGAAATATCGCGACTAAGCTGACCGGCCAAAACCGGTGGCCTTAACCTTAAGATGAAGAATTAAATCAAAAATTACTGCCGATTAAATTTTGTAGCTATTGCTCGGCAAGCCCAGCGTAGCCGCTTTGGGGTAAAATAGGTTTTTTCCGGATTCTCTATGACCAGCATCACCATTGCCCTTTCCAAGGGCCGCATTTTCGACGATACCGCGCCACTATTGAAAGCGGCGGGCGTTTTCGCGCTGGACGACCCCGAGACGTCACGTAAACTGATCCTCGCCACCAACCGCGATAACGTACGGCTTATCATCGTGCGTGCTTCGGATGTACCCACTTATGTGCAATACGGCGCGGCGGACATGGGCATCGCCGGCAAGGATGTGTTGCTGGAACACGGCGGGTCGGGGCTTTATCAGCCGCTGGATTTGCATATCGCCTGCTGCCGCATGATGGTTGCGGTACGCGACGACTTCGATTACGAATCCGCTGTACGCCGGGGAGCGCGGCTGCGGGTAGCGACCAAGTATTTACGTACGGCGCGCGAACACTTCGCCGAAAAAGGCATGCATGTGGATCTCATCAAACTCTACGGCTCGATGGAGCTTGCGCCTCTGGTAGGGTTGGCGGAGGCAATTGTCGATCTGGTTTCCAGTGGCAATACGCTAAAGGCCAATCATCTTAAGGCAGTGGAAGAGATCAAGCCGATCTCGGCCCGGCTGATCATCAACCAGGCCGCATTGAAATTGAAGCGGGCGACCATACAACCGATGCTGGACGCATTCTCGGCGGCAATCCAGCAAGGTGAAGAAACGATGGTATAGCTATAAATCATTTATGATTCAGATCAAGAAATTATCTTCCGCCGATGCCGGCTTCCATGCGACGCTGGAAAAACTGCTGACCTTTGAAGACGTGCACGACGCGGCGGTAGATCTGACCGTTGCCGGTATTCTCACGGATATCAAAAAACGCGGCGATGAAGCCCTGCTGGAATACACGCTTCGGTTCGACCATCTGGATGCAAACTCGGTGGCGGAGCTTGAATTATCTCCGAACCGCCTGCAGCAAGCTCTGCGGGATCTGCCCGCGGATCAACGTAATGCCCTGGAACAGGCCGCCGCACGGGTACGCGCTTACCACGAAAAGCAATTGGCTCACTCCTGGAGTTATACGGAACCTGACGGCACGCTGCTGGGCCAAAAAATAACCCCCCTCAGCCGTGTCGGGTTGTATGTTCCCGGCGGCAAGGCGTCGTATCCTTCGTCGGTGCTGATGAATGCAATTCCGGCCAAGGTGGCGGGGGTCGGCGAACTTATCATGGTGACACCCACTCCCGGCGGAGAAAGGAATAATCTGGTGCTCGCTGCGGCGGCGATTTGCGAAGTGGATCGGCTGTTCACGATAGGCGGCGCCCAGGCTGTCGGGGCACTGGCCTACGGCACCGGGACCGTACCGCGCGTGGACAAGATCGTCGGACCGGGCAATGAATATGTGGCGGCCGCCAAGCGCCGCGTATTTGGCGCTGTGGGCATCGATATGGTAGCGGGCCCATCCGAAATCCTGGTGATTTGCGACGGCAAAACCAATCCTGACTGGATTGCGATGGATTTGTTTTCGCAAGCTGAACATGATGAACTGGCCCAGGCGATCCTGCTTTCTCCCGACGCTGCTTTTATCGACGCGGTGGCGGAAAGTATTGCACGGCAACTGGAAACAATGCCCCGCAAGGGGGTGATACGTGCCTCGCTGGAAAATCGCGGCGCCCTGATTAAAGTACGAGATCTTGATGAAGCCTGCGCCATCGCGAATTACGTGGCTCCCGAACACTTGGAGTTATCGGTCGAACAGCCGGAAAAATGGGTGGATAAAATCAATCATGCCGGTGCGATTTTCCTGGGACGCTACACGTCCGAGGCTCTCGGTGATTATTGCGCCGGTCCCAATCACGTGCTGCCCACTTCCCGTACCGCGCGCTTTTCGTCGCCACTGGGCGTGTATGATTTCCAGAAGCGCAGCAGCCTTATTCAGGTGTCAGAGCAGGGCGCAGCGAGACTCGGCGAAATTGCTTCGATCCTGGCTCATGGGGAGGGCCTGCAGGCCCACGCCATGTCGGCGGAATATCGATTCATGAAGGGGTCCGACCGGTAGATTCATAAAAATGCCTAGATCACCCGATCAGATTATCCGCCCCGAAATTCTCGCGCTTTCCGCCTATCACGTCCCCCCCGCAAGCGGCATGGTGAAGCTGGATGCGATGGAGAATCCCTATTCCCTGCCACCCGAACTGCGCAATGAAATCGCGCGACTGGCGGCTGACGCTCCGATTAATCGCTATCCCGACGCACGCGCAACCACGCTCAAAGGGGCATTGCGCGAAGCGCTGGCGATTCCCGATGGGATGGACATCATGCTGGGCAACGGTTCGGATGAGATTATCCAGATTATCGCCTTGGCCTTTGCCAGACCTGGAGCAATATTGATGAGTGTCGAGCCCGCATTTGTCATGTTTCGTATGATTGCCACTTTCACGGGAATGGATTATGCGGGTGTGCCGCTGAGGGCCGATTTTTCGCTCGATGTGGATGCGATGCTTGCCGCCATCGCGAAGCAGCAACCGGCGGTCATTTTTATTGCCTATCCTAATAACCCCACCGGCAACCTGTTTGACGCCGGCGCAGTCTCGCGTATTATTGAAGCGGCTCCCGGCGTGGTCGTGGTGGACGAAGCCTACCATGCTTTCGCCGATGCGAGCTTCATGGATAAGCTGGTGCAATACCCCAATCTGCTGTTGATGCGCACCCTTTCCAAACTGGGACTGGCTGGCTTAAGGCTGGGGTTACTAGTCGGCAGGCCGGAATGGTTGAGTCAGCTTGAAAAGCTGCGTTTGCCGTATAATGTGGGAGTTGTCACCCAGTTGATCGCAGAAAGAGTATTACGATATCCCGGGATTCTGCTGCAACAGGCCGAAGCGATCAAGGCTGAACGGACAGTGATCAGTAAACGTCTAATGGCCCTGGATGGTATTGAGGTTTTTCCGACAAATGCAAATTTTATTCTGTTCCGCGTGACCCAAAGGTATAAAGCCGGCGAGATGTTTCAGGAACTTAAAAAACGCGGCATATTGATCAAGAGCCTTGATGGCTCCCACCCTTCGTTGAAAAACTGCCTGCGCGTAACAGTCGGAACACCCGCTGAAAACGCGCAATTTCTGGAAGCGCTACAGTCCTCACTTAAGAACCCCAGCGATTAAATTACCCCATGCGTCAGGCCCAAGTCACCCGCAATACCCTGGAAACCCAGATCAGCGTCAAAGTTGATCTGGATGGAACCGGCAAGGCAATACTGGATACCGGTGTGCCATTTCTTGACCATATGCTGGATCAGGTAGCGCGTCATGGCATGATAGACTTGGAAATTGCCGCCAGGGGAGATCTGCATATCGATGCCCATCATACTGTGGAAGATATTGGCATCACTCTTGGACAGGCGTTCACCCAGGCTATCGAGGACAAGAAAGGGTTGCGCCGTTACGGCCACGCCTATGTGCCTCTGGACGAAGCATTATCGCGCGTGGTGGTGGATTTCTCGGGACGTCCCGGGCTGGAACTCAACGTTGAGTTTGCACGCGCGCGCATCGGCGAGTTTGACGTTGATTTGATAAATGAATTTTTTCAGGGCTTTGTCAACCATGCCATGGTGACACTCCATATCGACAATCTGTCGGGGCGCAACGCCCATCACCAGGCGGAAACCGTATTCAAGGCGTTTGGCCGCGCGTTGCGCATGGCGATGGAACCCGATCCCCGTGCGGCAGGAATAATTCCATCCACCAAAGGCTCTTTGTAGCGTCCTCACTTCTTCTCATTTGCGCGGTATGGCACCACATGACTGATATTGCAATCGTTGATTACGGCATGGGTAATTTGCGCTCAGTGTCCAAGGCTCTGGAGCATGTTGCCCCGGATGCCTCCATCGTCGTTACCGCTGACCCGGAGGTGGTACGGAAAGCCGGCCGCGTAGTGGTTCCCGGTCAGGGCGCGATGCCCGACTGCCTGCGCGAACTGGATGCGCACGGGTTGCGCGGGGCGGTGCTGGATGCTGCGATCAACAAGCCGTTTCTCGGTATTTGCATAGGCCTGCAAATGTTGTTCGAAAGCAGTGAGGAAGGCAACGTAAAAGGTCTGGGTGTCGTATCCGGCAAGGTATTGCGCTTCCCCCCTGCGGCGATGGTGAGTACAAGCGGGCAAAAACTCAAAGTGCCGCATATGGGCTGGAACCAGGTGCATCAGATAATCGATCATCCCTTGTGGAAAGACATCCCCAACGATGCGCGCTTTTATTTTGTGCATAGTTACTATGTCGAAACCACCAGTCCGGAACCTGCGGCGGCTTATAGCCTTTATCCTTTTGTATTTACTTGCGCGGTGGCAAAGGATAATATTTTTGCCGTCCAGTTTCACCCGGAAAAAAGTCATGAAGCAGGGTTGACGCTGCTGCGGAATTTCGTGCAATGGGAACCCATTTCTCACACAGATCGAGCTAGGATGTAAATTTCCAGCTCCGGATATCAAACCCAATCCTCTATTTTTAATCCTGATCCAAAATGCTTATCATTCCCGCAATAGATCTAAAAGATGGTCAGTGTGTACGTCTAAAACAAGGTGTAATGGAAGACGCCACGGTATTCTCAGAAAACCCTGGCGCCATGGCCAGGCATTGGATAGATCAGGGTGCGCGGCGGTTGCATCTGGTGGATCTCAACGGGGCATTTGCCGGCAGACCAAAGAATGAATTGGCCATTCGTGACATCGTCGAAGCCATCGGTGACGAGATTCCGACCCAGCTTGGCGGTGGCATACGTGATCTGGAAACGATTGAGCGCTATCTCGACGATGGCATCACCTATATCATCATCGGCACCGCGGCAGTGAAGACGCCCGGATTCCTGCATGACGCTTGTAACGCTTTTCCCGGTCATATCATGGTGGGACTGGATGCCAGGGAGGGCAAAGTGGCCGTTAATGGCTGGTCCAAGGTCACCGGGCATGACGTGGTGGATCTCGCGAAGAAATTTGAGGATTATGGCGTCGAAGCAATCATCTATACAGATATCGGACGGGACGGCATGCTCAGCGGTGTTAATATCGAGGCTACAGTCGAACTTGCCAGGGCGCTCACTATTCCGGTCATTGCCAGTGGCGGCATTACCAATCTTGACGACATTAAAGCGCTGTGCGAAATCGAATTGGAAGGCATCATGGGTGCAATCACGGGTCGCGCCATTTACGAAGGGACGCTTGATTTCAAATCGGCTCAAACTCTGGCAAATGATTTGAGCATAAAAATGAAATCCGGGGATAAAATCATTTCCTGACGAAACTTCAACCTAAATCCGGTAGTCGGAAAGGGCGAAGTGTGCGGATTTTGGGGTGCAGGGCAAGGCGCGACAACGCGAAATGGTTATTCCATTTCAAGGCGTCGCAACATAGCCATGCGCCATAAACCGGTGCAATCCGCCGCTATAGCGAATTCATCCCGAAGAGTCTCAAATGACCTGGAAAATATTCATAAATCATATAACCAAAGCTCATAAATGAGCGGTCAACTATCTGATTCAGGCTCAATAAATTGCCGCCAAAACGGTAGAACCAGGACGGAAAATCCTGTTTTCCCACTTAACCACCCCCTCCGTATCCCGGTCTATTCCACTATGGGTCTTGCCAAACGTATCATCCCCTGCCTTGACGTAACAAATGGACGCGTAGTCAAGGGCGTCAATTTCGTCGAACTCAGAGATGCGGGCGATCCCGTCGAGATATCACGCCGTTACGACGAGCAGGGAGCGGATGAACTGACTTTTCTCGATATCACTGCCAGTTCTGATAATCGGGATTTGATTTTGCATATTATTGAAGAAGTCGCAGCCCAGGTATTCATTCCGTTAACCGTGGGAGGCGGGGTTCGTCAGGTGGAAGATGTTCGCAGGCTATTGAATGCCGGAGCCGATAAAGTAAGCATCAACACCTCTGCCGTGCAGAATCCCCAATTGGTGGCGGATGCCGCGGGCCGTTACGGCTCCCAGTGCATTGTAGTGGCGATAGATGCCAAGCGGGTAGGTGGTGGCGGCGACGCCCCGCGATGGGAAGTGTTCACTCACGGGGGACGTAAAGCTACCGGCCTGAATGTGATTGAATGGGCAAAAAAAATGCAATTACTGGGTGCGGGCGAGATATTGCTCACCAGTATGGATAGGGATGGCACCCGCGATGGGTTTGATCTGGCGCTCACTCGGGCGGTTTCGGATGCGGTGGACGTGCCGGTGATCGCAAGCGGCGGCGTAGGTAATCTCCATCATCTGGTGGAAGGAGTGCTGGAGGGCCACGCCGATGCGGTACTGGCCGCGAGTATTTTCCACTATGGCGAGTACACCGTACGCCAGGCCAAAGCGTATATGGCCCAGCATGGTATTGAAGTGCGGCTGTAATGGTAGAATGAAAATTCAATAACTTCCCAAGCATATCCAATGTCCGACAATTGGCTCAATAAAGTAAACTGGTCCGAGGATGGGTTGGTGCAGGTAGTGACGCAGGAAGCCCGTAGCTGTGCGGTGCTGATGGTCGCCTGGATGAACCGCGAGGCACTGAAACTCACTGTCCAAACCAATGAGGCACATTATTGGTCACGCTCCCGCAAGAAACTCTGGCATAAAGGCGAAGAATCAGGGCATGTCCAGAAGGTGAAGGAAATCCGTCTGGATTGTGATGAGGATGTTCTGTTGCTGACGGTGGAACAAGTGGGCGGAATAGCCTGTCATACGGGTAGACATAATTGTTTTTTCAATAAACTCGACAATGGCCAGTGGGTGGTAGTTTTGCCAGTGATTAAAAGTCCTGAAGAGATCTATAAGAAATGACTGATCCAGCTATTCTCGACCGCCTGGCTGCAACTATCGAAGCCCGCAAGAGCGCGGACCCCGCAACCTCCTATGTAGCGCGGCTGCTGCACGAGGGAGAGGACAAGATCCTGAGAAAAGTTGTGGAGGAGGCGACAGAGATCCTGTTAGCCTCGAAAGATGGTGATAAGCGGCATATTGCGCGCGAAACGGCGGATTTGTGGTTCCACTGCCTGGTCTTGCTGGCTCACCATGGCTTGGGGCCGAATGATGTATTGAATGAATTGCTGTGCCGGGAGGGAACCTCGGGGATAGATGAAAAGGCGTTACGGAAAATGGGATAACTATGGAAAACTGTATTTTCTGCAAAATCGTACAGGGGGAAATCCCCAGCGACAAAGTGTACGAGGACGCCGATGTTTTCGCGTTTCATGACATCCACCCCGCGGCACCGGTACATTTTATGCTGATTCCCAAATTGCATATAAATTCACTTGCCGGCGTCGAAGACAAGCACCGGGACTTACTGGGCGACATGATGGTACTGATACCCCGGCTGGCGAAGGAGCAGGGGTGTACCGATGGCTTCCGTACGGTAATCAACACCGGGCGCGTGGGAGGGCAGGAGGTTTACCATCTGCATATTCACGTCATAGGCGGCAGGGATCGTTTGCCTGTCATGATTCCTCACCCGAGATAAAGGAGTAAATGATGGGATCATTCAGCATCTGGCACTGGCTGGTCGTTCTGATAATTGTTGTTCTGGTGTTCGGCACCAGGAAACTTCGCAATCTCGGCAGTGATCTGGGCGGTGCCGTAAAAGGCTTCAAGGAAGGCATGAAAAGTGCCGATGGAGAAGAGATACCGCCATCACCCCAGCCAACCGGTGGGCAAACCATTGAAGGCGAGATCAAGGACAAGACGCAAACAAAACTGTGACACATGGTCAGTAAAAGCAAAGGAATCAGGCGACTGCCCGATGGTATTCGATCGCTGTTTGCCACGTCTTACAGGTGATTCTTACACAAAATGTTCGATATCAGTTTCACAGAAATTCTTGTTATAGCCGTTGTGGCGCTGATCGTCCTCGGTCCGGAAAGGCTGCCCCAAGTGGCGCGCACCTTGGGGCATCTGTTCGGACGGGCCCAACGTTATGTCAACAATGTCAAGAATGACATTCAGCATGAAATGGAACTGGAAGAACTGAAGAAATTTAAAGCCTCGGTACAGGAGGCTGCTCGCTCCATTGAGAGTACAGTAAGAACAGAAATAAATCAGTTCCAGGACATCGCGACGGGCACGAAATCCGTAATGGCAACAGATCCGGCGCCACCTTCTGGAAATATGGAGAAGACCGCTTCCTCACTCACCCCCCCTGCCACCGCAGGCAAACCCGTCCAACCAGGAGGCCGATCAACGCCGGATTCGAATGATACGGCTGAAATAGAAATCCACAGGTAGGCAATCGCCGTGAGAAACCACCAGGGAAACGATGCGAATGGCCGCCCCTGCTGGCGATACGCCTGAAAAGAAAAGACTACCCATAAAGCCGCTGGTTTACTCCTTCTGACAAATCGAAGAACTTATTCAGAGGTTCTGGTAAGCAGCGCGGCAAATACGCGTACCCGGCTGGGCCGGATCGGTATACTAGCGGTCTGGCCGGCTTGAAGAATCCAGATGCAAAAATGGCTGGCGAGGACAAAATCTGAAAATCGATAGTTGTTCTTGCTGGCTGGAAAAGCGGCAAGATATGGATCGGCCCGATATTTTTACAACCGGCTTTTGCAACCGGTTTCCTTCAAGTCCGGCTAGCCGCCAGGACAATTATTCTTCTCACTCCTTTCATCGCACAGCATGAGTGTCGACGAAACATTTATTTCGCATCTTGTGGAATTGCGCGCCAGGCTGCTGCGCATATTCGGCGGACTGGTTCTCGGTTTTCTGCCCTGCGCCTACTACGCGCGGGAACTCTACTCATTGCTGGCGCAGCCCTTGCTGGAAAAGCTTCCCCAAGGCGGGCAAATGATCGCCACCGAAGTTGTCACGCCTTTTTTTGTGCCCATGAAGGTCGCCATGATGGCGGCATTTATTATAACCCTCCCTCACACGCTGTATCAGGTTTGGGCATTTGTTGCCCCGGGATTGTACTCTCACGAAAAAAAACTGGTGCTGCCACTGGTATTTGTCAGCAGCGCTCTATTTGTTTGCGGCATGGCATTTGCTTATTTTGCGGCCCTGCCCCTGGTATTTGAATTCATCACCCATTTCGCGCCACAAGGTGTGGCGGTGATGACCGATATCGGCAAGTACCTCGATTTTGTTCTAACCATGTTTATTGCCTTCGGTATAACGTTCGAAGTACCGATATTCGTGGTGATACTGGTCCGAATGGAAATAGTTTCAATCGAGAAGCTGAAAGAAGTACGGCGGTATGTTCTTGTGGGCGCATTCGTGGTCGGCGCAATATTCACGCCACCCGACGTGGTTTCTCAATTCATGCTGGCCGTACCGCTTTACCTACTCTACGAGCTGGGCATACTGGTGGCAGGTTTCGTTATCAACCCCGTTCACGGACCGGCATTAATCCATCACTCGAATGATCAAGAAGTGAAGCGGGATTCAGACGCGTAGCAGCTCTGCGGAAAAACCAGGAAGAGAAAAGCGGTTGAACCCCGCACCTCATGCCGCAATAATTGCACGAATATCTTATTGAAATATTCCTCAAGATTTATTCCATCCCATCCGGGTCCTGATACTGGTCTTGGGGCATCGGCTTGGGGCGTTTGCCAACGTTGATGTTGATGGACTTCTCCGACTGGTTGCGCATCACCGCAATGTTGGCGGTTTTTCCCGGCGGCAACGCCGCGATCAGGTCAAGCATTACGGATGAATCAGTGACCGCTTTGCCATCCACCGCCACAAGGATATCTCCCGGCTTCACCCCGGCCTGATCCGCGGGCCCGTTCTTGAGAACCCCCGCGATTAACGCGCCATTGGTATTGGGGCGCTTGAACGACTCCGCCAGTTCCGGTGTCAGATCTTGCACCTCCACGCCGATCCAGCCTCGCGTTACGCCGCCAGTCTGAATGATCTGTTCCATTATTTGCCTGGCCACCGTGGTTGTAATGGCAAAGCCTATACCGAGTGAACCGCCGGTGCGGGAAACAATCGCGGTATTGATGCCAATCAAGTTGCCGGAGGTATCCACCAGCGCACCCCCCGAATTTCCTGGATTGATCGCGGCATCGGTCTGGATGAAATTTTCAAAAGTGTTTATACCCAGGTGGGATCGTCCCAGAGCGCTGATGATGCCCATGGTCACCGTCTGTCCCACGCCGAAAGGATTACCGATGGCAAGTACGACATCGCCCACCCTGGCATGGTCGGAGTGCCCGAAAGTCATCGTGGGCAATGCCTCCATATCCACTTTTACGACTGCAAGATCCGTTTCCGGATCCGAGCCGATGACGCGCGCTTTCGCCTTTCTGCCATCAGCCAGCGCTATCTCGATTTCGTCCGCTGCTTCTATCACATGATGATTGGTAAGAATATAGCCTTCAGGACTGACAATTACACCGGAGCCGAGACTTGATGCGCGCCGGCTCTGAGACTCGAAGCGATCACCGAAGAAGCGACGAAACCTGGGGTCTTCCATCAATGGATGAGGAGCTACCTTGATCTCCTTGCTGGTAAAAACATTCACCACGGAAGGCATGGCGATCTGAGCGGCGTCGCTAAAACTGGTAAGGGTGGATGCTCCCTTGGGTGCCGCCTCGGAAGCGGCTTCTTTGATGGTTATCGTGGTACCACGCTGACTCCATGGCAACAGTTCGGGTCGCAAGGTAGAAACGACAAATAATGCTGCAAGGACGATCGTTGCCGTTTGTGCGAAAATCAACCAGAGTTTGTGCATTTTTTAGGGTGCTGATTTTGAGATCAGGATAAATAGGATAAAGACTGGGAAATATCGATGCAATTAGATGAGCTTGAAACCTATTTGAACCAACTTCTGGATGTCGCCCGTTTTCGCGATTATTGCCCAAATGGACTACAAGTGGAAGGCCGAAGTGAAGTGCGCAAGCTGGTCAGCGGCGTAACGGCATCGTTCGATCTCCTGCAAGCCGCTGTAGCAGTCGGGGCCGACGCGGTGCTCGTACACCACGGTTACTTCTGGCGCGGTGAGGATCAGTGCCTGATCGGGATGAAACATCGCCGTGTTGCGCTGCTGATGGCGCACCATATCAGCCTGCTCGCATATCATTTGCCACTCGATGCACACCCTGAGTTTGGCAACAACACTCAACTCGCCCACAGAATGGGCTTCATCGAAACCGGCCGTTTCGGTGAGCAAAATATCGCTGTACAGGGTAATCTGTCGTCAGGGATATCAACCTTGCAAGAACTGCGGCTCAATATTGAATATATCCTGTCTCGAAAACCGCTGGTAATTGGCGACGATGCGAAACTGATACGACGTATAGCATGGTGCACGGGTGGAGCCCAGGATTATTTTGACGAAGCCATCCGCCTCGGCGTGGATGCGTTTCTTACGGGAGAAATTTCCGAACGAAACGTGCATGCGGCACGCGAATCCGGCGTGGCATTCATCGCCGCGGGACATCATGCCACCGAACGTTACGGTGTACAGGAATTGGGAGAGCTCATATCCCGCAAATTTGGCATTTCGCATCAATTCATTGATATCGACAGTCCGGTGTAAAGCATAATGCTATGAATACCATGAGAATATTTCTGTTTATAACTCCTAATCAGGCGCATCGCTCGATGGTTTGCCCGCTCGACTTCAGCATGCTATTTTCTTGACACACTATAACTCCCGGGTTAGTCTAAACAAAAGCCTTGGGTTATAATAAAAAACTATCATTGGACTCAGGGTAGACTCTTTTGCTTCATGGCAGAATAGTCTGGACGGATTAGGTAATACCGCGGCACAGATGACAGCAGCATCAAAAAAACAATTAATACGGATAAGGAGAAGAGAGATGGTAGTGAAGCTTGGGCTGAGGCTCATCACGCTGACATGCGGGGCGCTGCTGGCGGCGTCGTCATGGGCGAACTATCCCAGCGTCCCGAAAGAGACGTACAAAGCGCTGAATCTGGAACAAACGGCCACGCCCAAGGAATTGCATGAAGCGGTGACCAAGCGCTACAAGGACCCGGCGCAAGGGGCTGGGCGGGGGACGCTGGCCAAGTACTGGGAGCCGGTGCCGTACAGCATGTACATGGACCCTGCCTCCTTCTACAAGCCGCCGACCTCGATGAAGGAAGTGGCGGAGCGTCAGGAATGCGTCAAGTGTCACACGGACGAATCGCCGGTATGGGTGAATGCGTGGAAGAAGAGCACGCATGCCAACCTGGACAAGATCCGCAACCTGAAGCCGGACAGCCCGATCTACTACAAGAAAGCCAAGCTGGAAGACGTGGAGAAGAACCTTCGCTCCATGAACCGGCTGGGCGCGAACGAAAAGCTGAAGGAAGTGGGGTGTATCGACTGTCACGTCGACATCAACACCAAGAAGAAGGCCGACCACATGACCGACCTTCGCATGCCCACGGCTGACGTATGCGGCACCTGCCACCTGCAGGAATTTGCCGAACGCGAATCCGAGCGCGACACCATGGTATGGCCGAACAAGCAATGGCCGCAGGGACGTCCCTCGCATGCGCTGGACTGGAAAGCCAACGTAGAAGTTGCGGTATTTGCCGCCATGCCGCAGCGCGAGATAGCCGAAGGCTGCAGCATGTGCCACACCAACCAGAACAAATGCGACTCCTGCCATACCCGGCACGAATTCTCCGCGGCCGAATCGCGCAAGCCCGAAGCGTGCGCCACCTGCCACAGCGGGGTGGACCACAACAACTGGGAAGCTT
Organism: Nitrosospira lacus; assembly: GCF_000355765.4. NCBI lineage: Bacteria > Pseudomonadati > Pseudomonadota > Betaproteobacteria > Nitrosomonadales > Nitrosomonadaceae > Nitrosospira > Nitrosospira lacus. Next base: position 1,410,121 of record NZ_CP021106.3, on the reverse strand, counting down.
ACTCCATGAGCAAGCACGGCAAGATCGTATCGATGATGGGCGACAAATGGAACTGGGAAGTCTCGCTCAAGGACGCCTACGCCAAGGGTGGCCAGACCGCCCCGACCTGCGCGGGGTGCCACTTCGAATATGAAGGCAAGTACAGCCACAACGTCACGCGCAAGATACGCTGGGCCAACTACCCGGCCGTGCCCGGCATAGCCGAGAACATCAACAGCGAATGGTCGGAAGCGCGGCTGGACTCCTGGGTCAAGACCTGCACCCAGTGTCACTCCGAGCGTTTTGCCCGCTCCTACCTGGAATTCATGGACAAAGGCACCCTGCACGGCCTGGCCAAATTCAAGGAAGCGCATGCAGTCGCCGAGAACCTCTACAAGGACGGCCTGCTCACCGGACAGAAGACCAACCGTCCGGCGCCGATGGCACCGGACAAGGAAATGTTCGCCGGCTTCACCCAGCTCTACTGGTCCAAGGACAACAACCCCGCGGCGATCGAACTCAAGGCGCTGGAAATGGGAGAAAACGACCTGCCCAAACTGCACGTAGGCCTGGCCCACGTCAACCCGGGCGGCTGGACCTACACCGAAGGGTGGGGCCCGATGAACCGCGCCTACGTCGAAATCATGGACGAAAACACCAAGATACGCGAAATGGCGGCGCTGCAGGCCCGGGTAGCCAAGATGGAATCACGCCGCACCAGCCTGCTGGACCTCGACAGCAAGGATGACAAGCTCTCGCTGGGCGGCCTGGGCGGCGGCATGCTGCTGGCTGGCACCCTCGCGCTGGCTGGCTGGCGCCGGCGCGAAAAAAGCGGGCATTGACCGCCTCATCCGCCTCGACTCCCTCCCCCTCCCGCGCCCAGCCGGCGCGGGGCGGACTGGGAACTAAACTCCTCCCGTCACTGGGCATCCTCCTGGTGACGGGAGGATTGCTTTTACTCGCCTGGTTTGCCTGGCTCTGGTTCAACCCGGCGCCCGCCCCCTACCGCTATACCCAGGTCAAGGAAGGCGGCATCGCCCAATTCAGCCAACTGGGCCTCGACCCCTGGCCGGACCTCACCGTCGCCCAGTATGAAATCCACGCCGAGGGCGTGAACGACCCCGTCGCCCTGGCCACCACCGCGCGGCGCGGCGCGATGGCTCCCATCCTCATCAGCTGGGAAAACCGCAGCAGCGAACTGCTCATCTCCCTCGACAGCAAACTCTCCGAACTGACCGCGCTGGCCGCCGCCATCGACAAATATGCGGGCCAGGACGCGCGCATCCTGGCCTGGTGGGACACCTCGCGCCAGCTCAAACTGCTGACCGGGCGCGACACCCTGTTCACCGCCCACCTGGGCGAACCCCTCATCATCCCCGCCCCCTGGCAGCCCTACAGCGACTCCATCCGCCACCAGGAAGACCAATTCTGGGGGGCGCCGGCCTCGGCCGACGAGCGCCGCAACTTCCAGCGCTTTGCCGACGCCCTCATCGCCGAACCCGCCCGGGGGGCCGCCATCCTGCGCGAACTGGCGGGCAAAGGCGCGGATGGCGAAGCCTACGTCGTCATCCACGTCACCGACCTCTACAAACTGGGACTGATGCGCCCCGAACAATTCGACATCACCTACAAGCACTTCCCCATGGAAGGCAACATGCACGGCATGATCGGCTACCTCAAGAAATGGATGCAGGAAAACAACTTCGCCACCTACACCCTGCAATCCCTCTCCGACAGCATGGTGCGCGGCTACTTCCTGCGCGATGATAAAAGCGGCAACACCCTCCTGGCCCAGATGCTGCCCTTCACCAATTCCATGCCGCTGGACCTCACCGTCCTGCAACTCATCTACCAGCAGGGCGGCTACTGGGTCTACAAAATCCCCTCGACCGGCGACACCGCAGCCGCACCCGCCGACACATCCGCCGGCACCCTCGATGCTGACGCTTCATCACCGGCGACACCCGCGCCTGCTGCCCCGCCCGCACTCTCACCCGCCTCCTGAGGCGGGCCGCCCCGTCAGCGGGCAGCCCGCCATCCGGGGGCTGGTTGACGGATGAGACTCCCGCAGCGGTACCAGTGGTACCACAAAGAGTCATGGTACTGGTGCTACCCGTTTACATCAACCAGCGATAAAGTACCGTCATAAAATACAGTATGGACATCACTGGGTTTTTTATAACATAACAACAGCTATCAACGGATATACTTGCCCCGAAGGAGAAAACCATGCGCCATTCCCTGACATTTGCCCTGGCTGCCGCAGCCATGTTTGCGCTGCTATCCGGCAGCGCCACCGCACAATCGTTTGAAGGCCGCAAGAAGTGCAGTTCCTGTCACAAGAGCCAGGCCGAATCATGGGGCGAGACCGCTCACGCCAAGGCCATGGACTCGCTCAAGCCCAACACCAAGGCCGAGGCCAAGAAAAAGGCCAAGCTGGACCCCAAGAAGGACTACACCAAGGACAAGGACTGCGTAGGCTGCCACGTTGACGGCTGGGGCAAGGAAGGCGGCTACACCATAGACGACCCCAACAAATTCACCAGCGGCGTGGGCTGCGAATCCTGTCACGGGCCGGGTGCCAAGTATCGCGGCATCCACCGCAAGGCGGGAGCGGCCTACGAGAAATCGAAGAAGACCGCGCCGCGTTCGACCCTGGCCGATGCCGGGCAGGACTTCGCCTTTGAAGAATCCTGCAACGCCTGCCACCTGAACTACAAGGGCTCGCCGTGGAAGGGCGCCAAGGAACCGTACACCCCGTTCACCCCGGAAGTGGACAAGAAATACACCTTTGACTTCAACAAATACGTCAAGGACACCAAGGCCATGCACGAGCACTACAAACTGGACGGCACCTTTGAAGGCGAGCCGAAGTTCAAGTACCATGACGACTTCCAGTCCAAGGCCAAAGTGGGCGTGAAAGGTTCGGAGGACTGATGGCCGGAATGCGCGCGGGCGGCACCCTGCTCACGGGTGCGCTCCTGGGGGTTGTCATGGTGGCGGTGGTATTCGGCGGCGAGGCCGCCGTCTCCACCACCGAATTCTGCACCAGCTGCCACTCCATGTCCTATCCGGCGGAAGAACTCAAGACCTCCTCCCACTATGGCGCCCTGGGTGCCAACCCGGGCTGCAAGGACTGCCACATCCCGCAGGGCTTCAAGAACTTCCACCTGGCGGTGGCGACGCACGTGGTGGATGGGGCGCGCGAGCTGTACCTGGAATTTGCCAACGACTACTCCACGCTGGAGAAATTCAACGAGCGCAGGCTGATCATGGCGCACGATGCGCGCATGAACCTGAAGAAGTGGGACAGCAACACCTGCCGCGAATGCCACAAGAACCCGCAGCCGCCCGGATCCGATGCCAAGGCCGCGCACAAGAAGATGGAGACCGAAGGGGCCACCTGCATCGACTGCCACCAGAACCTGGTGCACAAGGAAGTCGCCGAGACCGACCTCAATGCCAGCCGCAAGGAAGGCAAAATGGTTCTCAAGCCCGAAAAGAAGGATAAGGACGACGAGGAGGATGAAGAGGAGGGGTGATTGATGCGCTGATTTTCGGCGATGGGGTGGGCATATTTGAGTTCGCACCTCCCCCATCATAGGTCGCTGATCATGTCAGCACGCTGAAAGATCGGCGTTCCCTCCATATCAGATTGAACATCTACCAGGGGCACGATACAGCGTACAGCCGTGGCGGCAGAAAAAATATGGCAATTCCCATAGTACTTGATCACAACAGCCCGCAGTCGCTGCAGGGGCAGATTTTCGAACAATTACGTCATCTGATACTCGGCGGGAAGCTGAAACCGGGCACCCCTATACCCGCCAGCCGTGTGCTTGCCGAGCAACTTGGCACTTCCCGCAATACCGTCCTCCTTGTCTATGATCGTCTAATGGCGGAAGGCTACTTGCAGGCCCGGAAGGCGATTGGGACGTACGTAAACCTTGAATTGCCTGAGACCTGCCTCGCCGCGACCCGCAGAATTGCGACCTCTATTCCGGTTCAGGGGGAGATGGTAAGACAGCCTGTCATTCCCTTCACCGGACAAAGACGAATGGGAGCGGATGCCCGGCATCTGGACTTTGATTTCTTTCCGGATCGTACCGATCTCGATTTATTCCCTCAGAAAATATGGCGCCGCTTTATTAATAGGACACTTACCTCGTCCAGTACCCACTTTACTGAATGCGGTGATCCGGGCGGATTACTTCAGTTGCGAGAAGTCGTCGCGGATCATCTTGGGATAGCGCGTGGGATCAGTGTCTCATCTGACCAGGTGATCATTACTGCGGGTTCCCAGGAAGGATTGAACCTGGCGGCTCGCCTCCTGATAAAAGAGGGGACATTGGTGGCCACGGAGAATCCCTGCTATGAGGGGGCCGCGCTTCTCTTCCAGAGCTACTATGCAAAATTGGTTCCTGTGCCCGTGGATGAAGCCGGATTGGATGTTGAACGGCTGCCGAAAGAGGGTGTAATGCTTTTGTATGTTACCCCCTCGCACCAGTATCCACTCGGCTTTACATTACCCATTGAGCGTCGCCTGAAGCTGCTTGACTGGGCCCGGCGCTGCGGAGCATATATTATTGAGGATGACTACGACTCGGATTTTCGATATCGTGGTTCCCCCTTGACGGCGCTTATGGGCCTGGATGACTATGGTTGTGTAATGTATCTGGGGACTTTTTCCAAATCCATGGGCGCGGGGCTGCGTCTGGGCTACCTGGTGGTACCTAAGGCATTAATCCATGCGGCGCGCTCCGCCAAGGCATTATTGAATAATGGCCATGCCTGGCTGGATCAGGCAACAATGGCTGAATTTATCCGAAGCGGTGCCTATAGCAACCATTTACGGCGAATGCGCCACGTTTATTGCAAGCGTCGCGATTGCCTCATCGAGGCCTTGCGGCAGCATTTTGGCGCGGTTCACCTTTCCGGACTGGAAAGTGGCCTCCATCTGGCATGGCATCTGCCAGAAAATTATCCTGATGCTTCTGAGCTCCAAGCGCTCGCGCTCCGTCATGGGGTCGGTATTTATGCCATTGGATCTGGCACCGCCTATGACTACGGAAAATGTGACTACAGCGCTCGTACGCTGATACTTGGTTTCTCATCTCTTAATGAATATCAGATCAGGGCAGGTATTCGACGAATCGCCGATGCATTTGCAGGTCTACCCATCGTCAATGAGTAATTGACGGCGAGACCCGCCGGTATTCTGCACTAGTAAATCCCCGGAAGTTCGGACACCTCCGATTACGAACTTGGCAATCGCTCAAATAGTTGGATGGGTGAGATTAAAAGATGGGGAAATTTCCAATCCCCTTCAGCACACAGGGGACTATTGGCTGAAAACCGCACATTAAAAAACACCGATCCACCTTTCCGTCTGGCGACGGGGGCGGACCGGTGTCATGCCTGGGTTGCTTAGAGCTTGGTGAAGACCGGTATCACTGCCCCGGCTATGCTGTTGATGTTGCGGTCACCTGAGTCGCTCCATGTCATCAGCAATCCGCCAAAACGGCTTTCCGGATCGCCCAGCAAGGCCATCAGACGCTGCACTTCCCACAGTGCGTCCTTGGCTTCCATCTTGACTTCGCGCGTCTCGCCAGGCTGGATCGGCGCGTCGTTGTCCATCGACAGACCCGTGGCCACCAGTTCCTTCGGATAGTTGCGGTCCAGGTGCTTGAGGCCTACTTTGTTGATGAAGCGCACGCCCGCAGTGGTGAATTCGCCTATGCGGTAGGCGGTGTCGCCGCTGTTGGTGATGCTCATGGTCACGCGCAGGGCACGTCCCGGTACGTCATAGTTGGCGTGCGTCACTTTGATGGCGATGGGGTTGGGTTTCACCGGCATCGGTTGTACCTTCGATTCGCCCGCCTGGATCGGCACCGTGTACGGGTGCTTGGTTTCCGTGTAGCGGTAGCCGCCCCAGACGATGCCAAAGGTGGCGATCAGGACGATCCAGGCCACTTTCTTGTCCATCGGGTCGAGCAGCAACTCGTCTCCGTAGGCCAGCAGTACCCGGCTGCGCGGCAGAAACATGGGCCGCGCAACGTAGTAGCCGATCCAGAAGCAGCCCAGTCCCAGCCACAGTAAATGCCAGAAGATGCCGTTGCTGAAGTTGAAGGTCTCGGTGTCGATGGTCTCGCCTGTCAGCAGTTTTACCGGGTTGGTGAAGTCATCCCAGCTGCCGGTGATGTTCATCCAGGCCGCAGGGCCGGCAATCGGGCCTGCGTCCTTGATGTTGACCATGGCGTGCATGTGGTGGCGTCCCGGTATGCGGGCTTTCAGTTTGACTTCGAAGGCGTAGTCGCGCCCAATCTCGAGCGGGCCCGAGATGTAGGTCGGTTCGCCGTTCAGCTTGGTGGAGAGCCGCACGAACACGGGGCTTGGGCTGCCAACGTTGAAGAAGGCCCGTCCCGGTTTGCCTACCGCCCGCGGCCAGTCTTCGGCCAGGTGGAATTTGCCGGTCATGGTGGCAAAGTCGTTGACCTTGGTGGTGTCAGGACCCCATTTCATGTCGTACCATTGGATGGTACGCATGCGCAGGAACGGTTCTTGCGAGCGTTCACCGTGGGCTGCAGCCGGCGAGATGTCCAGTGTGCTCAGCGCCAGGGTGGCCATGCCGTAGAGGCCAACGACCCCCAGTTTGAACAGGTTTTTTGCGTTCATTATTTGATCCCCTCCGGAAACCCTTCTTCGCCATAGGCGGTGACGTCGTTCTTCATGGTAACCCGGCCGCGTGGACCTTTGACGTAGTAGAACGCGGTGCAGTAGAGTTTGCCAAAGTACCACCAGACGCAGAACATGAGCATGGAGACGAAGGCGGAGAAGAAGGCCGCAATCACGGTGGTGTGGCCACCGAAGGTGCGCAGTGAGCCTTGTTCGATCAGCCGTACGTATTCCGGGGTGCCGGTGCGTACATACAGGAAGCCGGTGTAGTCAGCCAGGGACAGTAATACGCCTTCGGCTACCAGCGGCAGGTGGGTCGGCCCAAATATCGGCCAGTTGCCCGGGTAGAACAGGAGGCCGAATGCGCCGCCGCCTACCAGTGCCGTGATCATCCAGTTGCGCGTCAGCAGCAGGACGGTGTCCATGATGAGGGCACCCGGTATCATGGTGGAGGGCAATACGAAGTTGATCGGGTAGTGCGACCACCAGTAGAAGCCCCAGAAGCGGGTCAGCCATTCGCCCGTCAGCAGGCACACGATACAGAGTGTCGCGCCAAAGGGCAGGCGGTAGTTCACCCACAGGTAGTACATGATGGTGGCACAGTAGGTGATGCCCACGATCGGGGTAACCACCGGCCACCATTGGCGGTCTTTCCAGTCAAGCCAGAAGTCCCAGTCGCCCGCCAGTAACATGAAGTGCATGTGGTAGGTCCCTACCAGCAGTATGCACAGAATCGGGAAATAGACTGCGTCTATCATCCTCGACATCTTTACCGCTTCCGGCGGCATCTTGGCCGCCTTTAATATTTCGTCTGTCCTGCTCATCGTGCCCTCCCCTCAAATATGTCGTACGATCTTTAACATGAAAAATAGGTGCCGCTGCTGCTCGTTCCCGTGACACTCGCCTGCCGTGTCACGTCGCCGTTCCTGCCACCTTCTGCCCCACCCGCTGCCTTTTCCGGTCTTCGCCGCGCGAGCTTGAAGGTTTTTGGCCGGGTCCAGCCCCCCGCTCTCCCTATTCTTGCAGGAGCGGGCGGCCGCCCGGCCAGGTCTCTCAGGATCAGCCGTTACGGTACGATCCGGTTGTTGAGGATGACTTTGCTCTGTCCGTTCCAGACGACGTCGGTCAGGTTGGAGTAGCGGGTGATGATCTGTGCCGCAATGCCCCCGGCAAACAGCCCCGACCAGCCCAGTATCACAAAGCCCCAATGCAGCGGTGCGCTAAACAGTTCTTCCATGAACCAGAAGGCATGGCCCCATTCGTTCAAGCCTACGTTCGGCAGGATCATGAGCGGTCCGGCAATGGCCATGACCAGCGGGAACGAGGTGCCCCGGGCGTACAGCGGCAGACGGGTCATGGCATACAGGTAGCTGGCCACGCCACAGACGATGTACATCGGGAAGGAGCCATAAAACACGACTACATGGCTCGGGGTGAAGCTGGTGTCGCGGATGATGACCTGGTGCCAGGAGGCATCCTGCTCGGTGAAGAAGCTGCCACCCCAGTACACGCCAAACAGGTAGACGCCCAGCCACATCATCCAGTAAAAGTAACGCTTGATTTCCAGCTTGGGGTCCAGGTTGTCCAGGTTGGTGTCGCGTGTCTTCCAGATCCATCCCCACGTGACCAGCGCAAAAATCGGCATCACGATCATGTGCACCCGCCACAACCCCATCCATACCTTCTCGAATTCCGGCTCCATCGAGTCCATGCCGTGCGAGTAGGCAAACGTCCGCTGAAACCAGATCCAGAATATCGCTACTCCAAGCATCGTGATCAGCCCAAATTTGTACCACCTTGAGTCGTACCACAGCGACATGTCGTAGTCGCGTCCGCTCGACCCGGCATGGCTGCCTGATGTTCCCAGTGTTGTTGCCATTTCTTTATCTCCTCTTACGTTAATCGAGTACCCTGTGCTTCTCTATGCTTGCGCGCCGGCAGCTACTCCCGCCTCCCTCCTTCCCGCAGACAGAATGCGCCGCCGCTATATTACTAAACCATTACATACCCACAACCCTGTAAAGACTATCCCCGAAGATGCGCCAAGTCAAGCAGTTTGTCGGACACCAAAGGCCTCAACCACGGCCAGTACAGCGCGCCGGCTCTTTCGGTTCACTCCATTCCCGTCCTTGTATACTTTTTAGCGATTGCATTTATACTCTATATCCATCTTGTTTGAAAGGTTTTTTTACATGAAATATGGCTGCCCCCGGGAGCCCGGGGATGAGAGGTCATGGGCTTGGTCAGTTTCTGCGGTTCAATTCCCTTTGCCGAAAACGGAACTGCCGCGATGCCGTCATTTGAGTATACTGATATTGAATGTTGGTCGCCTGGACCCTGAGATGCCATTCGGCTGTTTATTCTGGAACTGATGATTCAAAACCCCGCCTTTCCGGCCTATCGCGGCCGCTTTGCTCCATCTCCCACCGGACCGCTGCATTTTGGTTCTCTTGTTGCCGCAGTCGGCAGTTATCTGGAAGCGAGATCCCGCAACGGAGAATGGCTGGTCAGAATCGAAAACCTGGATCCCTCTCGCGAACTTCCCGGCGTCTCAAAGGAGATTCTGAACACGCTTGAAATATTGGGAATGGAATGGGATGGTGAGGTAGTCTATCAGAACCGGCGAAATGAAGTCTATCAGGCTGCACTCAGCCTGCTCAAAGGTAGAAACCTGATTTACCCCTGCGTCTGCAGCCGTAAGGAAATCGCTGATTCCAGCATCAGGGGTATAGATGGTCCGGTTTATCCCGGCACTTGCCGTTATGGTTTACCTGGCACAGAGCGTCCTCAAGCATTGCGGGTACGGACTGATGACCGCCTGATTGAAATTAAGGATGGGCTGCGAGGCCTGATTCGGCAGCGGTTGGAAAGCGATATTGGCGATTTCGTGCTGCGGCGGGCTGATGGCATTTTTGCTTATCAATTGGCGGTGGTTGTGGATGATGCCGAGCAGGGCGTGACCCACGTGGTGCGCGGCGAGGACTTGCTGAACTCCACCCCTCGCCAGGTGCATCTGCAACAACTGTTGGGCTATTCCACCCCGGCATACATGCATCTACCGGTGGTAGTCAACACACTGGGCGAGAAACTCAGTAAACAAACTCTGGCGCCCCCTGTCGTTACCGCTGATCCGGTATCGCAATTGGTAATGGCGATGCATTTCCTAGGCCAGAAACCACCGGCAGAATTGATTGAAAGCAACATCGCCTCATTTTGGAAATGGGCAAAGAAGAATTGGAGATCGGAAATGATCCCCTGAAAAATCGTTGCCTCACCCAATGGATTCGCATAGCGAGTCGAAGCGCGACGCCTTATTCGAAATATTCGTGCTACGCTGCACCCGCTGACCGCCGCTGTGTCGCTAAATTAAGGCAACATAGCGCTTATATTGCATTTGCATGAAGCGAAGCAGCATTGAATTTAGAAAAATTACTGAAAATACCAGAACTGACCTGGTATCTGCAAAGGAGGAATCGTGGCTTTCCTGCCATTTTATATATCAAGGCATAAGCAGCTCAAGATAGTGATCATAGGTGGGGGTTACGCTGGAATCGCCGCATCAGTCACCCTTTTACGCTATATGCCGGATGTTGACATTACTATCGTCGACCCACAATCTCATCACCTCAAAATTACTCATCTGCATGAAACCTTCCGATATCCGCTGCAGGATTATTTGATACCCTTTTCGACCCTTGAACGCCGCTTTGGTTGCCGTCACATCTGCGCTGCGCTGATACCGGATGAAGATACTTTGCGGCAATGGCAGTATGATAAATTTCTTGCCATCGATGATGAAATACTGGAATTTGATTATATTCTGATCACCTCAGGTTCCGCGGTAGCACAGATGGATAAGGCAGAAAATATTTTCGATCTGCATGACTTCATGGCCGCCGCCGGCTCCAGTTTGCTGGAGAGTCGGCTGGATATGAGCAAAAATGGCGGGCAATTCATTTCTGTAGTCGGTGGGGGCGCCACCGGCATCCAGTTTCTTTTTGAAATTGCGTATTTTCTTCGACGCCAGAAAGCGGAAATCGGGCTACGCTTGATCCATGGAGCGGATCGCGTACTCAACCAGTTTCCAGCCGGTTTCTCCACTTATGCTCAGACGCGCATGTCCGATCTGAACATTGATTTCTACCCCGACACGTATTATCACGGACAAGAGACGGACAGCATATTGCTGGAAGAGAATGAAACCGGCCGTAAGTTTGATTTACCTTCCACGCTTTCGCTTCTGTTCCTTGGCAAAAAAGCCGACACTATATTCTTCACCAACGCCTTCGGACAGGTTATGGTCGAACACAACCCCCTGCAAAATATTTTCGCTGCGGGAGATTGCTCCGTTTATCAATCCTTCGGTTCCGATACCCTGACAGCACAATCAGCGGTACGGAAAGGAAAGCTGGCGGCACGAAATATTTTGCGCCATTCGGGTTCCTTCAAGTTACTTGAACCATATTTGCATCGCGACCTGGGTTATGTTGTCAGCTTGGGACCAGCGGATGCGGTAGGCTGGCTGGCATTGGAAGATAACGTGGTCGGTGGCATGCCAGCGCTGATGATCAAGGAATTGGTGGAAGCTCAATATGATTTGTTGCTGACAGGAATCGATACATACCTGATTTGAATAAAAAGCACTTCTTCGCAAGGCTGGTGCATACCGCAGCTATCTTGAATGATCCATACGCATATTCAACTACGTGCCAGGATAGATGATACAACCATTCCTTGCCGAAACCATTTCTCGATGACATATTCATAGAACTCCTGATTGGGCTTGGCGTTGTATATGGCGGCCAGAGCCTTTCCCCAATCGGTCAGGAGAACGTGACCCAAATCCAGCTGGTTGTCCGCTGCTTGAGAAAACCGTATTTTTGTCGACCTGCCATAATAAAACAAACGGGTATGTTGACCGAATTTCCTTTTCACATACCCGGCTGATTCCAGGGATATCAGTCCGATGGCTTCCAAGTGTTTCAATACCGGCAAATTGATTCCATGCTTTGTATAGATTTCATTTTCTATTTCATATATCAAGGGCAAAGGCTCCCCCTGAACCCATACAAACTGGCGAAGCGAGGTAAAAAGCGCAGTATCCTTCTCATCAAGAGCACAGATATTGATCTCGTTACCTGGCAATATTCCCCGACCAGGATCAATCAACGGGTTATTTTCTACCATAGGGGTGACGAAATCATGCCCGGCTCTCGCGGGGAGGAGAAAAACATGCTCAGAATTTATGGCCGCGACGAATAAGCTCTTGCTCCAGCTTTTCCAGGAAACTTATATTCTTTTTATGTTGCTTGTCACCTTTATACCAGGAAAAACAGGCAAGAACACCGAGTACGATCAAGAGGATGTTCAGCACGGTAGGACCGCCAAAAAAAACGTCGGTGAGCCCCGTCAGAAATGCAAAAGCGCCCAGAAATCCTGTCCAATTCAGGAATTTATTTCCCCAGGTTGGCGCCTCTCGCTGGAGACGCCACGCCTGAAGCTTCTCACGTACAGAAATAACTTCTTCGTCAGTCCAATTTGTTAGATCCATCAGAACTCTCAGCCAGAACAAGAAAAAAGGAACTACCAGCCATACTCAAAAGCCGATCCAAGACGTGGCAGGTAAGGTAAGACTGCAATCTGCCCGTACGCAGCTTATAGCTGCTCTACTGCGGATTATAAGCTCATTATCCAAAAAAAAGCCGGGGGTAACCCCGGCTTTCTATTTTCGCTATGTTGAGCGCAATTTTATGCGTCAGCTTTAACTACCGCAGGTTTCTCCGCCGGCTCTGGACGATCCAGTAATTCAACTAACGCCATGGGTGCATTATCGCCATTACGAAAACCAAATTTAAGAATACGCAGGTAACCACCATTGCGTGCCTGATAGCGAGGGCCCAGCTCAGCAAACAGTTTACCCACCATATCGCGGTCACGCAGACGGTTAAATGCCAGACGCCGGTTAGCCAGCGTCGGCTTTTTGCCGAGCGTTATCATTGGCTCAATGACGCGACGTAATTCTTTGGCCTTAGGCAGCGTGGTCTTGATAACCTCGTGCCGCAACAATGAATTAGTCATGTTACGCAGCATTGCCAGACGATGACTGCTGGTACGATTTAGTTTCCTGAGTCCATTATGGTGTCGCATGACTTGTTTCCTTTTTGCTTTTCTCAAGATTGGCGGGAGGCCAGCTCTCCAGCTTCATTCCCAATGTTAGCCCGCGCGAAGCAAGTACTTCCTTGATTTCATTGAGAGATTTTCTGCCTAAATTAGGAGTCTTCAGCAATTCGGTCTCCGTGCGTTGAATCAAGTCGCCAATGTAGTAAATATTCTCGGCCTTAAGACAGTTGGCAGAGCGTACAGTAAGCTCCAGATCATCCACCGGGCGTAGCAATACCGGATCAATCTGCGGCAGCTTGGGCTGCTCGACCGGCAATGGCGTGCCTTTGAGATCGGCAAATACGGAAAGCTGTTCAACCAGCACTTTCGCGGCATATCGAATCGCCTCTTCCGGATCGACCACGCCATTTGTCTCAATATCCATGACAAGCTTGTCGAGGTCGGTACGCTGTTCGACACGCGCGCTCTCCACTGCGTAACTAACACGTCTTACCGGACTGAAGGAAGCATCCAGCAAAATGCTGCCGATGGTACGGCCCTCATTTGCCTGTTGCCGCACCGTTCCCGGCACGTAGCCGCGCCCGAGCTCCACCTTGATCTGCATATCCAATTTTCCGCCGGCGGTGAGATGTGCGACGACATGGTCCGGATTAATGATCTCCACGTCATGCCCGGCCTCGATATCGCCCGCAGTAACAGTCCCTTCACCCTTCTTTTTCAGAATCAGAACGGCTTCGGTGCGGTTATGCAGCTTCAGAACAATACCTTTCAGATTGAGCAGGATATCGACCACATCCTCCTGCACTCCATCGAGAGCGGAATATTCATGCACCACTCCGCTGATCTGAACCTCGGTCGGCGCAAATCCCGGCATGGATGATAGCAAGATACGGCGTAACGCGTTTCCTAAAGTATGTCCATAGCCACGTTCGAACGGTTCCATGGTGACTTTGGCATGCAACGGCGAAAAATTCTGCACGTCAATAATGCGTGGCGTAAGAAAAATGTTACTTGGCATAGCCTGATCCTTTTGCGGAAAGCTTGGGCAGTTGATTATTTGGAATACAATTCAATGACTAACGATTCGTTAATACTTGAAGGCAACTCGGATCGTTCCGGCTTGATCTTGAAGATTCCTTTCATGGCTTTGACATCCATTTCTATCCATTCCGGGAAATTGCGCTGCTCGGCAGCTTCCACTGCGGCCTTGATACGTAAATGGCTTTTTGCTTTCTCCGCCACTTCGATCACGTCACCTGGCTTCACCTGGTAAGACGGTATGTTGATCCTCCGTCCATTCACCAGTATTCCATTATGACGTACGATTTGGCGTGCCTCCGAACGTGACGCGCCAAAACCCATTCGATAGGATACTGTATCCAGGCGGCACTCCAGCAACTGAAGCAAATTTTCCCCAGTGATGCCCCGTTGCCTGTCAGCCAGCTCATAATTATTGCGGAACTGACGCTCCAGTATTCCATATATACGGCGTAGCTTCTGCTTCTCGCGCAGTTGCACTCCATAGTCGGATAATCGTCCGCTTTTCTGGCCATGCTGACCTGGAGCATAGTTTCGGCGTTCGATGGCACATTTGTCGGTGAAACACTTCTCGCCCTTCAGAAATAGTTTTTCTCCTTCGCGGCGACATTGGCGACATTTGGGATCAAGATTTCTGGCCACAGTCTACTCCTTAAATACGGCGTTTCTTCGGCGGCCGGCATCCGTTATGCGGAACCGGCGTCACATCCGAAATACTGGTGATTTTGAAGCCTGCCGCGTTCAATGCCCGCACTGCGGATTCACGCCCAGGACCAGGACCTTTGATACGCACTTCCAGATTCTTCACTCCGCATTCCTGTGCGACTTTGCTTGCCTGTTCGGCGGCCACCTGGGCAGCGAATGGAGTACTTTTGCGCGACCCCTTAAAGCCGGCACCACCTGAAGTCGCCCATGACAAGGCATTGCCTTGGCGGTCGGTGATGGTTACGATGGTGTTATTAAATGAGGCATGAACGTGAGCAATACCCTCTGCCACATTCTTCTTGACCTTCTTGCGTACCCGCGTGGCTGCTTTTACCATGTAGTTATTTCCTTTGCGCTACGATTCAATTGGCTATCTAATAACATTTATTTTGCTGCTGACTTTGCGCTGGCCGAACGAACTGCTTTACGAGGCCCTTTGCGGGTACGAGCATTGGTACGAGTACGCTGGCCACGTACTGGCAAACCACGACGATGCCGCAACCCCCGATAGCAGCCCAGATCCATCAAGCGTTTGATATTCATCGAAATCTCACGCCGCAAGTCGCCCTCCACAACAAACTTGGCGACCCGGTCCCGAAGTTTATCCATTTGCGCGTCGGTAATATCCTTGATCTTGGTCGATGTGACAATTCCGGACGCGGCACAAATCTCACGAGCTCTGGCGCGCCCTATACCATAAATCGAAGTCAATGCAATCTCGACATGCTGATGGTTGGGGATATTTACTCCAGCGATACGGGCCATACGGGTTTCCTACAAAAAAATTATAATTGTGACATTCACAGCATTTACCGGTTGACTCAACCTTGACGCTGCTTATGCCTCGGATCTGTGCAAATCACTCGAACCACTCGATTGCGCCGAATAATTTTGCAATTGCGGCAAATCTTCTTTACCGATGCCAATACTTTCATATATCTCTCCTTTCCGGCTATTTTGCGCGAAATGTGATTCGCGCTCTGCTTAAATCATATGGCGTCAGATCTACCGTTACCTTATCTCCCGGCAAAATCCGAATGTAATGCATGCGCATCTTGCCGGAAATATGTCCCAGCACTACATGCCCATTTTCCAGCTTGACACGGAACGTCGCATTGGGCAATGTTTCCAGTATCTCACCTTGCATCTGTATCGTTTCTTCCTTGGCCATCCTATCCTTGATACAACAATTATCTTGCCGGTAATCCGCCGCCACCCTTGAAATTCGTTTTCTTCAACAGGCTCTCGTATTGGTGCGACATGATATAAGCCTGTACCTGTGCCATGAAATCCATGGTTACCACAACGATAATCAATAAAGAAGTCCCGCCAAAATAAAACGGCACATTCCATTTCAAAATCAGGAATTCAGGCAGCAGGCACACAAGTGTCACATAAATCGCTCCCGCCAGAGTGAGCCGCAACATGATCCGTTCGATATAACGCGCAGTTTGGTCACCCGGACGAATTCCTGGAATGAAAGCACCACTTTTCTTCAAATTTTCCGCGGTTTCTTTAGGATTAAATACCAACGCGGTGTAAAAAAAACAGAAAAATATGATCATCGCTGCGTACATGATTACATATACCGGTTGACCTGGCGATAATGCACCGCTCATGTCTTTTAGCCAACTCATGGATTCGCCGGTAGCGAACCATCCCGCCAGCGTCGCAGGAAATAATATGATACTGGAAGCAAAAATTGGCGGAATTACCCCGGCCATATTAAGCTTCAGCGGAAGATGCGAGCTTTGGCCACCATATACCTTCCGCCCCACTTGGCGTTTGGCATAATTCACCAGTATCTTGCGCTGGCCACGCTCAACAAAAACCACAAAGGCCGTGACACCCGTTGCCGCCACAAAAATACCAAGGGCCACCAGGAAATGCATCGCACCGGTCCGCACCAATTCGAGCGTGCCGCCAATCGCGCTGGGAAGTCCAGCGGCGATACCGGCAAAAATAATGAGCGAAATGCCGTTACCGATCCCACGTTCGGTAATCTGTTCACCCAGCCACATCAGGAATATGGTGCCGGTGACCAGCGTTATTACCGTAGTCAACAGGAACATCGGCCCAGGCTCAATGACTAATCCGGCTTGGGATTGCAAAGCCATCGATATGCCATAACCCTGGACCAGAGCCAAACCCAATGTTCCGTAACGGGTATATTGGGTGATCTTTCTGCGTCCGGACTCACCCTCCTTTTTCAGCGCTTCCAGATAGGGGAATGCCACGGTACCCAACTGCATGATGATCGAAGCCGAAATATACGGCATGATCCCCAAAGCAAAAATGGAAAAACGGGAAAGCGCACCCCCGGAAAACATGTTGAACATGCCGAGGATGCCTCCCTGCTGAGACTCGAACAAATCTTTCAGTACCACAGGGTCAATACCAGGCACCGGGACATGCGCGCCGATACGATAGACAATCAGCGCAAACAGCAAAAACCACAGGCGACGTTTCAAGTCGCCGAGTTTCCCCGAAAGCCCTCGCAGGGATTCGTTAGCGGCCAATCTTTGTCCTCTTGAGCTTACTCAACGCTGCCACCCGAAGCTTCAATGGCGGCTTTCGCACCCTTGGTTACCGCGATGCCCTGCAATTTCAATGCGCGTCCGATTGATCCCGAAAGTATAACCCTGGCAGTCAACGCCGAATTCGGAACGATCCCCGCCTGCTTCAACGCCAAAATATCGATGACCTCACCCGGCAGTTTGCTCAGGGCTGAGAGTCGCACTTCCGCGACACTTTTTCTCGTAAGAGAAACAAAGCCACGCTTCGGCAAGCGGCGTTGCAAGGGCATCTGGCCGCCTTCAAAACCTACTTTATGGAAGCCGCCCGTACGTGATTTCTGCCCCTTGTGACCGCGTCCAGCGGTCTTGCCAAGACCGGAGCCGATGCCACGTCCTACGCGCCGGCTGGAATGCTTGGCGCCGACCGCCGGTTTAATGGAATTCAGCTGCATTTATGCCTCACTCTTGACGAGGTAATAAACGTTATTAATCATGCCTCGCACCGCTGGAGTATCCTCCAGCTCAGCGGTACTGTTAATTCTCCGCAATCCGAGCCCCCGCACCGTTGCGCGATGCGATCGTTTGGTGCCGATCAAACTCTTGATCAACGTTACCTTAATTTTTTTCCCGCTACTGGTGGTCATTTCGCCGAACCCATGATTTCTTCTACACTCTTGCCACGTTTAGCGGCAATTTCCGCCGGCGTGTTCATCGACTGCAAACCGTGCAACGTGGCACGCACCACGTTATAAGGATTGGTCGAGCCAATACACTTGGCCAGAATATTGTGTATGCCCATCACTTCAAATATCGCGCGCATCGGACCGCCGGCAATGATACCGGTTCCTTCGGAAGCAGGTTGCATATAGACCGTCGCGGCCCCATGCCTGCCGATCACCGGATGATGCAGCGTCCCATTCTTGAGATCCACCCTGATCATCTTGCGGCGGGCCTCATCCATCGCCTTCTGCACCGCTACGGGCACTTCGCGCGATTTGCCCTTGCCCATGCCTACGGTACCGTCCCCGTTTCCAACTACGGTCAGCGCGGCAAAACCGAGGATGCGCCCACCTTTTACCACCTTGGTGACACGATTAATCGCCACCATTTTTTCCTTGAGACCATCGCCGCGATCATCACCTTGCGGCACTTTCCCCTGCATTCTTCCCTGCATCTTAGCCATTATTATCTATTCCTCGCTCAGAATTTGAGGCCATGTTCACGAGCTGCCTCGGCCAGTGCTTTGACGCGCCCATGGTACTTAAAACCCGACCGGTCGAACGCAACGGTTTCAATGCCCAGGTCCCTGGCCTTCTCAGCAACCCGCTTGCCCACCGCCGCCGCCGCGGCAACAGTCCCCCCATTGGGAAGATCTTTCCGCAGATCGGGTTCCAGAGTCGACGCGCTGGCGAGCACTCTGCCACCGGCCCCATCTATCAGCTGCACATAAATATGGCAATTACTGCGATGCACCGCCAAGCGCACTGCCTTCAATTCAGCAATCTTCGCGCGAGTACGGCGCGCGCGGCGCAAACGGGATTTTATCGGATTGGACATATCTAACCCCAGTTATTTTTTCTTGGTTTCTTTTATCACAATGACTTCGTCCGCATAGCGCACACCCTTGCCCTTGTAGGGCTCCGGCCTGCGATACGCACGTATTTCCGCTGCCACCTGACCGACTTGCTGCTTATCGATGCCCTTGATAAGAATTTCCGTCTGGCTGGGTGTTTCCGCCTTAACGCCGTCAGGCATCTTATGGACAACCGGATGAGAAAATCCCAAGGTCAGATTAAGAACCTCTCCCGCTGCCTGGGCCCGATAACCCACACCCACCAGCAGCAGTTTTTTCTCAAAACCCTTGGTCACGCCATGAACCATATTAGCCAGCAGCGCGCGCATTGTACCGGACATTGCATTTGCCTGCTTGGAATCGTTGGAAGCCTTGATGAGCAAATTACCGCCATCGCGTTCAACAGCGATATCTGAGACAAGATGTCGCCGCAGCGTACCCAACGGCCCTTTCACAGACACCTCAGAAGCTGACAAGGTTACTTCAACGTTTGCCGGAACCGGCACCGGATTTTTACCCACTCGAGACATTTTCTACGCCCTTTACACCTTTAGGCCCTTAGGCCACTATGCATAACACTTCGCCGCCGACACCGCTGGCACGCGCCTTTCGTTCAGTCATTACACCCTTGGAAGTCGAGACTATTGCCACACCCAGACCGTTCATCACGTCAGGGAGCTTGTTGCTGGCCTTATAAATACGCAAGCCAGGACGACTCACCCGCTCAATCTTTTCGATGACGGGACGACCGGCGTAATATTTCAAACTGATATCCAGTATCGGCTTGCCGTTCGCTTCATGAACCGCAAAATCCTCAACGTAGCCTTCATCCTTTAATACCTGCGCAATAGCCGCTTTCAGCTTGGAGGCTGGCATCGCAACCGAGTTTTTTTCAGAAAGCTGCGCATTACGTATGCGCGTCAGCATATCGGCGATGGGGTCACTCATACTCATCTAAAGGCACCTCTGGCAATCCAATTTTTGGAACAAGCTAACACGCAATCTCTGTAAACACCCATATTAATCCTATCGAGCCTGCCCTCTGAACTCCGACCGGATCTCAGCCAGCGTGTGAAATATTCAAGCGCACCCATGGCCATACTTCCCGCTACCAACTGGCCTTTGTCATACCAGGAATTTCCCCACTCATGGCGATATCGCGGAGTTTGCTGCGGCCCAGACCAAACTTGCTATATACACCCCGGGGACGGCCGGTCAACGCACAACGATTACGCAATCGTACCGGACTGGCGTTGCGCGGCAGCATCTGCAGTTTGATTCTGGCGGAATGCCGCTCCTCATCACTCATTTTGGCGTCATTGATGATAGCGAATAATTCGGCACGTCGTGCCGCAAATTTCTTTACGGTTTCGCGGCGTTTCAGGTCGCGGTTAATAACAGCTACTTTGGCCATCCTGCTCTCTCAATTTTTAAATGGAAACTTGAATGCAGCCAGTAACGCCTTGGCTTCAGCATCTGTTTTCGCGGTAGTAGTGATCGTAATGTTCATCCCGCGCAGCGCATCGATTTTGTCATATTCAATTTCCGGAAAAATGATCTGTTCCTTGATGCCCATATTATAATTGCCCCGCCCATCAAAGGATTTTCCGGAAATACCGCGAAAATCGCGGATGCGCGGAATCGCCACGCTGATCAATCGATCCAGGAACTCATACATGCGGACGCGCCGCAAGGTCACCATGCAACCGACGGGGTAGCCATCACGCACTTTAAAAGTGGCGATGGATTTTTTGGCTTTCGTTACCACCGGTTTCTGCCCCGCGATTTTTTTCATATCGCTTACGGCGTTATCCATAATTTTCTTATCCGCAACTGCCTCGCCCACCCCCATGTTCAGGGTAATCTTGCGAATACGTGGCACCTCCATGACGGACTTGTAATCAAATTGCTGGATCAGCTGCTTTACGACGGCATCACGATAATATTCTTGCAAACGAGCCATACCCCCCCCATTACCCCTTATATGTCAAGCAGTTCGCCATTCGACCTGAAGTAACGTACTTTACGCTTGTCTTCCAGGATCTTGATTCCGACCCGGTCGGCCTTCTGCGTGGCAGGATTAAAAATCGCCACATTTGAAATCTGAATGGGCTTCTCCATCTCAACGATTCCACCCGGTGTTCCTTTGTTCGGATTGGGCCGCTGATGCTTCTTGACCTTGTTGGCCCCCTCGATCACCACCAGATCAGCGCTTACGATGCGCAGCACCGTGCCACGTTTACCTTTATCCTTGCCGGTGATGACGATTACGTCATCCCCTTTCTTTATTTTTTGCATACTGATTCCTTATCGGGCGCTTACAAAACTTCTGGCGCAAGCGAAACGATTTTCATGAAGCGCGCATTCCGCAGCTCACGCGTCACCGGGCCAAAAATACGCGTGCCGATGGGTTCGAGTTTGGCGTTCAACAGCACCGCGGCATTCTGGTCGAATCGGATCAGCGACCCATCCGTACGTCGCACCCCCTTGGCGGTACGCACTACCACAGCATTATATATTTCGCCTTTCTTGACGCGGCCTCGTGGCGCAGCATCCTTGATGCTGACTTTTATAACATCACCAATGCCGGCATAGCGCCGCTTGGACCCCCCCAGCACTTTGATGCACATGATTGAACGCGCACCCGTATTGTCGGCGACTTGCAGAATCGATTGCATTTGGATCATTATTTACTCACTCTCTCCAACTTTTCCACCCCCCCGATTTCAAGGGGCGGATAGTATTGGAACCCGTTCGGGTTGTGGTGCCGCCAACGCTGTTTAGCGGCTAAAAATTATAGGTCAGGAAGCCGGAAGACCAAGACTTGAAATTATACGATTATCTAGCCAGAATGACAAGATAAAAACCCGACATAATCTATCATCGGTCATTAGATGGTTATGGCCTTCTCCATCAACTTGATTACACGCCAGGCTTTAGTTTTCGAGAGGGGCCTGCACTCTTCAATGATCACCGTATCACCTGCATGAAACTCGTTATTCTCATCGTGGACATGATACTTTTTCGAGCGGACCATAATCTTGCCATAGAGCGCGTGTTTAACTTTGCGTTCGACCAAGACGGTAATAGTCTTGTCCATTTTGTCACTCACGACTTTTCCTGTAAGGGTACGGCTTAAATTGGTTTCGCTCATGATTGCTTCACTTTCTGGCTGAGAATGGTTTTTGTGCGCGCAATATCCCGGCGCACATTACGCAATTGGTTGGTATTGCCGAGTTGCTGGGTTGCGTGCTGCATACGCAGACCAAATTGCGCCTTCAACAACTCTAGGAGTTCCTGCTGTAATTGGTCTGGATTTTTGGCTCGCAGTTCGCTCATTTTTGCTTTCATAATTAACCGCCTACTTGTCGGATAACGAATGTGGTTTGAATGGGCAGCTTGGCGGCCGCCAGACGGAATGCCTGACGAGCGAGCACTTCATCAACACCATCCATTTCATACAGCATCTTGCCGGGCTGAATTTCCGCCACAAAATACTCCGGGTTCCCCTTGCCATTACCCATCCGTACCTCGGCCGGTTTGTGAGAAATGGGCTTGTCTGGAAAAATACGAATCCAGATACGTCCGCCGCGCTTAATATGGCGAGTCATCGCACGCCGGGCAGCCTCAATCTGTCGCGCAGTCAAACGGCCCCGGCCAACAGCTTTCAGTCCGTACTCGCCAAAACTGACTTTGGCACCGCGTGTTGCAACCCCCTTGTTGCGGCCTTTCTGCTGCTTGCGGTATTTCGTTCTAGCTGGCTGCTGCATTTTTCGCTCCTGGCTTTACTGTCTTTCCGGTCGCATTTCTGGCGGCAGTTTCATCAGCTGCGTTATCGGATTTCTTATCTATGTTCTTTTCACTAATCCCGACCTCAGCTTTTACCTCAGCTCCGGCAGCCGACTTTGATCCGGCTGCAACCTTGGCTGGACTTGAAGCCGGTCTTCTGGCCGGGCGTTTCTTCTCCGGTTCTCCAGCCGGAATGGGTGCTTGCGCAGGCGTCGCGACCGGTTGCTCATTCCGGCCGATCACTTCACCCTTGAATACCCATACCTTGATTCCAATCACGCCATACGTCGTCTTGGCTTCCGAAGTACCATAATCCAGATCGGCCCGTAAAGTGTGAAGCGGCACCCGGCCTTCCCGATACCACTCTGTACGGGCAATTTCAATGCCGTTCAACCGCCCGGCGCTCATGATTTTGATGCCCTGGGCGCCCAGTCGCATTGCATTCTGCATCGCACGTTTCATGGCGCGACGGAACATGATGCGTTTTTCCAATTGCTGTGCGATATTGTCGGCGATGAGCTGCGCGTCAATTTCCGGTTTGCGGATTTCTTCGATATTCACATGCACCGGAACACCCATGAGCTTTTGCAGCGCTCCACGCAAAACCTCGATGTCTTCGCCTTTCTTGCCGATCACAACACCGGGGCGTGAGCTATAAATGGTAATGCGCGCGTTCTTGGAAGGCCTTTCGATAACCACGCGCCCTACTGACGCGTGAGCCAATTTCTTTTTCAGGTAATCTCGCACCTTGATATCTTCGTTCAGCATCCCGGGAAATTTTTTTCCGCTGGCATACCATTTCGATGACCAGTTTTTTAGCACCGAAAGCCGGAAACCTGTTGGATGTATTTTTTGTCCCATAATGGCTTCGTAGATCCCTATTTTTTGTTGCCGGTTTTATCACCGACAGTAAGAAAAATGTGACAGGTTGGCTTGACAATACGATTACCACGCCCTTTGGCGCGAGCGCTGGTACGCATCATGGATGGTCCGCGATCTACATATATCGTCGATACCTTTAGCTCGTCTATGTCAGCACCATCATTATGCTCCGCATTGGCAATAGCCGATTCCAGCAATTTCCGGATAATGACCGCTCCCTTCTTCGGGCTAAAAGTAAGCAGATTGAGCGCCCGATCCACAGGCAGACCCCGAATCTGGTCGGCCACAAGACGGCCCTTCTGTTCGGATAGCCTGACTCCGCGCAATACAGCAGTTGTTTGCATGTTAATCTCCTATCTCTTCGATCCAGCCGCTGCTTTCTTGTCGCCCGAATGCCCCTTGAAGGTACGGGTATGGGAAAATTCCCCAAGTTTGTGTCCGACCATATTCTCTGTAACATATACTGGAACATGCTGCTTGCCATTGTGCACGGCGATGGTCAAACCAATAAAATCAGGAAGGACAGTGGAGCGGCGCGACCAAGTTTTGATCGGACGCTTATCATTGGTTGCACGCGCATTCTCGACCTTGTTCATCAGATGCAAGTCAACAAATGGCCCTTTTTTTACGGAACGTGCCATGATTCATTACCCCTTGTTTGAATAACGCCGACGTACGATCATGCCGTCGGTGCGCTTGTTGGTCCGCGTACGAAAACCCTTGGCGGGTGTTCCCCATGGACTGACCGGATGGCGACCCGCGGCAGTCCTACCCTCACCGCCCCCATGCGGATGGTCTATGGGATTCATCACCACGCCGCGCACGGTCGGTCGAATGCCGCGCCAGCGTTGCGCACCTGCTTTACCGATGGAACGCAGGTTATGCTCCTCATTGCCTACCTCACCAATGGTAGCGCGGCAATTTACATGTACTTTGCGAATCTCGCCTGAACGCAGACGCAGTTGCGCGTAATCACCCTCGCGCGCAAGAAGCTGCACCGATGTGCCCGCCGAGCGGGCCAGTTGCGCACCCTTGCCAGGCATCATTTCCACGCAGTGAATGGTACTACCCACCGGGATATTGCGTAACGGCAAGGCGTTGCCATTTTTGATCGGTGCATCCACGCCGCTCATCAGCTGCATCCCGCTGACAATCCCCTTTGGCGCGATAATGTACCGACGCTCGCCATCCGCATAGCAAAGCAATGCCAAATTGGCGCTGCGATTAGGGTCGTATTCCAGCCGCTCGACCTTGGCAGCAATACCATCCTTGTTACGGCGAAAATCCACCATTCGATAGTGCTGCTTATGGCCCCCTCCCATATGGCGGGTAGTGATATGACCCTTGCTGTTGCGTCCCGCGGTATGATTTTGCTTCTCCACCAGTCTGGCGTAGGGCGCGCCCTTGTGCAAGTCGGGATTGACGACCTTGATTACCGCGCGACGGCCGGGTGAAGTCGGCTTAACTTTAACGAGTGCCATTACTTCGCCTCCCCTTGTGCAATTTCAGAGAAATTGATTTCCTGACCGGACTTGATACTGACATAAGCCTTCTTCCAGTTACTGCGGCGCCCCATAAAACGGCCGAAGCGCTTCTCTTTTCCCTTTACATTGGCCACCTGTACGCTCTCCACTTCAATGTTTTGAGCCTTCCACATCAATTCGACAGCGGCTTTTATCTCGGCCTTGGTGGCATCCGGTATCACACGGAAAATGACCTGATTATGCTTCTCAGCGATGTAGGTGGCTTTTTCCGAGATCTGAGGCGCCAGTATTACCTGCATCAATCGTTCAGGGTTAAATGTTTGCGCACTCATGCAAGCAGCTCCTCAATTTTTGTCAATGCGCCACGAGTCATCAACACGGAGGCAAAGCGCATGAGACTGACTGGATCGGCATGGCCCGCTTCCACCACCAGCACATGTGGCAAATTGCGGGATGAAAGATAGAGATTCTCGTCCACGCTATCGGTAATAATCATCACTTCATTCAGCCCCATGTCTCTCAGCTTTCGGGCCAGGATGTTGGTTTTTGGCACATCCACGGTAAAATTTTCCACGACCGACAAACGATTCTCGCGCACGAGTTGGGACAGGATGGCGCCAATACCGGCGCGATACATCTTGCGATTGACCTTATGGCTGAAATTTTCTTCGGGGCTATTGGGAAAAATCTTGCCGCCACCACGCCATAATGGACTGGAAGCCATTCCGGAACGTGCACGGCCCGTACCTTTCTGCCGCCAGGGCTTGCGAGTAGACTTGGCGACATCCGATCGCCCTTTTTGAGCACGATTGGCGCTGCGCGCATTCGCTAGATAAGCCGTAACTACCTGATGTATCAAGGCTTCGTTATATTCACGGCCAAACAGGGTATCAGAAGCGGAAACGCCCGCAGCAGCCGCCTGACCATCATCATTGATGAGCTTGAGTTCCATTATGCACCCGCCTTCTTTACAGCTTTCGTGCCGCTTTTCGTACCTGCATTCGCATCAATCTTGGCGGCGGATTGTGTGCGGATTCGGGAGATCTTCACACTCGGGTGCACTATTACGTCGCCGCCCCTGGATCCTGGAATGGCACCCTTGATGAGCAACAAACCGCGCTCTGCATCAACTCGCAGCACTTCCAGATTTTGAGTGGTGCGCTGTACGCTTCCCAAATGCCCGGACATGCGCTTGCCGGGAAATACACGACCGGGATCCTGCGCCATGCCAATGGAACCTGGTACATTGTGTGATTTTGAATTGCCGTGACTGGCACGATTTGAAGAGAAACCGTGACGCTTGATAACGCCTGCGTAACCCTTGCCAATGGATGTGCCCGTTACATCCACTCTCTGCCCGATCTGGAAAATATCCAGACCTATGACCGCACCAGGCTTAAGATCAACAAGCACCTCCTGCGTTACGCGGAACTCCTTGAGTACGTGACCCGCTTCCACCGCAGCCTTGGCGAAATGCCCGGCCGCCGGTTTGTTGACGCGGCTGGCGCGGCGCTTCCCGAATGTCACCTGCACTGCGGAATAGCCGTCTGTATCGACGGTCTTTATTTGTGTAACACGATTGTTGGACACGTCAAGCACTGTGACCGGCTGGCTATCGCCATCCTCGGTAAAAATGCGAGTCATGCCAACCTTACGGCCGACAAGTCCTAAACTCATTTTAATTACCCTTTCTTAAAAGGTGCCGATTACAATTGACCGGCAATTCGAATCCGCTTTGGATTTCGCGATGAAGCTAATGATTCAACAAATAAACTACACAGCATTCAAAACTTACAGCTTTATTTCCACATCCACCCCTGCGGGAAGATCCAGTTTCATCAGGGCGTCCACCGTCTTGTCAGTAGGATCCATAATATCCATCAAACGCAGGTGAGTTCGAATTTCGAACTGGTCGCGTGAAGTCTTGTTAACATGGGGAGAGCGCAGCACATCGAAGCGTTCGATGCGCGTGGGCAGCGGCACGGGGCCCTTGACCACGGCACCGGTGCGCTTGGCGGTTTCAACGATCTCCATCGCTGACTTATCTATCAATCGATAATCAAACGCCTTCAGGCGAATACGTATTTTCTGGCTTTGCATAGTCAAACCTCAGGTTGAGGACTCGGATTCTGAATTGGCGATTCGATACGTGGCATCAAACCTTAAACCCTATCCTTGATCCTGTTATTACTCGATAATCTTTGCCACCACGCCCGCGCCGACGGTTCTTCCGCCCTCGCGAATGGCAAAACGCAGACCTTCTTCCATGGCAATGGGCGCAATCAGGTTCACCGTCACCGAAACGTTGTCCCCAGGCATCACCATCTCCGTGCCCGCCGGCAATTCTATCGCTCCGGTCACGTCTGTGGTGCGGAAATAGAACTGGGGGCGGTATCCCTGGAAAAACGGGGTATGACGCCCGCCTTCTTCTTTGCTCAGTACATAAATCTCTGCCGCAAACTTGGTATGCGGGGTAATGCTGCCAGGTTTGGCCAATACTTGACCGCGCTCGACTTCTTCCCGCTTGGTACCGCGCAGCAGTACCCCAACGTTGTCCCCCGCTTGCCCCTGGTCCAGCAGTTTCCTGAACATCTCCACGCCGGTACAGACGGTCTTCAGGGTGGGCTTCAAGCCTACAATCTCGATTTCTTCCCCAACTTTGACTATGCCGCGCTCAACCCGCCCCGTCACGACTGTGCCACGTCCGGATATCGAAAAAACGTCTTCCACCGGCATCAGAAAGGGCCCGTCTATGGCGCGCACCGGCTCCGGAATGTAGCTGTCCAGCGCATCCGCCAGCTTGAATATGGAGGGCTCGCCTATGTCGCTCTGATCCCCTTCCAGCGCCTTCAGCGCAGAACCAATGATGATCGGCGTGTCGTCACCAGGAAAATTGTATTTGGATAGCAGTTCGCGTACTTCCATTTCCACCAGCTCCAGCAGCTCGGCGTCGTCCACCATGTCGGCTTTGTTCATGTAGACGATGATGTACGGCACCCCTACCTGACGTGCCAGCAAAATGTGCTCCCGCGTTTGCGGCATCGGGCCGTCGGCTGCCGATACTACCAGTATGGCACCGTCCATCTGCGCCGCGCCCGTAATCATGTTCTTCACGTAGTCAGCATGGCCAGGACAGTCAACATGGGCGTAATGGCGCGCGCTGGTCTCGTATTCAACATGAGAGGTATTGATGGTAATGCCTCGTGCCTTCTCTTCCGGCGCCGAGTCAATCTGCGCATAACTCTTCGCTTCACCACCAAATTTCTTCGCCAGCACCATCGTGACCGCCGCCGTCAGCGTGGTCTTGCCATGATCCACGTGGCCAATCGTCCCTACGTTTACGTGCGGTTTCGTCCGCTCAAATTTGCTCTTTGCCATGTTGTGCCCTTTACTTAATGACGATTACTTCTTATTAATGACTGCTTCGGCTACATTTTTGGGTGCTTCAGAGTAATGCTTGAATTCCATAGTATATGTCGCGCGCCCCTGAGTTGCGGAACGCAAGGTGGTTGAATAGCCGAACATCTCGGCCAATGGAACTTCTGCCCGTATCACCTTGAGACCAGGCAGATCATCCATGCCCTGGATCATGCCGCGACGGGAAGACAAATCGCCTACCACGTTGCCCATAAAATCCGCCGGCGTTTCCACTTCCACCGCCATCATCGGTTCCAGCAGCACCGGATTGGCTTTACGCATGCCATCCTTGAATGCGATGGAAGCCGCCATCTTAAAGGCATTCTCATTGGAATCCACATCGTGATAGGAGCCATCAAACAGCGTGACTTTGACGTCCACTACCGGGAAGCCCGCTAATACGCCATTAGGAAGGGTATCGCGCAAACCCTTTTCCACCGCCGGAATGTATTCGCGCGGCACGGTTCCACCTTTGATGGCATCGACAAACTCGAAACCTTTACCCGCCTCGTGCGGCTCCATTTTGAGCCACACATGACCATACTGACCGCGCCCGCCGGATTGCTTGATAAATTTTCCTTCAACTTCCACCGCCTTCCTGATGGCCTCACGATACGCCACCTGCGGAGCACCCACGTTGGCTTCCACACCGAATTCACGCTTCATGCGATCCACAATAATTTCCAGGTGCAGCTCACCCATGCCGGAAATAATGGTCTGGCCGGATTCTTCATCGGTGCGAACGCGGAAAGACGGATCTTCCTGCGCCAGACGATTCAAGGCGATACCCATCTTCTCCTGATCCAATTTTGTTTTTGGCTCCACTGCAACATGAATGACAGGCTCGGGAAATATCATCCGTTCGAGCGTGATAACGTCGCTTGGGTCGCATAACGTGTCGCCGGTAACGGCTTCCTTCAAACCCACTGCTGCGGCTATATCCCCGGCACGGACTTCCTTGATCTCTTCTCGTTGGTTGGCATGCATTTGCAACAGCCTTCCAATTCGCTCTTTTCGTCCTTTAATCGGATTGTAGATAGTATCGCCGGACGCCACCACCCCCGAATAAACGCGAAAAAAAATCAACTGGCCAACGTAGGGATCCGTCGCAATTTTAAACGCCAGGCCGGCAAATGGCTCTTCGTCGCTTGCATGACGCTCGCCAGGTTCGCCATTTTCTTTCTCGCCGTTAATCGCACGAATATCTATCGGCGAAGGCAAGTAATCAAGGACGGCGTCCAGCATGGCTTGCACGCCCTTATTCTTGAATGCCGAACCGCAAAGCATAGGCACAATTTCGTTACTGATGGTACGAAGACGCAGCCCCTTTTTGATATCGGCGATGGACA
This sequence comes from Nitrosospira lacus, assembly GCF_000355765.4. Classification (NCBI taxonomy): domain Bacteria; kingdom Pseudomonadati; phylum Pseudomonadota; class Betaproteobacteria; order Nitrosomonadales; family Nitrosomonadaceae; genus Nitrosospira; species Nitrosospira lacus. The sequence continues at coordinate 1,380,594 of NZ_CP021106.3, read as the reverse complement.
GATCCCCTTCTTCGAGATATCTGTTCATCAACTCTTCATTCGCCTCAGCGGCCGTTTCCACCATCTTTTCACGCCACACCTTGGCGTTTTCCAACAAATTGGCTGGGATATCGCGTTCCTCGAATCTCATCCCCTGACTCGCCTCATCCCAGTAAATACCTTTCATCTTGATCAGATCGACGACCCCCTCAAACTTTTCTTCGGCGCCGATCGGCAATTGAACGGGTACCGGATGGGCTTTCAGGCGTGTTTGGATCTGTTCATAGACACGCATGAAATTGGCACCCGCGCGATCCATCTTGTTGACAAAGGCCAATCGCGGAACTTTGTATTTATTGGCCTGACGCCATACGGTTTCGGTCTGGGGCTGCACACCGCCGACCGCACAGAACACGGTGCAGGCTCCGTCGAGGACGCGCAGTGACCGCTCCACCTCGATCGTGAAATCCACGTGGCCCGGGGTATCAATGATATTGATGCGATGATCGGGATAATTACCTTCCATTCCCTTCCAGAAACACGTAGTGGCGGCGGATGTGATGGTAATACCGCGCTCCTGCTCCTGCTCCATCCAGTCCATTGTAGCCGCGCCGTCATGCACCTCGCCAAGTTTGTGGGATACGCCTGTATAAAACAGGATACGTTCAGTAGTCGTGGTTTTACCGGCGTCTATGTGCGCCATAACGCCGATATTCCGGTAACGCTCAATGGGTGTTTTTCTTGCCACAGTATGTAAACCTTAATATTTTTAAACATTAGGGCGCCAGAAAGCGCCGCTGAATAACGGAAACCAACCCTTTAAATCGGGAGCGAGGACTTCAGGGATCCGGGGCGAACTGTACCTGCCTCTGCCGGGTACTGATCAGTACATTCCCTAGAACCGGTAATGTGCAAACGCCTTGTTGGCTTCCGCCATACGATGAATTTCCTCACGTTTCTTGACCGCGCCGCCGCGTCCCTCAGCCGCTTCCGCCAATTCACCGGCAAGACGGGCGCCCATGGATTTCTCGGCCCGTTTACGAGCCGCATCGCGCAGCCAGCGCATTGCCAGGGCATTACGCCGAACCGAGCGCACCTCCACCGGAACCTGGTAGTTCGCACCACCGACCCGGCGACTTTTTACTTCCACCATCGGGCGGACATTGGATAGTGCCTGCGTAAATACTTCTACAGGGTCTTTGCCGGTTTTTTTCTGGATTTGATCCATGGCGCCGTAAATGATTCTCTCCGCTACGGATTTCTTGCCACGCGTCATAAGTACATTGACGAATTTCGCCACTTCCGTATTGTGGTACTTGGGATCAGGCAAAATCTCGCGTTTGGGTACTTCTCTGCGTCTTGGCATTTTCTACCTCGGTATTTAATTGGTTAGCTCAAGTGGCTTGAATTTAAGCCGCTCTGCTCTCAAGCTGCTTTCGGCCTTTTGGCGCCGTATTTGGAACGGGCCTGTTTGCGATCTTTTACGCCCGCCGTATCCAGGCTACCGCGTACTGTATGGTAGCGAACGCCCGGCAAATCTTTGACACGGCCGCCTCGAATCAGTACTACCGAGTGCTCTTGCAGATTATGCCCCTCTCCACCAATATAGCTGGAGACCTCAAAACCATTGGTCAGGCGAACCCGCGCCACTTTTCGTAAAGCCGAGTTCGGTTTTTTTGGCGTAGTGGTATAAACCCGCGTACAGACTCCCCTCTTCTGAGGACTATTTCCCAAGGCTGGGACTTTGCTTTTTACGCGTCTCGCCGCTCGGGGCTTACGTACTAACTGACTGATTGTCGGCATTTTATTCCCTAAAAAACCGGGCCGGTGATATTACCGTCCCCGCTGCCCGTATGAATCGTGATTTTCTGCCGTTCCAGGTATTTTTTGTCCGGGGGGCGGCTAAAAAGACTGCGAATTCTATGGGGTTTATGCTGTGATGTCAAGCCACTGTCTTGGGTGAGGAAGATAAAAGAAATCCCTGCGCCCCGGATGATCTTTTCTGCCTCAAGCCCTGCGAGGAAATGAGCTGGAGCACCACGACCCCCACCGTACACTCGATACGATGCGATTATTTCCTACTCAGTAGCCAGCCAGACAAAGGACACTAACGGCAACGGTACAGGATCTGGTTTTCGGATGCAATCTTTGATGCATCCATAAGGAAACCGAATCAAACCTCAAGTGGCGGCGGCGCGACCCTCGCGCCGCTTCGCGGTGAGCGCATGGCTGCCCAGCTTCTTCAACACTTCCCATGCAGGCCCTGGAAATTTGTGCAACTTGACCAGGACGTCCTCAAGCGCCTCCAGAAACCAATCCACGTCGCTCTCGCTGATATTCAAGGGCGGCAGTATTTTGATGATGGGCATGGCGTGACCTGCTACCTGGGTAAGAATATGATGGTCGTCCAGAAGCGGGAGAACAATCGCCTGGGCAAAAAGATTTTCGTCCATCTTGTTAACCATGGTCCAGGCTGCCTTCAGCGACATGGATTCTGGCGGCCCAAACTCAATGGCGATCATCAGGCCACGCTGACGCACTCCCTTCAGAAACTCGAAGCGGGGCACCAATGCCTCGATACCGCGACGAAAACGATCGCCGAGCATGTTGGCACGCTCGGCAAGGTTCTCGTCATCCAGGACGGCCAGCGACGCCAGTCCTGCAGCCATTGCCATGTTACCCATACCGAAGGTGGAAGCATGAACGATAGCGCGGTGCATGGTATCGTAGACACTATCGTATACCGCACGCCGGGTAATTGTCGCCCCCACCGGGATATAACCACCGGAAAGTGCCTTCGAGAGACAGACGATATCGGGTTGCAGACCTTCAACCCACTGGCTGGCCAGAAAACGTCCGCTACGGCCCATGCCTGATTGAATTTCGTCGCAGATCATCAGCGTGCCGTATTTGCGGCATAATTCCTGTGCGCCGAGAAGATATTCACTACTGGCAATATTGACGCCTTTACCCTGGATCGGCTCAAGCACGAAGCCAGCGACATCGCCCAGAGCAAGACGCGCTTCGAGCCCGGCGAGGTCGCCAAGCTTGACTTCCGAGCTGCCGGGAAGCATCGGTTCGAAACCCCTGCGAAAACTTGGCTCCCCGTTCAGGGACAAGGCCCCCATGGTGAGGCCGTGGAATGCCTTCGCAAGATGAGCTGTGCTGGGCCGTCCCGTGTATGCACGCGCAAACTTGATCGCCGCCTCGATGGCTTCGGTCCCTGAGTTACTGAAATAAACGGTATCCAGACCGGGTGGCATGCGTTTTACGAGTTCGCGAGCCAATGCGGCGGCGAGCGGCGGAGCATCGAAGCCGACCCATCCGGGAAAATCGGTGTCCAGCACTTGCTGTAATGCGCCACGAATGACCGGATGACGGCGGCCGAAATTGAACACACCCCAATTGGTCAGGAAATCCAGATAACGTGTACCCGCTTCGTCCCAGAGGTAGGCGCCTTCACCGCGCACCCATGTGCGATTGAATCCGAGTGTACGTAATACCTTGACGAACACCGGATTCACATGCTCTTCGTAAAGCTCGAAGTTCTTGCCCCGGGTCTCGTTGACTATTGCGTTGATATCAATCGGCATGATTCAGCCCCTCGATGCCTGTTCCGGCAGTTATTGAGATTCGGCTCATGGATTGTGAATTATCTTTTAACCGCCGCAACATTATTACTCATCCTCCAATATGGCATCGGACTTCCACACATTCATCCGCGCGTTTATGAAACAAGATAGAGCAACATCAAATTTGCGAAACACTTCGCTTCGATTATAAAAACACATTTTGTATCGCAGCGACTAGTACAATACTGACCGGTATTTCAGACAGTATATCCGCTGTTTCGCCTTTCCCCCGTGTCTTCTTCACTAAAACCAAGGCTTTCACCGGCATTCAACATCTGCCTTTGCTTCTTGCGGGTATTGTGAAAGGCCAAGCCGGTACCTGCGGGGATGAGCCGGCCGACAATGACGTTTTCCTTGAGACCGCGCAGATCATCCTTCTTGCCCATAATTGCCGCCTCGGTCAGCACACGCGTAGTCTCCTGGAAGGAAGCGGCGGAGATAAACGAATCAGTGGAAAGCGATGCTTTGGTGATACCCAGCAGCATGAATTCATATATAGCCGGTTTTTTGTCTTCCGCTATCACCTCTTCGTTCTCCGCCAACAGATCCGCCCGTTCCACCTGCTCACCCGGAATAAAGCGCGTGTCACCTGAATCAACAATCTGCACCCGACGCAGCATCTGACGCACGATCACCTCGATGTGCTTATCATTGATCTTGACACCTTGCAGGCGATACACATCCTGAACCTCGTCGGTAATATAGCGTGCCAGCGCTTCCACCCCCAGGAGGCGCAGAATATCATGGGGGTCGGCGGGGCCGTCAACGATACTCTCCCCCTTATTCACCACCTGGCCGTCATGGGCCGTAACATGTTTATCCTTGGGAATCAGGTACTCGTGGGAAACCCCATCGAGGTCGGTAATTACAAGGCGTTGTTTGCCTTTGGTATCTTTGCCAAACGACACGATACCGGTAACTTCCGCGAGCACGCCGGCATCCTTGGGGGAACGGGCTTCAAACAATTCCGCCACACGGGGCAAACCTCCCGTAATGTCACGGGTTTTGGAACTTTCCTGCGGGATACGGGCAAGCACTTCGCCTACACTGACTTGCTGCCCGTCTCGTACCGTAATAATTGAACCCACCTGAAAAGTGATGTTGACAGATAAAGTACCGCCTGCAAGCCTCACTTCCTTGTTATCCTCATCGAGGAGTTTCACCAGGGGACGCAAGCCCTTGGTTTGTGCAACCCCGCGCCGCTTCGGATCGATCACCACCAGTGTGGACAAACCGGTTACTTCGTCTATCTGCTTAGCCACGGTTACGCCTTCTTCAACGTTTTCGAAGCGAACCTTGCCGGCGTATTCCGTGATGATGGGGCGAGTATGCGGGTCCCATGCCGCCAACACTTGCCCCGCCTTGACCACTTCTCCGTCACGGATGAGCAGTGTTGCCCCATAGGGCGCTTTGTGCCGTTCACGTTCGCGGCCGTTATCATCATATATCACTACTTCGCCGCTACGGGAAATCGCAATCAACTCATTGCGAGAGTTGGTAACGTAACGCATGGTGGGTGAATAGCGCACAATACCGTTGGACTTGCTCTCCACTTGGCTTGCAACCGCGGTTCTGGAGGCGGCGCCACCTATGTGGAACGTACGCATGGTCAGCTGGGTGCCCGGCTCGCCGATTGACTGTGCCGCAATGACGCCCACAGCCTCGCCGACGTTGACCGGCGTACCACGTCCAAGATCGCGTCCATAGCATTTCGCACACAGACCATAGCGGGTTTCACAGGTAAGCGGTGTACGTACCTTCACTTCATCTATACCCAGCGACTCGATGGTATCGACCGCCTTCTCGTCCAGCAGTACGCCTGCCGGGTAAATCACCGCCTGATGCTCCGGATTGACGACATCGCTAGCCACGACTCGTCCCAGAATGCGCTCCCGCAGCGCTTCGATGACTTCACCACCCTCCACCAGCGCCTTCATGACAACGCCGTTATTCGTGTTGCAATCATCCTGGGTAACTACGAGATCCTGGGTGACGTCCACCAGACGGCGTGTCAGATACCCGGAGTTGGCGGTTTTCAGCGCAGTATCGGCCAGGCCTTTGCGTGCACCATGCGTGGAGATAAAGTACTGCAGAACATTTAATCCCTCGCGGAAATTTGCTGTAATGGGAGTCTCGATAATTGATCCATCGGGCTTGGCCATTAATCCGCGCATACCTGCCAGCTGACGAATCTGAGCCGCTGAGCCGCGCGCACCCGAGTCGGCCATCATGTAAATCGAATTGAAGGATTCCTGCGTCAGCGGCTTGCCCTTTTTATCTTTTTTGACTTCACCGGTTAGTGAGTCATGCACCGGCTCGACACCGAGCTGATCCATCATGGCCTTGGCCACCTGGTCACCGGCACGACCCCATATATCCACGACCTTGTTGTAGCGCTCGCCCTGAGTCACCAGACCGGAAGTGTATTGCATCTCGATCTCCTGCACCTCCTTCTCGGATGCGCTGATGATGTCATTCTTTTGCACCGGTGTCAGCATATCGTCCAGGCAAATAGAGATGCCGGCACGAGTCGCGTAGGTAAAGCCGGAATACATCAATTTGTCAGCAAATATCACTGTCTCGCGCAGTCCGCAGCGACGGAAGCTGGCATTGATGAGCTTGGAGATCTCTTTTTTCTTGAGTGCTTTGTTGATAAGAGGAAAAGGCAGGCCGGCGGGAAGAATCTCGGACAACAGCGCGCGCCCCACGGTGGTTTCATAACGTGTGGTTTTTTCACGGCGCTCACCGTCGGTTTCCACCTCGTATTCCTTGATCCGTACCAATATCCTGGCATTCAGTTCAATGACACGGCTCTCGTAAGCGCGGGATACTTCGCTGATATTGGCAAACGACATCCCCTCGCCGCGGGCATTAACTTTCTCCCGGGTAGTGTAGTACAAACCCAGCACGATATCCTGTGACGGCACGATAATGGGTTCTCCATTCGCCGGTGACAAAATATTATTGGTGGACATCATGAGAGTGCGGCATTCCATCTGCGCCTCCAGCGACAACGGCACGTGAACGGCCATCTGGTCACCGTCGAAGTCGGCATTGAACGCTGCGCATACTAATGGATGCAATTGGATCGCCTTGCCTTCTATCAGCACTGGCTCGAATGCCTGAATGCCCAGCCGATGTAGTGTCGGAGCGCGATTTAGCATCACTGGATGCTCGCGAATGACATCCTCCAGGATGTCCCATACTACAGGGCTTTCGTTCTCAACCTCACGCTTGGCCGCCTTGATGGTGCTGGCGATACCCATTATCTCGAGTTTGTTGAAGATGAAAGGCTTGAACAGTTCCAACGCCATTTTCTTTGGCAAGCCGCACTGATGCAGTTTAAGCTGCGGACCCACCACGATGACCGACCGGCCGGAATAATCCACCCTCTTGCCGAGCAGATTCTGGCGAAAACGTCCACCTTTTCCCTTGATCATGTCGGCAAGCGATTTCAACGGCCGCTTGTTGGCCCCCGTCATGGCTTTGCCACGACGCCCGTTATCCAGCAATGAGTCCACCGCTTCCTGCAACATGCGCTTCTCATTGCGCACAATGATTTCCGGCGCCTTCAACTCGAGCAGGCGCTTAAGCCGATTGTTACGATTGATGACGCGGCGATATAAATCATTCAGATCAGAAGTAGCAAAACGCCCACCATCCAGCGGCACCAGCGGACGTAACTCGGGCGGCAATACAGGCAGCACAGCCAGAACCATCCACTCCGGCTTGATCCCGGATTTATTGAACGCCTCCAATACCTTCAAGCGCTTGGAGATTTTTTTCATCTTGGTTTCGGAGCCGGTTTCTCCCATCTCGCGCCGGAGATTATCGATTTCAACATGGATATTGAGGTTGCCGAGCAAATCGCGAATGCCTTCCGCACCCATGCTGGCACGAAAATCATCTCCGTACTCTTCCGTCTTGGCACGATAATCATCATCCGTCAGCAACTGACATCGCGCCAGAGGCGTCATGCCGGGATCGGTCACCACGTACGCTTCAAAATAAAGCACTCGCTCGATATCGCGCAAGGTCATATCCAGCACCATGCCGAGACGTGACGGCAGCGATTTCAGAAACCAGATATGCGCCACCGGAGAGGCCAGTTCGATATGCCCCATGCGTTCACGCCGCACCTTTGAGAGCGTAACCTCGACACCGCATTTCTCGCAGATCACGCCACGATGTTTAAGGCGCTTATATTTCCCGCATAGACATTCGTAATCCTTTACCGGGCCAAATATTTTCGCGCAGAATAATCCGTCCCGTTCCGGTTTGAATGTACGGTAATTGATGGTTTCCGGTTTCTTCACCTCACCATAGGACCAGGAACGTATTTTCTCGGGGGAAGCCAAGCCGATTTTGATCGAATCGAACTCTTCTTTCTGAGTAACTTGTTTGAATAAATCGAGCAGTGCTTTCATTTGTCACTCCTGTTGATCAGGGGTCGATACAAAAATCATCCGGTGAGAGACGCGGAAACGAAGGGGACATTTTACAGTTATTTCTCCATTCGAACCGCTACCATAAATTACTAATGCCGATCCAGATCGATATCCATTGCCAGCGACCGGATTTCCTTCACCAGCACATTGAATGATTCTGGCATACCGGCATCAATCTTGTGGTCGCCTTTGACAATGCTCTCGTACACCTTGGTACGCCCGTTCACATCGTCCGACTTGACCGTCAGCATCTCCTGCAATGTATAGGAAGCACCATAGGCTTCCAACGCCCATACCTCCATTTCACCAAAGCGCTGTCCGCCGAATTGCGCCTTGCCACCGAGCGGCTGCTGGGTGACCAGGCTGTAGGGACCAGTAGAGCGTGCATGCATTTTATCGTCCACCAGGTGGTGCAGCTTCAGCACATGCATATAGCCCACCGTGACGGGGCGGTCGAAAGCCTCGCCCGTTCGGCCATCGTACAATGTCACCTGTCCGGATCGTGGAAGACCGGCAAGCTCGAGCATATCCTTGATTTCATGCTCGGTAGCCCCGTCGAAGACGGGGGTGGCGAAAGGCACGCCGTCCTTGAGATTTTCCGCAAGGTCCATGATTTCCGCATCGGTGAGCGAAGCAATATCCTCTTGTTTGCCACTTGTGTTGTAAATCTGGTCAAGCAGCTTGCGGAGCTCGGCAATCTTGCTGTCCGCCTGGAGCATGTCGCCGATTTTCCTGCCAAGTCCTTTTGCCGCCCACCCGAGATGGGTTTCCAGAATCTGCCCCACGTTCATGCGCGAAGGTACCCCCAAAGGGTTCAATACCACGTCGACCGGAGTACCATCTGCCATATAGGGCATATCCTCGACTGGCACGATCTTGGAAATCACGCCTTTATTGCCATGGCGTCCCGCCATCTTATCCCCAGGCTGCAAACGCCGTTTCACTGCTACGTACACCTTGACCATTTTCTGGACGCCTGGCGGCAATTCATCGCCTTGGGTAAGTTTCTTTTTCTTTTCTTCAAAAGCAATGTCAAATGCCTTGCGTTTTTGCGCGAGGCCCTCCTCGATTTGTTCCAGCTGCAAGCTTGTTTCTTCGTCGGCAAGCCGGATATCGAACCAATGGTGCGGATCGATGCTATCCAGATATTCCTTGGTAATCTGCGCTCCCTTGACGAGTTTTTTTGGTCCCCCGGTTGCTGATTTGCCCTTGAGCAGGCGCTCAATACGCTCGAATGCATCGCCTTCCACGATCCGCATTTGGTCAGCCAGATCCTTCTTGTAGCGTTTCAGCTCATCGTCGATGATCTGCTGGGCACGCTTATCGCGTTCTATTCCTTCCCGGGTGAATACCTGCACGTCGATCACCGTCCCGGAGATACCTGATGGCACACGCAGCGATGTATCCTTTACATCGGAAGCCTTCTCGCCAAAAATCGCGCGCAACAGTTTCTCTTCAGGCGTCAATTGTGTCTCGCCCTTGGGGGTGACTTTGCCCACCAGCACATCGCCAGCCTCCACTTCGGCACCGATGTGAACAATGCCCGAGGCATCCAGGCGTCCGAGTTGCACCTCCGACAGGTTGGAAATATCCCCGGTGATTTCTTCCGTCCCCAGTTTGGTGTCCCGGCTTACCACCGAGAGTTCCTCAATATGGATGGATGTGAAGCGATCCTCGGCGACGACGTGTTCCGAAATGAGAATCGAATCCTCGAAGTTGTAGCCATTCCAGGGCATAAATGCAACCAGCATATTTTGCCCCAATGCCAGCTCGCCCTTGTCAGTGGAAGCACCGTCAGCCACGACGTCGCCTCGTGCAATCACGTCACCCACTTTGACCAGTGGACGCTGATTGATGTTGGTGTTCTGATTGGAGCGGGTGTATTTAATCAGATTATAGATATCCACGCCCACTTCGCCGACGCGTGTTTCGGTATCATGCACCCGCACCACAATACGGCTCGCATCCACGTAATCCACCACGCCGCCGCGCACTGCCTGCACCGCGGTTCCTGAATCCACCGCCACGACACGCTCGATGCCAGTGCCAACCAGAGATTTCTCCGCACGCAGGCAGGGTACTGCCTGCCGTTGCATGTTGGATCCCATTAATGCACGATTGGCATCATCATGCTCCAGAAATGGAATCAATGAAGCAGCTACCGATACGATCTGGGCAGGCGCCACGTCCATGTACTCGATACGATCCGGTGTCGCCAAAGTAAATTCATTCTTGTGACGGCAGGAAACAATGTCGTTGGTGAATTTACCGCGGCGATCCAGCTCCGCATTCGCTTGCGCAATCACATACTGACCTTCCTCAATCGCCGACAGATAGTCAATTTCATCGGTAACGCTTCCGTTCTTCACCTTGCGGTAGGGTGTTTCCATGAACCCATATTCATTGGTGCGGGCGTAAAGCGCCAGTGAATTAATCAAACCAATATTGGGACCTTCCGGCGTTTCAATCGGGCACACGCGACCATAATGGGTAGGGTGCACGTCGCGCACCTCAAACCCTGCGCGTTCGCGCGTCAGCCCGCCCGGTCCCAGCGCGGAAACGCGGCGCTTGTGGGTAATCTCGGAAAGGGGATTGGTCTGATCCATGAACTGCGACAACTGACTGGAACCAAAGAACTCGCGCACCGCGGCCGACACCGGTTTTGCGTTAATCAAATCATGGGGCATCAGATTATCCGATTCAGCCTGACTGAGACGTTCTTTCACCGCTCGTTCGACCCGCACCAGTCCTGAACGGAACTGGTTCTCCGCAAGTTCGCCAACTGAGCGGACACGACGATTACCGAGATGATCGATATCGTCAATCTCACCGCGGCCATTGCGCAATTCAACCAGAATCTTGATGACCGCGATGATATCGTCATTCGACAATGTGGTGGACCCATCCAGTTCAGTCCTGCCCACACGGCGATTGAATTTCATCCGTCCGACTACAGATAGATCATAACGTTCCGGTGCATAGAACAATCCGTTGAACAACGCCTTGACTGCTTCTTCGGTCGGCGGTTCGCCGGGGCGCATCATGCGGTAGATGGCCACTTGCGCGGCCATCTGGTCAGCGGTTTCATCTATTCTCATGGTTTGAGAGATGTATGCCCCTTGATCAAGATCGTTGGTATAGATGGTTTGAATCTCTTCTATATTGGCTTCGCGCAGTTTGGCAAGCACAATCTCCGTAATCTCGTCGTTCGAGAGCGCCACGACTTCACCCGTTTCCTTATCCACGACGTTATGACCCAGTACCCGGCCCAGCAGAAAATCTTCCGGCACCGCAAGCCTGTCAATGCCCGCCTGCTGCATTTCACGCACATGTTTCACGGTTATACGCTTGTCTTTCTGAACGATAACTTTGCCGCTTTTGGTGGCAATATCAAAGCGCGCAATGTCGCCGCGCAAACGTTCCGGTATCAGCTCAAAGAGAATGCCTTTCTTGGACAGATGGAAAGCATCAAAGGAGAAGAAGCTCTCAAGAATTTGCTCCGGTGTATAGCCTATGGCCTTCAGCAATGCGGTAATCGGCATTTTCCGGCGGCGGTCAACGCGAAAATAGAGATAATCCTTGGGATCGAATTCAAAATCGAGCCAGGAGCCGCGATAGGGAATAATGCGGGCGGAAAAAAGCAATTTGCCGGATGAGTGCGTTTTACCCCGGTCATGCTCGAAGAATACCCCTGGGGAGCGATGCAATTGGGATACAATGACCCGCTCGGTTCCATTAATAACGAACGAACCCGTGCCCGTCATGAGCGGAATCTCGCCCATGTAAACTTCCTGTTCCTTCACTTCTCTTACTGTTGGCTTGGAAGCCTCCTTATCCATGATCGTCAATCGCACTTTGGCGCGCAACGGAGAAGCATACGTAAGACCACGCTGCTGACATTCCTTGACATCGAACGGAGGAGTACCCAGCACATAATTGACGAAATCAAGACGGGCGTTCCTGGAGTGGCTCTCGATCGGAAAAATCGAGATAAACGCCGCCTGCAATCCCTGCGTGGCGCGTTGATCAGGCTCAACCTGGGCTTGCAGGAAAGCCGCATACGATTCGATCTGAGTAGCGAGAAGAAACGGAATCGGCAAGACGCTGGCGCGCTTGGCGAAACTTTTACGGATGCGTTTTTTCTCGGTAAACGAATAGCTCATGGAATCTCCGGGAGGTCAAAAGACGGATGGACAGAAAATGGGAGCAGAGTATTTGTTTTAAGCTATGGGGCTAAGCATTCTGCGACACAAAAAAACAGACATTCAAACACTAGATTCAAAAGTAGAATGCCAGATCCTGACGGCGATTTTACACGCCGTCAGCTGGCTTCATTGCTGCATGACTCTATTTAATCTCGCTGGTCGCACCGGCTTCGGTAAGTTGTTTTTGAATGGCTTCAGCATCCGCTTTGGGAATACCTTCCTTCACCGCCTTCGGTGCGCCGTCGACCAAATCTTTTGCTTCTTTCAAGCCCAAACCGGTAATCGCGCGCACCACCTTGATCACATTGACCTTGCTTTCACCCACTGTGGTCAGAATCACGGAAAATTCCGTTTGCTCTTCCACGGCGGCAGCGGCGGCACCTGCTGCAGGCGCAGTCGACGCGACAGCTACCGCGGCAGCGGAAACACCGAATTTCTCTTCCATTTCCTTGATTAACTGGGAAAGTTCCAGCACAGTCATATTCGCGATCGATTCTAAAATTTCTGCTTTGGCTATAGCCATGATTTTCTCCTGATAAATTTAAGCTTCTGGTTGTGTTGCGGTTTCAATGGCTTGAAACCGGCTCGGCGGCCTGCTTCTGATCACGTACGACTGCAAGGCCGCGCACAAAACTGGTCGGCACCTCATTGAGGGTCCGCACAAAATTGGCAACGGGGGCCTGCATCGTGCCCAGCAGCTTCGAAAGTAGTGCTTCGCGGCTGGGAAGAGAGGCTAGATCGGCAATCTCTTTACTGGACATCACGAGATTTGCCATGGCGCCACCTTTGATCACGAATTTGTCATTACCTTTGGAAAATTCGTGCAATACCTTTGCCGCCGCTACCGGATCGCTTGCGATGCCATAGGCTAATGGTCCCACCATATATTCGGAAAGTCCGGTAAATGGGGTATCCGTAACCGCACGCCGCGCAAGCGAATTCTTGAGCACCCGGAAATATATTCCCGATTGCCGTGCCTTCGCACGCAATTGGGTCATATGCCCGACTCCAAGCCCGCGGTATTCCGCAATGATAATGGCCTGGGCTTTTGCTACCTGAGTGCTGACTTCGGCGACAACCGCTTTTTTCTCTTCTAAATTTAGACTCAAGGCACATTCTCCATCTTTAATATGCAATGTTGAGTTTGGTATCAAGTCATGAAAAAACTTGCAACCTGCCTCAATATCGCGAACCGGCGACCTTAAATCAGGAGATAAATCATTCCTGTTTTTGGGTACACCATCTGCGCTGGGTGCTCGAAATGGCAGCAGGCCGGAAGCTCAAGATGAGCAACCATCAACACCTTCAGCCTTTTCCCATTCCGTTTTGCGATTAAGTTCTCAAGCGATGCCTGACTCGGTAAATAGCATTACCACTTTTCACCGTCCGCTCTTCACTGAGTTAACCCCGGCGGTCTTTGACAACCCGTCAGGTCGGGAAAACAGCCCTCTCTGACGGCCCAAAGTCTTACAAATTCATATGGATGCTTCTCACACCTAGCGCATACTGGTCTGATCCACCCGGATCCCTATCCCCATCGTGCTGGAAACCGATATTTTTCTCAGATAAATACCTTTGGAGGTGGCCGGCTTGGACTTGTTGAGCGCGTCCACCAGCGCCAGCATGTTCTCTTGCAAAGAATCCACGCTAAACGATGCACGACCTATGGTGCATTGAACAATCCCTGCTTTGTCAGCACGATATTGCACCTGGCCTGCCCGGGCATTTTTTACCGCACCCACGATATCCGGTGTCACCGTCCCCACCTTGGGGTTGGGCATCAAGCCACGCGGGCCCAGTATCTGGCCTAGTTGCCCTACGATACGCATGGCATCGGGGCTGGCGATGGCCACGTCAAAATTGATATTGCCTGCTTTGATCTGTTCCGCCAGGTCTTCAAACCCAACAATGTCGGCACCCGCGGCGAGCGCCTCCTTAGCCTTGTCTCCCTGGGCAAATACCGCTACACGCACAGTTTTACCGGTCCCTGCGGGCAACACTACCGAGCCACGCACTGACTGATCGGATTTCTTTGCATCAATGCCAAGATTGACCGCCACATCAATCGATTCATCAAATTTTGCGGTGGCCGTTTCCTTGATGATTCTGAGCGCATCCGGTAGCGGATAAGACTTGCTGCGGTCCGTTTTGGCGATGATGGCCTTGAAGCGTTTGGATATATGCGCCATGCTATATGCCCTCCACGTCCACGCCCATACTGCGAGCGCTGCCAGCGATGGTACGAACCGCGGCATCCATGTCGGCCGCGGTCAAATCGGGCATTTTTACCTGAGCAATCTCTTCCGCTTGCTGCCGCGTCAATTTGCCTATTTTGTCGGTATGGGGTTTGGGACTACCCTTGCTGAGTCCAATCGCCTTTTTGATCAGCACCGTCGCGGGTGTGGTCTTCATGGTGAATGTGAAGCTCTTGTCGGCATAGGCGGTAATTACCACCGGCACCGGCAAGCCAACTTCCATTTTCTGGGTAGCGGCGTTGAACGCCTTGCAGAACTCCATGATGTTGAGTCCCCTTTGACCCAGCGCAGGACCTATGGGCGGACTAGGATTGGCCTTCCCCGCCGGCACTTGAAGCTTGATGTAGCCGATTATTTTTTTTGCCACGATAATTCTCCTCTCGGGTGCGAACGAACGCTGCCGCGCTCTCCCCAGTTAATAAACGACACAGGCGATACCTGATACTGACACGAGCTCGCTTCTAATTAGAATATTCAAGCTTTCTCGACTTGACTGAAATCCAGCTCCACCGGGGTAGGGCGGCCAAAAATGGAAACCGATACCCTGATCTTGCTTTTATCATAATTAACATCTTCCACATTGCCATGGAAATCCGTGAATGGACCTTCCTTGACCCTTACCGCCTCGCCCGCTTCGAAGAGAATCTTGGGCTTCGGCTTTTCCACTCCCTCCTGAATCTGATGGAGGATATTCTCCACTTCTTTCTCGCTGATGGGCGTCGGCTTCATGGCCGAACCCCCTATAAAGCCGGTAACCTTTGCGGTATTTTTGACCAGGTGCCATGTTTCGTCAGTCATTTCCATCTCGACCAGCACGTAACCGGGAAAGAACTTTCGTTCACTGAGATTTTTCTGGCCCCCTTTCATCTCGACCACTTCTTCTACCGGAACCAGTATTTGACCAAACTTGTCCTGCATTCCGGCGCGACTGATTCGCTCCTTCAGCGCGCGCTGCACGCTCTTCTCAAATCCGGAATAGGCATGAACCACAAACCATTTTTTATCCATCACCCTTCCTGCCCCATGAGATACTTCACCGCGAGCAGCAACCCCGCATCCACCATCCATAGAAATATGGCCATCACCAGAACAAAGGCAAACACAATGCCCGTGGTTTGCACCGTTTCTTTACGGCTCGGCCACACCACTTTCTTGGTTTCTTCCGAGGACTCTCTGGCAAACGCATAGAATTGTTTGCCAAGAGTGGTAAACCAGACCGCCACCGCCGCCAAAACGAGACCCGACAGCACGACAATGACGCGAATCACCATGGCGCTATCCCGCAGGTAATAAAAACCGGCAATACCCGCGATCAACAGCAGAAGCGCCAATCCCAACTTGATCTTATCCACTCTATTCCACTCTGCCTTTAATGCTCGTCAGTAAATGAAGCGCGCAGAGCCGAATATGCGAATTGCAAATTCGGCCCACGGAACCATCATGGTTCAATCCGCTTGCGCCATTATGAATTTTGTATCCTTCGAAACACACGATGACTGATGGTTTATTAATGACATCCTTGTCTTGGCAGGCCAGGAGGGCATCGAACCCCCAACCTTCGGTTTTGGAGACCGACGCTCTGCCAATTGAGCTACTGGCCTATATTTCCTTCGGGAACAAAGATAAAAATCAGGAAACTCATATGTTAAGCACAAGAACGTCTGGCGCTACTCGATAATCTTTGCCACCACGCCCGCGCCGACGGTTCTTCCGCCCTCGCGAATGGCAAAACGCAGACCTTCTTCCATGGCAATGGGCGCAATCAGGTTCACCGTCACCGAAACGTTGTCCCCAGGCATCACCATCTCCGTGCCCGCCGGCAATTCTATCGCTCCGGTCACGTCTGTGGTGCGGAAATAGAACTGGGGGCGGTATCCCTGGAAAAACGGGGTATGACGCCCGCCTTCTTCTTTGCTCAGTACATAAATCTCTGCCGCAAACTTGGTATGCGGGGTAATGCTGCCAGGTTTGGCCAATACTTGACCGCGCTCGACTTCTTCCCGCTTGGTACCGCGCAGCAGTACCCCAACGTTGTCCCCCGCTTGCCCCTGGTCCAGCAGTTTCCTGAACATCTCCACGCCGGTACAGACGGTCTTCAGGGTGGGCTTCAAGCCTACAATCTCGATTTCTTCCCCAACTTTGACTATGCCGCGCTCAACCCGCCCCGTCACGACTGTGCCACGTCCGGATATCGAAAAAACGTCTTCCACCGGCATCAGAAAGGGCCCGTCTATGGCGCGCACCGGCTCCGGAATGTAGCTGTCCAGCGCATCCGCCAGCTTGAATATGGAGGGCTCGCCTATGTCGCTCTGATCCCCTTCCAGCGCCTTCAGCGCAGAACCAATGATGATCGGCGTGTCGTCACCAGGAAAATTGTATTTGGATAGCAGTTCGCGTACTTCCATTTCCACCAGCTCCAGCAGCTCGGCGTCGTCCACCATGTCGGCTTTGTTCATGTAGACGATGATGTACGGCACCCCTACCTGACGTGCCAGCAAAATGTGCTCCCGCGTTTGCGGCATCGGGCCGTCGGCTGCCGATACTACCAGTATGGCACCGTCCATCTGCGCCGCGCCCGTAATCATGTTCTTCACGTAGTCAGCATGGCCAGGACAGTCAACATGGGCGTAATGGCGCGCGCTGGTCTCGTATTCAACATGAGAGGTATTGATGGTAATGCCTCGTGCCTTCTCTTCCGGCGCCGAGTCAATCTGCGCATAACTCTTCGCTTCACCACCAAATTTCTTCGCCAGCACCATCGTGACCGCCGCCGTCAGCGTGGTCTTGCCATGATCCACGTGGCCAATCGTCCCTACGTTTACGTGCGGTTTCGTCCGCTCAAATTTGCTCTTTGCCATGTTGTGCCCTTTTTAAAGCTTTTTATCCAGATTTTTAAAATTTAAATACCTATGGAGCCCATGGCCAGGATTGAACTGGCGACCTCTCCCTTACCAAGGGAGTGCTCTGCCACTGAGCTACATGGGCAAGCACTGTTTCTGCCTGTATGTTTCTGCCTCTAGCAACAATTTCCAATAACTTCCAACTTTTGTTTCATCCTACCGGCCTGCCCTCTCCGGGTAAATGGACTTACAACTATTGGTCCTTCAGAATCCTGAAAAATCCGTTCTTGCCTAGCCACTCATTCGCGTCGATTCTTCACGTCCGGCAGACCGTCAGAGAATCTGGAGCGGGTGAAGGGAATCGAACCCTCGTCGTAAGCTTGGAAGGCTTCTGCTCTACCATTGAGCTACACCCGCGACTAGCAATCAACTCGAATAGAAGCAGCCCAATCAAATTACCGTATCAGTCAGCTATCTTCACCCCGGCAGGCCTCATCCTCCGTCGCCTTTATCAGGCGCGTGCCAAGACGGTCAGGCTGACGCCGCGCCAAATACCGGCCTCCTGATTTGGTGGAGGGGGAAGGATTCGAACCTTCGAAGGCAGAGCCGTCAGATTTACAGTCTGATCCCTTTGACCGCTCGGGAACCCCTCCAAACGAAACTCCCAATTGTGAATGTTTTAGACTGACAAGTCAACGTGCATTTTCAGGGCTTTGCACCCGCCAAGCCGTAATATTCGAAATGGGCTATCGAAAGCACTTCCCCGTTGACTGCCTTGAATTTGCAATTGTCCAAAACTTCTCACTCCCGCCCGTGTCTGAATTATGACATCCTTGTGAGGAATCAGGGCATCTTGAATGAGGAAATATAAACATGGCCATACCGGCAATTATAGGCTGATGATGTTCAATGCGTGGACCCCTGACGCAAGCCCAGTAGCTCCACATCGAATATCAACGCCGCGTTCGGGGGTATTACGTTCCCGGCTCCCCGTGCTCCGTAGGCCATCTCGGGAGGAATAATCAGCGTGCGCTGCCCGCCCACCTTCATCCCGGCAACACCGCGATCCCAGCCTTTTATTACGCGCCCCGCGCCCAGTAGAAATGAAAAAGGCGTGCCGCGATCACGGGAACTGTCGAATTTCGCACCCTTGTTCTCGGGTGCCGTCACATCGTAAAGCCAGCCAGTATAATGGACCTCGACCATTTTGCCGATAACCGCTTCTTCGCCGGCTCCTGTTTTTATATCTTTTTTTACGAGTTCAGTCACCTTGGTCGCTCCTTTTTGAGTTTCGGAAAATGCAACTTGGGGCAGAAAAATCACGCTCAATATCAATATGCCCACATTGATCAGGGTGTTTACTTTAGTCATGGCTTCCTCAAAATTGAATTAAAATCATCGACAGCGCTCTCAAAACAATAACCTCTTGAATCAACCTACATCCGGTGATTGATTTGCCCATTGGTTATCCAACACCATGATCCCAAAAGATTACTTCCGAAACTTGATCTTCAGCTTCCTGGCAAATCCCTTACGGAGCGGATTTAGATCAAGGATAGCTTGCTTCCATATTTTTCTGTTCGCCGCCCTCGCGACTCTCGAATATTATACCCGGTATGACAAGTTGCACCGCGACCCCATTAATGAGTCGGTAAAGTGAGTCCGCTAATCCCTGATTGTCATCAATAACCGGATGGAGACACCGCACGCATGCAGCAGCGCTTGAACGAGGAGATACAGCAGGAGCAAAGAGCAAGTCCGGTTCGCCTCCATGATTCGCGCCTGGTCCGCGTGCTATATCTGACAGTGGGGTGTGCCGCGGTAATACTGGGCATAATAGGAATAGTACTGCCGGTGTTGCCCACAACTCCTTTTCTGCTGCTTGCAGCCGCCTGTTTTGCCCGCAGTTCACAACATTTTCACGACAAGCTACTGGCCAACCGCGTCGCCGGACCCATAATCAGGGAATGGATCGAGCACCGCAGTATTCGACGCCCCGTCAAGCGCTGGGTCTACTTGTTGCTGGCGCTCTCATTTGGCAGCTCCATCCTGTTGATGCCTTCTGTGTGGCACCAGGCAATGCTGGGCGCGCTGGGTCTAGTCCTCTCGGTGTTTATCTGGCGCATTCCGGTAAGAGATGCCGATGTCCAAGCATGATCAAGACATAACATGACCCTGCCGGGACTGCGGCCGCCTTCTCCCGGAAGGGGCGCATGATTCGATCCCGTTCGGCATTTACTGCGCAGCCTGTGGCTCGGCTACAAAGATTTCAACACGACGATTTTTTGCTCTGTTTGCGGGCGTATCGTTGGCAACCACTGGTTCGCGGGAACCCCGGCCCTCGATACTTATGCGGTTTGAAGAAATACCCCGGCTTATCAGGTAATCGCGTGTGCTCGCCGCACGGTTGAACGATAACGGGTTATTGACCGCATCGCTGCCTGAACTGTCGGTATGACCGATAACTGTTACCAGGGAGTCCGGATTTTTAGCCAGGCTGGTCGCAAAACTATCCAATACGGGTCTGAAATTGGAGGTGATCTCCGCACGTCCGGTATCAAATGAAATATCGCTGGGAATATCCAGCTTCAGACGGTTATCCGCAGTCTTGATGACTTGCACCCCCGTTCCCGATGTGGCCTGTTCCATTTCCTGCTTTTGCTGCTCCATTCGTCTCGACCAGACGTTTCCCGCAATGGCGCCGGCGCCGGCGCCGGCAGCCGCACCAATCGCCGCGCCTTTCCCGCCGCCTGCGAGAGCACCAATGATCGCACCCGCGCTTGCGCCGATACCCGCGCCGATAGCGGTATCCCGAGTGGTGGTACTCTGTGTTGCAGGTGAACTGGCACAGCCACTCAATGTCAAAATTGCCGCCATGGAAATCACTGACAACTGATTGCGCATGATATCTCCTTATTGGTTAGTAATTGCTTAGTAGGGACTATTTGCTGTTGATAGGGACTTGTTTACGGCATTTACTACACTAACTTTAGCAGAAGAAATAAAAGATGCGCCCGCTTCCAGGAACGTCGATTACTACGCGCCCCTCACGCACGGTTACCCTCGCGGGTGATGCAGGGCGTGGATCTGCTTCAGCCGTTCGCGCGCCACGTGGGTATAAATTTGCGTGGTAGAAATATCGGCGTGGCCCAGCAGCAGTTGCACGACACGCAAATCAGCACCGTGATTGAGTAGATGGGTAGCGAAAGCATGGCGTAAAGTGTGGGGAGACAAGGTGTTGTTGATACCAGCGACGCGCGCATGGCGCTTGATAAGGTGCCAGAAAGCCTGGCGAGTCATGGCGGAACCCCGGGCCGTGACAAACAGCGTATTAGCGGCCTTCCCCCCCAGTAATACGGACCGCGCTTCCCTGGTGTAGCGGATTACCCATTCTAATGCTTCTTCGCCTAAAGGTGTCAGTCGCTCCTTTCCACCCTTGCCCATTACGCGTACAACACCCATGTTCAGGCTTATTTGCATAACGTCAAGACTCACCAGCTCGGATACCCGCAGCCCGCTGGCGTATAACACCTCAAGCATGGCGCGATCACGCAACCCCAATGATTGCTCCACGTCGGGCGCATTCAACAGCGCTTCCACGTCTGCTTCGGTCAGACTTGCGGGCAGACTGCGGGGGAGTTTCGGCGTGTCAATATTGAGGCTGGGGTCAGCCTGGATTCTACCCTGACGCAGCAGAAAACGGTAAAACCGCTTCAAGCTCGACAGCTCGCGGCTGGTGGTGCTCGCCTTGACCCTGACCGAAACCTTGAAGGCAAGAAACTCCAGCAGATCGGAATGGGTTGCCGCTGTCAGCGCGGGGTCATTCCATCTTTTTTTTCCAAGCCATTCGCTAAATTGCCGCAGATCGCTGCGATAACTCTCCAGCGTATTGCGTGACAGCCCATCTTCCAGCCACAAGGCATCAGAGAACTCATCCACTAACCCTGCATTGAACTCAGCCGCGCTCATGCTGCAATAGCCAGCGCTTGATAGCGAGCGGGACGCCGTCGCTTGCATTCATGAAGCCGCCCAGCCCGCCGCTTTTGGCAATAACGCGATGACACGGGATAACGATAGGAAGTCGATTAGCGCCACATGCCTGCCCCACCGCACGCGGGGCGGAGTGCAGTTGCGTTGCGATATCGGCATAACTGCGAGTCGCACCACTGGGGATATCCTGAATGGCGCTCCATACCCGGCGCTGATGAATGGTACCGCCAATGTGCAGCGATAAGTCAAATACGAAACCCGAATCCGCTAAATATGCCTGCAATTGATTGCAAACTTCCTCGGCCAGAGAGGTTTGCGGCATGAGCGGCGGCGTATCTAGCGGCAGATATTCGATATCGGTTAACCAGTCTTCCTCAATGCGAATACCGAGGACGGCAAATGGCGTGGCAAGCTTTGCCTCATAATCCTCCACCGATTTTACCCTCAGACCAGTCTTCGGTTTATTCATGACAGCATTGTTTTATCGCCAATTTCCTATCAATACACTAAACTATTATGTCCCGGCCATCAACCATGCTTGTCCACTTCACCGCGACCGCATTATTAAACGGGAATAATTGATAATCAATTATTCTGCCTATTTTGACTTTATTCAAACAGACCGGCGATAATTCGCTATTATTGGCTACTATCGGCAAGAACAATTAAAGGAGCAGTGGTGAAATTTAGCATAAAAAACGGAAATCCGGAAAAGCAGCGCGGTGCTTGCGTGGCCGTCGGCGTATTCGCGCCAGGTAAATTGACCGAGGCCGCGGAAGCCATGGACAAGATCGCCGGAGGATATATCGGCAGCATATTACGCAGCGGCGACATGAAGGGCAAGGCGGGTTCGACGCTGGTGTTGCACAATGTGCCCGGCACGCTGTGCGAGCGTGTGTTGCTGGTGGGGTTGGGCAAGGAACAAGAGATCAACGACAAGGCATACCGCGATGCAGTGCTCGCCGCCTTCAAGGCGCTGCATGAAACGGGCGCCACCGATGCCACTCTGTTTTTGACTGATGTGCCGGTTAAGGAACGCGACGCTGCCTGGAAGGTTTCACAGGCCGTAATCGTGGCAATGGAAAGCATTTATCGCTTCGATCGCCTCAAGAGCAAGACCGAGGGAGCCAAGCCACACCTGCGTAAAGTCACTCTGGGTACAACCAGTCGGGCGGAGCTTGCTGTCAGCGAGGAGTCCCTGCGGCAGGGACTTGCCATCGCCGACGGCATGAATCTGGCCAAGAATCTCGGTAATCTGGCACCCAATTTCTGTACTCCAACCTATTTGGCAGAGCAAGCCGTCAGTATTGCCAGGACTTATAAGCTCAAGGCTACTGTCCTGGAGCAGAAAGATATGGAAAAGCTCGGCATGGGATCGTTGCTGGCCGTGGCACGCGGCAGCCGTCAACCTGCCAAGCTGATCGCGCTGGAATACTGGGGTCAGGCGAAGAAAGAAAAGCCTGTCGTGCTGGTGGGTAAAGGAATTACGTTTGATACCGGTGGCATTTCGTTGAAACCCGCAGCGGAAATGGATGAAATGAAATATGACATGTGCGGCGCGGCCAGCGTGCTCGGCACCATTAGCGCGATTGCGCAAATGCGGCTGCCGCTCAATGTGATCGGCATTATTCCCACAACCGAGAACATGCCGGGCGGCAACGCCACCAAACCTGGCGATGTCGTGACCAGCATGTCCGGGCAAACTATCGAGATCCTCAACACCGATGCCGAAGGACGGCTGATCCTGTGTGATGCGCTCACTTATGCCGAGCGCTATGAACCCGACACGGTAATAGATATCGCCACCCTTACGGGTGCCTGTGTCATCGCACTTGGACATGTGGCATCGGGTCTGCTCAGCAATGACGATAAACTGGCGGAGGAATTGCTGCGCGCCTCCGGGCGGGCGGCGGATCCCGCCTGGCGCCTGCCGCTATGGGACGATTACCAGGAGCAACTGAAAAGCAATTTCGCCGATATCGCCAATATAGGCGGGCGTGCCGGTGGAACCATCACCGCCGCCTGCTTCCTGTCGCGTTTCACTAGGAAATATCGATGGGCTCATCTGGACATTGCCGGGACCGCGTGGAAATCCGGTAAGGAAAAAGGCGCGACAGGCCGGCCCGTGCCGCTGCTGACCCAATTTTTAATCGGCCGGGCGGCAAAGAAAGGCCGCTAGCATCACCATGACCGAAATCGATTTTTATTCGGGTGGGGGCGATAAACTGCAGATCGCTTGCCGTCTCATCGCCAAGGCGGTGCGGCAAGGCCTCAAGCTGATGGTTTACAGCCCTGATGCGGCTATGGTCGAGCGGCTCGATAAACTGTTGTGGACCTTTTCCCCGACCGATTTTATTCCGCACTGTCGCACTGGCGACAAGCTGGCCGGGGTAACTCCGGTCGTACTCGGCCACCACTACGGCGAATTGCTGCACGATGACGTGCTGCTCAATCTGGATATCGAGCACCCGCCTTTCTTCAGCCGCTTCCAGCGCTTGATCGAAATCACCGGAACCACGCCGGAAGATACGCAGGCCGCGCGAAAACGCTACCGTTTTTATAAAGACCGGGGGTATGAAATTCGCCATCACAAACTTGGAATGGCATGATCCGCCTTGTATTCCCATGCCTTCGTGAATCCCGAGACCATTCATGACAAATAGCAGCGAAATCTCACCCGAAACTGATTACAATGAGATCCTGGAGAAGGTTGATGCGTTACTGCGCAAGCATCAGGGCAGGCCGCCTTCAGCCCGGAATGAAGCGGACGGAAACGCGACGTCACCGCGACTGGCTTTCGGAACATTAGAGAAAAACTCACTGACGGCTGCCGACAACATACCAACGCTCACAGAAACGGTATTTTTGCCCCCGGCAATGTTATCGCCTCAGTCCGATATCACGTCCCTGCTTGGTCAAATTCTGGATTCCTCGCTCAAGGACGCGGGAGCCGATCTGGACGCCAGAGCGCGAAACGCGTTGGTTCATGCATTGGAATGCCGTTTATTTGGTCTTTGATGAGTTCTTGCCGCCACTTCCCCATCTTCCACAACCATTAATTCTCAGTTCGATATAGACAGCCGTCTTTCAGGAAACCCGCCACGCTACCGGCGTCCACGGGGTCTATATCTCCCATAATCGCTGATTTTTCAGCCTTGCCGGTCTGATATCCATGGAACTTGAAAAAAGCTTCGAACCCCGCTCTATCGAAAGCCGCTGGTATTCTAGCTGGGAGTCCGCGGGTTATTTCAAGCCTATGCCCGTCGGCACCCCCGCTGAAACCGCCCCCGCCTACTGCATCATGTTGCCACCGCCCAATGTAACCGGCACCCTGCATATGGGGCACGCTTTCCAGCATACCCTGATGGACGCGCTGACGCGTTATCACCGCATGTGCGGGGACAATACGTTATGGCAGCCGGGAACGGATCATGCCGGTATTGCCACCCAGATTGTGGTGGAACGTCAACTGGACCAGCAAAATATCAGCCGCCGCGACTTGGGACGCGAAGAATTTCTCAAGCGCGTATGGCGCTGGAAAGAAGAATCCGGTTCTACCATTACCCGCCAGATGCGGCGGCTGGGGACTTCCTGCGACTGGTCGCGCGAGCGCTTCACCATGGACCCGGTGCTATCCCGTGCTGTCACCGAGGTTTTCGTGCGGCTCTATCGCGAGAGACTGATCTATCGTGGCAAGCGGCTGGTAAACTGGGACCCGGTGCTGCAAACCGCCGTTTCAGACCTGGAGGTCGTATCGACGGAAGAAGATGGATTTCTCTGGCATATTCTCTATCCGCTCGAGAATACGGATCCGGGTCTGGATGGGATAGGAGCGGAAGGATTGATTGTCGCCACTACCCGCCCCGAAACCATGCTGGGCGATATGGCGGTCGCCGTACATCCGGATGATCCGCGCTACCAGCACCTGATCGGCCGCCACGTGCGTTTGCCACTATGTGAACGAAGCATCCCGGTGATCGGGGACGCCTACGTCGACCCCGAATTCGGTACAGGTTGCGTAAAAATTACCCCGGCACACGATTTCAATGACTATCAGGTAGGGCAGCGGCATAAACTCATACCGCTCAATATTTTCACACTGGATGGAAAAATCAACGATCTTGCCCCCACTGAGTATCAGGGACTGGACCGTTTCGAGGCGCGCAAGAATATTATCGCCGCTCTGAAGGAACAAGGGCTTCTGGTCGAGGCCAAATCACACAAACTCATGGTACCGCGTGGCGACCGCACCCACACGGTCATTGAGCCAATGCTCACCGATCAATGGTATGTGGCGATGGAAGGCCTGGCAAAACGCGGTCTGGAAGCGGTAGCGAGCGGCGAGGTAAAATTCACGCCGGAAAATTGGAGCCACGTATACAATCAGTGGCTCGAAAATATTCAGGACTGGTGCATTTCACGACAATTGTGGTGGGGGCACCGGATTCCCGCGTGGTATGACGAGGATGGCAATATCTTTGTCGCACACGGCCTGGAGGAAGCGCAACGTGAGGCTGGCGAACGCAAGCTCACACAGGACGAGGATGTTCTCGACACCTGGTTCTCGTCCGCGCTATGGCCCTTTTCCACACTGGGCTGGCCTGAAAAAACACCGGAACTCGGAACATTCCTGCCGACTTCAGTGCTTATCACCGGTTTTGACATCATCTTCTTCTGGGTGGCGCGCATGGTCATGATGTCGCTGCATTTCACCGGCAAGGTGCCATTCAGGGAAGTTTATGTAACCGGGCTCATCCGCGATGCCGAGGGCCACAAGATGAGCAAGTCCAAAGGCAATGTACTGGACCCGCTGGATCTTATCGACGGCATCGCATTGCCGGATCTGGTCTCCAAGCGCACTACCGGACTGATGAATCCCGGGCAGGCCGAATCGATCGAAAAAGTCACACGCAAGCATTTCCCGGACGGCATTCCGGCATTTGGCACCGATGCGCTACGTTTTACTTTTGCCAGTCTCGCTTCCCATGGCCGCGACATTAAATTCGATATGCAGCGCTGCGAAGGCTACCGGAATTTTTGTAATAAACTTTGGAATGCCACACGTTACGTATTGATGAATTGCGAGGGTAAAGACACGGGCCTGCTCAATGGGCCGCCGTTGGAATACTCTGACGCCGACAGGTGGATCATCAGCCGCTTGCAACAAGCCGAAAGCGCGGTGGAGCAGGCTTTTCATGACTACCGCTTTGATATTGCGGCACGTGAAATCTACGAATTTGTCTGGGATGAGTATTGTGATTGGTATCTTGAACTCGCCAAGGTACAGCTGAACGGCGGGGCCGATGCTGTACAACGCGCAACCCGCCGCACCCTGGCACAAGTACTGGAAACCACGCTGCGCCTGGCCCATCCCATCATTCCATTCATTACGGAGGAATTATGGCAGAAAGCCGCACCGCTCGCCGGCAAACACGGTGTGAGCATCATGTTGCAACCCTACCCCAAGGCCAACCCGGCGCACCTCAGCGAAGATGCCATCGCGCGTATCCGGGCGCTCAAAGAGATGATCAATGCCTGCCGCACTTTGCGCGGCGAGATGAATTTGTCCCCGGCATTGAAAGTCCCGTTATTGGCTGCGGGAGACGGCCAGACGCTGACTGCTTTTTCTCCTTACCTGGTGGCGCTGGCCAAGCTCTCGGGTGTGGAAATCATGCGGGAGGGTCTGCCTCAGGCCGAGGCTCCCGTGGCAATCGTCGGAGAATTCAGGCTAATGCTGAGAATCGAGGTGGATATAGCCGCTGAGCGTGAACGCCTGGCCAGGGAAATGACGCGAATTGAAGGTGAAACCACCAAGGCACAAATCAAGCTTGCAAATGCCGGCTTCGTCGAGCGCGCCCCGGCCAGGGTGGTGGAACAGGAGAAAGAGCGGCTTGCTAATTTTAGCGCGACACTGGAGAAACTCGGGGAGCAACTGCGGAAATTGGACTGAATCATTACTCTTGATCGTCCGGTGCTGCGGTACATATGATCAGCTTGCTCAAGGTCCGGCAGCCGCTGACATTTTCGACTCCTTAACCCACGCTTGCTATTGCGGTAAATCATGGTAAAAACTTCAGATTTTCATCTTTGCTGCGCTATAATCACCGAAACCAATGAACAGACACCTCTCATTCTCCCCGCAATATCAGGGAGAACCTTATATGAAAAGGGGGAACAATCATTATCATCCTATTAGGCGGCCCCGGCGCGGGAAAAGGCACACAGGCCAATTATATCAAGGAACGTTTCGGCATTCCGCAGATTTCGACCGGCGATATGTTGCGTGCTGCGGTCAAGGCAGGCACCATGCTGGGCACTATGGCCAAGAAAATCATGGATGCGGGCGGACTGGTCTCCGACGACATCATAATCAATCTGGTTAAAGAGCGCATCGCACAGCCGGATTGCAAGAAAGGGTTTCTGTTTGACGGATTCCCTCGCACCATCCCCCAGGCGGATTCAATGAAAGCCGCAGGCGTACCCATCAATTACGTAATTGAAATTGACGTCTCCGACGAGGAGATCATCAGGCGTTTGTCGGGACGCCGCATGCATCCGGCCTCGGGTCGCATTTATCATGTGATATTTAATCCACCCAGAACGGATAACAAGGATGATGTGACGGGTGAGTTGCTGATACAGCGTGATGATGACAAGGAAGAGACCGTGAGAAGGCGGCTCGAAATCTATCACAGCCAGACTAAACCGTTGGTAGAATACTATTCGAGATGGTCAGCCAACGGTGGAACTGGCGCCCCCAGGTATATAAAAATAGCGGGGGTCGGATCGGTTGAAAGTATCCGCGACACCATTTTCGCGTCACTGCAATAACGTTAGTCACGGTTCCTGGCGGATCGGGATACATGATGTCCGCCTTTTAAATTCGCGAACGGAGCAATGCTGCATCGGCAGAGGATTCCATGCTTTGCCAATGTATTATGGCGCTGCCGGACCTTAGCGCCACGGAGAAGCGTGCGCCGCCGTGTAACGTAAGCCGCAAGAGATTTAAATAATCAGGAGAGAAACATGGCAGCAAAAAACGCTTTTTATGCGCAATCAGGTGGAGTTACCGCCGTCATCAACGCATCCGCCGCCGGCGTCATCGAAACCGCACGCCAGCAGAAAGGTAAGATAGGTAAAATTTATGCGGGTCGTAACGGCATTATTGGCGCGCTAACCGAAGATCTGATCGATACCGGCAAAGACTCCATCGCGGCGATCAGGGCTCTGCGTCACACTCCGTCAGGCGCGTTTGGCTCCTGCCGTTACAAATTAAAGAGTCTGGAGCAGAATCGGCGCGAGTATGAGCGCCTGATCGAAGTATTCAAGGCACATAACATCGGCTATTTCTTTTACAACGGCGGTGGTGATTCCGCCGATACCTGCCTCAAGGTATCACAGCTGGCCGACACGCTTGGCTATCCCATCCAGGCCATTCATGTTCCGAAAACGGTGGACAACGATCTCCCCATCACAGACTGCTGCCCCGGCTTCGGCTCGGTGGCAAAATACATCGCCGTATCCACGCTCGAAGCGAGTTTCGATGTGGCCAGCATGTCAAAAACATCAACCAAGGTATTCGTGCTGGAAGTGATGGGGCGTCATGCCGGGTGGATCGCGGCGGCGGGTGGCCTGGCATCCAGCAAGGATTGCGAGATTCCTATTGTTATCCTGTTTCCTGAAATTCCGTTCGATAGATCGAAATTCCTCGCCAAGGTCGATGATTTCGTCAAGAAATTCGGCTACTGCTCGGTGGTGGTATCGGAAGGTGTGAAAGGCGAGGACGGCAAGTTTCTCTCCGACCAGGGAGTACGCGACGCTTTCGGTCACGCTCAACTGGGCGGGGTCGCACCCGTCGTGGCAAACATCGTCAGGGACGGTCTGGGGCTCAAATATCATTGGGGTGTGGCGGACTACCTTCAACGCGCCGCCCGTCATATCGCGTCGAAAACTGATGTGGAGCAGGCTTACGCGATGGGCAAGGCGGCTGTCGAATTCGCTATCAAAGGCCATAACTCGGTGATGCCCACGATCGAGCGCCTCTCCAGCAAACCCTACCGATGGAAAGTCGGCATGGCCCAACTCAGCAAAGTCGCCAATGTGGAAAAAATGATGCCCAAGAATTTTATCAGCAAGGATGGTTTTGGCATCACTGATAAATGCCGGGAGTATCTTGCGCCTCTCATCAAGGGAGAAGACTACCCGCCTTACAAGGATGGCTTACCTAACTATGTGCGCCTGAAAAATGTGGCGGTAGCAAAGAAGTTGAGCGATTTTACAATCTGATTGCTTTCCAGCAGAGCCAAAGAAAAGTAATCAATCGGCATTTATCACTCTATTTTTATTTAAGAATGAGCACTTGATGCGGAATTCTGGATCCGGATTTCGTATGTGTTTTCAGCTGATCTGACTTTAACTGGAGATTTTAATGGCTAATGGTTTAATCATCGCAATCGGTTGTGCGATGGCGGCACTTGTATATGGAGTGGTTTCGATAAAATGGATTGTAGGTCTGCCCACCGGCAATGAGCGCATGCGCGATATTGCCGCCGCAATTCAACAAGGAGCTTCCGCGTACCTGAATCGCCAATACACCACCATCGGCATAGTCGGGGTTATCCTGCTGGTGGCCATTTTTATGGCCTTGGGCTGGCAGACCGCCGTCGGCTTCGCTCTCGGCGCATTTCTGTCGGGGTTGACCGGCTATATCGGCATGAACGTCTCAGTACGTGCCAATGTACGTACCGCACAAGCCGCCACACAGGGCCTCAATGCCGCGCTGGATGTAGCCTTCAAAGGTGGCGCAATAACCGGCATGCTGGTAGTGGGCCTGGGGCTGTTAGGCGTGGCGGGTTATTTTGCCGTTCTGACCGGCATGGGCGCCACCCAGTCGGAAGCGACTCATGCGTTGGTGGGCGTTGCCTTCGGCAGCTCACTGATTTCCATCTTTGCCCGTCTTGGGGGCGGCATATTCACCAAGGGTGCCGACGTCGGCGCCGACCTGGTGGGAAAGGTTGAAGCCGGTATTCCGGAAGATGATCCACGCAACCCGGCGGTTATTGCCGACAACGTGGGTGACAACGTCGGCGACTGCGCCGGCATGGCCGCCGATCTGTTTGAAACCTACGCCGTGACGATTATCGCTACCATGCTGCTGGGCGGCCTGCTCATCACCGACGCCGGTCCGAATGCGGCGCTCTACCCGCTGGTACTGGGTGGAGTTTCCATCATCGCCTCAATCATCGGCTGCTACTTTGTCAAAGCACGTGAAGGCGGAAAGATCATGAATGCGCTTTACCGTGGCTTGGCGGTGGCCGGTGGGCTGGCGGCAGTGTCCTATTATCCCATCACTACTATCATGCTGGGTGATGGTGTAATGATTGAGGGCAAGCTGGTTACATCGATGAACCTATACCTTGCCGGGCTGGTAGGCTTGGCGCTGACTGCGGCCATGGTGTGGATTACGGAATATTACACTTCCACCGAATATGCCCCAGTCCAGCATATCGCAGAAGCGTCCAGCACGGGCCACGGTACCAATGTCATTGCCGGCCTGGGCGTCTCCATGAAGTCTACCGCTGCTCCGGTACTGGTCGTTTGTCTTTCGATCTGGTGCGCTTTCGAACTGGGGGGGTTATATGGCATCGCCATCGCCGCGACTTCTATGCTCTCGATGGCGGGGATTATCGTGGCGCTTGATGCTTATGGCCCAATCACCGACAACGCCGGCGGTATTGCGGAAATGGCTGGTTTGCCATCAGAGGTACGCGATATTACCGATCCGCTGGACGCGGTGGGTAACACCACCAAGGCGGTAACCAAAGGTTACGCCATCGGCTCCGCCGGTCTGGCTGCGCTGGTACTGTTTGCCGATTACACCCACGCGCTCACGGCAGGCGGCAGCTCTATAAGCTTCGATTTATCCGATCATATGGTAATCATCGGCTTATTCCTCGGCGGCATGGTTCCCTACCTGTTCGGGGCCATGGCGATGGAAGCGGTGGGGCGCGCTGCCGGTTCAGTGGTGGTGGAAGTGCGACGCCAGTTCAAGGAGATCCCCGGCATCATGGAGGGGACTGCCAAACCGGACTATTCCAGAGCGGTGGATATGGTAACCAAGGCGGCGATCAAGGAAATGATTGTGCCCTCATTGCTGCCCGTAGCGGTACCCTTGATTGTTGGCCTCGTGCTGGGCCCCGTGGCCTTGGGCGGAGTACTGATTGGCGCCATCATCACCGGTATTTTCGTGGCGATTTCCATGACCGCGGGTGGCGGAGCCTGGGATAACGCAAAGAAATATATTGAAGATGGCCACTTTGGTGGCAAAGGCTCGGAAGCGCACAAGGCTGCCGTGACCGGCGATACCGTCGGCGACCCCTACAAAGACACTGCCGGTCCTGCGATCAACCCGCTCATCAAGATCATGAACATCGTTGCCTTGTTGATTGTGCCATTGATATAACCTGTATTGCTTTCGCGAAGCACGCCCGATAATTCCGGCGTGCTTTGTTTTTGGCTGCAACGGCAAATAGTCACCGTAATTCCAACCTATTTCTCGGCTATCAAGTCATCTTTATGGATAATAGAGTTACCCTCACCTTCGACGACGCCAAAAAAATTGCCGCAGTCGCGGAAGCAGAAGCTCGCCGCAACGACTGGCCGGTTGTAATTGCCATAGTTGATGACGGCGGACACCTTATTTATCTCTCGCGTCTCGACCACACCCAGTTCGGCAGCATCGAAGTGGCGATACGGAAAGCCCGCGCCGCCATCGCCTTTCGCCGCCCCACCAAGGTGTGGGAGGAACACGTCGCTGACGGACGCATGCGTTATCTCGGCTTACCCGGAGCTCTGCCAATTGAAGGAGGTTTACCCATCATGGTAAATAGTCAATTCATTGGCGCCGTCGGCGTCAGTGGTGTGCGATCGAATCAGGATGCACAAATTGCACAAGCGGGGTTGGATGCATTATTGAAATCCAATTGAGATATCCGGAAGTTCTGGGATTCCTGTTCTCTGGCCTCGTCATGTTGTATATCCTCAATCGGGATTGAAGTCCGGAAAGCGCTCCAGAACTCCACCTCCAGTATTCGTCATTCCAACAACGCCCTACGCGCTCATTGAGCTACCCTATCAACAATGGTGAAAAATTCGGAACTCTGCGGCCGCTTTATACGCATGCATTAGACTGGCATCGCCCCCAGCTTTCCATTGATATACAACCTTTCCCCTCTCGTAAGCGTCGTCAAACTCAGCGAGGACCAGAAATAAAAAATATATCTATCAGGTAAATATTTTGCACCGCTCTTAACCATACTGATATTATGGTTATGCTTCTCGCTTGAATGTACTCATTGAATGTGTCAATTTAAGAAGGAGAAACGGTGATGAAAACGGATAAAACCTTGGTAACCCTGATAGTACTGGTTCTCGGCCTGATATCGCTCTTCGGAATTCTAAATAGATGGTTCATCGTTATGTAGCGGCTCTATACGCTTTGGGGACTTGGACAAGCACTCGCATGCCAAAATTTTTACACGGAACTATTCTCGTTTTCGGCAACATTTTATTGAACGTTCAGACTGACTCCGTGCCTTGGCAAGCAGCAAGAGCTATGTCATGGCAGGCAAGGATTAACGTCCGCCAGGATATGCCTGCCCCTTCATGCGACGGAAGGGGTGACTGCTGCATTCCTTGCGATACCGATACCCGGCTCCGCCGCCTTGGCCAAGATCTATAGCGCAACGCCGCAATTTATGTGAACTCGTTGAGCCATGCGACCAACATGGCCTTTTCCTGGATAGCTCTGAACCCTGTCATGGAATCTGCCTGCGCGCGCCGAATTTTCGTTTTTTTTCGTCCCGCTGTCCTGTTTGTGGCTGAGTTAAGGTAGGATGGCGCTAAACCTGATGAATGCGCCTTCCTTCATGATCCGGATCTACTGATCCAGCGGGAAGAACCATGAGTTCCGTCATCCCGGACTTATTCGAAAATCCAGTCGGGACAAGCAATGATGGGCTTGGCACGCCATGGGACACCAGCTTCCATCGGTATGACTTCTGCATTGCTTGCCCTTAGCCCCACCAGAGCAGCAAATCCGGCGGCTGGTTGTTTGTCTTTAAGTTTAATGCCATGATCAACAAAGACTTTTTGTATCATTTGGCCTTCACCCTCAGAGTGACTCCGCTACAGGATTTAGGATAAATGAATTCCCCGGAGCTTCAGCAGAAAACCTTCCTGCTCATATTGATCGTCGTTTCTCTGGCGTTCGGATGGATATTACTGCCCTTTTTCGGCGCGGTATTCTGGGGAGCCGTTCTTGCCATAATATTTACCCCGTTTTATCGTCGGCTGCTGGTCGTCATGCACCAGCGCCAGACTCTTGCCGCGCTCACGACCCTGTTGCTCTGTCTGATCATGGTAATTATCCCATTCACGTTGATTGCGGCTTCGCTACTGCGGGAGGGACTCGCCATCTATCAACGCATCCAGTCGGGAGAACTGAACTTCGGCGCATATTTTCAGCAAATCATGGGAGCATTGCCGTCATGGATGGTCAAGTTTCTGGATAGTGTGGGACTCTCAAATATTTCCGGGATAAAAGATATGCTGTCGAACGGCGCGTTGCAGGGAAGCCAGCTTATTGCGACCGAAGCGCTCAATATGGGTCAGAATACATTCGAATTCATCATCAGCTTCGGAATCATGCTGTATCTCCTATTTTTCCTGCTGAGGGATGGTGCCATCCTCTCCGCGAAAATCAAGCAAGCGATTCCGCTGAGCACGGAACACAAGCGGCATCTATTCAGCAAGTTCATCACTGTCGTCCGTGCGACGGTGAAAGGCAATATTGCCGTGGCCGCGCTGCAAGGCACGTTGGGTGGAGTAATGTTCTCATTTCTTGGCATACAGGGAGCATTGCTATGGGGTTTCGTGATGGCCTTTTTATCCCTGTTGCCTGCGGTCGGCGCCGGACTGATCTGGGGTCCGGTGGCGATATACTTTCTACTTACCGGAGCCCTTTGGCAGGGCATAACCCTCATCGCCTTTGGCGTGCTGGTGATTGGAATGGTCGACAATGTTCTACGGCCCATACTCGTCGGAAAGGATACCCAATTACCCGATTACGTGGTCCTGATTTCTACTCTCGGGGGCATGGTTATCTTTGGCCTGAACGGTTTCGTCATCGGTCCGGTAATTGCAGCGCTGTTCATTTCCGGGTGGGATCTCTTCTCCTCAACCCGGGAAGCGCCTCCTAAAGATTGATCCGGAATCCGGCCACGGACGGCTCATTTTTCAATTTAGCGGATGACCCGGGAATCTTCTTGCACCACCGGTCTTTACCTCCTTGGTGCGCCCGTTATGGGAACGGATGGCACGATTCTTGGGTGCGAGGGCGCCTTGCTTGCAACCCCCTGCCACGCGTAAACCGCCCACCCCGCCCGTCCAACGCCAGATTTATAACCATTTTAGAATTTCATCTCCCGCCGGATTGCCCAGGCAAAGAAACGAGCGCCCAACAGCCATCTTGCCGCCACGGCCATCTTGGAATCAAGCGGTAGCGCATGTCGCACCGGGGGATTCGAGCTCGTAACCGCATCAAGCACCGCCCGGGCAATAACCGCCGGACCCGGGGCGTTGGGTTCTCCGGCCAGAAGGTGATGAAGACCCGTGATAATTTTCTGATAAGCAGGGGGATGTGTGACAGTATTAAGCAATTCCAGTTGCTTGGGAACAAATTCCGTCTTGATCAAACCCGGAGCAATAAGCACTACGTCAACTCCGAATTCCATCACTTCACCACGCACGGCGTCGGTCAATGCCTCCACGGCATGTTTGGAAGCCGCATACCAACCGAAACCCGGCGTTGACATCTTGCCCAGAATCGAAGTGATATTGATGATACGCCCCGACTTCTGTGCCCGCATATGCGGT
The DNA here is from genome assembly GCF_000355765.4 of Nitrosospira lacus. NCBI lineage: Bacteria > Pseudomonadati > Pseudomonadota > Betaproteobacteria > Nitrosomonadales > Nitrosomonadaceae > Nitrosospira > Nitrosospira lacus. The sequence continues at coordinate 1,345,310 of NZ_CP021106.3, read as the reverse complement.
AGAACTGCTTGCATGAATCTCGCATAGCCAAAGACATTCACCTCGAACTGTCGATGGGCTGCTTCCATTGAAACACATTCGACGGCTCCCAACTGACCATAAGCTGCATTATTTACCAGCACATCAACCCGCCCCTTGGTCAATATGACGTGGTTTACCATCCCGAGAATGGCGTCTTCATTGGCAACGTCCAGCTCGACGGGTTCAATATGATCGGAACGTATCTGTTCCAGCCTGTGCATGCGTCGCGCCGCCGCAAACACGTAGTAGCCGTTTTCGGCAAGAAGCACTGCCGTAGCTCTACCGATACCGCTGGACGCGCCGGTAACCAATGCAATTCGCTGAGTCATGCTTTCAACTCCTATTATACTAATCCATTGATTGGACAAGGAAAGTATGAAATCGCCTTGTGGCGAATTCACCCAAAAGCAAAAATCAAGTGGCACAAAAATTCTCTGCCAACCATCGTGCGGGACTGACAAATGGGCGGTCAACCGCCGGATTCCGGATTATTGTTATTAGGTTAACTTTTATACATAATGGGAGCAAATATTCGGTTACGCGCACTTCCCATGGCCAACGCTTTGCATGCCGGGATATTCGACTCTTTACAGCATCAGGCAACATACATTCCTCGATCAGATCGAAATCGAACCATGGGTGTGCGCATAAGGAGAGAAATATGGACACTACGTTGATTACAGGCGCCAATCGCGGCATCGGGCTGGAATTTGCCAGGCAATATGCCGCAGATGGCTGGCGGGTTCTTGCTTGCACCCGTCACCCACAAAAATCTGCCGCGCTCAATACATTGGCGGCCGAATATCCGGGGCAGATCACGGTACATGCGCTTGATGTCGCGGATCATGCACAGATAGAGAAATTGGCGCGATCCCTCACTGACGAATCTATCGACCTGCTCCTTAATAATGCCGGCATCTACACCTCCTGTCATAAAGATGACAATATCGATCAGGAGGCATGGATACGGGCCTTTCTCATTAATACTATAGCACCGCTAAAAATGGCCCAGGCATTTGCTCCACAAATCGACTGCGGCAGCCGAAAGACCATAGTAGCCATCAGCAGTAAAATGGGGAGCATTGCGGACAATAGCGGTGGCGGCAGTTATATCTACCGCTCAAGCAAGGCGGCTGTGAATATGGTGATAAAAAGCTTGGCGATCGATCTGAAACCAGCCGGCATCATCGCGGTGGTACTGCATCCCGGATGGGTAAAGACCGATATGGGTGGTCCGAATGCATTGATCTCCGCAACGAAAAGCGTATCCGGCATGCGCAATGTCATACGTAACCTTACCCTGGCCGATTCAGGAAGATTCATCGCTTATGATGGGCAGATGGTTCCCTGGTAGATCATAACCAGCCTATCAAAAAACCACTGGGTCCGCGCATCAGGTTGAACCAGCTTATTCGACGATTACCGCAGTTCCGCTAGCGGAAACCATCAGCATACCGTTTTCTTTACCCATTATCTCGTAATCGATATCGATGCCTATCACCGCATTTGCGCCGAGATCCTGAGCACGCTGACGCAGCTCTTCAAGTGCAATTTCGCGAGCGCGCTGCAGTTCCTTCTCGTAGGTTGCGGAACGTCCGCCCACCAGATCACGGATTCCTGCGAAGAGATCCTTGAACAGATTGGCGCCCAGGATTGCTTCGCCGGCTATCACACCGCAATACCTGGTAACACGCTTCCCTTCAATATTAGGAGTCGTTGTGAGTTGCATATTTTTTCCCCCTGGAATTTTTTAAGAAATAGGACAATTAATAGACTATCAGAGTTTCTAAACAAATACCGGCGGCATTTGCGGCTTCGGACACACCAGGATTAGCCTGATAAGGGACGGTTTATGGATGGTCGCATTAGCCTGTATTTCAGCGGGAAAAATATGCTCGCAGCCGACACGGAATTTGCCGGCACCCGAACAGCGCGCGCCTCCTACGGCACTCCCCCTCCCGCTCCGCCTCCCTTGGGCTGCCTCTTGCGAAGCTTCTTCAGCGGTCTTTTACTCTGCGTGTCGTTGCGGGATTTGAGCGGATCGGAGGGCACGACGGCCGTACGCCGGTTACCTCGCTCTGGCGATAAAGCCCGATTGACGGGAGTCAGGGTAATTTCAAGTTCGTTAATCTCATCCCACTGGGCTTCCGTACGTTGCCGCTCGGGTATCGCAAGAAGCTCTTGCAGGCGGTGATGAGAGGAGATTGGCTGTGGTTTATCCATGGTATATTAATGCAACGCTTCACTGATAATTATTATCATTTATAATACGCTGATTATGACTCGTCCCGCCGCTTCTTATATCTGGAGTAAATAAAAAATGCCGAGATCCCGCTTCAATCGCTATCTTACCGCAATGTTTTGCGGTGTCACGCTGTTTGGTGCCGGCGTGTCACACGCGGAGCAAGTCGTTGTGTACTCGGCACGGATTGAGCAACTCATCAAGCCAATGTTCGATGCTTTTACCCAGGAAACGGGAATCAAGGTAAAATTCGTCACCGATAAAGAAGGCGCATTGCTCGCGCGCCTGAAGGCGGAAGGGAAAAATACCCCTGCCGACATGCTGATCACCTCGGATGCAGGCAACTTGTGGGAGGCTGCGCGGGAAGGATTATTGAGGCCCATAGAGTCAGGAACGCTGGAGGCCAATATTCCCGCTTATCTGCGAGATCCCCAGAAACAGTGGTTCGGCCTGTCGGTACGTGCCCGCACCATCATTTACAATACGAAAAAAGTTAAACCTGCCGATCTTTCCACCTACGAAGCACTGGCCGAACCTAAGTGGAAGGGGCGCCTGTGTCTGCGCACTTCCAAGAAAGTATACAACCAGTCGCTGGTGGCAATGATGATTGCCGAATTAGGTGAGGCGCAGACCGAACAAATCGTAAAAGGCTGGGTCGCCAACCTGGCTACCGATCCCCTGTCCGATGACACCCGGGCGATGGAATTCGTCGCCGCCGGAAAATGCGATGTTACCCTGGCCAACACATATTATTATGGCCGCCTGATTGAAAAAGATCCCGCATTGCCACTAGCGATTTTCTGGCCCAATCAGGCAGGCAGCGGGGTTCATGTGAACATCTCGGGGGCGGGCGTTACCCGTTATGCCCATAACGTACCCGCCGCGACCAAATTGCTTGAATTCCTCTCATCGGAAAAAGCACAAAACCTGTTTGCCGATATAAATATGGAATACCCGGCCAATCCCAGGGTAAAAACTGGCCCTGCTGTAGCGGCCTGGGGCAGCTTCAAGCAGAATCCGGTAAACGTGACAAAGGCCGGTGAATTGCAAGCGGAGGCGGTGAAACTGATGGACCGATCCGGTTATCGATAGGGCTTCAACCCAGATCCGGTGGTTGACCACTCATTTTTCACCCATTTCTCAGCCCGGCACCATGACCCGCAATGACTCTTTGCCTCACTTGACCCTCACCTTTTTGGCAAGTTCGTTACAACTGCCGGATTTAGGATAAAGGGTGAAAGATGGCGCGTTAAACTCGACGGTAAACAATTCTACCACGAGATCCGGGGTTCCCGGATTTTTAAGTTCCGCTTATCGCACTTCATCAGGCTGGCGCATAATCCCTTTTCTGATGGCTGCGCTCGTGCTGATTCCTGTTGGCACCGTCATTTCATCGTTCTTTGCGCCCGCCAGCGATATCTGGCAACATCTGGTTGAAACGACCCTGATCAGTCTACTGGTCAATACGTTCTGGCTCGTCCTGGGAGTAGCATCTGGCACCGTGCTGTTAGGAGTCAGCCTGGCTTGGTTTACCGCAGTGTGCGAGTTTCCGGGACGAAAGTTCTTTTCGTGGGCGCTATTACTGCCGCTCGCCATCCCTGCGTATGTCACCGCATTCGTCGCACTGGGACTGTTCGACTATACCGGCCCGGTACAAACCGGGCTACGTGCCTGGCTGGGATCGGAACTCCCATGGTTTCCAAACGTACGCGGCAGGATGGGTGTCATTACTGTCATGGTTCTTGCATTTTATCCCTATGTCTATTTGCTGGCGCGCAACGCCTTTCTCACTCAGGGCAGGCGCTCACTGGAGGCTGCCCAATCGTTGGGCTTCAATCGCACGCAAGGGTTTCTCAAGGTAGCGCTGCCCATGGCACGGCCGTGGATAGCGGGAGGCGCGATGCTGGCCTTGATGGAAACCTTGGCGGACTTTGGTACGGTAGCGGTCTTCAATTACGATACCTTCACCACCGCCATCTATAAAGCCTGGTTCGGGATGTTTTCCCTGACGGCTGCCTCTCAGCTGGCCTCGTTACTGATTGTGATCGTTTTTGCAATGATAATCTTGGAACAACGGTTCCGCTCGCGTATGCGCTATGCGGAAACCAGACAAAGCGCACGAGCGAGTCGCATCCTGCTCTCCGGCTGGCGCGCGTGGCTGCTTGCGGCTTTCGCCTCGGGCACGTTGTTTTTTTCATTCCTGCTACCGGTTGCACAACTGAGCATTTGGGCGGCAAGCGTTTTCGCTCAGGATTTCGACCAGCGTTACCTGGAATTTCTCGGGCATTCATTGCTGCTGTCCTCTCTCGCCGCCCTGTTTACCTGTTCCGTCGCGCTGCTCATGGTATACGCGGCACGCCGCCACCCTGATCCAGCTACCCACGCCGCGGTGCGCATTGCCACGATTGGTTACGCCCTGCCTGGCGCCGTTCTGGCGGTAGGAATTTTCATACCAGTCGCCTGGCTGGATAATTGGCTGAGCGAATTAGCCATGCAATTATTTAATATTGAAACCGGGCTACTGATCCAGGGCACCCTCGTGACCATGCTGATTGCCTATATGACGCGCTTTCTCGCGGTAAGTCATAGCCCGATAGACAGCGCGATGCAACGCATAACCGGTAGCATCGATGAAGCCGCGATGGGGCTTGGCCTCAACGGATGGGCGATGCTGCGGCGGGTACATTTACCGATATTGAAAGGTGGAATATTTACCGCCGCCACGCTGGTATTCGTGGATGTAATGAAAGAAATGCCCATTACCTTGATGACCCGGCCATTCGGATGGGACACGCTGGCGGTGAGAATTTTCGAGATGACTTCGGAAGGGGCATGGGAGCAGGCCGCGCTTCCTGCGGTGGCGCTCGTGCTGGCAGGTCTGCTCCCGATAATATTGCTCGTGCGGCAAACAGAAAAATAAATCCTTAAACCCGAATAATCCATTAGTACGCGAGATAATGGCGAGACAGATTACAAGACAGTTTTGCCAGGTGGGCGTCCATAGCCCGGTCTATGGACGCCCGGCAAGCAGCGGAAATAGCCGCAAACTGATTGCCAGCACTCGGGTAGGTGCGGAAGCTGCCTGATGGATTATCTCGGTTAAAACTATACCACTGCCATGACCGCACTGCTTGAGCTCAGGAACATCCGGCATGCCTACGGCAAGCAGGTCGTCGTAAACGATTTATCGCTCACGCTGAGAAAAGGGCAAATCGGCTGCTTGCTGGGGCCGAGCGGATGCGGCAAAACGACCGTGTTACGCTGCATTGCCGGATTTGAACCCATCTCGGCTGGAGAAATCCTGCTCAATGGTGTGGTAGTAAGCAATGCCGATTTTTGCATGCCGCCGGAACGGCGCCACATCGGTATGGTATTTCAGGACTATGCGCTGTTTCCTCATCTGACCGTCGCTGCCAATATCGGTTTCGGTCTGCACGGCGTACAGAAAACCGGGCGCGACTCGCGCGTCGCCGAATTGCTGCAAACCGTGGGGCTCGCCGATGCGGCGGCCAAATACCCCCATGAACTTTCCGGCGGCCAGCAGCAACGAGTGGCGTTGGCGCGCGCACTGGCCCCGCGGCCTGATTTGTTATTGCTGGATGAACCCTTCTCCAATCTCGACGTCACGCTGCGCGAGCGTTTGAGCCTGGAAGTACGCGATATCCTCAAGAGCCAGAATGCCACCGCTATGTTAGTGACCCATGATCAGGACGAGGCGTTTGCCATTGCGGACGAAATCGGCGTCATGCATCGCGGTGAAATCCAGCAATGGGACACGGCCTATAATCTCTATCACAGGCCCGCCAACCGTTTCGTCGCAAATTTTATCGGGCAGGGTGTGTTCCTTTCCGGCAAGATGATTGACCCGCTCCACGTGGAAATCGAGCTGGGGGTTTTGACAGGGCAAGTCCAGCATGAATGTAAACCGGATTGCCAGTCATGCGGCAAGGGCTATCCCGTTGATGTGCTGATACGTCCGGATGACATCGTGCACGATGATACCAGCCCTATCCAAGCCTCAGTGATACATAAGGCTTTCCGCGGCGCCGATATTTTATACACATTGCGTCTGCCTGGCGGCGGCACCGCACTATCGCTGGTGCCCAGCCACCATAATCATGCCATAGGCGAGAAAATCGGCATCAGGCTGGAAACGGATCATGTGGTTGCATTCAGCAAATCTGTACCGTAATCCTGCAATACAAGTCCAGCCCGCACGTATCGATCCTTCGCTCCCATTAGCCTTATCATACCGCGCCGTAAGGGTACAGATAATAGGGTGAAACGCCAAGAATCAAATCAGCATGTGAGTCATTTTTGCTGCAAACCGGAATTCCGTGCCGCGCGAATCTCTTCCGCCAATTGCCACACGGCCATGGCGTAATGCACGCTGCGGTTATAGCGCGTGATAACGAAAAAATTATTAAAACCCAGCCAATACTCGTTCCCGCCGTTATTCGCCATCTCAAGCAGAGTGGCTGGATGATCATGAGGGATATCCGCCCGCGTCATGACGCCCAGTTTTCGTATTTCTTCCACCGTATGCAATGGCTTGCTTCCCGCGAATAAAATACTGCGATAGTTCTCTCCATTCACCATAGCTGGAACCACCACCGTTCCCCCTGTCTCCCAGCCAAAGCTCTTCAGATAATTCGCAACACTGCCTATTGCATCCGCCGTGCTGCCTGCCAAATCGACCTTGCCGTCACCATCGAAATCCACCGCATAACGCCGGTAGCTGCTGGGCATGAATTGCGGAATACCGATGGCCCCGGCATAAGAGCCCCTGATATTAAGGATGTCGGCGCCCTGCTCGCGCCCCAGTAGCAAATACTGCTCCAATTCGCCCCGAAAGAATGCGGCACGCCTCGGGTAGTCAAAAGCCAGCGTCGTTAATGCATCCAGCACACGGTGTTTACCGATCCGAGCGCCATAGGTGGTTTCCACACCAATCACCGCAGTGATGATTTCCTCGGGAATACCCGATTCTCTACGCGCCCGCTCCAACGTCGCGACGTGACTATTCCAGAAATCGACGCCACCCGCTATGCGCTGCGGATTGATAAAAATAGGGCGGAACTCATGCCATGGTCTGGAGGTCGCCGGCCGGGACATTGCATCGATGATGGCTGGCTGAAACTGTACCCCTCCGAATATGTTCTCAAGTTCGTCCTGTTCGAATCCATGCCGCGCCACCATCTCGCCGATAAAGATTTCGATCTCCGGACGCAACTGCTCTGCCATGGCTGGCGCACTCCCAGCGATTGAAAGAAACCCGAATGCATATAGCAGCAGCCGCATGGTTACCCTATCGAAAACGCCAAATGATGGCTTATTGATCAGACAATCGACCACTTGGCGGGCTTCATTGATCTTCCGTCGCTATCACCCTAAATCCGGACTATTCTTCATCGCCCCATTCCCGCCATCCCTTTAACAAGGGAAAATACAGCCCTCGCTTCACCGGCTCGCCGTTAATCATACACATAAGTGCGGCATAGCGATCAAGCTGAAACCGGTAGCGATCCTGCTCGCGATCAAGAAATTCTTCGATATCCGCACCTTCATGGCTGCTGGTCTTGTAATCCACGACCCAGCGCCGGCCTTCGGCATCACGAAAAGTGCGATCGATAACGAGATCCCTGTACTCGCCCTCCATAATCGCCGTCACGCGTAACTCGTTGCGGACATCCCGCTGCGGTCCAAGCAACCATTGTCCGCGCTTATCGGTCACTGTTTGGGTAAGTGCCATTATCACGCGTTCGGTTGCTGTCCCGGTATCGCTGCCATTACGATCCATGCCGCACGCAACCAGCTGGCGCTTGAAAGTATCGCGCAAAACCCGAATCCGCGCCATATTCCAATTTTCCACGCCGTCCTCCGCGATACGCCATAGCCAGCGGTGCACGATGGTTCCAATATGGCGAGCTGTTTCACCGGCCCATGAATACTCGATATCACTCCTCACCGGCATCGTCTGCGGCTGCGCGTTCCACCTCACCGGCGGCGGCGCGGTTGGCAATGTCCAATCAGGGACAAGGCGATGCAAGGATTGATCGATCGAGGACTTTTCCTCTTTTTCACCTTCTTTCGCATCCATGATCGAGTGCATATCCGGAGCCACCCTTCTCGCCGCGACGTCCGCATAAACAGGCTTGACCACGGACCAGATCTTTCTCAGCAATGTTTTTTCGGCGGGGGGCTTCAGTTCGAAGCCCCCATCGCCGTCGTAAACAATACCCGTACTGCCAAGCAGATGCAGCCGCTGCTTGGCGCGTGTTGCGGCAACATAGAGCAGACGTTCGTCCTCGAAGCGCTCTTTCTCGTCATCGAGTTTCTCCAGCCAGGAATAGATGCGATCAGCGTCCGCACCCGTTTCCTGAATGGGTGCAAGCAATAAATCGCTTCCTTCATTCGATTCTCCCGTCGACGGTTCGGCACGCGGCTGTTCCATCCACAGGAACAACTTCTTGTCGCTGGTACGTGACGGGCGTCCGAGGCCGGGCACGATCACGCAATCGAACTCCAGTCCCTTGGCCTTATGGACGGTCATCACCTGTAGCCTATCGTCAGCTTCCAAGTCAGGTAACGCGTAGAGTTTTGCGAGTCCTTCTTCCAATGCCGCAAGCACAGGAATGCTGCCAGCCTCCTCGTGCGCTTCGAGATAATCAAGATAGATCGCGGCGTCTTCAAGGTCTGTCGAGTTGTCAATGCAGCCGGGACCTCCCAGCGCAAGCCATGCCGCCTCAACGGTTACACGGAGCGATTGACGGCAGCGATTATCCATGCAATTCTTCAGTACCTCGCGCACGCGCAGTAGCCGGACGCGGCCATCACGGGAAACGGCCGTCATGCGCGCACCATCATTGAGCAATTCCCACACTGTTCGATTATTTCTTCCCGCTCCCTCAACCCCGGCTGGATCGCCTGCGCCGCCGGAAACAGCGGCTGAATGTGTCGAAACGAGCGTGTGAATATCCCGCAGCGTAAGACCGCACCATGGCGCGCGCAGCAACGCAAGCCATGCCACACGATCCGCTGGGTGCACCAGCGCGCGTGTCAACGCCAGCAAATCCTGCACCACCGGCCTGTGGCCCAATCCTTCAATTTCGATTGCACGAAACCTTTTCCCGGCCTCCTTGAGCCGAGGCACGATTTGATCAAGATGATTGCGGTTGCGCGCCAGAATTGCCGTGGTGGCGGACGGATCATCGCGCTGAACCTGCATGACAATTTCCACCACTTTCGCCGCCTCGGCAGCGTGGTCGTTATTGAAAAACGGATGCACACTGACCGCCGCGCCAGCGAGCAAGCCCTGCGTCGCAACCGATGGCGTATAGGAAACCGCGCCAAGCGTGATATTTTCCCGCCGCGGCATCACCTGCTCGAAGGTCTTGTTAACCCAGTCCACAATACCACGCTGCGATCGAAAATTGCTGGAAAGAGAAACCGGATGCAGGACGATGTTGCCTATCCCCGCTGCGCGCGCGCGCAGGAATAATCCAACCTCCGCTTCGCGGAAACGATAGATGGACTGCATCGGATCACCGACCGCCAGCACAGTGCGGCCATCTCCCGCTTCCCAGCCGGCGGTGAGTTTCGTGATGAGTTCATACTGGCTGATCGATGTATCCTGGAACTCATCGATCAATAAATGTCGAATACGGTAGTCGAGCGCGAGCGCGAGATCTGTAGGCATCTCGGGTTCGCCAAGTGCACGCAGGGCCCCTTGTGCGACCTCCGTGAAATCGACCTTGTTATGTGACTGAAATACGAGCTTGAGCTGCCCGGCAGCGCGCGGCAGCAGTCGCATGATCGAACCGAGTACGTCCCATTGTTGTTCGGTGTAACCGGATGGAGGCAGGGAACGAATCTCGTGCAATGCATGGTGCAGTGTCTCGCCGTCGGTGGCCGCCAGCGCCGCGGTGAGCGCCAGCGCTCTGTCTTTCCATGATTTTGCGACGACTTTTTCAGCCTTGGTAACGCCGGGGGGAAAACCCTCCCGGACCGTATACTGCTTGCGCCAGGCGCCTTCTTTTGTGAGCAGCAGATCGGTAATGGCTATCCAGCGGTCAGCATCCTGCTCCTCATGGCCGGGCAATTCCCCGCTTGTATCGAGTCTCTCAGGCGTCACGGGGAGTGCTCCCCCGCTGCCAGCGGTTAAATGACTGGCAGCATAGTGGGCAAGCCTCGCCAGCTCGCTTTGTATCGAGACAGGATAGCGTTCGCATAGGTTGCACAGGTGCTTCAGTGCCCCATGTCGTGTATTTTTCAACGCCGCTTCCAGCTCATCGCGCTCCCTGCCGTGGATATGGCGTAACCAGTGGTCGCGCCGCGCCAGCATTTCGGCAAGCAGGTCTTCCATGCGAGCTACATCGTTGTCGAGGTGTTCCAGCAAACGCTGGATATCCTGCGCTACAGCATCGTGACCCTCCACCAGATCAATGGTTGCGCGCGCCGCTTCGAGATATAAATCAGATGCGTCCTCGATCGTTTCGGGTTGCGCGCCAAATTTCGATAGAATCGGCATCTGGCGCGTGAGTGATGCGCACAATGAATCGAGAGTTTGAATGCGCAATCGCGACGGATTTTTGACGATGTCCCAGCCAGCCAGCCCATCTCGCTCCAGGACGGCATCCGCAAGCTCGCCTGTTAGTTTTTGGTGCCCTGTCTCAAGGGTATGAGCAGAGCCAGGTGCATTGCCGCTTTTCACAAGTGCCGCCACAACCCGTTCGCGCATCTCCGCCGCGGCTTTCCGGGTAAATGTAATCGCTACGATCTCTTCCGGCTCATCGGCGCACGCAAGCAGCGTGAGATAGCGCTGAATCAGAAGCCCGGTCTTACCTGATCCGGCAGGTGCCTGAACGATAAAAGAACATTCGGGGTGAAGCGCACGGTGGCGCTCGGTAAAATCGGGGGTATCGGGCACAATCGAAGCAGCGCTCACTCCTCGTCTTCCTGTCCGGTAAACACGCGCCGCATCCGCTCATCGATACGGCAGAAGGATCGCAAGTCACAGTTGCGGCACGTCTGCGGAAATTTCCTGGGGCCAACCTGGGCATCACCGCTGGAGAAGCTGGCCGCGATACGAACAAGATCGGCGCGCCAGGCGATAACCAGCTCCTCCCATGAGCCGTATCGGTTACCCAGGCTCGATTCGGATAGCGCCTTCCCTCCAGGCAGCAAATCACTGTCGCGTACAAGGGCGGCGAATCGCGTGTCACCCATCTTGACCTGAGCGAATGCAATCGCAGCGGCATCCGGTTCGGCGGTGACGAGATACAATGGCAGCTGGGGCTCCTCTGGACGATCGCCAAGCATGGTACTCACGGCCGGCGCCCGAGTCTTGTAATCGATGATGATACGACGTCCATCGCCGAATTCATCTACGCGATCGAGGCGCATCGACAACCGGAGTCCGCCGATCTCGATACTGCGCTTATCTTCGATGGCTATGACAACATAATCACCACGCCCGCGCTCTTCATCAAGCCACGCACGTCCCAGCCGCACCAGGCGCCGGCGCTCGATCCCCGCGAAACGCCCCGAAAGCGTGGTTGGACGATCGCGATGGATACGTGCGATCGCTTCATCTGCAGCATGCATGAGCATCGATTCAAGATTGTCGTCACTAATGGCATCCAGTGCGCTTTTGGTCTTGAGCTCATTCCATACTTGTGCGAGCACATGGTGCACCAAGGTACCGCGCTCCATTGCATCAAGCCCGGTGTGAGGAATTCTCATGTTTTCCGCACCAAACCGATGCACTGCCAGCGAACGAAATGGGCAGGCGGCATGATCTTTTATCACCGCCGTGCCACCAGCGACATCGCCGTTTCCGGTAAGCGCCTGGTCAAGCGCCGGTGCCTTGTCGTCATTGATGGACTCACGCCGGCCCGCACTATAAATTAGATCACGGTGGCTTGCATAAATGGGCAATACAAGTTCGAACGCAGCAATGTTTGCGATCAGCGGACTGGGCGCGAGTTCGCGGGCATCGCGAACATCGCCGTGCCGCGGATGACTGAGAATGACCTCATCCGCGCTCGACAGCCATGCATCAGTAAGCCGCTGCGCGAGTTCCAGTGATGCGACTGCCGAGCCCCGCGGCAACTTCGCCGCTCGCTGTAATTCAATCGGCAGAAACGGATTTGGACTTGGCTGCAATGGCCATACCTCGTCGGATAACCCCATTACCCAAAGGTAGTCGAATTCCATGCCTGCGGCCTCAAGCACACCCAGTATCTGGATCGGAACATCGGGTGTACGGGGTTGAAACTGCATCTCCGCCGTCATGCGGTAGAGACGTGATACCCCCTCGCTGTACCGCATGCGCGCCACAACACAGCCGAGCGTCGCAAAGGCGGCAAGAACTTCATGCCATTTTTCCAGTGCCTGATACTCGGATGAATCCAGGGTACGCTCGCCAGGAAACCCGGCAATTTGCAGGGTCTCAGAAATTGCTCTCGTCAATGCTGAGGGCGTGTACGGACTGGATAACATTGCCTTGCGGAATTCGGCAAGAGCCGATAGCCTGCGCGCCAGAATCGGGCAGCTTGCTCCGCCGTCGTCACGCTCAATCAGGACAAGTAGCCGTTCGAGCGTAATCATAGGCTCGGCGCGCTTGCGCAACTGCACATCGAGTCGGGCGCGATTGTCCATTTCAGCCTCAGCCCCGCCAAAAAAGGGCGAACGAAGCAAGAGACTTGCGCGCTCGAACTCAATTTCCTGCCCAACGAGTTCGAGTATCAGGAAAGCTGCGTCTATAAGTGGATAAGTGCTCAGAGCCGGACCAAGCGATACGTTAAAGGGCGGTATGCGCTTGGCGGCGCCCGGCAGCGATTGCTGAACATCCGGTTCCATCACGGAACTGAATATACGCGTGATTGCACTGCGATACTTTGAAAATTCCGGAATGGCCACACCAACGCGTGCCGTAGCATCGGCCTCGATGCACGCCCGCGCCCATACCGCTGCGCGACGAATCTCGTCATCTCTGTCATCACATACCACGCGACGCGCATTGCCGCTGCGCGGCTGCGGCTTCACCCTTATCACCTCACAACCCGCCTTCTCGAGCTTTATCAGTAGCGCCGCCTGTTGTGGCGTGGCAATATCAAAACCGTAGCAAGCCAGGCACTTCGGCTTGCTGACCACTGCGTCTTCGCATAGGTCGGCTACCAGGTCGCAAAGGCGCGCGTGATCGATCTGCTGTGCACGACGGGTCGTTTTCTCGTAGCGTCGGGACCAATCCTGAAACGCCTTGCAATCTTCATTGAGCGAGAGATTTCTGAGTTGCGGAACGAGATGCCATGCATGGGTGAGCTGCCATGCTTCACACGCAAGCCGTGCGGTGGCCCCCACGGCAAGCAAGGCCGCGCCGGTATCTGAATGGGCAATGGCATCCTCCCACAAAATCTGTTCCTGAGCGGGGGTAAGGAGCGTGGGTAATTCTGGGGATTGCCCGGAATAAAACGCATCTTCGTAAAGGCGTTCAACGAATGCAGAAAACGGCAGGATATCCGCCGAGTGCCAGGCCGTAATTCCCCGGCCGGCCTGTCCCCCGTCGAACTCGCGTTTAAGCGCGATCGCAAGGCGCCGATTAGGCGTGATTACCGTGACGCCGGCATTCAAGCCGGCGGCGAGGTCCATAAAAATGTCGCTGAGAGGTGCTTGTGGAAAGTTTGAGATGGAAAACATGCGGTGACAGGCTACCGCGTGCCGGATCAGCGTTCCAGCTTATCCAGCTTGCCCGTTACCTTTGCCCAATCATCGGCATCGGCCAGAGCATCTTTCTTCTCAATGATGGGTTTCCAGTCTTTTGATAATTCGGAGTTAAGTGCTATGAAATGCTGTTGATCCGTCGGCACGTCATCCTCGGCGAAAATCGCCTCGACGGGACACTCCGCTACGCATAGTGTGCAATCTATGCACTCGTCCGGATCAATCACCAGAAAATTGGGCCCCTCGCGAAAGCAGTCCACCGGGCACACATCTACGCAATCAGTGTATTTGCATTTGATACAGCTTTCAGTTACCACATAAGTCATGACGGGTCCTTGCTTGGCTCTTTGAGAATCCGCAATTTTACCAGAAATTTTATGGACACCGCCAGACTCTGTTATTCGGCTCTGCGACGGATAGCCACGTCATTACCAAGGCTTAAGCGCTGGGATGAGATTGATCGAGCAGCATCGGCGCCGCACTTTCAAGCTCATGTGCCAGGCACGTTCCATTCCACCGCCGGAACTTTATGGGCACAATGCTTTTTTTGTGTTGAACTCTAGAGTAACGATCAATTCCCCCACGCTTAGCGGCCACTCCAGTTTCAGTGTCACAGCCTGCATGATTTTCTCGAATCCGCCTTCCGACTGTGATACCGAATAATGGGGCAGCGCGCGTAATGCAGCGGGAGATGAGGCATTCAGTACGATACTTCCGGCCAGCTCATCGTCATCCAGTGTCAGGCTGCTCATGGCGGACAATTCAAGCAGTTGACCGAATCCCCCGGGGATATGGCCCTGATGAATATAGCGACCGCTCCAGCCGTCGCAACTTGGCATGGCAAGATTGATCTCGGTACTCAACACGCCCTCCACTTCACCCGTAAAATGGTATGACACGAGCAGCCGGTTATTGGCAAGACCAAAACTTTTTTTAATGTGCAACGGAAATACATCCGCGCGGAAACATACTCCATCGACGGCGGATGGCTCATGTCGATAGGTCACCAATGCGCCATTCAAACGATCCATGAACATCCCTCGGGCATGCTCATCGGCTTCCATGTCAATAGCATCTATCTTATGCTTGAAACTGATGCGGTCATGCGCCGACGCGATACCCGCACCGCTATGTTCGCGTGCGCCATGCCCGCTTCGATGAATTCTATGATGATAATGTTCAGCCTGGCGCCGCAATGTGTCGCCAAAATTATGCTTTAATGCGTAGGAATCAAGCTCGCAAGCGGTGCCGCTGCCATCCAGTTTCAGCACTGCCTGGATTACACCGTTCTGTAAATATATTTCCTCCTTCCCGTCAAGATCGGTATCTTCCACGAAACGCGCGGGGCGCGGCACACACGTATCGAGCATCGCTTCCAGCTCCACAATCGCTTTGTATACCGCACGCCGCAGATGGGGTAGATACAAGCCCCCGAACAAGCCATGCCAATAGGCATCATTGGCTTGGGACTCGTAGAGCTTGTCCTTCATGACGACGGTGTTCTGCCCCTCCGGCAGCGCAGCCAGCCGCGCGGAAAGGCCGAGCATGCGTTTATGCATCCAGTTGGATTCAGGATAGCGGGAAAAGAAATTTTTCCAGATCCCTCCTCGCAAAAATGCCTTGTGGCTATCATACCAGCCTGCTATTTTGGCCTGATGCACCAGATCGGCATAGATATTGGCTGGCTGGGCAGGCAATGTCCACTCATTCATTTCGATATATGAAGTGGTGGGTAAATATACGATGCCACGGGTTCTTCCCGCCCTATGGTAGTCGCGGTAATGCTGAGTACGAATCCTGGAGGATGCCAACACGCCCTGAACGAATTTATCGAGCCACCCCTGCTCATATACCCACTGATGCGTTTCCGGCCATATCCCGAACTTTTCGATGTCGTCAAAATAAATCGCCGCATTTCCACCACCAGTCATTCCGTTTTTTGCGAGTGACTCGATATAGGCCACGACTTCGTTGGCCGGAGAAAACGGCAACTTGTAACGCAATGTTTCCGAGATAGGAAAGAGATCGAGTTCACGTCCGTCCTCTTCAGTGGTGAAATAACCATCCAGTTCCGTTGCGGCTTTACCTGCGCAGAGAAAATGATAATCATCCACGATCACATAACGGATCCCGCAATCGGCCAGTGCCGGAACCACCGTCGCCTCCCAAACGCGTTCAGTCAGCCACGCCCCTTGGGGACGCTGCCCCAGTTTCGTTTTCAGCTTATCCGAGAATGTCTGGATCTGTCCGATGCGATCGCGATTGGGAATCACCGCCAATACGGGTTCGGTATCGCCCGCGCCGAATAGCTCAACCTGTCCACGTGCCACCATTTCCCGCAGCAACGCCATGTCCTCGGGATAATTGGCAATCAGATAATCCAATAGCCAGCCGGAAATGTGCATCGCGAAACGGAAATCCGGATAACGATAAAGTACATGCAGGAAGGGTTGATAACAGCGCAGATGTGCGTCAGCGAGTACCTCTGGAAAATTGCCGACAGGCTGGTGAGCATGAACACCGAAAAGCAGGGAGACTGGTTGGGGCATCGAGTTATCCTCGGAGGGGAGTTTTTTCGCCACGGACTTGTACGGATGCTCGCGGGCGTGACGTCACGGCGGCTTGGCGCTATTCTTTATGCGTATATCCATGCAGGACGTCCATTCTCACCAAATAAATATGACGGGAATTCCACTTCTGGAATTCCCGGACAGGAAACTGCCGTATTTGAAACAGGGGAATTATGAGACTCCATCTCAAGAAGCGCGCCGCATCGTGCCGCCAGACTCGGGGGCCCCACCGCCATGGCTAATGGGTTCGAGTACCGTTTTCGGCGTTGGCAATTTTAGCAGACCGTAAAGATTGGCCAGATTATCGCGGAATAACTGGTCGAAGCTCGATACCACGTAAGGCGGATTATAGTCACCCAACCACCAGAACCAGTCTGAACTTTCGCAGGAAGCCAGCTGCCGCTCGGCTTTGAGCATTTCTTCGCCGGTCAACCGCCCGCTTTGCATCACCAGGTCGTAACTATGCTTGGCGGCGCACAGAAGATCCCACGCATGATTCTTGTCGCGGTCCCCGATCCATGTGGAAAATGTTCCGTATACCCAGCTACCCGCCGCCAATACCGGCAGAACGGCGGCATCAACGTGTTTCATTGATGCGATATAGTCACGATAAGTGGTGACGTGAATCGAAGCGTGGTTCTCAAGAATGTCATACAGATCATTAAGAAAATAATAACCATTGTAAGGATAGTATTCCCACGCATTTTCGCCATCCAGAATCACACTCACCACCGGATCCTCCCCGGGCAGCGCATGACGGCCGATATCTTCAAGGGAGTGCACCAAATGCTCGGCGGCATCGCGTCCAAACCATTTTGCATACTCGAAGCCGATCATGTCGGAGAGTTTCTCATCGCGGAAGAAGCAGGTAACGCTATCGACTTTACCTTGTACCTGGTAGGGACGATAGAGATAACGGCCTCGGTCCGGCAGGTGCTGGTTGGGGTACGAATGGCGCAGACTGTTAGCCAGCACAGCTTCACCGCTGGCGCTCCATTGGCAACCATGTTCCGCCAGAATTTCCAGGAATGACGCGGATACGGCACCTTCCGCAGGCCATACGCCATTGGGGCGTATGCCGAAGCGCCGCGTATGACTCTCGATGGCCGATGCCACATGAACCGCTACGCGCCCCCTCCCTCCCGGGTAAGCGGGTTCTGCTGGCAAATTCTCATGGGGCATGCTATCGCGAGCGGAGGAGAAATCGATCAACAGCGGAGCGAGCGGGTGGTAATGCGGCGTGGTGGACAATTCGATCTGACCTGACTCGGCCAGCTTGCGGTAGCGCGGAATCAATCCCCGTATCAACTCACCGATAAGGTCGAGCAACTGCATCCGATCGGCATGGCTGAAACCCCCGCCTTGCGTCATCAACCGCACCACAGTCTCATTCGTTCTGCGCACGCTCTCGCCGGTCCACGCCAAGTGATACCATACCAGCAGATCGGCCAGATACTGGGCGGAAAGATAGGCCAGTTCAGCTTCGCCGTGTCCCCGCAACGTTTCGTGCAAATCATACAGACGCTTATATGCCGGGTATGGCTGCATCATCGTTACATGATTGCTGCGAAAACAGCTATCGAACACGCGCAGGCGATCACTGGCGGACACTTGCTGCAGGTCGGGTGTTGCCAGCAAACGCAACAGCGGGTCCCGTATCTCTCCCATGGCGAACTGCGCGGCATAGTCTTCCAGTTGATCCAGCAGCACCGGCACAAAATTTACCACTGCCTTCATTGAAGAGTGCGCCTCGAGATGAGATACCATATCGGTATAATCCTTGATGGCATGCAGATATACCCACGGCAGCATGAATTCACCCGTCTCGTAATTGCGATAATCCGGCTGATGCATGTGCCACAGAAGGACAAAATTTATTGGTTGCATTTCGATATAGACCTGATTAAACAGCTTGCGTGCCCTAAATTATTCATAATTTCGGTTCCTGATTCTTTAAGGAATCCCTGCATAGGTCCCGGGTGAAGCGTGTTGCCGCCAAACTCCGGACTTATTTAGGGATTCATTGAGCATTGTCCCCCGGTTAACGGACATGATGTATTTTCTGGTTCAGCATTTCCGGGGTAATCAGCGTAACGCCATTTTCGGTGACATGAAACCGCTTACGGTCCTCCACCGGATCAAATCCCGCCATCAAGCCAGGTGGAATCATGCAATTCTTGTCTACTATTACCCGCCTCAAGCTCACATTGCGGCCGATATCCACATTGGGTAGAATTACCGAATCCTCAATGCTGCTGTAGCTGCGTACCTGAACATTGGAAAACAATAGCGAGCGGCGCACTGTCGAACCACTGATAATGCATCCGCCCGAAACCATCGAGTCGAGCGCCTGACCTCTCCGATCATCGTCATCAAATACAAACTTCGCGGGCGGCAGTTGTTCCTGATGGGTCCAGATCGGCCAGTCCTCATCATACAGATTGAGATCCGGTGTCACATGAGTAAGGTCGAGATTCGCCTCCCAGTAAGCATCGATGGTACCCACGTCTCGCCAGTAGGGCACACCGGATGCCATATTGACGCAACTGTCAAAAAAACGGTGGGCGAATACCTTATGACGAGGCACAAGGTACGGAATCAGATCTTTTCCAAAATCATGGGACGAGCGCCGTTCATCATGATCATGGATCAATTGCTCAAAAAGAAATGATGCATTGAACACGTATATGCCCATACTCGCAAGCACCTGCCCAGGCTGCCCCGGAATGGGCGTGGGGTGCGCGGGCTTTTCCGCAAAACTGGTGACCCGCCAATCGTTGTTGACACTCATGACCCCAAAGGCGCCTGCCTCAGCCACCGGAATGCCAATGCAAGCCACTGTCATGTCCGCGGACTTCTCTACGTGATCGGCCAGCAATTTGCTATAGTCCATCTTGTAAACATGATCTCCACCCAGTATCAGCACATATTGAGGGTCGTGACGGCGGAGGATGTCGATATTCTGGTACACGGCGTCGGCAGTTCCCTGGTACCAGGTTTCCTCAATGCGCTGCTGAGCCGGCAGCAGCTCGACAAATTCCTTGAAGCGTCCGTCGAGAAACCCCCATCCGTGTTGAATATGACTGATAAGACTCTGCGCCTTGTACTGGGTAGCGACGCCAATACGGCGAATACCGGAATTCACACAATTTGAGAGGGGAAAATCAATAATGCGGAATTTTCCTCCGAACGGTACCGCGGGCTTGGCACGCCAGTCGGTGAGTTGACGCAATCGGCTGCCACGGCCGCCCGCGAGTATCAACGCGATCGAATTACGCGTAATCTGGCTATGAAAACGTAAATCCGCTTCCTGTGTCATCGGATAGTCCTTGTATGTTTATTCCGGATATTTCGTAAATTCACGCGATGATTGTGCAGTATTTTGTTTTATAGGGAATTTTGTGTGTGAGATTGGCGTAGTTATTCATACGCCCAAGTGAACAAAATTTCCATACGAAACAAAAGACCAGCGCGGACACATGCCAATTCATGAAACATCCGGGTTATGTTTATACCACTTCTTTTCCGCCTGTGCACCTATTGCAATTGCGATGTTTACCGTAGTGTTAAACCCGGATAATCCACCAGGCAGGCTCGAGCCTGCCCAAGTGCTGGCGGTCAGTTTGCGACCATTTTCGCCGCTTGCCCCGGCGTCCATAGACCAGGCTATGGATTTCTCCCAACCGGCGAAACTATCTCGCAACCCGCCTCACATCATCTCGCGTCCTAATGGTTTTGAACCGATCTAAATCCATAGCCGCGCACAAGCAAGCTATAATCCCGGCATGAACCCTAATCCAATCAAATCCGGTATTCCCTTCAGGAACAACCCAATGCTGGAGGCTCTATTGGCCGCGCGGCTGCATGATCCTTTCGCTTATCTCGGCGCTCGCGTGGAGCAGAATTACAATTTGGTGCGCGCGTTTTATCCCTACGCCACTAATGTGTGGATCAATATCGCAGGCGAATTCGAGCCAATGGCGCGCATCCATCCCGGCGGCGTTTTCGAATGGTGCGGCACAGTCTTGCCGCAGATGCCGTATCGCCTGCGTATTGAGGACGGTAACGCCGCACCCGAGGCAACAGTATATGAAACCTATGATGCATATGCTTTCCCTCCGCAAATCTCTGATCAGGACTTGTATCTATTCAATGAAGGCCGGCTACGGCAAGCTTATCGCACCCTGGGCTCTCATGCCACGGAAATCAAGGGTATCGCCGGTGTACTGTTCTCTGTATGGGCACCCAATGCGGAGCGAGTCAGCGTGGTGGGAAACTTCAACCGATGGGACGGGCGGGTACATCCGATGGCGGTTCATGGATCAAGCGGGGTATGGGAGCTATTTATCCCCGGTCTGCCGCCGGGATCACTTTATAAATATGAGATACGCAACCGTAACAGCGGTGAAATTCTTCTCAAGACAGACCCCTATGCCAGATTTTACGAGTTACGGCCCAATAATGCTGCCCGCACGCCTGAAAGAGGCGAAATAACCTGGCTGGATTCAGTCTGGATGGCAAATCGTGCGGCATGGAATTGGCTGCAGGCGCCGTTGAATATTTACGAAATTCACGCAGGATCTTGGAAGCGGCATCCGGATGGACGCTTTTATTCTTACCGCGAACTTGCCCGGCACCTGACTTCCTATGTACGCGAAATGGGCTATACCCATGTCGAATTACTCCCCATTTCGGAGCATCCTCTCGATGAATCCTGGGGATATCAGACAACGGGTTACTTCGCCGCCACCAGCCGCTATGGTTCACCCGATGATCTAAAATTTTTTGTCGACGCCTGTCATCAAGCGGGCATCGGCGTTTTGCTCGACTGGGTACCGGCGCACTTTCCGCAAGATGCATTCGCCCTATCACGATTTGACGGCACCGCCTTGTATGAGCATGAAGATCCGCGTGTGGGCCTGCACCAGGATTGGGGCACGTACATTTTTAATTTCGGGCGTAACGAAGTGAAATCGTTTCTGATGTCCAGCGCCCATTACTGGTTATCGGAATTTCATTTTGATGGATTGCGTGTGGACGCTGTTGCATCCATGCTCTACTTGGACTATTCCCGTCACCCGGGCGAATGGCTGCCCAATCGATATGGCGGCAGGGAAAATCTGGAGGCAATAGATTTCCTGCGTGAGCTGAACATAATGGTACATGAGGAGTTCCCGGGCGCCTTGACACTGGCCGAGGAATCCACCGCGTGGCCAGCCGTATCCCGCCCCACTTATGTTGGCGGTCTGGGATTCTCAATGAAATGGAACATGGGCTGGATGAACGATACGCTTTCTTATATGCTCGAGAATCCGGTGCATCGGCGCTTTCACCATGACAGGCTTACCTTCGGCCAGCTGTATGCGTACACAGAAAATTTCGTATTGCCGTTTTCACACGATGAAGTGGTACATGGCAAGGCCTCGCTGCTGGGTAAAATGCCAGGTGACGCATGGCAGCAATTCGCAAATCTGCGCCTGTTGTTTACTTATCAAATGACCTATCCCGGCAAGAAACTCAATTTCATGGGCAACGAATTTGCACAAGGGCGCGAATGGAACTCCAGCCGGGAGCTGGACTGGTATCAGCTGAGTTATGAACAGCACAGTGGCGTACACGCGGCGTTGCGCGACCTCAATCACCTATACAGCGATATCCCCGCATTACATGAGCTCGATTTTTTACCGGAAGGTTTTGCCTGGATAGACTGCCACGACGCCGATAACTCTGTTATCAGTTATATCCGGCGCGCATGCGACGGCTCATTTGCGCTGATCATACTTAATTTTACCCCCGTCCCGCGAACGGGCTACCGGATTGGTGTTCCTTCCCGGGGAACTTATCATGAGATATTCAACAGTGATTCTTCACACTATGGTGGTAGTAATCTGGGCAATATGGGGGAAATCGAGACTTCAGGTCAGCCCTGGATGGGGCTGCCGGATTCTATTATTATCATACTCCCACCGCTCGCAGGAATTATTCTTTCGCTTGAAAGCTCGCGTGATGTCGGGGTATGAATGAGGCGTGAATCTACATTTTCCTGCCAAAGTTACACTATCGCGCCCAAACTCCTGTAGAGCAGGCAAACAGCAGGAAGGCAAGCCGCGGCTGATCACGGATTCCCAAGCCGCAGGTCGGCTTTGAGGAGTTCCCGGTCTGAAACCGGATAGTGGCATAGTCTGCCGACACATCGCTGTGAAGCGCTCCCAGCCCTCCCATACGATGGCGAAAATCGGATTATCAGGAAAATAAGGTACGTTTTGCGTGGCAGATTATTGCCGGCGCGAAACGGTTAAGATTTGCCAGGAGTATTTGGCATCCGAAAACCATCAAATAATTGACGTAACAAAACACGGCTCATCCATGACGCTTGCTCCACCAGCTTCACTTCCTGGCGTTCTGTTCATAACACCAGAGGTCTATCCATTACTCAAAACCGGCGGTCTAGGTGATGTAAGCGCCGCGTTGCCGGCGGCATTGCGGGAGATCAAGGTGGACGCGCGCCTACTTATACCAGGCTATCCTCAGGTATTGAGTGGACTTAAACACAAACGCAGAGTTGCGGAGTTCACCGCTCAGCCTCCATTCCCGCCCTCGGTACTGCTATCCGCCAAGCTCCCGTTAGGAACCTCCGGGAACGTTCCGGTATTTATCATTGATTGTCCCGTTCTCTACCAACGGGAAGGCGGCCCCTATGTGAATGCGGCCGGTCACAATTGGCCGGATAACGCGTTGCGTTTCGGTCTACTCTCAAGAATCGGTGCAATTCTGGCGAGCGATGCCAGCCCGCTCGCGTGGCGCCCACACGTTGCGCACTGTAACGATTGGCAGAGCGGTCTGGTGCCAGCATATCTGCATTTCCATCAAGGCGAAAAAGCGGCTTCCCTGATGGCGGTACATAATCTCGCTTTCCAAGGTATATTTTCCGCTGATACTGTTGCCCAGTTGGGGCTGCCCGCCGCCAGCTTCCATATAAACGGCGCCGAATATTATGGTGGCATGTCGTTTCTCAAGGCAGGCCTCTATTATTCCGATCATATCGCCACCGTCAGTCCTACATATGCCCGGGAAATTCAGATGGAAACCCTGGGCTTTGGCATGCAGGGTTTACTGTCCGCGCGCCGCAATCATATCAGCGGCATCGTCAATGGTATCAATACCGCCGATTGGGACCCCGCCACCGATCCCGATATTTCACGGAATTACACCGCCAATAAACTTGCCGCCAAAGCCGCCAATAAACGGGCACTGCAACGATTTCTGGGATTGGCTATCGATCCCGGTATTCCTTTGTTCGGGGCCGTAAGCCGGCTCACTTACCAAAAAGGTTACGATTTAATACTTCAAGTAGCGATGCAACTCACCGAAATGCCGGGACAACTGGCTATTCTGGGTAGTGGCGAAGCCATGCTGGAACAGGCATTGACTGCGTTGGCGAAAAACAATCCCGGGAAAATCGCCGTATGTATCGGATTTGATGAAAAGCTCTCACACATGATCGAAGCCGGAGCGGATAGCTTCCTGATGCCCTCCCGTTTCGAGCCCTGTGGCCTGAATCAGATGTATAGTCAACGCTATGGAACGCCCCCGGTAGTACATGCGACAGGGGGTCTTGTAGACACAGTGGTCGACTGCACTCCTGTAACCCTGGCTGACGGAAGCGCCAGCGGCTTTTTGTTTTTCGATATGACTGCTGATAGTTTCCTGGGCGCCATCCGCCGCGTCACCATCGCCTACAATAACAAACCCGTCTGGCGCCGGTTAATGAAAAATGGCATGGCCAAAGATTTCAGCTGGCGCTCCAGTGCTGCCGCCTACCGGAGAATCTATTTGTCGCTATTATCCTGATTCGGCCTTGATCCTGGCTGCTTGCCGGGCTTGAAGAATCGAAGCGGAAGAGTGGCGGGACGGGATGGATTTTGAGGGCTCATAGTCATTCAGTCGTTTCATTGGCCGAAAAGTGCGAAATATGGACCCAAGCAGGGTTTTTGCAGCCGACTTCCCTTAAATCCGACAGGCTGCCAGTTCCATCGATTTTTTACAGCCAAACCATCATGCCCATTTCGAAAGGATGCGTCAGCAATGGATGAGATGGATAAACACGTATGAAATATTCCAGTTTTCCGCATAAATCCGGGGTAAGGTTCAATGTGAACTGGTGCTCACCCGACTCTTCGATACCGGAAAATTCGAACTTGAAGTGTTTGAAATCGCATAGCTTAGTCTTTTTGAACTGACGGCAAATCAACAGTTCGACCACTACATCCTCAGGCTGCAAGCCATTCAATCTCACCGCGACATCAAAGTACAGAGTCTCGCCAAAACTAATGCACTTGCCTGGGGTGTCCAGGCGGCGTATCGATACGCCGCGCCACGACTTCCGCACAAAAGCCTTCCATGCGGCAATTTTTTTTGCGCCGCTGAAATCTTTATCAGCATATAGCGCACCCTGCCTGCTGGCCGGCACATAAAAATTTTTGGCATACTCGCCAACCATGCGTGCTGCGTTGTATCGCGGTAGCAACGACATCATCGAGTTTTTGGCCATTTTCACCCACTCTGGCGAATAACCGAATTTATCGCGGTTGTAATAAAGCGGCACGACATGGTCTTGCAGTGTTTCATAGAAATCCCTGCTCTCTTCCTTGTCGCGTAACGATGGAGCCATATTCTCCGGGCCCGGTTTGATAGCCCAGCCATTCTTGCCGTTGTAACCTTCTCCCCACCAGCCGTCGAGGACACTCAGGTTAATCGTCCCGTTTATGCCCGCTTTCATACCCGAGGTACCGCTCGCTTCCAGAGGATACACAGGGCTGTTAAGCCACACATCCACTCCCGCCACAAGACGGCGGGCAAGGCGGAGATCGTAACCCTCCACCAGCAGAAGCTGCCCCTCGAATTCAGGACGCTGCGCAATCTGGCTGACGCGCCGGATCAAATCCTGCCCCGGCACATCAGCGGGATGTGCCTTGCCCGCAAAAATCATCAATACCGGGCGTTCTTGATGAATCACGATTCTTCGCAACCAGTCAAGATCTTCAAACAAAAGCGCAGCGCGTTTATAAGTGGCGAAGCGGCGGGCAAAGCCGAGTGTCAGGATATTTGGATTAATGGGGTCGGTGAATCTGAGCAGGCGATCAAGATGCGCTTCGGAACCGTGATTGCGCGAATTTTGAAAGGCAAGACGGGCACGGATGCCATAGAGCATTTGCGATTTCAATGTTTGCCGCACACTCCAGAACAAATGATCAGGGATAGCCTCTATACGCGACCAATACTCAGGGTCGGTAATATTGGTGCGCCATTCATAGCCGAGATAGCGATCGAATAAATCGGACCATTCCTGCGCCAGAAAAGTTGGTACGTGAACCCCATTGGTGATGTATGCCATCGGATTCTCTTCAGGCTCGATCTGAGCCCATAAATCTTTGCAGATGCGGGCCGATACGTTGCCATGTATCTTGCTTACGCCATTATGAAAGCGCGAACCGTGAATAGCGAGGGCCGTCATGTTGAAATCGTTGCTGCCTGGTACACGGCCCAATGAAATAAGCTCCTCGCGAGTGATCTTGAGGTCGTGGCAGAACCCCTCGAAGTATGTTGAAATCATATCATTGCTGAAATAATCATGCCCCGCCGGGACCGCGGTATGGGTAGTGAACACGGTATTTGCCGCCACCGCCTCCAGTGCGCCAGCGAAATCCAGGCCGTGCTGTACCAGATCACGCATGCGCTCCAGCATCATGAATGCAGCATGTCCCTCGTTGATATGCCATACCGTCGGTGCTATTCCGATTTCTCGTAGCGCACGGGAACCACCCACGCCGAGTATTATCTCCTGCTCGATGCGCATGATTCTGTCGCCGCCGTAGAGCTGATGGGTGATATCACGATCGTCTAGTGAATTTTCCGGCAGATCGGTATCAAGCAAATAGAGCGTAACGTGGCCGATTTTTGCCCGCCAGACCTTCACCACCACCTTGCGGTGTGGCAAATCCACTTCGATGCGTACTTCCGAACCGTTCTCATGCAATACAGGCATTACCGGCAGATCCTCGAAGTCCGAGTCAGTATAGGTGACTTGCTGATTCCCCTGATTATCGATGGTCTGGAAAAAATACCCTTGACGATAGAGTAGGCCGACACAGATCAATGGCAGGCGCAAATCACTCGCCGCCTTGCAATGGTCGCCGGCCAGAATGCCAAGCCCGCCGGAATAAATTGGAAAACTTTCGTGAAATCCAAATTCGAAGCAAAAGTATGCCACCTGGTCATTTGGCTGAAAACCTCCGCCGCTATCCGGGTGTGCCGGTCCCGACTGATAGGAATCGTAAGCGGATATTATGCTGTTGTAATTAGCCATGAACACCGGATCTTCCGTCGCTTTCAGCAATATCGATTCGTCCACCCGCTTGAGAAAAGCCTTAGGGTTATGCCCCACCGCTCCCCAGAGTCCGGGATGCAGGCGCGAAAACAGCGAGCGCGTGGAACGATCCCAGCTGTACCAGAGATCGTTGGCGAGCTCATCGAGACGCGCCAGGCGAGCAGGAATCTTGGGATTGACAGCAATAGTGAAAGCGGTGCCCGAAGACATACGTGATTTTCCTTGAAAGAGTTGGAAAAAGATGATCTCGACACGGAGATCGCACTTACCCTGAATCTATTAGCTGGATGAGTGAAGTGTGTGGTTTTTGAGGTGCCGTGCAAGATGCAACCAAGCGCATACGTGTTCGCGGTATCCCTTAAGCTGCCCGGCCCTCGCTTCGCGAGGTCCCTGGAGTCCATCCGAAGAAGTTGCAGCCCTATGCCGCAAAAACGGTGCAATTCATCCCATAGCGCGACTTCAGCTAAAGGTAAGCGTCAAATAATACGAAATATTATTATTGATCTTAACAGTAATCGATTAAATGGTCGGTCAACTACCGGATTTGGGGTGATTCTATGTTTTAATAAAGTATTCGCGATAATATTTCATCTCGGTAATGGAATCGTAAATATCCGCCAGCGCTTCATGCTTGCATTGCTTGGTCAGCCCTGCCGCAATTTCAGGCTTCCAGCGTTTTACCAATTCCTTCAGGGTGCTCACGTCGAGATTGCGATAATGAAAATATGCTTCCAGTTGGGGCATCCAGCGAGCCAGGAAACGCCGATCCTGGCAGATCGAGTTACCGCACATGGGAGAAACGCCGGGCAAGATATGTTCTTGCAGAAACGCGGTCATGCGCATTTCTACCTCGGCTTCATTAAGCCTGGATGCCTTGACCTTGTCAATCAGACCGGATTTGGCGTGGGTGGACTTATTCCAGCTATCCATTCCATCCAGCACCGCTTCCGATTGCGATACCACGAGTACCGGCGCTTCAGCCAGCACCTGTAATTGAGAATCAGTGACTACCAGAGCAACTTCCATGATTCGGTCATTGTCCGGGCTCAACCCACTCATTTCCATATCTATCCAGATGAGGTTATTGCTATCTTGTGCCATAATTGAACCAAGTTCCTGAATTTACCATTTGTAATTGTGTCATATCGATGGACCCCCGTCATCTTTCGTTGGGCTCATCAATTGAATCATCGGCGAATAGATATGGAAGCCTTCACAGCTGTATTTCTCTTTGCGCTGCTACTCACATTCTGTGTTCGGATGTGGCTGGCGATGCGGCATATCCATTATGTCCTCGCCCACCGGGAGAACGTGCCGGCAAATTTTTCTTCACGGATCAATCTTGAAGCGCATCGGAAGGCTGCGGACTACACATGTGCGAAAACTCGCCTGGGCTACGCCAGCATATTGCTGGAAACAGTACTTTTGCTGATATTCACCTTGGGAGGCGCACTGAATGTCCTGGATGCATTCTGGTCGAACTGGCTGAGCGATCCACTTTTTCATGGCATGGCTCTCATCATCAGCGCCGTGTCGCTGATGAGTCTGGCTGCAATCCCCATTAGTTATTATCGGACTTTTGTTATTGAACAGCAATTCGGCTTCAACAAAATGACACCTCGCATGTTCCTGAAGGATCTCGCAAGCCGAACCCTGCTGTCAATACTATTGGGCACACCCCTGCTATTTGCCGTTTTGTGGCTAATGGAACAAATGGGTACAAACTGGTGGATATATGTCTGGCTCGCGTGGATGGGCTTCAACCTGGCGGTTCTGGCTATTTACCCCACCTGGATCGCGCCCCTGTTCAATAAATTCACGCCGCTGGAAGATGCTCCGCTAAAGGTGCGTATTGAACAGCTGTTGCAGAAATGCGGCTTCAAGTCCAGCGGGCTTTTCGTAATGGATGGCTCGCGTCGCAGCAATCACGGCAACGCATACTTCACCGGCTTCGGCAAAACCAAGCGGATCGTTTTCTTTGATACCCTGCTCTCTCGTCTGGATGGATCCGAGATTGAAGCGGTATTGGCGCATGAATTGGGACATTTCAAGCGTCGTCATGTTGTTAAGCGCATCCTGTGGACGTTTGCCATGAGTTTGGCGTTCTTGTGGGTACTGGGCTATTTGATGCAGCAGGACTGGTTTTACCGGGGATTGGGTGTTTCTGTTTCTTCCATCCCTTCAACCGCAATGGCGCTGCTTCTGTTTTTTTTGATAATGCCCGCGTTTACCTCTCTATTCCAGCCGGTGGCAAGTCTATACTCGCGCAAGCACGAGTTCGAGGCAGATGAGTATGCAGCGCATAATGCATCTGCCAGCGATCTCATACGAGCGCTGGTTAAACTCTATCAGGACAATGCCGCAACGCTTACTCCCGATCCCCTGCATTCGGCGTTTTATGATACACATCCGCCAGCGGCGATCAGAATAGCGCGCCTACAAAACCTGGCGCATAATTGATGTTTGCTTGATGCCTGCACCGCACCGAAAACTCAAGTTTGCACTTAAAGAGACTGATCAAATCGGAGGCGTGAGCAATGTATTGTGGCGATGAAACGACGTAAGCGGACACCTGCAATCAAATGGTTGCCAAATTAATGTTTCGAGGTGCCCTTTCTTGAACATAAGCATCGGCTTGATTAATCACTAACCAGGAGCCCTAATGGATACTATTGTCAACGATCTGGCCACCAAACAATGCAGGCCCTGTGAAGGCGGGATGCCGCCGCTTTCACCGTCGGAAATTGCCATACTGATGGACCAGCTTGAGGGGTGGGAGTTTTCCGATAAATTTATTGCAAAGACCTACAATTTCAACAATTATTATCAGACCATGGCTTTTGTCAATACCATCGCATGGATTTCGCATCGCGAAGACCACCATCCGGACATTACTGTCAGCTATAATAAATGCCGTGTGGAATACACCACACACGCCATCGACGGGTTGTCCGAAAATGATTTCATTTGTGCCGCAAAAATAGACACGCTATTCAAGATTTGAGCTCAACTTGCCGCGTTTCTAACCCATCTGCAGTTCCTGGACAGATAGTCGCTGCATTTGGCAGGCATTTTCTTGTTAAAACCGCGAACCATGCATTGCTTTCCTGCGTAATGCGCGGAAAAAAGGGGGGCGCAGCGTGCGGTGATCGAGTCGAAATCAAACTCACCACATCAGGACAGGGGGTGATAGAAACTATTCTGCCACGTAGTACCCTGCTTTATCGTAGTGACGCTTACCGTGAGAAACTCATCGCCGCCAACGTCACCCAAATGATTATCGTGGTGGCCGCCGTCCCAAGCTTTAGCGAAGAACTTATCAACCGTTGTCTCGCAGCCGCGGAGAATCAGCGTATCAGGGCATTGATTATACTTAACAAGGGTGATCTTATCGAACCTACACGTACTGCCGCTGCCTCACTCTCCCTCTACCGGGAACTTGGTTATCCTCTGCTGCAAATTAGCGCCAAGACCAGCGCTGCGCCTCTTCTGCCCTACCTCAAAGGCCAGCTTAGCGTTATGGTAGGTCAGTCCGGCATGGGCAAATCCACTCTCATCAACGCTCTGATTCCGGAGGCTGAACGTGCTACCGCCGGAATTTCCATAGCACTTGATACCGGGCGTCATACAACTACCCACGCCCGGCTCTTTCACCTCGATGAAAGTACTTGCATTATTGATTCCCCAGGGATGCAGGAATTTGGGCTGCGCCATATTGATGGCGAGGACTTGGCATGGGAATTTATTGAATTCCGCCCTTATATCGGACGATGCAAATTCAATGATTGCCGTCACGCCGATGAACCTGGCTGTGCGCTCGCCGAAGCGGCGCACGACGGAAAAATCAGCAGACGGCGCTTTAATTTCTATCACAAGCTTGCCACATTATCGGGCACTATATCGTGAGCTTGAATCTACGCCCGAAAGACGATTAAATATCGCTTCGCTGTAGAAAAATAGCCCTGTGCTACGACTTTGTACTCAACTACCCATGAGCACCGCTGCTGACGCGTTTCGGCAATGAGAAACGCCTACTCCTATGCCTCGTTAACGGCTGCCTGGCGCCTACTCATGTCGAACTGGAAGCGATGCAGCGGCAAATCACCGAATATCAACGCTTCCCTCTCGGTACGGCGCTTCGTATTTGCATCAGGTTGTGCTTCAAATGTTCTTAGCCATTCAACGTACTCAGCCGGCAAACCATGTTCTACGGCCCCCGCTATGACAGACGCTTTATACCATTGATAAGGCAGGAGAGGACTTTCTTTATAGCTCGCCACATACGTTAACGCATTGTAGACACCCGTTGCGGTAACGACCTGAATATTCGCTTCGCTGTATCCAATTCCGAGGCCCTCTGCCTCGTCAAGGCTCGGCTTTTCTTTTACATTTATTTTAAAAAGAACCCCATAAGCCCGATCTTTCAGGTTGCCGGTTGCTTCAAGATCAGATTTGCCGGACCCATCGCGACTCACCTTGCCAAAAGAGAATCTCCGCCCCTGAACAAACCCGAGGTCTATTGCTACAGCGGATGGCGCTCTATCCGGCGTATGAAGCCTCCGTGATAACATGTTTGCGCCATATGCAAAATAAAGAAATGTGCTGGTTGATGTAGATGTTTTTAACATGATTTAATATATATATAAAAGGGGTTAGAAAAAATTAAAAATGCATTATGCAAAACTTAAATAAATCGTCTAACATTTAACAATTAGGATAAGGATCGCGCGTTCAATGACTGATTATTCAGCGTACTTTCCTAACATTTTTTCCCTGCTTTTAACTGGCGAATCTTGCAAGAGTTGTACCTCAGGCAATTCATTCATATTGCATGGCTTATGCAATTATTTTCTTATTCTAGAGATTTGCGTCATAAGTACTCCCTGTGTTCATTTCAGGAGAGTAAGCTCCGTCACATTCTTTGCGATCATGATCAAATTTTTTCCACGCACTAACTCGCTCTTTCTTTTTTTTGGTATTCGCATTACGAAGAGCCTTGCCATAGTCGCTCCACGCCTTTCTTTGAGCGATCCGTCGTTCCTTATAGCTGGTGATATTCCAACTGGCCTTTTCTAAGTCACGCCGTGTTTCAAGCGCACTTTTGACAGATGACGACCAGGTATCAACCATAGTCGCCAATGCAGTATCACGTTCATCGATTGCATTCTGTATACAGGAGACATCTATCTTGAGCGTGTCCTTGCCTGTACCGCCCTGCGCAAAAACCGGAAATCCGGTGAGCATTGCACCTACGAGCAGAAGCACTTTAATTACGCCATTTCTCATGTAACTTCCAAAAAATGCGAACCAACGAACACTTGGATCAAGCGGATTTGCGATCGATCACAATTAATCTGAAAGCTAAAGCCCGATAAATCAAATAAAAGCTTTTTATATTCGCTTCCGCTTGCCCGCCAAACGAAGAGACTGCTCCGTTATGCAGGGACGCGGCTGGTAAATTGCCTCTTGCGACGCGCCACGGAGCTGAAAAGCTCCGGGTACACGAGCATTAGGTAAGTCCCCATAAATATGCAAAAGTCTATGGCAAACCGGCCTGCATCAAATTCCTTCGACGTCAAAACGGGAAAAGCCCACAGCAGCACAACAGCCGCAGTCAAGAGTAAAGAGAAGATCGTTTTCATGGAAAATACTCCTAAAAAATGTTGTTTATTTAACCCAAATCAACTTCACAATTACTTAACATAAAGTATACATATTTTTCACAAATTCACAAGTTTTTTACACTTTATACACATATTTTTCACATCTTTATTAAATTTTTTTGCAGTACCCTGAATTTTTAGTGCGCCCGAACCAATAAAATTGAAGTGTCTACGGTATTCACCAGTTGCCCGGCTACCGAACCAATAACCAGGCGTTCCAAGCCCCGGCGACCCTTCGTTCCTACCACAAGCAGATCGGCTCCCCACTCCGTGACGGCATTGGCGATGGCTTCTGAAACACCGTTCAGACCATATTCGCCATCTGCCGCCAATAGACGCGTTTCCACCGAGATTGCATTACCTGCAGTGGACTTAGCGCTCTCCAGCAGACCTACGCCGCTTTGCCGGCCAGTGTTATCATGGTCGTCGACATCACTGGAGGATTCCGCTACAGCATGAACGATGCATAGTTTGGCGCTATCGGTGGTAGCAATATGCAGAGCCTCCTGCAAAGCAATTTGCGATGTTTTGTCATCGTTGATAGCCACCATGATTTTCTTGTACATGTAAACTCCTCTTGATAAAGAATAAATCTGTAAACTGGATGGCGGGCACTTCTCCGCCCGCCGTACACTTCCAGAAAACTATCAATCAGTCAGCACCGCCATTTGCGTTGGCCGAGAATTTCTCAAAATACTTTTTGACAATAACCTTGCTCGGTATTTTGCCAGCTTGCTTGAAAACCAGGTAATTGACCAGGCCATGTACCGCCATGGCGATCAGCAAGCCTTCGAAAATTCCCACCTTGTAGACCAGCAATCCGCAAAGGGTGGCAAGTATCATGGCATATTGTCCGTAATGCGCGACGTGCCACAACCCCATGATCATTTTCCACCCGGAAAATATCATGATCGCCGCCAGCGAAAACTTGGGAAGAAACTCGAGATACTGGGAATTCATGACAAAGAAGGTGACCACGATGCCGATAATGAAGACGGAAAACTTGGTCATGGCACCAGCCAGCTTATTGGTGGTGCTCTTTGCCAGGCCGTCCAGATTGGTCATGCCGCCAAAGAAGCTGGAACCCATATTGGCTATCCAGATAGCCAGCAGGCTGTTGTTGGTGTTGCATTTGCGTTTCAGCGGATCGATCTTCTCGATGGCGGCATTGCTCATGACCTGTTCGATCACGTCGATCACCGCCAGCATGGCTGCAAAACCAATCACATACATCCAGGTCAATGCGCTGTCGAAGTGAGGTACCGGCAAGGCCAGGGCGAGATCCACATCATCCACGTGCAGCATGGACATGGGCATGAATTGCGCCAGTACGATGCTTGCCCCGATGAGGAGAAAGTAAGGAATGGCGGGTTTCGTGTCCTTGAATTTCGAGAACAGATACACGAACGTCGCGAAACCGGCCAGCGAGATGAGCGCCATTTGTATGCGTGCCCCGTTCCAGAAGGCATCCGCCGCCTCCTGATCTGCGGGCAGCTCATAGGTAAATGTCAGGAACTTGAGGGCGATCTTCAAGCCAACCCCCGCCAGCAGTCCTTCGACGAGGTAGCTCGGTACCGCCAGCAGAATATATTTCTGCCAGTCATATTTCCATATCAGCGCTTGCATGGCGGATGTCAGGAAAATAACGAACGCCATGTTTTCGATGCCAAAGCTGTGAACCCCCATCGCCAGGACCGGCGCCAGGCCCGCTGCGACGCCGGGCGCGCCGATATAGTTGCCTGGCCTGATGAAGGCATTGATCCAGCCGATGAAACAGGCAAATGCAACTGTTGCCAGAGCAACCTTGATTGGGTACTCGGACATCAAGGCGATACCGACGGACAGGGGAATTGCCATCGCCCCGGTTATGATGCCCGCCTGGATATCGCGGGCAACGTATTTGGCCTGAAATCCTGCTGATCCCACGGGAGTAACCGATTCCCGTGTCCCGCCGGACTGGTGATCGTCCGATGGCACAAGCGGTTTTTCTGAAGTATATGAACTCATAATACCCATCCTTTTTAAAAAAATTTAACTATCAAAAAGATTTACATACAAAAAGAATAAACCGCCACGGAGCCTGGTTCTGTCATCTTGCTTAACGCCTGCAGCCCGTGCGGATAAATAAGCGGCTGATCTATATAACTCATAAGTAGATATGGCCGCCCGCTCCTCCGGTAACTCCAACCCCTTCGAAAACACATCCGCTACCCCATCCGATAGTGTTTCGCATGACCGCTTATGCAAGCCGTCTTCACCGTAAACGCTATATTAAATTGCTGCGCTTCGTGAATACCTTAAACACGACGCTAACATATCACTACATCTGTGAAGAAACCGTTCTGTATTTGTAAAGAATTTGTGAAGTATCGGGAATTCGTGCAGGTAAAGTTACTACTCATATCAGAGACACATACTAAGGAATCAGGCGGCTAGTTATTTATTAATATTATTTATCAAATAGTTACCGATATATTTTCATGCTTCGTCGGAAGGGATCAGACTCACATAGCTGATCAATTAAAATCCACGAATTTTCTATTTGTGATGTTTAGTTTTACATCGTTATGGTTAACCCAGAATCAGATGAGGCTAGTGCGGATATTTCACTGAGCGCGGACTAACGACGAGCTCGTTCGTCGGGTGGATTTGTACAGCTTGCACCAAGCCAGTGGTCGATCATCCAGCGGTCAACGGGAAACTTCAGTACGCAAACCCTAGTGAAACAGCGCCTGTACAGCGGAATATCCCGGTTTCGAACTCTCTGCTTGGCGAAAACGCATGTGCAGAGGCAAGATTTTGCCGCTGGTACTGAAGAACCTACCGGGGAGGAAACACATACCTACATGGAGTCAAGCGGTTATCGAATGTATGGATTTCCGAAAGTAACGCGCTCAAGATACGTTTAGGGCTTACCAAGAAGCTGCATAACCGATTGGCTGTGTTTTGTATACATGAAGATTGTAGCGACGGCGCAAACAGGGAAGATTTTCTCATGCGGGCGAACACCGCCCGCTTCTTGGGATTTGACCCAAAGCTATTTCTTATTACGCGAGATGAAAACCGGAAAGAGGTTCCGGTTAGGTGAGTTGCATGAATAACGATTCAGCTAGCGAATGTACAAAAGGGAATTGGAAGGTCCCGGAAACATGCAGCTCATTGACGATGCTTTTCTGGTGTGATGTCTATTTTTTTGAACTCATTCTTTTCCATGCCTGCATCACTTCCATATCGGTTCTCGGATGCTGTGCAAGTTTTGACCAACCGTGGCGTCTGAGTAATTGATAAACCGTCGACGTCGACACCGATCTGCCCACGCATCGTTCAAGCTCCGCTTTTAATTGTGGAATATGCAGGGTGCCAGTATCTTGTGCCTCAATAATGAAAGGAGTAAGGAATTTTATTTCTTCATCCAGGCTCATTCGTGCATGATTACGAAGCCCTTTTTTTGTTTTAACCTGTTCGACACCCAGCTCGATACGCTGAAACCGCGTCCGTAGTTTTCCTGTCCGGCTCTTGGAGAGCCCAATGACGGTGGCCGTCTGTTCCAGCGATAGTCCGAACTCCAGCGGAAGAAGCAAGGCCTGCGCCGCACGCAGGGCGTCAACCGTTTTAGCCGCCACGATTTTTTCCTTCGCTGCCTTCACAAATTCACGTCCCGTCACAGGTCTCGCCATTGCATACTCATATCAGGTGAATAAGTAAAATCTACAGAATGGACCTTGGAAAACCGTCGTCCCAGTGACTCCGTCTCTTTTGATCAAACAAATGCTTCCGATCACTCGACGCTCTGTCAAACATGACGCTGCATAATGTGCGGCTTATTGACAGAGTGTTAACTGCGCCCCTGTGGTCCTGCCGTTGGTCGCCATATCCGAGAGCTTTCACATTGCGAATGTGACCCGGGACTTGCCAACAAGGATCACCAAATTGGCTGAACAGTTGGAAGAATGAACGTGTCCGGCCAAGTTTTCAGACGTAGGGTCTGTTACTATCAGAAACACTAACGTTCAAAAAGCCTTTTGCCTGGGTTTGCCTTTGCCAGCGCGCAACACAGGATAATGTTGAATGAAAACCATATCATCCGCGGCATTAGCCTTATGACATGCTGCGCAGGCTTCATCAGGTTGTGCCGCTGCGGTGGGTTTGTCGCTAAAACCGAAGTAAGCCCAATTGTTGGGTGTGTCCGGGAAGCGTCTCTTGCTTTTGACCGCTGCCGCGATACCGCCAAATTCTCCCTGAAAATACCCATTTCCACTCGCCGACTTCTTGTCACCCACGCTAACCATTTCGAGAACAAAAATGGTACCGTCGCGAAATATCCCTGTTTTTTTCCAGTGAGCCCAGCTGGCTGGATCAATGTAGACATTGTGAAACTCCGGGAATGCAGGTTTACCCTCGTTCATATCTTTCGGTGTGACTGGCGAGCCCACAAAAACCCACTCCCGATATTTGGTGGGACGGATGAGCTCTCCGGCTTTGTTAAATTTCGCGTGGGGTTCCGCCGCATCAACGGGCGCGGCTTGAGTGATGAATAAGCCGGCCAGAAATGAGATCGCAATGCCGCCCAACAGTGTTTTCTCAAATATCCTGTCTTGTAACATGACCACCCCTTGAGTTATTGGAACCATAACCATGCAAAAAAACAGTCATGCCGTGGTAACAAGAGGCAACAGTTTCTGGCTTACTTTACCCATGCGAAACGTCTCAAGTTTGATGAACGGATCAGTATGAAACTGCGGGTCCTATCACCCATGCGCAATCCGAAATCAGACACATCCCACCAAACTCCTTTAACCTCGGGCGAAGTGTCGTAACAAGTCTCTCCGCCTGCTTTTCTTCGCAGGCGAGAATCATCATGGCGTTGGTTTGTTCGAAAAAAATATCGTCAGGGCGCCGTGTACCACGCGAGCCAAGCCCACTAGCTTGCCTGAGGAATGTATAGCCCCGCACGCCGACCTCATTCAATAAGGCTATCAGGTCTTCGAGCTTTTCCTCATCAATT
The DNA here is from genome assembly GCF_000355765.4 of Nitrosospira lacus. Classification (NCBI taxonomy): domain Bacteria; kingdom Pseudomonadati; phylum Pseudomonadota; class Betaproteobacteria; order Nitrosomonadales; family Nitrosomonadaceae; genus Nitrosospira; species Nitrosospira lacus. The sequence goes on along the minus strand of NZ_CP021106.3, from coordinate 1,307,698 downwards.
ACGATCTCCAACCGTTTCATAGCTATCGTGGCATTCATTGTTTCCTCCTAGAAAGTGAAGAGTGTCGTGTAACCGCGCCACCCGGTATTGATATAACCTGCTACCGAAACGTACTATCCCCCCGGACAAGTGCTTTTCTAATGCCTTTTCCGTAATGATAGTACGTCCATAGTTTTTTGCGCTGATTATGCCGATGCTTTAAAACATTGCTTTGAAAAATTTCGCCATTTCAAAGTAGATCGGCACTCCGACGAATATGTTGAACGGGAAGGTCACCCCCAGAGAAGCGCCGATCGACACTGCTGGATCCGCTTCCGGCACCGCGATGCGCATGGCTGCGGGAGCCGCAATGTAGGAACAACTGGCGTACAGCACAGCGAGCATCATGGTGCCACCCAGGGATAAACTGAATAAAGCGCCCAGGAATGCGCCAAAGAACCCGGCCGTTAATGGGAATAGTATGCCGAATGCGAGCAGGAACGGCCCTTTTGCCCTGATTGCCGATAACCGCGCTGATGCCAGCAAGCCCATTTCCAGCAGGAACAAGGCCAGCACGCCCATGAACAGGTCCATGAACATCTTATCCAGCGGCGAGACAAGTTTTACCATTCCAGCGTAGTAGCCGACGATGACCCCGCCAACCATCAGAAAAATACTTGTCCCAGTCAGGATCTCATGCATCAGCTTGCCCCACTGGGTAGAGCCCCCAGCGCCACGCCGCGCGAGGATGGTGCCGGTCACCAGCGCCGGTATCTCCATCAACGCCATGATCAGGACCATGTAACCTTCGGACGTTTCCTTGATACCATCCAGGAAGGCAATGCCAACCGCAAAGGTCACCGCGCTCACCGAACCGTAGTGGGCCGCAATAGCGCCGGAATCGGCCTGATTGAATTTCCCCAGCTTCTTCAATATGGGATAGGCCGTCAGTGGTATCAGCGCCGCGAGCACAACCATCGACAGGGCGATGGGCAGCACCTCCATGATCTCGTACTTGGCCATCGACACCCCACCCTTGAAACCGATGGCGATCAACAGGAAGATGCTAAGGCTTTTATATAAAGCCTCGGGGATCTTGAGGTCGGATTTCAGCACGCCGGCTAAAACCCCCAAGATGAAGAATAGCACTACTGGTTGTATGGTCGCCATTGCGTCATCCTCCTATTGTCATTATTGATTGTGGTATCGATTCGCGCGATTTTCCCAGCGCCGTGTTGCAGCATCCCTTATATTGCTTCGACCTCTTATGGCGTTTCATTACTCTATCTCCTTCAGAATGAGCTTTTACGTGACGTACCCTATTTATTATTGTTGCGGCAAAGATGTCTCACCACCTGCTCGACCCCCTCATAGAGAAAGCCGGGAATGAATTTTTTAATCGTTTTGGTCTCAATCTTCCATCCGTCTTCTACCTCCTTGACGGCGGTGACATTGTTTGCCGCTTCGATCTCGGCGCGCGCCCTTTTTACATCTTCCAAATATATTACCGTCATACAATCCTCCGCAGGCAAATGAGAATTTCTGGAACACAAGCAGAATTAACGCACTGTAAAACCCAGCTTGCATATATCATTTTTATGTAAATTCTTTTAAACTTCTCCATCCATTAAGCTGACGGGTTTCTTCCAGCTTCTGGAGTTTAATGAAAATCAATCTCCGAATTAAATCTCAATTACAAGCCACTAGTTTAAATATAGTCAATGTAACTATTTGAATATTAACCAAATAAGTAATTTTATGAAGGGGCCAGTTTCGTTATAAAGGATGCGAATTACGTTTTGAAAGGAAATTAACATACCCGCTGTGAAGAAAACATTTTGTAAGTGTGATTAATTTGTGAATGGTGGAGAGCAATCTCCATTTTTCAAAAAAATTTGCACTTTTTTGTCGAATCCATGACACTATAAAATATGAATAACAAATAACCATCCCGCAGTTAGGGTTTTTAACGGGTAACAAATGGGAGTTTTTAACAACTAAGAAAATGGGGATTTTGAGTGCAATTCTCTGGACCCCCGCAATTGGTGCCCTGATCCTGGCACTGATCTCCGGCCGGGACGCCGATATAGCCCGCTATCTCGGGAATCTATTTGCCGGCTTCACTTTTTTACTTACCTGTTACCTGCTTTTTCATTACGACCCGCACAACGCCGGTCTGCAGTTCAACGAATATTTTTCCATCAACCCCAAAGTCGGCAGTGCGTACGCATTGGGCGTCGACGGCTTATCCGTTCCGATGGTGGTTTTGGCCACGCTGCTTACTTCCATAGCACTACTCGCTTCTTCCAGCATTGTCGTCGGCGTCAAGGGATATCACATCAGCATACTGCTGACCGAATTCGGCATGCTGGGCGTGTTTCTTGCCCAGGACTGGTCTCTCTTTTATATTTTCTGGGAAATCACCTTAATTCCGATGTTTTTTTTGATCGACCGCTGGGGTGGCAAGCGGCGGCAGACGGCAAGTCTTAATTTTGTGCTGTATACGATGGGCGGTTCGATTTTTATGCTGGTCAGCCTGATCGCGGTGTATCAATACGTGCCGGAACATGTCTCCCTGATGAGCGCGATGAGTCATGTATCCGAAAACATGCCCAAGGATCAGCAAGTTTGGGCATTCCTCGGTTTCCTGATCGGCTTCGGCGTCAAGATGCCGATTTTCCCTCTTCACGGCTGGTTGCCGCTGGCTCACGTTGAAGCGCCTAGCCCGGTCAGTATCCTGCTATCCGGCATATTGCTGAAAATGGGAGCATACGGCTTACTCCGAGCGGTGGTCATCCTGCCGGCGGCCGCCCAGACTCTACAATCCTTACTCGTCTTTCTGGCTCTGTTCGGCATGATCTATGGCGGTTTGCTGGCCTGGAGGCAAAGTGATCTTAAAGCCATGGTCGCCTATTCTTCCATCAGTCACATGGGCATTGTCTTATTGGGGATTTCCACATTAAATGAAACGGGGTTTACCGGCGCGGTCTTGCAAATGAGTGCTCACGGGCTGATTGCGGGTGCATTATTTCTGGTGGTGGGTCTGCTTTATGACCGCACCCATACCCGCAACATCCAGGATTACAGCTCGCTGGTTCAGGTCATGCCGCGTTTCGCATTTTTTACCACCATAACGTTGCTGGCCGCAATGGGCATGCCAGGAACGGTCGGAGCAGTGGCGGAACTACACGCCATGGTTGGTGGTTTTCAGCAATGGGGCGGCTTGATGGTGTTTTTCAGCCTGGCTATTCTGATCAGTACCGCTTATGCGATCCGTACCGTAG